>JBQTHE010000022.1:0-60637 GCA_052390115.1 Pseudonocardiales bacterium | reverse complement strand
CAAGTCAAGCACGGACGCAGGCACCAGGACAGGAAGTCGATGCAGCCGTGATCCGCGTAGACCGGGAGCTACTGGTCGAGCTGGCGCGGCTGAACAGTGATATGCCGTCACTCGCTCTGCGAATCATGGACGGAAGCGCCAACGTCGCCGAGCAGCTGCACTACGCACAGCGGCTCATGGAGGTAGGTGAGCGGTTGCATCGTCGGGCGAACGGAACGCTGGAAGCGGTTATTGACGGGGAGGTTTTCGCCGGACCGATTGCCCTTCCAGCGCATACCGTTGAGCCTGACCGGAAATCGTGAACAACGTTTTTGACACCCGGTCTCGGCTATTTCTGGAAGAGCTTGAGAAGCTGTCCGAGTGGCTCAGCAACGATGCGCCAAGAGCGCCGACCGCACTTGAAGAGCAGACGGTGCGACTCTTGGCGATGGCCGTCGTGCTGCTGCGACAGCACCAGGTCAACGAGCAGGGGCAGTGTCAGTTTTGTGGCTGGACGTGGAGATTTTTGGGCAGACGGCGAAGGTGCACTGTTTATCAGGCATTGGATCTTGGCATGGGGCAGAGCCTGGATGTGGTGTGGTGGCGTGTGTTTGAGAGCATGGGACGAGAGGTGAGTCTAACGGAAGTGCGGGCGTGGATGGCGGGAAGAGCAGCGGATGCGGGGCCACCGTTCCCGCTGAGATCGCCCAGAATAATTCCGAAGACGCGCCGACGATCGTGTTGGAAAAAGTCACCAATTGAGACGACCCTCACGGGTGGGGGTGGCGGGGGCGGGGCTGGCAATGCGGGCAGGTGTAGGAGGAGCGGTTCATGAAAGACTCTCGCCGGATCGGGGTGCCGCAGCGCGGGCAGGGCCGTCCCTCTTGCCCGTAGACGGCCAGCGCGCGGTCGAAATAGCCGGAAGCGCCGTTGATATTGACGTAGAGCGCATCGAATGAGGTGCCACCGGCGGCCAGTGCCTCGGTCATCACCTCGGTGGCGGCGGTCAGCGCGGCCCGCACCTGCGGGCGGGTCAGCGTCTCCGTGGGCCGCGCCCAGTGCAACCGTGCGCGCCACAGCGCCTCGTCGGCGTAGATGTTGCCGATTCCGGACACCAGGGTCTGGTCCAGCAGCGCACGTTTGAGACCGGTGCGCCGCCGCCGGATCCCGGCAACCACCGCTTCAAGATCGAAGCACGGGTCCATCGGGTCTCGGGCGATATGCGCTACCGGGACAGGCAGGCCGTTGACCAGATCCTCTACTGACAGGCCCCCGAAGGTGCGCTGGTCGATGAAACGCAGCTCTGGCCCGCCGTCGGCGAAGGCCAGCCGTACCCGCAGGTGAATCTCGTCGGCCGCCCCGGGAGGCTGGATGCGCATCTGCCCGCTCATCCCCAGATGGGCCAGCAATGCCTCGCCGTCACCAAGATCCAGCCAGAGGTACTTGCCGCGGCGCCGGGCCGCATGCACCTGCCGGCCGGCCAGCCGGGCGACGAAGTCCAGCTCACCAGCCAGGTGGCGACGTACCGAGCGGGGATGGCGCACTTCGACGGCGCCCACGATGCGCCCGGCGACGTGCTCAGCGAGGCCGAGCCGGACGACCTCCACCTCGGGCAGCTCCGGCACGATGCAACTATCCCGCTGGCGGGGGGCTTCCGCGGGCCAACTCGGACAGCGAGCGCCAGGCCACCTCGGCGGCCCGCTGCTCCGCTTCTTTCTTGGTCCGACCCTGCCCGCTCCCCCGATCCACCCCGGCTATCACGGCCGTCGCGGTGAACTCCTTGAGGTGGTCAGGCCCATCCTCGACTACCCGATACTCGGGCACACCCAGCTCGTTGCTGGCGGTGAGTTCCTGAAGACTGGTCTTCCAGTCCAGGCCGGCCCCCAGCAGCGGAGCCATCACCAGCAGCGGATCGAACAGCCGGTGGACCACCTGGCGTGCGGCGTCCATACCGTGCTGCAAGTACACCGCGCCGATCAGCGCCTCGATGGTGTCAGCCAGGATGCTGGACTTGTGGCGGCCCCCGGTGAGCTCCTCACCGCGACCTAGCAGCAGGTAATCACCCAGACCACGTTCACCCAACCCGCGAGCTACCCCGGCCAGCGCATGCATGTTCACCACGCTGGCGCGCAACTTCGCGAGCTGGCCCTCCGGCAGGTCGGGGTGCGTCCTAAACAGGTGGTCGGTGACGACAACCCCGAGAACGGCGTCGCCGAGGAACTCCAAGCGCTCATTGGGTTCGAGGCCACCGCTCTCGTAGGCGTAGGAGCGGTGGGTGAGCGCAAGAGTCAGCATCTCGGCGTCGATCTCCACGCCGAGCGCGGTAAGCAGCGGGGCCCGATCCGGTCCGTGACCCCGCGAGGACCGGGCACCCACGGCTTCGTCGCGTCGTCGATGTCAGACCGGGACGACCTGGCGGCCGTCATACTTCCCGCAGTGCGGGCAGGCCAGGTGCGGGGGCTTCGGCTGACGGCAAGCCCGGTTCGAACACGCCGCGAGAGTCGGCGCGGTGGCCTTCCACTGAGCCCGCCGCGAGCGGGTGTTCGACCGCGACATCCTGCGCTTCGGGACGGCCACGTTAGTCGTTCTCCTCTTCGCTACCGCTGAGGTTAATCGTCACTGGGGATAATCGTTACCGCACCACTGCCTGAGCGCGGCCCAGCGCGGGTCCATTGTGTCATGCTGGTGATCCGCGCCGAGTTCGGCCCGCTTGCCGCCGCACTCCGGACACAGGCCGGGGCAGTCGTCGCGGCATAACGGCGCCAGCGGCAGCGCCAGCAGCACCGCGTCGCGGACCACCGGCTCGAGGTCGACCAGGTCGTCGACCACCCGGCTGACCTCGTCAGGATCCGTGCTCTCATCGGTGGCCGTGTCCGGGTAGGCGAACAGTTCGGTCAGATCGACCTCCAGCCGATCCACCATCGGATCCAGGCACCGGGAGCACTGCCCAGCCAGCGGCGCGGACGCCGTGCCGGACACCAGCACACCCTCCACCACCGACTCCAGCCGCACGTCCAGCGCCAGCTCATCACCCTTCGGGATCCCGATCACGTCCAGCCCCAGCCCGGCCGGTACTCCGATGTCGCGGTGGTAGGTACGCATCGCCCCGGGACGCCTGCCCAGCTCCCGGGTATCGATCACCCATGGCGCGGACGGGTTGGGACGAGTGCGAGCGGCGTGGCGTGGCATCAGGGTTCAAGGGTATGCGACGGCGCCCGGAGGGCGCGATGACCGGCTCAGCTGTGTTGATTACCGGGGGTATTCGCCCGCCCCCGCCGGCACCGGTCCGCCGTGGTGGGTGCGACCGCGCCCGACGGTGCGCAACGTGCGGTTGAGCAGGTCCTCGAACTCCGCGAGCGTGCGTTCGACATAGGCGTCGCATTCCGAGCGAAGCCGGTGAACCTCGGTGCTCACCTCGTCGTGGATTCGGGCCGCCTCGGCCCGGGCGGCCTGCACCACCTGGGTCTGCTCGACCAGCCGGGCCTGCTCGGCACGCCCGTCGGCGATGGCCCGCTCGTAGGCCGCCCTCCCGGCCACGGTCAACCGCTGCGCTTCGGCCTCTGCGCGCCCGGTCAGCTCCTGGTACTCCTGGCGCCCGGTGACCGCGACGCGCTCGGCCTCGGCTTGCGCGTCGGCGACCATCGACTCGGCGCGGGCGCGGGCCTCGGCGACCAGGCGGGTGGCCTCGTCGCGGGCACCGGTTACCGTCCGCTCTGCTTCGGTGCGGGCTTCCTCGCGCTCGCGTTGCGACTCCCGCTGTGCGGTGTTCACCAGATCGTCCCGATGATCCAGCACGTCCTGGGCATCGTCGAGCTCGGCGGGAATCGCATCGCGGACGTCGTCGAGCAGTTCGAGCACATCCCCGCGGGGCACCACGCAGCTCGAGGTCATCGGTACCCCGCGCGCCTCCTCGACAGTGGTCACGAGCTCATCGAGCGCCTCGAAGACCCGGTACACCGGCCCCTCCTTGGTGTCGTCAGCCACGATCACTAGTGTGCCCGCTCACGCAGCTCAGACGCGGGAGCAGGCGGTGCGCGGCGTGTCACACCGGGTGGTTCGGGATGGCTGGACGTCAGCGTTGGGCGAGCCGGTCGACCAAGCGTTGGTGCACTGTGGCAGGTAGCAGGTGGCCGACGTCACCGCCGTAGGCGGCGACCTCCTTGACCAGCGAGCTGGACAGGAAGCTGTAGGTCGGGTTGCTCGGCATGAACATCGTGTCCACCCCGGACAGCTGGTAGTTCAGCTGAGCCATCTGCAACTCGTAGTCGAAATCGCTGACCGCGCGCAGTCCCTTGACGATCGCCGCGATCCCGTTGGCCCGGCAGTAATCCACAAGCAGCCCGTGCCAGGAGTCGATCCGGACGTTGGGCAGGTGCTCGGTGATCTCCTTCAGCATCGCCATCCGGTCGGAGACCTCGAACAGGCAGCTCTTGGTTTTGTTGATCAGAACGGCGACCACCACCTCGTCGAACTGGGTCGCGGCCCGCTCGATGATGTCCAGGTGGCCGTTGGTTGCGGGGTCATAGGAGCCGGGACACACCGCGCGCCTCATGGCGCGCAACCGTAGTACACCGAGGTGTCCCCATACCGCCGATGCGTGAGCGCCGCCACATCATCGGGCCAGGTCGGCGGGAATGCCTGGGCCGGGCGTTCCACCACGAGCAGTGCCGAGCGGGCGAGCCAGCCGCCACTGGCCAACGCGCTCAGCACGCCGGCCAGGGTAGCGTCGTCCAGCGCGTAGGGCGGGTCGGCGAGCACCACGTCGTAGGGTTCGCCAGGCTCGCCGCGCAGCACCGCCTGCACTGCGCCGGTCGTGACCTGCGCCCCAGGCAACCCCATCGTCTCGACGTTGCGACGCAGCACGGCGGCCGCGCGCCGGTCGGACTCCACGAACCGGACATGCGCCGCTCCGCGGGACAGCGCCTCCAACCCCAGGGCGCCAGACCCGGCGTAGAGATCGAGCACCCGGGCCCCGTTGAGGTCCCGCCGGGCCTGCAGTGCGCTGAACATTGCCTCCCGGACCCGGTCCGATGTCGGCCGGGTGCCGTGCGGCGGCACAGCCAGCCGCCGCCCCCCCGCCACCCCCGCCACGATCCGCGTCACGTTCCCATGATGGCGCTACCCGGCGGGTGTGTGGCGAGCGGAGGTTGGTAGTCGAAAAGAGCAGCTGTGAGGGGGGTTGGCGGTACTTGAAGGGCCACCGACTAGCGCAGCTCGAGGATGAGGTCACCGCCCTCCACCTGCGCCACGGTCTTGATCGCCAAGCGGGCCACGGTGCCGGCCTTGGGTGCGGTGATCCCGGCTTCCATCTTCATCGCTTCGATGGTGGCCACCGGCTGCCCGGCAGACACGGTGTCCCCTTCGGACACCAGCAGGGTGACCACACCGGCGAATGGCGCCGGGACATGATTACTGTTGGACCGGTCGGCTTTCTCGGCGACCGGGACCTCCGAGTCGATGGAGCGGTCCCGGACCTGCAGCGGGCGCAGCTGCCCGTTGAGCGTGCACATCACGGTGCGCATACCGCGTTCGTCGGCGTCACCGATCGCCTGGAGCTTGATCAGCAGTCGGACCCCCGGATCGAGGTCCACGACGTGCTCCTCGCCGGCGCGCAGCCCGTAGAAGAAATCCTTGCTGGGCAGCACCGAGGTGTCCCCGTAAGCCTCCCGATGCTCCTCGAACTCTGCCGTCGGACCGGCGAAGAGCAGCCGGTTGAGGGTCCGTGCCCGGTCCTCCCGCAATCCTTTGCGGTCCTCAGCGGACAGCTCCGCGATCCCCTTGGGACCGCTGCGGCCCTCCAGGGCCTTGCTGCGCAGGGGCTCGGGCCACCCGCCGGGAGGATCACCGAGCTCGCCGTGCAGGAATCCGATCACCGAGTCAGGGATGTCGAAGCGAGCGGGGTCGGCCTCGAAGTCCTTCGGCTCGACACCGGCACCAACCAGGTGTAGCGCCAGATCCCCGACAACCTTGGAGGACGGGGTCACCTTCACCAGCCTGCCGAGCATCCGGTCGGCCGCTGCATAGGCTTCTTCGATCTGCTCGAACCTGTCTGCCAGACCCAGCGCCACGGCCTGCTGGTGCAGGTTGGACAGCTGGCCACCCGGAATCTCGTGGTGATAGACCCGCCCGGTGGGCGAGGCCAGTCCCGACTCGAAGGGCGCGTAGACCTTGCGAACCAGCTCCCAGTAGGGCTCCAGGTCACAGACCGCCTGCAGGTCCAAGCCGGTACTGCGCTCGGTGTGGTCGGTGGCCGCGACCAGCGCCGACAGCGACGGTTGCGAGGTGGTGCCCGCCATGGATGCGGTGGCCGCGTCGACGGCGTCTACCCCGGCGTCGATCGCGGCGAGCAGGGTGGCGAGCTGCCCGCCGGGAGTGTCATGGGTGTGCAGGTGCACCGGGAGATCGAACCGGCTGCGCAGCGCTGCCACCAGCGTCCGGGCCGCCGGGGGTCGAAGCAGGCCGGCCATGTCCTTGATGGCCAGCACGTGCGCACCGGCCGCGACGATCTGCTCGGCCAAGCGCAGGTAGTAGTCCAGCGTGTACAGCTTCTCCGTGGGATCGGACAGGTCGGCGGTGTAGCACAGCGCCACCTCGGCGATGGCCCGGCCGGTCTCGCGCACCGTGTCGATGGCCGGGCGCATCTGGGAGACGTCGTTGAGCGCGTCGAAGATCCGGAAGATGTCCAGGCCGGTCTCGACGGCCTGCTCGACGAAGGCCGCGGTCACCTCGGTCGGGTAGGGCGTGTAGCCGACAGTGTTTCGTCCGCGCAGCAGCATCTGCAGGCACAGGTTGGGCACCGCCGCGCGCAACGCGGCCAGCCGCTCCCACGGGTCCTCGGCGAGGAACCGCAGCGCCACGTCGTAGGTCGCGCCACCCCAGCACTCCAGCGACAACAGTTGCGGGGTCATCCGGGCGACGTGGGGCGCCACCACAACGAGATCCTTGCTACGCACCCGGGTCGCGAGCAACGACTGGTGAGCGTCCCGGAAGGTGGTCTCGGTGACGCCGACCCGGTCGGCGGCCCGCAACCAGCGCGCGAACCCCTCCGGACCCAGTTCCAGAAGCTTGTCCCGGGATCCGGCGGGCGGCGGGGAGTCCAGGTCGATCTGCGGCAGCTTGCGCACCGGGTCGACCAGCTCGGGGGGCTCACCGTGCGGCCGGTTCACCGTCACATCCCCGAGGTAGGTCAGCAACCGGGTGCCGCGGTCGGCGGACTGCCGAGCGGTGAGCAGGTGCGGCCGCTGCTCGATGAACGAGGTGGTGACCTTGCCCGCCAGGAAGTCCGGCTCGTCGAGCAGGGCGAGCAGGAACGGGATGTTCGTGTGCACCCCACGGATCCGGAACTCGGCGATCGCCCGGCGCGCCCGGAGCATGGCCGACCCGAAGTCCCGTCCCCGGCAGGTCACCTTGACCAGCATGGAGTCGAAATGCGCGCTGATCTGCGCACCCGGGTAGACGGTGCCCCCGTCCAGCCGGACCCCGGCACCGCTGGCGGAGCGGTAGGCGGTGACCGTCCCGATATCCGGACGGAAGTCGTTGGCCGGATCCTCGGTCGTGATCCGGCACTGCAGCGCGGCGCCGTGCGGCGCGATCATGTCCTGGGACAATCCGAGGTCGGCCACTGTGTGTCCAGCCGCGATGCGCAGTTGGGACACAACCAGGTCGATATCGGTGATCTCCTCGGTGACCGTGTGCTCGACCTGGATGCGCGGGTTCATCTCGATGAACACGTGGTTACCCGCGCGGTCGACGAGGAACTCCACGGTGCCCGCGTTGACGTAGCCGATCTGCCGGGCGAAGGCCACGGCGTCAGCGCAGATCCGCGCCCGCAGATCGGGGTCCAGGTTCGGCGCGGGGGCGATCTCCACGACCTTCTGATGACGGCGCTGCACCGAGCAGTCCCGCTCGTAGAGGTGAATCACTTCGCCGGTCGAGTCGGCGAGGACCTGCACCTCGATGTGCCGGGGTTCGATGACGGCCTGTTCGAGGAACACGGTCGGGTCGCCGAAGGTCGATTCGGCTTCGCGGGAGGCGGCCTCCACTGCGTCCCGCAGCCCGCGGGGCGAGGTGACCCTGCGCATGCCACGTCCGCCGCCGCCGGCGACGGCCTTGACGAATATCGGGAACCCGATCCCGTCGGCGGCGGCCATCAGTTGGTCGATATCGGCCGACGGCGCACAGGATGCCAGCACCGGAACCCCTGCCTCGCGCGCCGCGGCCACCGCCCGCGACTTGTTGCCGGCCAGCGCCAGCACCGCAGGTGGCGGCCCGACGAAGGTGATGCCGGCCTGCTGGCAGGCGGTGGCCAGCTTCGGGTTCTCCGACAGGAAGCCGTAACCGGGGTAGACCGCGTCGGCCCCGGCCCGCTCGGCGGCCCGGACGATCTCCTGCACGGAGAGGTAGGCGCGGACCGGATGACCTTTCTCGCCGATCTGGTAGGCCTCGTAGGCCTTGAGCCGGTGCTCGGAGTTACGGTCCTCGTAAGGGAACACCGCGACCGTCTGGCAGCCCAGTTCGAAGGCGGCGCGGAACGCCCGGATCGCGATCTCCCCGCGGTTAGCGACCAACACCTTGCTGAACACCTGCCAGCTCCCTTCCCCACCCGCCGCAGCCGGCCAGGATCGTCCACCGGTCCTTGAGGGCATCATCGCAGGTGATGATGGGCTGCCGGGGACGCTGACGCACGCCGGGCGCCGGAACTGTCCCGTGCGGCGTCGCCGGGAGGTACCAAGGGGTGGTATCAAAGATGTGGCACCGAAAGGACGCGGCCATGAGAAGACAGCCGTACGGTCTTTATTACCGCTGGGTTCCGGCACGGCGGCCGTTCGGTCTGCTGCTGCTGCTCCTGTTGGCAGTGCTCCTGGCCGGCACCGGGATTGTCGCCGTGACGTTGCTCACCATGCTGGTCGCCCTCGGACCGCTCGTGCTGGCCGGAGTGGGCACGTTTACCGTCGCGCGGCACCTGCACCGCCGCAGGGTAGGTCGGGGTCAGCGCCCGGCGATGGCGCCGTCTCGACCGGCGTCACCCCTACCTGGCGCTGCGCCGGTTCCGGACTGGCGCGCTACCCGGGCCCGGTTCGCCCAGCTGCGCAGTGAATACGGCCAGTTCGAATGCGACCCACTCGCGGTGCTGCGGCTACCCGCGCTGACCGACGTCACCGTGCCATCCACCGGCCGGTTCGTGGACGCCTTCGCCGAGGCCCAGGCATTGGACACCGACACCGAACCGCCGGCCGCGCACCTCGCTCGCTTCGCCACCGCGGTGGAGCAGGCGTGGCGCGCCTGGCGCGCCGCACACGATGCGGCGGAACGGATCCGGCTGGCCGGCATCCCGGCACCGGAGCGGGCCACCGTGCAGCGGGCGATCAAGCTGCTCACCATGGCCCGGCACTCCGACCACGACGCCGAGCGCATGGCGGCCTACGCAAAGGCCCGAGCGGAGCTGGCAAAGCTGGACCGCAGCGGCACGCTGCGATTGCCGCCCGCCGCGGCCGCCGCGCTGGACGTCGCCGCCCGCGGCCAACTGCCCCCCAGCTCCTGACGGCTCAGCCGACGGTGGCCGGCTCAGCGGCAACCTTGGCGACACCTTCGGCGTCGAGCTTGGCGCCGAGCCGTTCGAAGCAGGCCCGCGCGGTGGACAGTTCGTGCCGGGCCGCCTCGGGTTGGCCGGCGCGGTCCAGCGCGCTGGCGAGCATCACCCGGGCGCGGGCGCTCTCATACGGCGCCGGCGCCTCGCACCACAATGCGACGCTGCGACGCAGCGGCCCCACCGGGTCGTCCTTGCCGGTGGCCAGCGCCAGCTCGCCACGGGCGCACTCGGTCGCCGCGAGCAGCGCCTTGCTGGCGTAGATCTGCGCTAATTCGGCCAGCTCGGTCGTGGCCGCGCGCGCTGTGTCGAGATCATCGACGGCCAGCGCGATGGTCACCTGGTCGGCGAGTAGCCGGGAACGGTCCAAGCGGTCCCAGCCCTGAGCTGCCAGCGCTGCATTGATCAACGCGGCCGCCGCAGCGGGGCGACCGCGCAGCAGCTCCAGCCGGGCCCGCCCGGGCAGCGGGCTGGCCCCCAGTTCCTCAGCCTTGGCGAAGGCCTCTTCGGCGCTGGCAAGGTCGCCGACCCGCAACCGGATATCACCGATGTTGGCAAAGGCGAGGCCGGCATGGCTCGGGTCGAAGCATTGGGTGCGCGCGCTGGCCCGGCGGGCCTCCTGCTCGGCGAGTGCCCAGGCACCGCTGGCGACCATGATCCCGATGCGGTGGGTTTCGCAGTCGCCGGGGAAGCTGGTCAGCCCGGTGCGCACGAAGCAGCCCTCGATGGCCTCGGTCCATTCCTGGGCGCGGCGGTAGTCACCCAGGTCGTAACAGGTGCGGATGACCTGGCAGAAGATCTGCACGGTGGCAAGCTGCGAAAGATCTCCGCCGACAGCCATCACCATCGCCTCGTCATGCAGGGCTAGCCCTTCCCTGACCTGCCCGCGACGGATGAGCACTCCGCCCTGGAACACCATCCCGAGGGCCTGCAACTCGGCGACACCGTGCCGTACGCCCATCTCATAGGTCGATCGAGCGGCAGCCAGGCACTTCTCAGGATCGTCCAACCTCAGCCCGAGCAGCATGGCCCCCCAGGACAGGTAGCCGTGCTCGGCGCAGTCGGGCTCGGACTCCAGCAGCCGCTGCGCGCGCTGGAACCAGCCGCTGGCCACCGCGAACTGCCGAAAACCGGCGTGCTGGATAGTGAGTACGACTGCGGCCACCGCAGCTCTGCGGTGGTCACCGGACTCCAGGTAGGCGTGGTGGGCACGCTGCCGCGCTGGAAGCGACTCGCGGTAGCGCCCCAACCAGTAGGCCGCCTCGGCCAGGCCATCGAGGTCCTCCGCGCTCAGCGGTGCCGCACGGTCCGCACGAGACAGCAAGTCGAACGCGCTCTGCCAGTTGTGTGCAGCCAGCGCAGCGTGGGCCTCGGGCAGCAGTCTCTCCGCGGTCGGCACCGCTGCGGGGCCGGACAGGCCACGCGCGGGCTGCAGTTGCGTCGGTCGCCAGTCCAGGTCGGGGCGCTGGGCGAGCACGGCCTCATGCAGCCCGACCAGCTCAGGACTCGGCTCGATGCCGAGTTGCTCCACGAGCTGCTCCCGCAGCCGCGAGTAGGCGCCCAGCGCCTCGGCTTGGCGCCCGCAGCGGTACAGCGCCCGAATGAGTTGGGACCACAGCCGCTCGCGCAGCGGCTGCTCCGCTACCGCCCGGCTCAACTCGCCGCACAGCGTGGCGTGCCGCCCGAGGGCTAGCTCGGCCTCGGCACGGTCCTCCAGTACGACGGCGCGCAGCTCGGTGAGCCGGGTGATCTCGGATTGGGCGAACAACTCGAACCGGAATTCCGCCAGCGGCTCACCGCGCCACAACGCCAACGCCCGGCTCAGTGTCTCCGCCGCCAGCAGCGGGTCGGCGGCCAGCGCATCACGGCCCTCGCGGGCGAGTTGCTCGAACCGCACGGCGTCCACCGCCTCGGGTGCGACGACCAATGAGTAGCTGTGGCAACGGGTGCGAAGCACGCCGTCCTGAGCTCGGGCCGCACGGCCGGGCTCAAGCGCCCGTCGCAGGTGGGAAATGTAGGTCTGCAACGTGTTCGCGGCGGTAGCTGGTGGTTCGGCGCCCCAGAGCGCCTCGCTCAGACGGTCGGCCGAGACCATCTCGTTGGCGTGCACCACGAGCACGGCCAGCAGCAGCCGCTCCTTGGCACTGGACACCTCGATGAGACGGTGCTCGTCCAACACCTCCAACGGCCCGAGAATCGCGAACTCCATAGTGCCTCCAGACCCCGCTCCAGTGGCGCTTCAGTTGCTCTTCAGTTGTCCCGACCATGCTGCCCACCCCGATAAACGCGGAGGCAGCAATGGCCGAAATCATAACCACCCACGAGCGATCCGCTCACTACACGTTCGGGTTCGGTCACTGCTTGTGACAGCAAACGTTCTCCACGGCGGTGATCGATGAGCCACTCCGATCCGCAACCATCGGAGGAGCCAACCGACCGGGCCGCCGCGGTAGCGGCTGCGCTGGCTGAGCTCGGCGTGCGCCCCGGGGAACGGGTCCTGATCATGCTGCCGGGCGGTCCCGACTTCGTCGACGCCTTCACCGGCACGATGCGGCGGGATGCAGTGCCATTGCCGGTGAACCCGCGACTGCCCGCAGCGGACGTCGCAGCGATCTCCACCGAGACGGGCGCCCGGCTGGTGCTGGCTTCGGCGGAGCGGATCCATGGGCTGGCCGACCTGGAAGCGCGTCCACCGGTACCGGTGGATCGCACCCAGCGGCTCTGGGTAGCCACGCTACAGCAGCGCTGAGCCGGCGGCGGCAATACGGGACAGCTCTGGCGCACTTGCGAACCGATCCCATTTCCAGTGGCGCTCCAGTGGTTCTTCAGTCGCCACGTCCACACTGCCCGCCTCAGCCTGTGCGATCACGCAGGCGACTGGCTTAGTTCGCCCCCTGCGAACGGCCGCCTGCGACACGAAGCCATTCGCCATGGCGCCGATTCGTCGAGCTGGCCCGCGCCGGCCGACGGGGCGAACAGGTACCCGCCGGCAAGGGGGCGGCGGGTACCTGTCGCCCTTCCTAGCGCGTTCGGACGATGGCGCTGTGGCGGCTGCGCGGGTACAACCCAAAGCGGGAAGTCGATCGCTGGAACATCGATCGCTGGGGGCGCGGATGCGGGCACGTCGATTCGGCACCGCACTTGCCGCGGGGCTGCTGCTCGGAGCGGGTCTGGTCAGCGAGACCGCGGCAGCCGCACCGGCCGCGCCGCCAATGCAGCCGCCAGCCAAGACACCGGTGGCCCAGGGCTACGGAGGTGCGGTGGTCTCGGACACCGCGGAGTCGACGCAGGCCGGCCTGGACGTGTTGCGCACCGGCGGAACTGCCGCTGATGCCGCGGTCGCGGTCGCCGCGACGCTCGGCGTGACCGATCCCTACGTCGCGGGCATCGGTGGCGGCGGCTACTTCGTCTACTACGACGCGCGCACCCGCCGGGTGTCCACGATCGACGGGCGGGAGACCGCGCCGGCCGCCGCCGGGCCGTCGATGTTCATCGAGGCGACGACCGGGCAGCCACTGTCGTTGCCGGCCGCGGTCACCAGCGGGCTGTCCGTCGGCGTGCCTGGCACGCTGGCCACCTGGCAACGCGCGCTGCAGCGATGGGGCCGCTTCGGGCTCGCCGAGAACCTGCGGCCGGCCGTGCGGGTCGCCGAGCGCGGCTTCGTGGTCGATGCGACGTTCCAGGAACAGACCCGGCAGAACGCCACGCGCTTCGCCCAGTTCGACTCGACGGCGAAACTGTTCCTGCCCGGCGGCACGCTGCCTGCGGTGGGCTCGGTCCTGCGCAATCCCGACCTCGCGAAGACGTACCGGGAGATCGGCAAGCGCGGGATCGGCGCGCTCTACGGCGGCCCGATCGGCGCCGACCTGGTCAACGCCGTGCAGCACCCGCCACTGGCTGCTGGCGCCACGCTGGTGGCCAGGCCCGGCTCGATGACACAGCGGGATCTGCGTGCCTACCGCGCACTGGACGCCGGCCCGACACACGTGAACTACCGCGGCTTCGACGTGTACGGCATGGCGGCGTCGTCCAGTGGCGGCATCACCGACGGCGAGGCGCTCAACATCCTCGGCAACGTCGACCTTGCCGCGATGACCCCGGTGCAGGCGCTGCACCACTACCTGGAGGCCACCCGGCTCGCGTTCGCCGATCGCAACCGCTACCTCGGCGACTCCCGCTACGTGGACGTTCCCCAGCAGCAACTTCTCTCGGAATCCTTCGGCCGCCAGCGTGCCTGCCTCATCGACCCCGAGAAGGCCAGCATCAGCCCAGTCGCGCCGGGCGACCCGTTCGCCGACTCACGTGGTTGCAGGCCCTCCGGCGCGGCTTTCACGGTGCCCGACCGGGGCCACCACACCAACCACTTCGTGGTCGCCGACGGTGCGGGCAACGTCGTGTCGTACACCAACACGATCGAGCAGCTGGGCGGCAGCGGGATCGTGGTACCCGGCCGGGGGTTCCTGCTCAACAACGAGCTGACCGACTTCAACTTCGCCCCGACGCAGGGCAGCGCGCCCGATCCCAACCTGCCGGCGGCCGGCAAGCGGCCCCGCTCGAGCATGTCACCCACCATCGTGCTGCGCGACGGCAAGCCGTTCCTCGCGGTCGGCTCGCCGGGCGGCACGACGATCATCACCACGGTGCTGCAGATCCTGGTCAACCGGATCGACTTCGGCATGAGCCTGCCGGATGCGATCGCCGCACCCCGCGCCTCGCAGCGCAACGCCGAGACCACGCAAGCCGAGCCGGCATTCATCGCGGCATCCACCACGCCTGGCCTGGAAGCACTCGGGCACAAGTTCGCGATCAGCGACACCTCACCGCTTGATCCCACAATCAAGATCAACCCAGAAATCGGCGTGGCCTCAGCACTGGAATTCCTCCCCCGCGGCCAAGTGCTCGCCGCCGGCGAGCCCATCCGACGCGGCGGCAGCGCCGCCGCCGTCATCCGCCCCACCCGCTGACCCCCCAAATCCCGGCGTGTCGGCCTCTCGTGCACGGTGTGTCGTGCTCTCAGGCACGGTGTGTCGCGCTCTCAGGCACGCTATTCACACCTTCTGCAGGAACTGTGCGCGCTCCTCATCGAGCAGGTCAGCGGCTAGCTGAGCCAGGCCGGGGTGCTCGGTGAGGTCGGGATCGGCCACGACCAGTTCCCGGGCGGCGTCTCGCGCCTGCCCGATCAGGTTCTCGTCACGCAGCAGCGACAGCAGCTTGAGCCCGGAACGGCGGCCGGACTGCACCGCGCCGAGCACATCCCCCTCCCGGCGCAGCTCCAGGTCCAGCCGGGCCAGCTCGAACCCGTCGGTGGTAGCAGCCACCGCATCCATCCGCTCCCGGGCGCCGGTGCCCTCCGGGGAGTCGGTCACCAGCAGGCACAACCCGGGATGTGACCCCCGGCCCACCCGGCCCCGCAGCTGATGCAGCTGGCTGATCCCGAACCGCTGCGCGTCCATGATCACCATGACGGTGGCGTTCGGCACGTCCACCCCGACTTCGACAACGGTGGTGGCTACCAGCACGTCGATCTCCCCTGCGGTGAAGGAGCGCATCACAGCGTCCTTGTCCTCCCCGGGCAGCCGACCGTGCAACACCCCCAGCCGCAGCCCTGCCAGCGGCCCCTCGGTGAGCTGCGGTACCAGATCGAGCACCGCAAGCGGCGGGCGTCCGCCGTCCTCTCCTCCGCGAGCGTCCTCGCCGGCCGCGTCGTCACCGCCGACCTCGCCGCCGATTCGGGGGCACACCACGTAGGCCTGCCGGCCGGCGTCGACCTCCTCGGTGATCCGCCGCCAGACCCGGTCCAGCCAGCTGGGCTTCTCCCCGACCGGCACCACTGTGGTGGAGATCGGTAACCGGCCACCCGGCAGCTCCCGCAGCGCGGAAACCTCCAAGTCACCGTAGACGGTCATCGCGACGGTGCGCGGGATCGGTGTCGCAGTCATCACCAGCACATGCGGGCTGGTGCCGTCGGCCACCCTGCCCCGCAGCGCATCGCGCTGCTCAACGCCGAAGCGGTGCTGCTCGTCGACCACCACCATGCCCAGGTCGGCGAAGGACACCTGGTCCTGGATCAAGGCGTGCGTGCCGACCACGATCCCGGCCGCACCGCAGGCCGCGTCCAGCAAGGCCTGCTTGCGGGCCCGCGCCGGCAGCGACCCGGTCAGCAGGGCAATCCGGGTGGCCGCATCGGCGGACCCCAGCTCACCGGCCCGCCCGAGGTCGCCGAGCATGTCCCGCAGGGACCGGGCGTGCTGTGCGGCGAGCACTTCGGTGGGCGCCAGTAGCACCGCTTGCCGCCCGGCGTCGACAACCTGCAGCATCGCGCGCAGCGCCACCACGGTCTTACCGGACCCGACCTCACCCTGCAGCAGCCGGTTCATCGGGTGCTCGCCGGCGAGCTCGACGGCCAGCAGCTCCCCCACCTGTCGCTGCCCTGCTGTCAGGGTGAAGGGCAACGCGGCGTCGAAAGCGGCGGCCAGCCCACCATCCCGGCGCCGGCAGACCGGCGCGGGCCGAAGCCCTGCCTGCTGGCGGCGCTGGGCGAGGGTGAGCTGCACCGCCATCGCCTCGTCCCACTTCAGCCTGCGTTGGGCCGCGGCGATCTCAGCCCGGTCGTCAGAACGATGCACGGCCCGCAACGCAGCAGCCAGCCCGAGCAGCCTGTGCTGTGCACGCAGGGCCGGCGGAAGCGGATCGGCCGGGTCATCCAAGAGGTCGAAGACCTGGCGCACGCAGAGCTGGATCGTCCAGGACGGCAGGTCCTTGGTGGCGGGGTAAACCGGGATCAGCGGCCGGGAGAACTCCGCGAGCTCGTCGGCGTCACCGTCGAGCAGTTGGAACCTCGGGTGGGTGAGCTGCGGCGTGCGTTTCTTGCCGTACGTCGTCACCCTGCCCGCGAACAACGCCTTCCGGCCGGGGGTAAGCGTCTTGTCCAGGCGCCACTGGTTGAAGAAGGTGAGGTTCAGGGTGCGGCTGCCGTCCCAGATCACCGCGTTCTGGATGGTCCCCTTCTTGGTCTGCATCCGCCGTGAGGTGCAGCTGCGAACCTCGGCGACCACCGTGACGTCCTCCCCCGGGGTCAGACCCGCGATCGGGGTGAGCTGGCCCTGGTCGGCATACCGGCGCGGGTAGTGCCGCAGCAGGTCACCGACGGTGTGCACGTCCAACTGCTCGGCCAGCAGCGTCGGCGACTTCCCGCCGATCACCCGGTCCAGCGCATCGTCCATCCCCGCCACGGCTCACTCCACCCTGCTCGTTGGCACCGACGCTTGTTGGCACCCGACGCTGTCAAACCTGCTCATTCGACCCCGACCAGCAGCATGCTGTCCGGCACGCCACCGGCGTAGACCATCGCCTCGACCTCCGGGTGGACGGCGTGCAGATGCTTGATCAGCATGTCCCCGACGTCGACGGGGGCGTGCTGGCCGAGCAGCACGGTCACCAACTCCCCGCCCACCGACAGCATCCGTTCCACCAGCCCACGGGCCGCGGCTAATGGGTCACCCTCGATCAGCACGACCTCGTCGCCGACCATGCCGAGCACATCGTCCGGTTGGCAACGCCCGACGGAGGTCTGGGTGGCCGCTCTGGCCACCGTCAGCTCCCCGCGCCGGGTCGCGGTAGCAGCCTCGGTCATGGCGACCTGGTCGTCGGCCGCTCGCCGGCCGGCGTCGTGCACCGCGATCGCCGCCAACACCTGCACCGGTGACGCAATCGGCACGACCACCACCTCCTGGCCGGTTTCCCGGGCGTGGCCGGCTGCGGTCTCGGCGACCCGGGTCGCGGCGCCCGGACCCGCCAGCACGGTGACCTGCCGGGCGCGGGTGCTGGCGAGGACAGCGAGCAGCTCGCTCACACTGCTGGTGGCAGGGGCCGTGAGTGCACCCTCACCGCGGAGGAGTTCATCGACCCCGGTCCCGGAGACCATGGCGAGCACCGCGTGCCCGGTGACGAAGCGCCCCGCCGCGCCGGTTTGGCCGGCACGAGTTTGGTCGGCATGGGTTTGGTCAGCAAAGCGCAGCACGGTGATGCGGTGCGGCCGACCGGCCCGGATCCCCGCCTCGATCGCAGCACCGACATCGCAGCAGTGCACGTGCACGTTCCACAGCGCGGCAGCCCCCGAGATCTGGCTCGAGCTCACAACCGCCACACAATCGCCCACCCCGGCAAGCTCGGCGCGCAACACGCCAACTCGGGCCTCATCGGTACCGTCGAGCAGGTACATCACCTCGTACTCGTAGTGCGTGGAACCAACCTCCCGGGTCGCCTGCAGCGCCTGCGCCGGGCGCGAGAAGACTCCGGCGGCGATCCCCGGCCCCGGGTCAGGACACTCGGTGACCACTGTCAGCAGTGCCTCCAGCAGCACGACCAAGCCCTGACCGCCCGCGTCCACCACGCCGGCCGCAGCCAGCACGTCAAGCTGACGAGGGGTTTCGGCCAGTGCGCCGGCTGCGGCGATGGTGGCCGCCGATGCCACGTCGCCGAGGTCGTCGGACGGGACATCCGCGGCTGCCTGCGCGGCAGCGTGTAGCACGGTCAGCACGGTCCCGGACACTGGCTCAGCCACCGCGGCCATGGCCAGCTCATCGGCCCGGCGGAGCCCCTCCCGCAGCGCTGCACCATCCAAGGCTGCGCCGACCAGGGCCTCCGCCAGCCCGCGCAGGACCTGGGACAGGATCACCCCGGAGTTGCCCCGCGCCCCCATCAGCGCGCCGCGGGCCAGCACCGCGGCCGTGCTGCCCGGCGGGGCATCCCGGTCGTCACCGTGATCCCGGAGCACCGCGTCCAACCCGGCCCGCATGGTGGCCAGCAGGTTGGAGCCGGTGTCCTGATCAGCGACCGGAAACACGTTGAGCGCATTGATCTCGTCACGATGCGTCGTCAACGCATCGCAGCAGGTGACGGCCCAGTGACGGACCGCCGCCCCGTCCAGCGACTGCAGCACCGCGGCTCCTCCTCACCGCCTTCGTGCGGGCTGCGTTGAAGGTTACCCATCTCCTGCGACGTCCCCAGTGTGCAGCGCTGCACACCGCCGGGTTACCCTTGCCGGGAGATCGATCGCGACCAATTCAGAATTCAGGGAGTGTCTGACGTGGCTGCCGTGTGCGATGTCTGCGGCAAGGGACCGGGCTTTGGCATGTCGGTCTCGCACTCGCACCGGCGGACCCACCGCCGGTGGAACCCGAACATCCAGACCGTCCGGGCGAAGATCGGCGCCAGCGCGCGCCGCCGCCTGAACGTCTGCACCTCATGCCTCAAAGCAGGCAAAGTCGTCCGCGGCTGAGCGCCCATATCCGCCCGGTTTTCCGCGTTCTGGATGCAGACTGCGGCTAATCCGGCATCGATTAGCGCAGTCTGCATCCAGAACGCGGAAGGGGCATCAGGGCAGGGTCCAGTCGACTGGGTCGGACCCTAGGTCGGCGAGATGGGCGTTGGCGCGGGTGAAGGGGCGGGAGCCGAAGAATCCGCGGTCGGCCGACATCGGCGACGGGTGTGCGGACTCGATGCACGGCACGTCGGAGAGCATCGGACGCAGGGTGCCCGCGTCCCGGCCCCACAGGATCGCCACCAGCGGCTGAGCCGGCCGTTCCACCAGCGCGCGGATGGCCTGCTCGGTGACCTGTTCCCAGCCCTTGCCACGGTGTGACCCCGGCCGTCCGGGTTCGACCGTGAGCACCCTGTTGAGCAGCAGCACACCACGCTCGGCCCATGGGCTGAGATCCCCATTGGACGGGGCGGGCAGGCCGAGGTCGTCGCTGTACTCCCGGAAGATGTTGGCCAGGCTGCGCGGCAACGGCCGGACATCCGGCTGGACCGAAAACGACAGCCCCACCGCGTGGCCTGGCGTCGGGTAAGGGTCTTGGCCGACGATGAGCACCCGCACCTGGTCGAAAGGCTGGGTGAAGGCCCGCAAGATGTTGGCCCCAGACGGCAGGTAGCGTCGCCCCGCGGCGATCTCGCCCCGGAGGAACTCCCCGGCAGCGGTGACCTGCCGAGCTACCGGGGCCAGCGCGCCGGCCCAGCCGGCCTCCACGATCTCGTTCACAGCTGCGGGCACGGTCCGCGACCCTATCGAGCGGTCAACGGACCGGCTGAGCCGCCACCAGGAGCAGTCAAGAGAAGTGCTCCCAGCCCGCTGCGGGCACTTCATAGGGTCGGCCGTCGACGGTCACGCCGCGGCCCTCCCGCACCGTGCCGAGTGCTGTCCAATCAGCGGGTAGCGCGACCCCGGCGGGGAAGCTCGCCAGCAGCGCGTGGTCCTCTCCCCCGGTGAGGACCCAGTGCCGCACGTCGGCGCCTAGCGCTGAGGCTACTTCGACCAGCCTGCCAGCCACCGGCAGCGCCGCTGAGTCGATGTTGATGCCGACGTTGGAGGCGTCGGCGAGGTGCCCCGCGTCGGAGAGCAAGCCATCCGAGATGTCGATCATCGCCGTGGCGCCCGCCGCAGCGGCCTGCGGGCCGGCACCGTAGGGTGGTTCTGGCACGCGATGTGCACCCACCACCGCCAGGGGAGACCGGAACCCCCGGCGCAGCACGGCCAGGCCCGCGGCCGACCAGCCCAACCTCCCGCACAGTCCGAGCACATCCCCTATCCGGGCACCGGCCCTGGTGACCGGCGCCCGGCCCTGCAGGTCGCCGAGCGCGGTCACCGACACGACCAGCTCAGCCGAGCTGACCACATCACCACCGACGATGCCCACGCCGGCTTGTCCGGCCTCCTCCCACATCCCGGCAGCGAGGTCATCCACAGTGGACACCGGGGTGCGCCCGGGAACGGCTAGGCCGACGACCAGTCCGGTGGGCACCGCACCCATCGCCGCCACGTCTGCCAGGTTGGCCGCCACTGCCTTGCGTCCGACCTGGTGCGGCGTGGACCAATCCAGCCGGAAGTGCACCCCCTCGACGAGCACGTCGGTGCACACCACCACCCGACCGTCCGCAGCGACCAGCACCGCGGCGTCATCCCCTGGACCGAGCAGCGTGGCCGGCGCCAGCCCCCGCCCCGCAGTGATCCGGGCGATCAGCCCGAACTCTCCCAGATCGGCTACCGACGGCGGCGAGTCCGGCGTGGTGCCACCGGCAGAACACACGATCACACCCCCGATCCACGGTAGGTTTCGTTCCTACCCCGATCGAGTCGCCGACACGAAGGGCCACGCCGTGGTTCAGGCATACATCCTTATCCAGACTGAAGTCGGCAAGGCGGCCTCGGTGGCCGCGGCGGTGTCGAGCCTGCCCGGCGTCGCGAGCGCGGAGGACGTCACCGGCCCCTATGACGTGATCGTGCGGGCCGAGGCCGCCGACGTGGACCAGCTAGGCCAGCTCGTGGTGGCCAGGGTGCAGAACGTGGCCGGCATCACCCGCACGCTGACCTGTCCCGTCGTGCACCTGTCCTGACGATGGTCGAGGTTGGTTCGTCGGCCAACACCCCGGCGGCCAACACCCCGCGCTGGCTGCTCGGGATTGCGCTGGCGCTGCCGGTCGCACTCGTGGTCGGGGTGCTCATCGTCGCTGCGCAGGTACGGAACCAGCCTCAGAGTGCGCTGGGGTTAGCCGGGGTCTCGGCTCCCGAAGCCGACTCGGTGGACTGCACGCGGCTGCTGGCCGCGCTGCCCGAGGAGTTGGACGGGGGCGAGCGAGGCACCCTGCAACGGCGGCAGCTGGCCGCCCCGGCTCCGGCGGGTGCGGCCGGGTGGGGTGAGCCGCCGGTGGTGCTGCGCTGCGGCCTGGACCGGCCTACCGACCTCACCGCGACCTCGCGGCTACTGGGGATATCCGGAGTGCAGTTCTTCAAACTTCCCAACCCTGGCACGAGCACCTGGGTCGCGGTGGATCGGCCTGTTTACGTCGTAGTCGACCTGCCCCCGGCCACCGGCAGCGGAGCACTGCAACAGGTCGCCACCGTGATCGCGGAAACCTTGGCGCAGCACGACGTGAACATCTCGCGCTGATCGCGTTATCGCCCTTATAGCTCGTGCAGCCCGGCCAGCACCCGCTCCATTAGCGACAGACCCGATGGGCTCCCGAATTCCGCCGGGTTTCGGTGCACGTGCACCAAGCCGGTGTCGATCATGTCGGCGAGCAGCACCCGGGCCACCCCCAGCGGCAGCGCGAGCAGGGCCGCGACCTCGGCGACCGAGCGGACATCTACACACAGCCCAGCGATGGCGGAGTGCTCCGCGGACTGGGTCGTGATGACGTCTCGACCTACGTCGCTGGTGGACACCAACGTCTCGACCGCGAGGTCCTGCACCGGCCGGGTCCGACCCTGGGTCCAGGTGTAAGGACGGACGATGAAGCGGAAGTCCTCCGGCTCATCCCATTCATCGGCCACCTCGACGACCGCCGTACCGGCAGGAGGTTCGACCGCGTCGCCAGCGACCTCGGCAGCATCGATATCGACATCATCGTCCGGTTGCGCGTGCCGGGCCCGATAACCATCCCGATCCCGAGGCAATGCGATGTCGTTGGTGAGCGTGATGCCATGCTCATCGGCAGGAACCCCGCTGTCGTTGCTACCGGACGAAGGGGACATACCATACCTCCGTTCCAGCCGCCGGGACCATACAGACGGCCGAAACCGAGGACGCAGTGGCCCGCCTCCGTCCGTGCGGGGATCGCTCATTCCGACACGGGCGAGCCCCACATGTCCAACTAGCGGCCCGCGAATAGGTCGCTAGATTTCACCCGATCGGACCAATGGCCCCCAAACCAACGGCTCAGCGCAGTCCGGTTCCCCGGGCCACCGCGGTGTCGATCAGTGTGGACAGCAGTGTCGGGTAGTCCACTCCGGTCACTGCCCACATCCGCGGGTACATCGAGATTGGCGTGAAGCCGGGCATCGTGTTGATCTCGTTGACGGTCAAAACACCGTCGGGTCCCACGAAGAAGTCGACCCGGGCAAGGCCTTGGCAGTCCAGCGAACGGAATGCAGAAACGGCCATCGCCCGCAGCCCGGCAGCGACGTCGTCGTCGAGCTTGGCGGGGATGTCGAATTCGCACGCGTCGTCGAGATACTTGGCGTCGAAGTCGTACCAACCTGCGGAGCCCTCCGCGACTACGCGGATCTCCGCGGGCAGCGACGCTTCGACCCGGCCATCGGGGAACTCCAGTACCCCGCACTCGACCTCGCGACCTATCACTGCCGCCTCGACGAGGATCTTGGGATCGACCGCGCGAGCGGTGGCGATCGCCGAGGGCAGCTCGGACCAGTCCACCACCTTGGTGATGCCCATCGAGGAGCCCGCTCTGGCCGGCTTGACGAAGACCGGCAGGCCCAGCCATTCGCGCTGATCCGCGGTCAGGGTGGCGTTATCGGCGCGCAGCACGACGGCATCAGTGACCGGCAGACCCCCGTTTCCCAACAGTTTGCGGGCGAACTCCTTGTCCATTCCCGCCGCGCTGGCCAGCACCCCTGAGCCGACATAGGGAAGGTCGGCCAGCTCCAGCAGTCCCTGGATCGCGCCGTCCTCGCCAAAGGCCCCGTGCAGCACGGGGAACACCACATCCACCCCGGAGAGCACCCCACCGGGCCGATCGCCCCCGATGCGCAGCAGTTCCCGCCTGGTCGGGTCACCAAGCAACGCAATCGCCACGGCGGCGCCGTCCACGGCGGGAAGCTTGCGGTCCCGGATCGCCAGCTCGGCCGGCTCGCCGGTGCCCAGCACCCACGCGCCATCAGGACTGATGCCGACCGGGATCACGTCGAATCGCGCCCGATCCAGGTGCGTCAGCACGCTGCCCGCCGAGACGCAGGAGATCGCGTGTTCACTGCTGCGACCGCCGAAGACCACGGCAACACGCAGCCTACGACCTGTCATGGCGGCAGACCCTACCCCCGGCGACTCGGGGCTCCCGCGCACAGCCTGCCCCGACATGGAGACCTATCGGGGCCATCGGTGCCGTCATAGCCCCGATAGGTCTCCATGTCGGCGGGGTGGGCCTACCGGGAGGGCCTGGGCAGACCAGGCCTGGAAGCCGCCGATCACGTCGGTGGCGCGGTGCAGGCCGAGGGTGTGCAGCGAGTCGGCGGCGAGGCTGGAGGTGTAGCCCTCCGAGCAGAGCACGATCACGTGCACGTCATAGCCGGTGGCCTGAGGCAGCCGGGCGTCGCATTCTGGGTCGAAACGCCATTCCAGGTGGTTGCGCTCGACCAACAATGCTCCCGGTATCTCCCCCTCCGCAGCGCGCTGCCAGCACGGCCGGATGTCCACCAGCAGCGCGCCAGCACTGAGAGCATCATGGGCTTGTCCGGGGGTGAGGCGCTGCAGTCGCGAACGCGCCTGCGCCAGCATCTGGTCGATGCTGCGCGAGCCGGCCGGGCGGCTCACCAGGCCACCCCGGCCTGCTCCACCCCGATGTGGCGCAGCTCGCCAGGCTCCATCCGGTAGCAGTTCATCACGGTCAGGCCCGGGATGTAGACGTGCACACTCACCGCGGGGATCGGGCCGGTATTGGTCACCTGGTGAACGTAGTGCGGGCCGAAGACGCGGCAGTGCCCGACGACCAGCGCCCGGGTGACCTCCACCGGCGACCGGCCCGGCTTGGCTGCGACCACCCGCTCGGTCAGCGTGCCCGCCGCAACCGCGAAGGCCCCCGATGCCGGTCCGTGGTCGTGCAGGTCGGTGCCCTGGCCGGGCAACCAGGACAGCAGCCACACCTCATGCTGCTCGGCGCGCTCGAGCAACCGGTACCAGCGGGTGTCGGTGCGGTAGTCCACCAGGGACCGCCACCGCTCGGGGTGCGCGGCCAGCCTCATGGCGAGGCTGATGGGGCTGCCGGAACTGGCGCTGCCAGAAACTGGGACGGTGAGGTCAGGGACGGCGTACACGGGAGTTCCTCCGCGGGGTCGGTGAACCGACCGCGCGGGGACCACCACCCGGGCAGGGTGTGCGATCAGGGAGGCGCGGTCAGCAGGGCAGGGGGTTCACCGCGCGGGACAGAGCGCACTCGCCACCCGGCGCAGATCCACCGGGGACCGCCGGACAAGGACGACAGTGCTACTCACAGCAAGTGATCAAACCAGCAGATACCCGTCCCGGTCAAGCAGCATCGAGTGCCTGGCGCAAATCGGCCAGCAGCGCCCCGGGATCCTCCACACCCACGGACAGCCGCACCTGACCCGGCGCGATCCCGGCTGCCGCGAGTGCGGTGTCGTCGAGTTGGCGGTGGGTGGTCGAGGCCGCATGGCTGACCTTGGAGTGCACGCTACCCAGCGAGGAGGCGATCAGCACGGTACGCAGCGCGTCGCAGAAGGCCATTCCGGCCCTCCGTCCACCACGGAGGTCCATCGTGATCAGACCGCCGAACAGGCCGTCGCGGAACAGCCGGCGGGCGACGCCGTGTTGCGGGTGCGAGGGCAGCCCGGGGTAGCGCACTCGCGCCACGGCGGGGTGACCGGCGAGCTTCTCGGCCACCAGGGCAGCGGTCGCGCTCTGCTGCCCCACCCGCAACTGCAGGGTGGCCAGCCCGCGGTGCAGCAGGAACGCCTCGTCGGGGGCCAGGCACCCGCCGAGGTCTATCCGCGCCTCCCGGACCGGCCCGAGGTGCTCGGGACGGCCGACAACAACCCCACCGGTGGCGTCGGCGTGCCCACCCAGGAACTTGGTCGCCGAATGCAGCACCAGGTCCGCGCCGTGCTCCAGCGGGCGGCAGATGACGGGTGTGGCGAATGTGGAGTCCACCACGAACCGGCAGGCGGCCTGGTGAGCGAGCTGAGCGAGAGCGGGTAAGTCGGGCACCGCCAGCGTGGGATTGGCGATGGTCTCCGCGTAGATCATCCGGGTCCGCGGGGTGACCGCTGCCCGGACCGCCGCGACGTCTGTGATGTCGACCAGTACCGGGTGCATCCCCCACTGCGGCAGCCAGCGCGTGAGCAGAGACCAGGTGCCGCCGTAACAGTCCGCCGGTGCGATCACCTCGTCGCCAGCCGTAAGGTGACCGAGCAACGTGGTGGAGATGGCTGCCATTCCGGACGCGAACGGCTCCGCGCCGACGTCTTGGGCATCCGGCGCCTCCAGTGCCGCCACCGCTGCGGCGAACGCTGTCCCGGTCGGGTTATCGATCCGAGAATAGGAGTAACCCGGGACCCGACCACCGAGCACTTCGGCGTAGTCGTGCGCGTTGTCGAAGGCAAAAGCTGAGGACCGCACCACGGGCAGCCCGAGGGGACGCGACATGCCCTGAACGTTAGTCGGGATCGACGCAGATCAGGCTCCACGGCTGGTTGCGCATGCGGGTCATGACCAGGGTGGCGCGGCGGGTTCCCCGGAGCTTGAGGCGTCGGTGCAGCTGCGCGACGTCGCCGGCGAGGCCCCGGCGGCGGATGTCGACGGCACCGATGTCCAGCGCACGCAGCCGGGCGACGAGCTGTTTCTCCTTCCACGGGGCCGACTCGAGTACCCGCAGGGTTCGAGCAAAGGGCGTGTGCACCGGCTGGTCGGCGGACAGGAAGGCGATCTGGTCGTCGATCTTCCAGCATCCGGTTGCCCGGGCCAGCTCCTCGACCAGCCCGGCGCGGGTCACCGCGGGGTTGGGGTCGAGCAGGAACCCACCGGGCGGGCCGACGTCCACCAGGTTGCCGACGCTGGGGGTGAGAGTGTGCCCACCGGGCAGGATCGTCGCCCGCCGGGACGCGGTGGCCAATGCGGGGGACCAGGCGACCGCCTCTTTCAGGTCGCGCCCGTCGGCGAGGAACTCCAGCTCCCAACCCGGTGGCACGGCATCCCGGTCCAACCCCGGTGCCAGCTTGATCCCCACCGCGGGCACTGCCTGGGCCACGCCGAGGCACCAGCCCAGCGGGGGCTCGCTGCAGCCGGTGCGCAGCCGCCGCCCGGCACTGCGTCGAGCGGGATCGATGAACGCCCCGCCGATCCCGGCAAGGTCCACCGACCGCACATCGGCACGCACCGCACGCACACCGGAGGCGACGCCATACACCTCGGCATTGAGCACCGCCATCCGCAGGTGCACCTCGTCAAGGTCCACGGCCAGCATCTCGCCCTGGCCGGCTATCGAGATGAGGTCACCCCCGATCCCGGTACACAGATCGGCAAGGCGACCAAGGCCCGCGAATCGGGGGGCTCGATGGCGAGACACCACTTCGGCGGAGGCCTGCTCCAGGCCAGGACGGGTGAACAACATCTGGCTGGCTTTGCTGAACTTGCCTTCTGCCGCTCGACGCAGCTCATGCTGGGTCAACGCCGCCGCCACCAGTTCCGGTGAGAACTGCGCACGCAACGAGGAGCCCAGCCGGATCGAGTCCACCACGGGCTCCTCGCGGGACAGCCGTTCCAGCAGCGCACGCCCCTGCGCCGACAGCAGTACCTCAAGCCGGTCGACGGTCACGGATGCTCCAGCCACCCGCCTACCGTCTCGCATCGTGGGCGCATCCTTAGCGCGGGTTGCTGGGATCCTCATTCGACGATAACGATGGCGGCGGCTGGTGGCTCACCGGTAGCACGGCGTCCGTTCGAGGAGGGTCGATGACAGAAGTGTTCACGCCCTCCGGGGTGGAGCAGGTGGTCGCGCAGCGTTACAGCGCTGGGGCCCAGGAGGTGCAGCCTGCGTTGTGTTGCCCGGTGGACTACGACCCGGGATTGCTCGAGGTCATCCCGGTCGAGGTGCTCGAGCGCGACTACGGCTGCGGGGATCCCAGCCGTTACCTCGCAGCGGGTGAGACCGTGCTGGACCTGGGTTGCGGTGGTGGGAAGATCTGCTTCATCGCCTCCCAGGTCGTCGGCCCGACCGGCCGGGTGATCGGCGTGGACGTCAACGACGACATGCTCGCGCTGGCCCGGGGGGCCGCCCCGGTGGTGGCCGACCAAGTCGGGTACGGCAACGTCGAGTTCCGCAGGGGCCGCATCCAGGACCTCGCCTTGGACCTTGAGGCCCTCGGCGACTGGCTTGCCGCCCACCCGGTCGCCGACGTGGGGTCGCTGACCGGGCTGGAGGCCGAGCAGCAACGGTTGCGGATCGAGCAACCGCTGGTGCCCGACGACTCGGTGGACGTCGTGGTCAGCAACTGTGTGCTCAACCTGGTCGCCCCCGAGCACAAGCAGCGGCTGTTCGCCGAGATCTTCCGGGTGCTGCGCCGTGGCGGCCGGGCGGTGATCTCCGACATCGTCAGCGCCGTGGAGGTCCCCGAGCACCTGCGCGCCGATCCTGAGCTGTGGAGCGGATGTGTCTCCGGGGCGTTCCAGGAGGAGGCGTTCCTGGCGGCGTTCGAGCAGGCCGGCTTCTACGGGATTCACCAGGTCAAGCGGGATTCCACGCCCTGGCAGGTGGTCGAGGGGATCGAGTTCCGGGCGGTGACCGTGGTCGCCTACAAGGGCAAGCAGGGGCAGTGCCGCGACCACGGGCAAGCGGTGATCTACCCCGGCCCGTTCAAGGCCGTGCTCGACGACGACGAGCACGTGTTCCTCCGCGGGGCGCCGACCGCGGTGTGCGCCAAGAGCTTCGCCATCTACGCCCGGGAGCCCTACGCGGGGCACTTCCAGCTGCTCGAGCCGGCCGAGCCGGTCGACCCGGCCACCGCGCCGCCCTTCGACTGCACCCCACCCGCACCCCGCACCGCACCGCACCCAACGTCAGCCTGCTGCTGAGCCGTTCGCACTTCGCGATATGGAGACATATCGCGGCTATCAGACCCCTTCTGACCGCGATATGTCTCCATATGGGTATCGATCGATATATGGGCTCATTCCGGTTTGGGCGTGCGACCGAGCAGTTCACCGGCCATCTCCCGAGGGGACTGACCGCCGTTGCACACTCGGTGCACCGCGTCGGCGATCGGCACCTCGACGCCACAGCGCGCGGCCAGCCCCTGGATCGACGAGCAGGACTTGAAGCCTTCGGCTACCTGGCCGTGGGTGGCCAGCTCGGCCTGCTCCAAGGTGTCCCCCAGCCCGAGCCGGTAGCCGAAGGAACGGTTGCGGGACAGCGGCGAGGTGCAGGTGGCCACCAGGTCGCCCAGGCCGGCCAGGCCCGCGAAGGTCGTCGGGTCGGCGCCCAGCGCAGCACCGAGCCGTCCCATCTCGGCCAGTCCCCGGGTGATCAACGTTGCGAGGGTGTTGTCCCCGTATCCCAGTCCGGCAGCCATCCCACAGGCCAGCGCGATGACGTTCTTGCACGTGCCGCCGAGCTCGCAGCCGATCACGTCGATGTTGGTGTACGGCCGAAAGTAACCGGTCACGCAGGCGTGCTGGATCGCGACGGCACGGTCGTGGTCGGTGCAGGCGATCACGCTCGCGGTGGGCTGCTCGGCGGCGATCTCGCGGGCCAGATTGGGGCCGGAAACCACCACCACCCGGTCGGGAGTAACAGCAGTGACGTCTATCACAACCTCGCTCATCCGCTTGAGACTGCCCAGTTCCACGCCCTTGGCCAGGCTCACCAAGGTGGCCTCCGGAGGAATCGACTTGTGCCAATCGCCCAGGTTGTCGCGCAGCGTCTGGCTCGGTACCGCGAACACCACCGCGTCCACCCCGTCCAGTGCCTTGTCGGCATGCTCGGTGGCCTGCAAGGAAGACGGAAGCCGCACGCCGGGCAGGTAATCCGGGTTGACCTGCCGGTGCCGGACGGCGTCGGCCACCTCAGCCCGGCGGGCCCAGAGCACGACGTCCCGGCCGGCGTCGGCAAGCACCTTGGCAAAGGTGGTACCCCAGGTGCCCGCGCCCATCACCGCGATTCGCTGCACCGGCAGGGTCATGACGCCTTCTCGCGTGCCACGCCAGCCTCCTTGTCCTGATCCAGACCCGAGTCTTCCCTGCCACCGGATCGGAGGTCCAGCGCGGGACGATGGGGGCGTGCAGGTAGACCTGCTCGTACCGGTGAAACCGCTCGTCAGGGCCAAGACCCGGCTGCGGGGCGTGGCCGACGGCGGGGCCGGTGCACCCGAGGCACACGCCCGGTTGGTCGTCGCGCTGGTCCGGGACACCCTCGCGGCGGCGACCGGCGCAGCTGCGGTACGCCGGGCAGTGGCGATCTGCTCCGATGAGGCGCTGGTCAGCGCCCTCGAAGCGGACGGGGTGGAGACGATTCCCGACGAGCCGGCCGCAGGCCTGAACCCGGCCCTGCGGTACGGGGAGGCAGTGCTCCGTGGGGAGGACCCATCCTCGACGGTCGGGGCCCTGCAGGCCGATCTGCCGGCACTGCGTCCGGAGGAGCTGGACTGCGCGGTCCGCACCGCCTTGGCCGCCGGCGGCCGGGTCTTCTGCGCCGACCGCCCGGGCACCGGGACGACTCTGCTGCTGACCCCGCCGTGGCAACCCCTTCAGCCCTGCTTCGGACCTGGCTCTGCGGCCGCGCATCGGGCCACTGGGGCTCGCGAGCTCGCCGGATGCTGGCCTGGGCTGCGCTGCGACGTCGACACCGCCGCCGACCTGGCGGTGGCACGCGACCTCGGCCTCGGCCGGTTCACCCGCGCCGCGCTACCGAGGCCTGGGTTCGGAGATTTCACACCCAGATGACCACTGGATAGCCCGGCAGGTTAGGGCTGGGTACGGAACAATGGTCGAGTGAGCACGCACGACGAGGACACCGGCCTCACGACCGCAGTCGACAACTCGCCGCCCAGCAGCTCAGCACCCAGCAACTCATCACGGGGCGCCACCGTGACGGTACTGCCCACCCCGCCAGCGGCAACTCCGCTGCCCTCGGCTACCGACCTCCCCGACGACCGCTATCTCAACCGGGAACTGTCCTGGCTGGACTTCAACGCCCGGGTGCTTGCGCTCGCCGAGGACGCCAGCCAGCCGCTGCTGGAGCGGGCGAAGTTCCTGGCCATCTTCGCCTCGAACACCGACGAGTTCTACATGGTTCGGGTCGCCGGGCTCAAGCGCCGTGACGAGGCCGGGCTGTCGGTGCGCAGCGCGGACGGGCTGTCCCCCCGGGAGCAGCTGACCCGGATCGCGACCCGCAGCCGGGAGCTCGCCGAGCTCCACGCCCGGGTGTTCCTCGACGAGGTTGCACCGCATCTGGCCGAGCACGACATCACGTTCGTCACGTGGTCCGATCTGGACGATGCGCAGCGGCTACGGCTGTCGGGCTACTTCTCCGACCAGATCTTCCCGGTGCTCACCCCGTTGGCGGTGGATCCTGCACACCCGTTCCCCTACATCTCGGGCTTGTCACTGAACCTAGCCGTGATGGTGCGTGATCCCGACAGTCGCATCGAGCGATTCGCCCGGGTCAAGGTGCCCAACAACGTGCCACGCCTGATCCGGGTGGCCGGCGACCAGGACAAGCGCGGGTCGCCACCCGCCACGTTCCTCCCCCTGGAGGAGCTGATCGGAGCCCATCTCGGTGAGCTGTTCGCTGGCATGGAGGTGGTGGACTGGCACGTCTTCCGGATCACCCGCAACGCCGATTTCGAGGTCGACGAGGACCGTGACGAGGACCTGCTGAAGGCGCTGGAGCGGGAGCTGGCGCGACGCCGCTTCGGCCCACCGGTGCGCCTGGAGGTGGCCGACACGATGAGCGAGCACGTGCTGAAGGTGCTGCTGCGCGAGCTCGACGTCGACCCGCACGACGTGGTCGAGGTGCCCGGCCTGCTCGACCTGTCGTGTATGTGGCAGGTCTACGCGCTGCCCGCCCCGGAGTTGAAGGATGAGCCATTCATCCCGGTCACGCACCCAGCCTTCGGCGAGGGCGAGACACCCAAGGACGTGTTCGCCACCCTGCGCGACGGTGACGTGCTGGTGCACCACCCCTACGACTCGTTCTCCACCAGCGTGCAGCGTTTCATCGAACAGGCCGCGGTGGATCCCCAGGTGCTGGCGATCAAGCAGACGCTCTACCGGACGTCCGGTGACTCGCCCATCGTCGACGCGCTGATCGACGCGGCCGAGGCGGGCAAGCAGGTCGTCGCGCTGGTGGAGCTCAAGGCGCGATTCGACGAGCAGGCCAACATCAAGTGGGCCAGGGCCCTGGAACGCGCCGGGGTGCATGTGGCATACGGATTGGTGGGGCTCAAGACACACTGCAAGACCGCGCTGGTGGTGCGCCAGGAAGGCTCGATGATCCGCCGGTACTGCCACATCGGCACCGGCAACTACCACCCGAAGACCGCCGGGCTCTACGAGGACATCGGATTGTTCACCGCCGAGCCGGCGATCGGTGCCGACCTCACCGATTTGTTCAACTCGTTGACCGGCTACGCGCGGCAGACTCGCTACCGCAGCTTGCTGGTGGCGCCCTACGGCATCCGGCGCGGCATCGTGGAGGGTATTGAGGGCGAGATCGCCCGCGCTCGGGCAGGTCGCCCGGCGGGGATCCGGTTCAAGGTCAACTCCCTGGTGGACGAGCAGGTGATCGATGCGCTGTACCGGGCGGCCCTAGCAGGCGTCTCGGTTGACCTGGTGGTCCGCAGTATCTGCGCACTGATCCCCGGACGTGCGGGGCTGTCGGAGAACATCCAGGTGCGCTCGATCCTGGGTCGCTTCCTCGAGCACTCGCGGGTCTTTCACTTCGTAGGTGCCGCCGAGCACTGGATCGGCAGCGCCGACATCATGCACCGCAACCTGGACCGCCGGGTGGAGGTGCTGGTGCGGGTCGCGGACATGGACGTGACCAACGAGCTGGATGCGATGCTCGACTCCGCACTGGACCCGGCGACGCGATGCTGGGTCCTGGAATCGGATGGCTCGTGGAGTGCCTCTCCCACCGACGGTTCCACCGTCCGCGACCATCAGGTGCAGGAGATCCGCCGGCACCGCAGGGATGAATGAACAGGGGTGAATGAACCCGTGCCGGGACTGATCGCCGCGGGCGCCGTCGTGTGGCAACTGTCGCCGGCCGGCGACGTCGAGGTGGCGCTGGTGCACCGGCCCCGCTATGACGACTGGTCGCTTCCCAAAGGCAAGCCGCACTCCGGGGAGGCGCTGCCGCTTACCGCGGTCCGCGAGGTGGCCGAGGAAACCGGACACACCGTCGCGCTCGGCCCCAGGTTGGGCAGCACCCGTTATCTGGTGCCCGCAGGCGAGAAGGTGGCGCACTACTGGGCGGCGCGGCCCACGGGCGGCAGCTTTCGTCCCGGTGAGGAGGTGGACGAGCTGCGCTGGCTGCCCCCCGTGAAAGCGTCCGACCTGCTGAGCTATGAGCACGACCAGACGCTGCTGGCCGGCTTCGACAGCGCGATCGACATCACCCACACCGTGCTGATGGTCCGGCACGGCGAGGCGGGTGAGCGGCAGACGTGGCAGGGCGACCAGGACCGGCGCCCGCTGACCGCCGCAGGCCTTCGCCAGGCCGAAGCCTTGCGGGCGCTGCTGCCACTGTTCGGAGCGCAGCGGGTGTATTCGGCGCCACCGTTGCGGTGCCGCCAGAGCATTGACGGTCTCGCTGCTGACCTTGGGGTGCCGATCATCGAGGAACCGCGGTTGTCCGAAGACGGTTATCTGGCCGATCCGGCGGCCGGTCTCGACCGGCTGATGGAGATCGCGACCGAGCCAGGAGGACCGGCCGTGGTATGTAGCCAGGGCGGCGTGATTCCCGATCTGGTCAGCAAACTCACCGAGGCTGCCGGGCTCGATGTAGTCGATGTGCCCAGCGACAAGGGCAGCTACTGGGGGCTGTTCTTCGGCAGCGAGTCACCCGCACCGCCCGTCCTGCTGGTCGCCGACTACTACGATGACGCGCTGGGCTGAGACCCGCGTCAAGACCCGGGGCTTCACTTCTTGGTGGCGGATTTCTTGACCGCCTTCCTTGCGGTGACCTTGGTGGGGGCCGTCGTAGGGGCTGTTGTGGCGGCCTTCGGAGTGGCCTTGGACTCCTTCTTCGCCGCCTTCGCTGCCTTGGCCGCTGCCTTGGCGGCCTTGTCCGCTTTGTTCGCCTTGTTCGCCGCCTTTGTCGCTGTCCTGGTCGTGGCCACCTGCACGTCGGTGGCCTGAACCTCGGTCGATTGCGGGTCAGTCGACGGTGCGGCCGCGGTCGACCTGGCCGCTGGCGTATTGCTCGTCGTGAGGGACGATGTGGCCGAGGCAGCCGGCCGCGCCACAGCAGCCCCGTTGGTGCTTCCTCCCACTCGCGGCAGCTTGCGCGCCCCACTCACGACTTCGCGGAACAGGGTGCCCGGGCGAAAGGCGGGCACGTTGGTCTTCTTGACCTTTACCGACTGCCCGGTGCGGGGGTTGCGCGCCATCCGCGCGGCCCGCGCCCGCTTCTCGAAGACGCCGAAACCGGTAATGGTGACCTTGTCACCGCCGTTCACCGTCCGGACCACCACATCGACCAGACCTGCCACCGCGGCGGCGGCGATCTTCCTGTCACCAAGGCGCTCTGCGAGGGCGTCGATCAGCTCAGTCTTGTTCACTCCGGCCTCCCACCGCACGGCCGCCTCATCGCGGCCTTTGTGGGTCACCGTATGGCGGATAGTGCCAGAACACCATGCGCCACACCCAGAATCCCCTCAGGTGAGGACCTACTACCCTGCCCTGCAACGAGAATCTGGTCGAGCGTCAACCTCCTACGAGCCCCCGGTCAGCAATGTCGTTGTGGGTAACCAGGACGGCCGCTGGGCCTCGAATGCGTTGATCGCCTCGGCGTGGCGCAGGCTCAGTGCGATGTCGTCCAATCCCTCCAGCAGCCGCCAACGGGTGTAGCCGTCAATCGTGAAACCCACCGTAAGGTCCTTGGCCTGCACGGTCTGCTCAGAGAGATCGACAGTGACCTCGGTGCCCGGCTCGATCTCCAGCAACTTCCAGAGCAATTCGACGTCGGCCTGCTCACACCGGGCCGCCAGCAGGCCTTGCTTGCCCGCGTTGCCCCGGAAGATGTCACCGAACCGCGCCGAGATCACCACCCGGAACCCGTAGTTCATCAAAGCCCAGACCGCGTGCTCCCGCGACGACCCGGTGCCGAAGTCCGGCCCCGCAACCAGCACGCTGCCGCAGCGGTAGGCCTCGTGGTTGAGCACGAAGTCCTCGTGGGCGCGCCATGCGGCGAACAGCCCGTCCTCGAAACCGGTGCGGCTGACCCGTTTGAGGTAGACCGCAGGAATGATCTGATCAGTGTCCACATCGGAACGACGCAGCGGAACCCCAACCCCGGTATGACGAGTGAACCGTTCCATCGCGAGAGCCTCCTTGCAGTACGTGCCGGTCCGTTTGCCCCGACATGGAGCCTTATCGGGGCAACGGACCGCCCATGGCCCCGATATGGCTCCATGTCGGCGTCAGTCCAGGTCGGCGGGGGCGGATAGGGTGCCGCGGATGGCGGTGGCGGCCGCCACCAGGGGGGAGACCAGGTGGGTGCGGCCGCCCTTGCCCTGGCGCCCTTCGAAGTTGCGGTTGGAGGTTGACGCGCAGCGCTCGCCGACGGTGAGCTGATCGGGATTCATCCCCAGGCACATCGAACAGCCCGCCGAGCGCCACTGGGCACCGGCCGCGGTGAACACCTCGTGCAGGCCTTCGGCCTCGGCCTGGGCACGCACCCGCATCGAGCCGGGAACCACGAGCATCCGCACCCCGTCGCGCACCCGGCGGCCCGCGAGTACCCCGGCCGCCGCCCGCAGGTCCTCGATCCGCCCGTTGGTGCAGGACCCGAGGAACACCGTGTCCACCGCGATATCGCGCAGCGGGGTACCAGGCTTGAGGTCCATGTACGACAGTGCCTTGCGCACCGCGAGCCGCTCGCCTTCGTCGGCGATCCGCTCGGGATCGGGCACCCGCCCGGACAGCGGCAGACCCTGACCGGGATTGGTTCCCCAGGTCACGAACGGCGTCAAGGAGTCGGCATCGATGTGTACCTCGGCGTCGAAGGTGGCGTCGTCATCGGTGTGCAGCGACTTCCAGTGCTGCATTGCCGCGTCCCACTGCGGACCCACGGGCGCGTGTGTCCGGCCGGCCAGGTAGTCGAACGTGGTGGCGTCCGGCGCGATCATCCCGGCCCGGGCCCCCGCCTCGATCGACATGTTGCAGATGGTCATCCGGGCTTCCATGGACAGCTGCTCGATCACGTTTCCGCGGTACTCCAGCACGTACCCTTGGCCACCACCGGTGCCGATCTGGGCGATCACGGTGAGGATGATGTCCTTGCTGGTGACGCTCGTGGGCAGGGATCCGTCGCGGCTTCGCACGACCACGGCCATGGTCTTGAACGGGCGCAGCGGCAGGGTCTGGGTGGCCAGCACATGCTCCACTTCTGACGTGCCGATGCCGAAGGCCAGCGCACCGAACGCGCCATGTGTGGAGGTGTGGGAGTCACCGCAGACCACGGTCATCCCCGGCTGGGTGAGGCCCAGCTGAGGTCCCACGACGTGCACGATGCCCTGTTCGACGTCTCCCATGGGATGCAACCGGACGCCGAACTCCGCGCAGTTGCGGCGCAGCGTCTCCATCTGAGTGCGGGACACTTCGTCGGCGATCGGCAGCTCGATGTCCGTGGTGGGGACGTTGTGATCCTCGGTAGCGATCGTCAGATCTGGTCGGCGCACCGGCCGGCCCGCCAGCCGCAGGCCGTCGAAGGCTTGCGGGCTGGTGACCTCGTGCACCAGATGCAGGTCGATGTAGAGCAGGTCAGGCGCCGCGGTGTCACCGTCGCCCTCACCCCGACGCACCACGTGTGCGTCCCAGACCTTCGCTGCGAGCGTACTTCCCATCGACTGAATTCCTCCGCTGGACTTCTCACATGCTGGACTTCTCACATGCCGGGAAGTTAGTATCGATTTGTGGGACAGCATAGCGGCATCGGCGTGCTGGACAAGGCTATGACGGTACTGCGCACAGTAGCCGTGAGCCCCTGCGGCCTCGCTGAGCTGTGTGCTCGTACGGGGTTGCCCAGGGCCACCGCGCACCGGCTGGCGGTGGGGCTGGAAGTGCACCGGCTGCTGCGGCGTGGCAGCGATGGCCGGTGGCGTCCCGGGCCCGCCCTGAACGAACTGGGCAACGGCGCGCTCGACCCGTTGCTCGACGCCGCCGCAATGGTGCTGCCCCGGCTGCGCGACCTCACCGGAGAGAGCGTCCAGCTCTACCGGCGGGACGGGATGGTCCGGGTATGTGTGGCTGCCGCTGAGCCCCCGAGCGGCCTGCGCGACACCGTCCCGGTGGGGGCCCGGCTGCCGATGACCGCCGGATCGGGCGCAAAGGTCTTGACCGCCTGGGCCGATCCGGCCACCCAGCGCGCCGTGCTCGGCGAAGCCGTGTTCGGCGAGCGGATTCTGATGGAGGTGCGCCGGCGGGGCTGGGCGCAGAGCGTGGCCGAGCGCGAGTCCGGGGTGGCCAGCGTGTCCGCCCCGGTGCGCGATGCGGTGGGCAGCGTGGTAGCCGCGGTGTCGGTGTCCGGCCCGGTGGAGCGGATCGGTCGACGACCGGGTGTCCGCTGGGCCGCCGACCTGCTGGCCGCCGCCGAGGCACTGCACAGCCGACTCTAAGATCAGCCCTCAGCAGGCAGCAGTGGCTCGTCGAGCCGGCACATCGCCGCGCGCACGGTCTCGGCGAACGAAACGCCAAGTTCTTCATTGATCTCCAGCGCCTTGCGCCAACACTCACGGGCTTGGCCGCGGTCTGCGGTGTCGGAGGCGATGTGGCCCAGCCCCCACAGTGCCCCAGCTTCGGCGCGCCGCTCACCGAGGTGCCTAGCAAGGGTCAATGCCTCGGCGTAGTGCTTGCGGGCCGGGCCGTACTCTCCGACGAGCCGCTCAACCTCGCCCAGCCCCCGCAACGCGTCGACCTCACCGCGCCGGTAACCGAGGTGGCGAGCCAAGGCCAAGGCCTGCTTGTGGCACTCGCGGGCTTGGCCGTACTCGCCGACGAGCCGCTCAACGTCGCCCAGCCCCCGCAATGCGTCAGCCTCAACGCGCCGATCACCGAGGTGGCGAGCCAGGGCCAAGGCCTGCGCGTGGCACTCGCGGGATCGGCTATGGTCACCGACGAGCCGCTCAACGAGGCCCAGCCCCCACAGCGCGCTGGCTTCACCGAATCGGTAACCGAGGTGCCGGGAAAGGGCTAAGGCCTGAGTGTGGTACGCGCGGGCTTGGCCGTACTCACCGACGAGCCGCTCAACCTGGCCCAACCCACGCAACACGTCAGCCTCAACGCGCCGGTAACCGAGGTGCCGGGCCAGGGTCAAGGCCTGCGTGTAGTACTCGCGGGCCTGGCCGTACTCACCGACGAGCCGCTCAACCTCACCCAACCCCCACAACGCGTCAGCTTCAACGCGCCGGTCCCCGAGGTGCCGGGCCAGGGCCAAGGCCTGCGTGTCGTACTCGCGGGCCTGACCGTACTCGCCGACGCGCCGCTCAACCTGACCCAACCCCCGAAGCGCGTCGGCTTCCACCCGCCGGTAACCGAGATGCCGGGCCAGGGTCAAGGCCTGCGTGTAGTAGTCGCGGGCCTGGCCGTACTCGCCAACGAGCCGCTCGACCTGGCCCAACCCCCGCAAAGCCTCAACTTCAGGACGCCGGTAACCGAGGTGCCGGGCTAAGGCCAAGGCCTGCGTGTAGTAGTCGCGGGCCTGGCCGTACTCGCCAACGAGCCGCTCAACCTGGCCCAACCCCCAGAGCGCATCAGCTTCACCGAATCGGTAACCGAGATGCCGGGCAATGGTCAGGGCCTGGGTGTGGTACTCGCGGGCGTGGCCAAACTCACCGACGAGCCGAGCAACCTGGCCCAGGCCCCACAGCGCGTCAGCTTCAGCACGTCGGTAACCGAGGTGCCGGGCCAGACTTAAGGACTGGGTGTGGTACCCACGGGCCTGACGGCTGTCGCCGGCGAGCCGCTCAACCTCACCCAGCCCCGACAGCGCGTCGGCCTCACCGCGGCGGTCCCCAAGGTGCCGGGCCAGGGTCAAGGCCTGGGTGTAGTACTCGCGGGCCTGCTCATACTCGCCGACGAGCCGCTCAACCTCACCCAGCCCCCACAGCGCGCCGACCTCACCACGCCGATCACCGAGGTGCCGGGCCAGGGTCAAGGCCTGGCCGAAAAGGTATCGGACGTCGGACGAGAAGCCGAAGTCGCAGAAGTGGCATGCCAATACGGTCGACAGAGCGGCGGCTTCGGAGGTCGGGCTCATCGCTCGCACGACCCCGAGCAGGTTGTGCCGCTCAACGGTCAGCCAGCTACGCGCCTGCGAGGCACCAGCAAACGCGAGTACCGCGCTCTGAACTGGGCTCTTATCAGGGTCGCCCGAGACATAGGGCCGCAGCAACCGGTCGACCTCACGCGTGATCGCCAGGTAGCTGCCGGCCAGACGATCCACCGCCGAGGCCCGCTCACCTGGCGGCTCCTCAGCGTCGGCGCGTTCTCGAGCGTAGAGGCGCACCAGGTCGTGAATGCGGTAACGCGGACCGCCGGGAACACCCGCGATGGAGAGCTGTTCCAGCAGGTTGTGGTCGACCAGCTCACGCAACAACTGCTTGCCCTCAGCGGGAAGCACATCAGCCACTGCGGCGATCACCACCGGGGTGATATCAGGTCCGGGATGCCAGCCCAGCAGGCGGAAGGCTCGACGCTGCTCGTCGGTCAGCAGCCGGTAGGACCACTCGAACGCGGCCCGCACCGAGAGGTGTTCGGCCACGAACGCATCCAGCGCCGCGGTCTGGTCGGCGAAATCTGCAGCGACGTCGGCGAGGAGCTCACCTCGGTGGTGACGTAACCGCCCGGCAATGAGCCTGATCGCCAGCGGCAGCCGACCACACGCGGCCAGGATCTGCCGGACAGCCTCGCGGTCGTCGCAACGTTGCACGCCGACCAGCTTGATGAACAACCGCTCCGCCTCGTCCCACCCCAACACGTCAAGCGATAGCGGGTAGGCATCCGTCAGGCTGGTCAGTTTGCGCCTGCTGGTGATCAGCACGAGGCAACCGGGTGCCTCCGGGAGCAGCGGTAGCACCTGGTCGCTGGTGCGTGCGTTGTCCAGCACGATCAGCATCCGCTGCGAGCGGATGTGGTGTCGCCACTGGTCTCGGCGTTCGGCCAGGTCGGCTTTGATGGCCTGTGGCGGCACACCTAGTTGGAGCAGCATCTGTTCCAATGCGCCGGAGGGTTGGCGTGGCTGCATGCCGGGGGTGTGGCCGTAGAGGTCAACCCAGATGGCCCCGTCCGGGTAGCGCTCGGCGAGCTCCTGGGCGGCATGCCGGGCGAAAGCCGTCTTGCCGACCCCGGCCATGCCGTCGATGGCATAAATGCTCACCACGGTGCCCTGGGGGGCCTGTTCGGCGATCCGGGTGCGCAGCTCGGCCATCGGCCCATCCCGCCCGGTGAAGTGCGTGATCTCGCCAGGCAGTCCGCCGCCCGACCGCTCGGATGACGGTCCAGGTGCCGGTACGGTCAGCCGTTCGCGGACCGTCGCCGATCCCTCGGCAACCGGCCGGTTGGCCTGCGGGCCGCCACCGCGATGAGGAGCGCCCAGACCGGAATGGCGCTGCCGCGGTACGGGTAAGTCCAGCGAATCGCCGTAGCGCAGATCGCTGATGTCAAGAAATGCCTGACGGTCGCGGGCGGGCATCCCCTCCAGATCGTCGACGTCGACAAGCCGATCCCAGGTGGTCTCATAGATGGCTGCCAGAATCTTCAGTACCCGCACCGGCGGCCGGACACCTCCCATCGGCCACTTTTCATACTCACAGATACGGCTGCCACGCGTGCGGATATCCAGGTCGCCTCTGATCTGGTTCAACCGCGCCGCGACCTCGTCCTGGGTGAGCTCGCAGGCCAACCTCCACGCCTCACGCGGCCGGCGTCCGCAGCGCACCAAGTTGACCACAAGCTGTTCGATGAGCTGGCGGCCGTACACTCCGAGCCTGACCAGACGTTCCCGCTGTTGATCGCGGTACGCCTTGCTCCCGGGTTTGTGCGGCATGGCCATCTCGCCTTTCTAAGGCCACCTGTATACACCCTTGATGCACGTGCACCTGAGGTGATTGTCGGATTCGCCGGTACCCACCGGAAGGGATCTGGCCGCTGCCCTGTGAGTTTTCCGGGACAGGGGATCTTGATTTTACCAGGTCAAGCCTAGGCTGGCCAAGTGAGGAAATCTCTCCACTGGGTGGGAGCGACACACACCGGTAACGTCTGCGAACATGATCCCTGCGTATCCGATTCGCCCGTTGCGCATCAGCAGCACCGGAGTGGGTGCGCATGACCGAGGGGCATCGCTCCTATGACCAGTGAGGTGATCATTCCGGAAGACCCGGTCAAGAAGCAATAGGCCAGGGTCGTGAATCACGAGAGGAAAAACCCATGGCTGTCATGGATTACCGGACGCAGGACGGGCTCGCCGATTACGGCTTCGCTATCGAGTTCCAGCAAAACGGAGGCTGGCGAGTGTACATCATCTTTCTGCCCCTCCACCAGGACCACGACGACAGTCTGCAATTGCCCTATCAAGCTATCGATCGTAACGGGCGCCGATATGTGAACTGGTCTTCAAAGCTCGATAGCCTGGGTGAGGCAAGAACGGTCGCCGCGCTCTGGGCCGAGCTGATCGAGCGTTACCAGCGCAGCCAAGAACGAAGAAGGGCGACCCCAGCCAGCCCGGATTACCTCGGCGACGCGGTCACCGCCGATGGGTCAAGCCCCGGACACGCCGACCGCGGTTCCGCCCCCCCGCCCCAGGCCATGGAGGCCGCGTGAGAGGTGACGGCTGGGCACAGCGGGTCGGCCCGGCCGTTACCTCAGCGCACGAACCCCTGCGCAGCAGGGGCCGTGCCAAGCGACCTGCCTACGATCGCAGGTCAGGAGGTGTAGCCCCGACGGGATTTGAACCCGCGCTACCGCCTTGAGAGGGCGGCGTCCTAGGCCGCTAGACGACGGGGCCGCGAGAACGCAATGATCGCGCTCGCTGGGGTACCAGGACTCGAACCTAGACTAACTGAACCAGAATCAGTCGTGCTGCCGATTACACCATACCCCACCAGCTGTCCGACTCCGGGCCCTCGTCTGGTCCCGAAACAGCGCCGGAGAGAGATCGTAGTCGACCGGCCGAGTGGGGTTCCACTGGGCCGCCTTGTAACACTGGGCTGCCGATGGCTCATCCGGCGAGCCTGGTGACCAAGGCGGGGAGCTCAGAGAGCCGCCCGATCACCGAGATCCCAGCGCCCAGCGGAAGCACGCCGCAGCCGGAGCGGTCCAGCCATACCCCATGCAGCCCGGCGTTGCGGGCGCCCTCGGCGTCAGTGTCGAGCCGGTCGCCGACGTGCACGGCCTGGACGGGAAGCACGCCGAGGGCGCGGCAGGCCCGCCGGAAGATCGCGTGGTGCGGCTTGGCCACGCCGAGCTCACCGGAGATCAGCACCGCGTCGAAGGTGGACTCCAGCCCCAGCGCACCGAGCTTCGCGCGCTGATATTCACCGGCTGCGTTAGTGATCGCGGCCAGCCGCAGACCGAGGGCCCGCAGCGCCCGCAGGCACGGCAGCGCGTCATCGAACAGCCGCCAGGCCCGCCGCATAGCGGCTGCCCGGCGCTCCTCGCGCCGGACTACCTCGCCGTGGCAGAGGACCTCCCCCCGGTATGCGAAGAAGTCTCTGGTGCGCTGTTGGCGCATGGTGTCGAAGTCGACCTCCCCAGCGAGGTAGCGCAGGTAGTGCCAGTCGGTGAGGGTGCACCAGTCGGCCCAGGCCTCATCAGTGCCGAGGAGTTCACGCAGTCCGGCACGGGTGGATGCCTCGTAGTCGACCAGGGTCGCGTCCACGTCAAAGCAGACGGCGGTTACCGGGAGCGTGACTGGAAAGGAGGGGCTCAGGACAGGGTCGAGCTCGGGCGCAAGAGTCACTCGGTGCACGTTAGATCGTCGGAGGCCCGCACCGACTCTGCTGACCCGGTGAACTTCTCAGCCCACGGCCTGGTCACTCTCCGCAACCGAGATCCCAGCGGTGCGTAACCGTCGCAGGGAGCGATCCCGGCCCAGCAGCTCCATCGACTCCTACAGCGGCGGGGAGACCGTGTGGCCGCATCGCGGGGCGAGCCTATCGAGCCGCCGTCTTGACCGTCAGTTCGATCAGGTGCACTATGGACCATATTCAACAACTGTTGAAAGAGGTGAGTCATGGAACGCACGACGTGTTGTGTAGTTGGTGGGGGCCCGGCCGGGATGATGCTCGGCCTGCTGCTGGCCAGGGCCGGCGTGGCGGTCACCGTGCTGGAGAAACATGGCGACTTCCTGCGCGACTTCCGCGGTGACACCGTCCACCCCTCCACGTTGACCCTGCTCGACGAACTCGGCCTGAGCACAGAGTTCGCGAAGATCCCGCACCGCCTGGTCGAGCAGGTCCAGGTCCAGGTCGGCAACGATCTGATGCAGGTCGGCGACTTCCGCCGGATCCCGGGTCCGCACAAACACCTGGCCTTCGTCCCCCAGTGGGATTTCCTCGACCTGCTCGCTGACGCCGCGCAGGCCGAACCGACCTTCACACTCCGGATGCACACCGAGGCGACCGGACTGCTCACCGAGGGTGGCACGGTTGTCGGCGTGCGGTACCAGACGGCTGACGGGAACAGTGCGGAGCTGCGAGCCGACCTCACGGTGGCCTGTGATGGGCGGCGCTCAGCGCTCCGCGACGCCGCAGGCCTGCACGCCAGATCCTTCGGAGTGCCGATGGACGTGTGGTGGTTCCGGATACCCCGCCAAGAGGGAGACCCCGTGGGCGTCGCCGGCCGATTTGGGTCCGGGGCGGCCATGGTCCTCATCGACCGCGGGGACTACTTCCAGGCCGCCTACCTGATCCGCAAGGGCTCTGATGCCGCACTGCGGGCCGAGGGTATCGAGGCGTTCCGGCGCCGGGTGGCGTCGATGATCCCGTGGCTGGCCGACCGGATGGGGACAGTGCGCTCCTTCGACGACGTCGCGCTGCTCGACGTCCGGCTGGACCGGCTGCGCCGCTGGTCGACCGGGGGGCTGCTCTGCTTGGGGGACGCCGCGCACGCGATGTCGCCGGTCGGCGGGGTCGGTATCAACCTCGCTATCCAGGATGCCGTGGCAGCGGCCCGCAGGCTGGCCGGACCACTGCGCCGTGGCGCGCTCAGGCGCCGGCACCTCGAGCGGGTGCAGCTGCGGCGGTGGGCGCCCGCGGCGCTGACCCAGGCTGCGCAGCGCGTCATCCACGCGCGCCTGCTCGGTCCGGCGCTCGCCGGCGACATCGCGCTGGTCGGGGCCGGATCGGGCCCGACCCCCCTACCGATCCGCCTGCTGCAACGTTTCCCCCTGCTGCAGGCCGTGCCTGCAACGGCAGTGGGCATCGGGCTGCTCCCCGAGCACGCCCCACCCTTCGCCCGTGGTAGCACTTCAAGGACTACCAACCCCCGTTCTGCGAGTCACTAACCGCCACCAACCCACTCCACGGGCTGCTGCCCCCGCGGGTCCAACAGCGAAGATTCTCGCTACACCGAGCGACCGACAACGCACGAACTCGCAGCTCGACAACCTATGTGCTACACAGGGTAACCAAGGACTCTGTCTGGGTAAGTCTCGCATCGGGGTATCAGCGGCGGGTGGTTTCGTCTCTAACCCATGGCGCCGGTCTGCGCGTCGCATGTGGAAGAAGGAGAGGAACCCCAGTGGATCCCATTCTGTACTGGAACGAAGTCGTCAACGAGGCCGACCGCACAACGCACACCACCGGCGCGCCGGAGGAAGCGGGGGCGCGAGGCCCGTGTGGTAGCTCACGGTGCTACGCGATCGTGCACCTTGCCATGCACGACGCCTACTTCGGCATCACCGGCAAGTACAGCCCGTACCTGGAGGGCTTGCCCACACCCGAGCCGGGCGCTGACGCCGGCTCGGCGATCGCCGCGGCCGCGCACACCACGCTCAGCAGGCTCTACCCGGCACAGACGGCGTTGTTCGACAGCCGGCTCGCCGCGGCGAACCTGCCCGGAGGTCAGCCCCGGGTGGACGGCCATGACTTCGGCCGGGCGGTCGCCGCCGCCATCCTCGCCCGCCGCGAGGACGATCCCGATTTCAGCGACGACGGCTACACCCACTCGGTCGCTCCCATGCACCACCGGAAGGACCCGGACAACCCCGGCCAGCCCTTCTATGCCCCGTTCTACGGTGCCCGGTCGCACTGCTTCGCCGTGAACACCCGACAACACCTCGATAAGTCCCCGCAGCTCGGTAGCACGGAGTACGACCAGGCCCTCAAGCAGGTGCGCAGCAAGGGCATCGCCCCACAACTCATCGGCACCCTGCCGGCCAACCTGCTGCCGTCCCGGACACCCACCGAGACCGTCATCGGAATCTTCTGGGGCTACGACGGGGCCAAGGAACTCGGCACGCCGCCCCGGCTGTACAACCAGATCGTTCGCAAGATCGCCGACGCGCAGGCCAACGATGTCGCTGCGAACGCCCGGCTGTTTGCAGTAGTCAACGCGGCGATGGGTGATGCGGGCATCCTGGCCTGGGACGACAAGTACTTCTACGACGTGTGGCGCCCGGTGGTGGGAATTCGGGAACACGACCCCTCCATGGGTCCGTCCGGAGTGGGCGGCGACGTGCTGGATGTGGACGCCGACCCCGGCTGGCTCCCGCTCGGTGCGCCTAACACCAACAACGTCGGCCAAAAGAATTTCACTCCGCCCTTCCCGGCTTACCCGTCGGGTCACGCGACGTTCGGCGCGGCGGCCTTCCAGTCCGTCAGGTGTTTCTACGGCAAAAACGAGTACTGCCCGGACGATATCGTCGAGGGCCTCGAGTTCGTCTCCGAAGAGCTCAATGGGATCAGCGTCGACAACACCGGAACAGTCCGGCCACGTCACGTACGAAACTTCCCCGGCGGTCTGTGGCAGATGATCGAGGAGAACGGCCGCAGCCGGGTCTTCCTCGGTGTGCACTGGGTCTTCGACGCTTTTGCCGTCAAAGAGAACGACGAGATCGACCTCAACCAGAACATCGGCGGAGTCAAGCTGGGCATCGACATCGCCAACGACATCGCAGAAAACGGGCTCACGGCCTCCAACGCCGCAGGCCCCCGTCTGCCCTGATCCATCCGATCCGCGGCCGCCGGCCGGGTGGTACATCCTGACCGGCGGCCGTTGCGGACCTGGCCCGTGACACAGAAGTCGCGGTAGCTGACTGGCCCGGTGAACGGGTCGTCGCCGCGTATCCCGCTCAGCGGCTGCTTGTATTCGGATGGCTCCGCGGCACGGGCGCCAACGAAATTCGCTTGAGAATATCGGTCCGCCGCGACATCATTTCTACGTATCCGTTAATCACACTGAGGAATAATCATGGCTACCGCCCGCCCGGCGTCGACAGAAGTTACGCACGACCGTGGCGCCACCGAGAAGACAGCGCCCCCGATTCGGCACGTCGACGACTCACTCACCGTCGATAGAGCCACAGCAGCTGTCCACCGTTTGTTGGCCCGTCACAGCATCACACTGCTGCGGGTCAGCGTGGGGGTGGTAGCCCTCGGATTCGGCATCCTTAAATACTTTCCAGGTGTCAGTCCGGCCGAGAACCTCGTAGAGACGACCACACATTTGCTGACCTTCGGTCTCGTGTCGGACAAGATGGCAATGGTGGGTGTCGCCACGTTGGAGTGCGCCATCGGGCTATCACTGATCATTGGGCGAGGACTGCGTGTGACGATCTATCTCCTGATGCTCTGGATCATGGGTATCCTCTCCCCGGTCGTGCTGCTCTCCGAGCGGCTGTTCAGCGGTCCGAACCACGCCCCGACGCTGGAAGGTCAGTACGTCCTCAAGGATGTGATCCTCTTTACTGCCAGCCTGGTGATCGCCACCACGTTGTACCGCAGCAAGAACAGCGCAGAACATCGAGGTGGAGGGCGAGATGACCGCATCCTTGACCAGGCCAACGATCGGTTCGGGTCAGATTTAGCCCGGTCTGCTGGTATCAGCGATGGCGTTGGGATGCTCTTCACAGCATCACCAGTCCTGGATGCTGGCGGCTCTTCACGTCCGGATGCCACGAAGAGCACACCACCGAGACCAACGGAGCAGAAACATGAGCGTTAACCGGGTGTTCGTGCAGACCAACAACCCCGTAGGAAACCAGATCCTGGTCTATGATCGGGCCGATGACGGTACCCTCACCCTCGCCGAGACTCCGGCGGAATCTTCCCGGTCAGCGTGACCGTGCGCGGCGATCTACTCTACGTGCTCAACGCCCACGAGGCAGGCGCCATCACCGGATACCGGATCACCAGCGGCAAGTTCCACCCGATCGACTACTCTACCCGCTCACTGGAGCTCACCCCAGTCACCGGACCGACGCAGTTCTTGAACACACCCGGCCAGATCGGTTTCACCCCCGATGGGAACCATCTGGTCATCACCACCAAAGTCAATGGCAGCCTCATCGATGTCTTCACCATGAAACCCGACGGGCGGCCCTCGGACACCTTCACGGCCAACCCAGCCAGCACCCCGGCCCCATTCGGTTCACCTTCGATGACCACAACCATCTGGTCATGACCGAGGCGGCCGCCAGCACACTGTCGACCTACACCATCTACCCCGATGGCACCGCCAAACCGATCGCCTCCCAACCCAACGGGCAGCAGGCCATGTGTTGGGTCGCCCAGGTGGCGGGAAACTTCTATGTCACCAACACCGGCAGTGCAAACCTCACGGGCTATCGCATCGATCCGGCCGGCACTCCCACTGTGTTCACCCAGGCCAGCTCCAGGGAAGGCCCGATCGACGTGGTCGGCACCAGTGATGAAAAATTCCTCTATGCTGAAGTTGGTATCACCGGAGGAATTGATGGCTACTGCATCAACCCCGACGGCACCCTCACCCAGATCGTCACTCTCAGCGGCATCAACGGCCTGCAAGGCATTGCCGCCACGTGATCGCCCCCCGCATTCAGCGGGCGCAGCGGGGTAATTCAGTGCCCGGTAACCCCGCTGCGCCCGCTCGATGCGTGCGCCGGTGCGGTGGTGGCGTGGCGCAGCGTTGCGTAGGTCATGGCGTCCAACAGTGCCAGCCAGGAGGCTTCCACCACGTTGCCGTGGACGCCGACGGTGGTCCAGGTGCCGGTGCCGTCGCTGGTGTCGACCAGCACCCGGGTCACTGCATCGGTACCGTGCGTGCCGGGCAGGATCCGGACCTTGTAGTCGGACAGCTCCACGGTGTCCAGCCAGGGCACATGGGCGTCCAAAGCCTGGCGTAAGGCGGCATCCAGCGCGTTGACCGGCCCGTTGCCCTCCGCAGTGGCGATCACCCGCTTCCCCGCCACGTGCACCTTCACCGTCGCCTGGGCGACCACCTCGCCGTCGGCCTGATGGTCCACCACCACCCGGTAGGACTCGAGCGTGAACGGCGGCGCGGGCGGCACGTCGTCGACCTGGTGGCGCACCAGCAATTCGAAGGAGGCGTCGGCGGCCTCGAAGGACCAGCCCTGGGACTCGAGCTCCTTGACTCGCTTCGTGACCACGCCGACCGCTGTCGCGCAGCCGGCCAGGTCCAGCCCGAGCTCGGCTCCCTTGAGCTCGACGCTGGCCCGGCCGGCCATCTCGGTGACCAGCACCCGCTGGGAGTTGCCGACCACCACGGGGTCCAGGTGGTTGTACAGCTCCGGATCCACCTTGATCGCACTCGCGTGCAGCCCCGCCTTGTGGGCGAAGGCCGACCTCCCGACGTAGGCCTGGTGGGTATCGGGAGCGAGGTTGGCGATCTCGGCCAGCGCGTGCGAGGTCCGGGTCAGCTCGGCCATCCCGGCTTCCGGGAGGACCGCCATGCCCAGTTTGGTGGCGAGGTTGCCGGTGACGGCGAACAGATCCGCGTTGCCGGTCCGCTCGCCGTAGCCGTTGGCGGTGCACTGCACGTGGCTGGCCCCGGCCTGCACCGCCGCGACCGTGTTCGCCACCGCGCAGGCGGTGTCGTCCTGGCAGTGGATACCGACCCGGAAACCCGTGCGCGCCACCACCTCCGCGACGGTCTCCGCAAGCTGCAGCGGCAACTGCCCACCGTTGGTGTCGCACAGCACCGCGACGTCGGCGCCGGCGGTGACGCCAGCCTCGAGCACCCGCAGCGCGCAGTCCGCGTCGAAGGCGTATCCGTCGAAGAAGTGCTCAGCGTCGAGGAACACTCGACGGCCCTCGGCGACGAGCAGGGCGACAGTGTCCCGGACCATCGCGCAGGCCTCGGTGACGTCCACCCGCAGCGCCCGCTCCACGTGCCGCCGGTCGGACTTGGCCACCAGGGTGATCACCGGTGCCCGCGAGGTGAGCAGCGCCTGCACCTGGGGATCGGCGCCGGTGGCCAGACCCGCCCGCCGGGTGGAGCCGAAGGCCACCAATACGGCGTGGGTCAGTTCCAGCTCACCGGCGGTAGCGCGGGTGAAGAACTCGGTGTCCTTGGGCAACGCACCGGGCCAGCCGCCCTCGATGAAGCCCACCCCCAACGTGTCCAGCAGCCGGGCGACGGCGAGCTTGTCAGCCACCGAGTAGGAGATGCCCTCCCGCTGTGCGCCATCGCGCAGGGTGGTGTCGTAGAGGTGGAAGTCGTCGCCGAGCGGGGTGCCGGCGGGGGTCGTGCGGGGGGACATCGGCAAGGGCTCCCTGTCAGGACCGGGCAACAAAAAAGACCCCCCGCGGGTGCGAGAGGTCTGCGCGTCGGGCGATGGTGCTGTTACCCGACGCGCTCAGCGATAATGGTCACACTGTGGCAGGCCACGAGCGCAGTGTGGCACACCCGAAGGGGGAACGGAAACTCACCCGTAGCGCGCGGCGGCCCGCTCGCGGGCCTTGGTGGCTTCGACCTCGCGATCCTTCGGTGGCGCAGACGTCACCAACTCGTTCATCAGGCGCATCGAGATCTCGGCGACCGCATCGACCGCGCGTTCGAACGCCTCCTCGTTGATCCGCGACGGCTTCGTCGACCCGCTGATCTTCCGCACGTACTGCAGCGCCGCGTTGTGCACCTCGTCGTGCGTCGCGGGCGGGTCGAAGTTGTACAGCGGGCGGATGTTGCGGCACATGCCGAAATCGTACGGGCACGAGCTGCCTGAGGGGCGGCTCGCTACCGTGGGCATCATGAGCGACATCGTCGATGACAAGCAACACATCCGGGGCACTCTCGATCTCTCGAACGCGGTGTGGCAACGCGCAGCGGGCACAGAGGAACTGGAAGGGCCGCATCTGGAGATCGCGTTCGTGCAGGACGGCTATGTGGCGATGCGCAGCTCCGAGCATCCCGTGGACGACCAGACGCTGATCTTCACCCCGTCCGAGTGGGAAGCGTTCGTGCTCGGGGCCAAGGACGGCGAATTCGACGTCATGTGACGGGGACAGTGCTACAGGCCGGCGCGCTCGACTCGCTGGCTCGACGAGACCAGGGCGGCCAGCCGATCACCGATGGCCCGGGTACCGCCTGGGTGGGTGTGGTCCCGCGTGGCGAGGTCGAAGGCCACTGCGGCCTCGACCCGGCGGGACGGCTCGTCCATCCCCAGATGAGCGAGCATCAGCCCGATCGACAGCACCGCCGCGGTCGGGTCAGCGATGCCCTGGCCGGCGATGTCCGGGGCAGACCCGTGCACCGGTTCGAACATGCTGGGATTGCGGCGGGCCACGTCGAGGTTCCCGCTGGCGGCCAGGCCGATCCCGCCGGTGACAGCCGCCGCGAGATCGGTCAGGATGTCGCCGAACAGGTTGTCGGTGACGATCACGTCGAACCGGCCTGGGTCGGTGACCAGGTGGATGGTGGCAGCGTCGACGTGCTGGTAGGCCACCGACACGTCGGGATGCTGCAGTGACACCTCCTCCACCACACGCGACCACAGCGATCCGGCGTGCGAGAGCACGTTCGTCTTGTGCACCAGCGTCAGGTGGCGGCGCGGGCGCGCCGCGGCCCGGGCGAACGCGTCACGCACGACACGCTCCACGCCGAAGGCGGTGTTCACGCTGACCTCGGTGGCGATCTCGTGCGGGGTGTCCTTGCGCAGCAACCCGCCGTTGCCGACATAGGGCCCCTCGGTGCCCTCCCGGACCACGATCATGTCGATGCTTCCCGGGTCCGCGAGGGGGCTGCGCACCCCCGGATACAGCCGCGCCGGCCGCAGGTTCACGTGGTGGTCCAGTTCGAAACGCAGCCGCAGCAGCAGCCCGCGCTCAAGGATCCCGCTGGGCACCGAGGGGTCCCCTACCGCGCCGAGCAGGATGGCGTCATGCTGGCGTAGCTCGTTGAGCACCGACTCGGGGAGCAGCTCGCCGGTGGAGTGCCAGCGCGCGGCACCGAGATCGTAGGGCGTGGTCTCGGCGTCGGGGGCGACCTCGTTCAGGACCTTGAGCGCCTCACCGATTACCTCGGGACCGATCCCGTCACCAGGGATCACCGCGAGCCGCATGAACCACCTCCATTGCGCGGGTCCCGGCCGTGGGACCCTCTGCCGCGGGCAGATTACCCGCAGCAACGTCGAGCACCGCACGATGGATACGCGAAAGGCCTAACCGGGATCGGCCACCCTGCCGAATATCATGGACCGGCCGGGCGAGCCGCGCTACGAGCCCGGTCAGCGGGCATTGCCGGCAGGGGAGGTGCTGCCGGCACCGGAAGTGGCACGGCAGGACCGCGTACCGGCCAAGAACCAGGTGCCGACACTCCTACCAGCTGCACCCGGTGCCGGGAGGGGTTGCCCGGGTGCAGCACCAGAAGGTGGGTCGCCCGTTGGGTCACCGCAGCGGTGGTGTCCCGATTGACCATCAGCGCGGTCCCCGGGCGCGCCAGATAGCTCAGTGCGGGATCCTCGACACCTTGGGTCCACAGTCCCGGCCGCACGGCGTCGAACAACGCCGGGCCGGTGCTGTCGATGACCTCACCGACGTTCACCGGACCGGTGTAGTAGCTCGCGACTCCCGTCGTGTAGCTGATCGGCGCCGTTACCGCCAACGGGTCGATCCCCAACGCGGCCAGCGACACCGGCAGCATGATGACGTTGCTGTCGAAGACGCCGGAGTCCACGTCCCCGTACTGCCCGTTGACCGGCAGCACCTGTACGGGTGGGGAATCCGGCGGCGCCTGCAGGTCGACGGTCACCGCGACGAGCACGTCGGTCCCCGCCAGCTTCGTCCCGCGGACCTCGAAGTCGGGCAGCCCATCCCCGCTGGTGTCGATGTTGACGAACGGAACGGTATTGCTACCGACGTTGTACCAGTCCTCCCAGGTGGTGATTCCGAAGGCGAGCAATGCATCTCCCGGCCTGCCTCGGGCCACGGCCAGCGGCGCAGTGGAGGTGACCCCGACATAGCGGATGTCGCCACTCTGGGCGGTCCCGTTGGGCGTGCAATACGCGACGAATACGCCCTCGCACTCAGGCAACCGCCCGCTTTCGGTCTGCAGCTGCAGCACACTGATCAGCGAGCGGTAGGCCGCGTCCCCGCTGCCCTGGTCCACTCCCCGACCAGACAGGGCGAGCACGGCCTGCTGGTCGCGGCCCGGGAACCGCAGGCTTTGCGGCGCCGCGATGTCGGCCGCCGGCCTCGGTGCCGCATAGACCGGCACCCGCAACGGAGGCACACCCGGGTCCTGTGCAGTGAGCACCACCCGGCCGGAGGCGTCCGCGACGAACTGGCGAGCCGCACCGAGCTGGGTCTTCTCGATGGTCGGATCGGCAGTCCTGCGCAGTGCGGAAGGGTCATCGATGCGCAGCGTGACGGTCAGCGCCGCGACGCCCCGCGGGGGGATGTCGACCGACCCGCTGGACAGCTGGTAGCTGACTCCGGGCATGGTGGTGACCGGCTGGTAGGCGACCGCGTACCGGGCCGCAGCCGCACCCTTGTTCACCAACATGATCGTCTTGCTGAGGGTGACCGGACCGGGCGCCTCCACCACGCCGAAGTTGGCACTGACCTGACCGGGGTCGTCCGGCACCATCGCCAGGACCTGGTTGCCCACCGCGGCCGCGGCGTCCACCCGGCCGGCGCCGACCCGGTTGGGTGCCGCGATCGGGCCCTGCTGACCGTCGCGCGAATAGACGTCAGCCCCAGCGGTGTTCACCACCGCAGCCTTGACCTTTGCCACACTCCAGTCCGGATGCGCCTGCCGGACCAACGCCCCGATGCCCGCGACGTGCGGGGAAGCCATCGACGTCCCGCTGATCACCAGTACGCCCGACCCGCTGCCGGTCAGTGCCGATGCGATGGTGTCCCCGGGCGCCGCGACGTCCGGCTTCAGCGCCGGTCCCCGCACGTCACGTGAGCTGAACTCGCTGGGAGTGTCGGTGATGCGCGAGTCGTCGGTGTGCACCGATGACCGCAGCTTCCCCGCCAGCCGCGCCCTCAGCGTCCCGGCCGCCACCGCCGGGCGCAGCGCAGCCGTGTCCGGACCGGTGAACTGGAACATCGGCATGCCTGCATTACCGGCGATGCCCACGGCGAACCGCTCGAGTGCCGAGGACAGCAGCACCCCGGCAGCCTTGGCGGCCAGCGCGTGGTCGGCCCGCACCTTGGAACCGCAGCGCCGGGTGGCGTTGTCGTCGTCCCACTCCAGCCAGACATACTTGCCCGCCACCGCGGCAGCATCGGTACCCGAGTAGGGCTGGCAGCCATCGGCGTTGGCCGGATCGGATAGCCGCACCACCGGGGCGGTGCGATCCAGGCTGTCGTAGCCGGAGAAGTCCTGGCTGTACTGGCCACCCAAGACCTGGCCACTCAAGGTCGCGCCCAGCTCACCGAGTGCGGTGACCTGGGCGCCGTCGCGCAGCACAGCGGAGTCCCGGGTGCTGGCCACGGTGAGCGCCTCGGGGGTGTTGCCGGGTGCTCCGCCGATGTCGTAGAGGTCGCCGCCGTTGCCAGCGGCGAACACCGGCAGCACCCCGTTGAGCGCGAGCTTGCGGACGAACAGGCTGTCCGGGTCGTCCGGGGCACCGTAGTCCGAGCCAAGCGACAGGTTCACCACGTCGAGCCGGTCGGAGAAGTCACCGTCGCCGTCGGGGTCCAGCGCCCAGTCCATCGCCTTGGCGGCCAGCCCTGTCGCGCCGTGGCAACCGAAGACCTTCAGCGCGTACAGCTGCGCGCGCGGTGCTGTGCCGGGGCCGATCCGCAGGGCGTTCAGCGCCGCCGGGTCCAGCGTCCGGTAGTCGCCGCGAAAGGTGCTGCCGTCGCCGTTGACACCGAATCCGGCGGCGGTCCCGGCGACGTGGTTGCCGTGCTCGCCGCAGGACAGCGGGTTGGGATCGGGCCGCGGGATGATCCCCAGCGGGCTAGCGGTCACGCCGCCGTCGTAGTCGTCACCGGCGAAGTCGTATCCGCCCACTACTTTGCCGGTCGGGAAGTAGCTCGGCTTGACCACGGTGCGGTCGATCGCGGCGTAAGCCGACCGGGTACCGGGCCCGCCGAAGTCCGCGTGGGTGTAGTCGATCCCGTCGTCGATAATGCCGATCCGCACCCCGTCACCCAGCCACCCGGTCTGCTGCCAGGCACGCAGCGTCCTGGTCAGCGCCACGGCGCTGGAGTTCATCGCTGTCTTGGGCACGATCTTGCGCACCGACCGGACGTCGGGCGATCCGGCCAGTGCGCCGACCGTGGCCGCGTCGGCGATCACGGCCAGCCCGGCCACGGCGTTGGTGGTCCGGAACATTTCGTGGACGTCCGCGCCGCGGTGACGCAGCAGCACGAGCGCCCGGTCGGCGGCCTGCCCCATCCGGCTCTTGGCGACGCTAGCCGCCCGCGCCGCGACCGGAGCGGGACGCCCTGCGCTGCGCTCGGCGTGGAAGACCTCCACCGCCGGGGTCTGGGCGAGCTCGACGAAGTCGGTCAACGGCCCCTGACGGGTGCCCCGCCGGGGATTGATCTTTTCCCGCAGAGGTGCCGACGGCAAGCCGGCCGCAGGCGCCAATCCAACCGCGAGTGGCAGCCCGGCAGCGAGCCCTAGCGCCCCGGATCGGCCACTGGCCGGACCGCTGACCCCAGCTGAGGCCATCGCAGTGAGCACGAGCAACACGGCCGCCGAACGGATTCGGGGCCGGCGAGCCAACCGGCCCCCCACCAGGATGCGACGCACTAACGGAACGTACCCAGTCAATCGCGTCTTGTGACCAGTCCGGATGGGGTAATCCGGCGCAGCGCAAGATCAACCGAACGTAACCGACCGCACGTTGCTGGCGCCCACCGACGCTCCGATCGCGCCGAGCACAGGCTCGGGCACCTGCTGATCCACTCTCAGCATCATGATCGCGTCGCGGCCCGCGAGGGTCTGGCTGATCTGGGCCGCTTCGATGTTGATGCCCGCCTGGCCCAGCAGGGTGCCGACAGTACCCATCACGCCCGGACGGTCCGGGTATGCCATGAGGATCGCGACGCCTTGCGCCCGCAGGTCGAAGTGCCGCCCGTTGACCTCGACCAGCTTTTCCACCAGGGCCGGCCCGGACAGCGTTCCCGAGACCGAGTAGACGGTGCCCTCGGCGAAGGCCCCCCGCACGCTCACCACGCTGCGGTGGCTTGGACTCTCCGGCGCGGCGGTCACGGCGACGGCGACCCCGCGTTCCTGCGCCAGCCGCGGCGCGTTGACGAAGGTGACCTGGTCGGCCACCACACCGGTGAAGATCCCGCGCAGCGCCGCGAGCTGCAGGACCGAGACGTCCTCGGCGGCCAGCTCACCGCGCACGTCGACCGTCACCGAGTCAGGCGGGCGCCCGGCCAGCGTCGCCAGCACGGTACCCAGCTTCTGGGTCAGCGGCAGCCAGGGCCGGACCTCCTCACCCACCACCCCGCCGTTGATCACGTTCACCGCGTCGGGGACGAACTCGCCGCGCAGCGCCAGCAACACGCTGCGCGCGACGTCGGTGCCCGCCCGATCCTGCGCCTCGGCGGTGGAGGCCCCCAGATGCGGGGTGACGACCACCTGCGGCAGCTCGAACAACGGGCTGGCAGTGCACGGCTCGGTGGCGAAGACGTCGATCCCCGCGCCGCCGACCTGGCCACTTCGCACCGCGTCGGCCAGGGCCTGCTCGTCCACCAGACCGCCGCGGGCGGCGTTGACGATCAGCACCCCCGGCTTGGTCTTGGCGAGCTGGTCGGCACCGATCAGCCCGAGCGTCTCGGAGGTCTTGGGCAGGTGGATCGAGACGGCGTCCGCGCGGGACAGCAACTCGTCCAAGTCGACCAGCTCGATGCCCAGCTGCGCGGCCCGCGCCGGGGACACATAGGGGTCATAGGCGATCAGCTCGCTACCGAAGGCCGCCAGCCGCTGGGCGACCAGCTGACCGATCTTGCCCAGGCCCACCACGCCGATGGTCTTGCCGGACAACTCGACGCCGCCGAAAGAGCTGCGTTTCCATTGACCACCACGCAGGCTGGCATCAGCCGCCGGGATGTGCCGAGCCACCGCCAGCAGCAACGCGACGGCGTGCTCGGCGGCCGAGACGATGTTGGAGGTGGGCGCGTTGACCACCATCACCCCGCGCTCGGTGGCCGCGGGCACGTCGACGTTGTCCAGCCCGACACCGGCCCTGGCGACGACCTTGAGCTTAGGAGCGTGGCCGAGCGCCTCGGCATCCACCCGGGTGGCCGAGCGAACCAGCAGCGCCTCGGCGCTAGCCAGCGCCTCGAACAGGGCCTCCCGGTCGGTGCCGTCGATGTGCAGGACGTCGAACTCGGCGCCGAAAACCTCGAGCACCGACGGTGCGAGCTTCTCGGCGATCAACACTACGGGTCGGTTCACGATCGCCGAGTCTAGCGACGCCGACCCGTCGCGCCTGGCTCAGGCGGTGTCGGTGGGTGGGCGGTCCATCCAGGACATCAGCCCGCGCAACCTGGCACCAACCTGCTCGATCTGGTGCTGCTCGCTCTCGGACTGCAGCTTCGTGAAGTTTGGCCGGCCATTATCGTCCTCGGAAACCCATTCGCGAGCGAAGCTGCCATCCTTCACCTCGGCGAGCATTTTTCGCATCTCGTCCTTGATCGCGGGCGTGACTACCCGCGGGCCACGGGTGAGGCCGCCGTACTCGGCGGTATCCGACACCGAATACCACATGCCGGCCAGCCCACCCTCGTACATGAGATCGACGATGAGCTTGACCTCGTGAAGGCACTCGAAGTAGGCGACCTCCGGGGCATATCCCGCCTCGGTGAGCACCTCGAAGCCGGCCTGCACCAGCGCCGACAGCCCGCCGCAGAGCACGGCCTGCTCTCCGAACAGATCGGTCTCGGTCTCCTCGGTGAAGGTGGTCTTGATCACCCCGGCCCGGGTGCCGCCGATCGCCTTGGCATAGGACAGCGCCAGCGCCTGGGCGCCGCCGGTGGGGTCCTGCTCCACCGCGATCAGGCAGGGCACCCCCTTGCCATCGACGAACTGCCGGCGCACCAGGTGCCCGGGCCCCTTGGGAGCCACCATCGCGACGTCCACATCGGACGGCGGCTTGATCAGGTCGTACCGGATGTTGAAGCCGTGCCCGAACAACAGCGCGTCGCCCGAGTTCAGGTTCGGCGCAATGTCCTGGGCGTAGATGGTGCGCTGCTTGGTGTCTGGCGCTAAGACCATGATGACGTCGGCCTCCGCGGAGGCCTCAGCGGGCGTCACCACCCGCAGTCCCTCGTCGGCCGCCCTCGGGCGTGACTTGGATGTCTCCGGCAGCCCGACCCGGACGTCGACCCCGGAATCCCGCAGGCTCAGCGCATGCGCGTGCCCCTGGCTGCCATACCCGATCACCGCCACCCGGCGCCCCGCAATGATCGCCAGGTCAGCATCCGCATCATAAAAGATCTCACTCATCGTGGGCTCCTCGGGTAGCTCTGCCGCGTTCTGGATGCAGAACGCGCTTATCTGGGGCCGAATAGCAGCGTTCTGCATCCAGAACGCGACAGCAGGGGGTCTAGCGGAGGGGGTTGGCGGTGATCGCGCGGGGGCCTCGGCCGATGGCGACCATGCCGGACTGAGCCATCTCGCGGATGCCGAAAGGCTCCAGCATCCGGAGGAGGGCGTCGAGCTTGTCCGCGGTGCCGGTGGCTTCGATGGTCAAGGCCTCCGGGCAGACGTCGACCACTTTGGCCCGAAACAGCGCAACAGTCTCGAGCACCTGGGAGCGCACCGTCGTGTCGGCCCGGATCTTCACCAGTAGCAGTTCCCGCTGCACCGCTGCCGCCGGGTCGAGCTCGACGATCTTGATGACGTTGATCAGTTTGTTGAGCTGCTTGGTGACCTGCTCCAGAGGAAGCTCGTCCACGCCGACCACGATGGTCATCCGGGAGATGTCGGGATTCTCAGTAGGACCGACCGCCAACGAGTGGATGTTGAATCCACGGCGGCTGAACAGCCCGGCCACCCGGGCCAGCACACCGGGCTTGTTCTCCACCAGCACCGACATGGTGTGATTGGGCATCAGGAGCCATCCTCGTCGAACAGCGGGCGGATGTTGTGCGCCGCCATGATCTGGTCGTTGCTGTGGCCCGCGGCGACCATCGGCCAGACCTGGGCATCCTTGCCCACCACGAAGTCGATCACGACCGGGCGATCGTCGATCTCCATCGCCTGCTCGATGACCCGGTCCACCTCCGGCTCGGCCTCGCAGCGCAGACCCACGCAACCCAGCGCCTCGGCGAGCTTCACGAAGTCCGGGATACGCGAATGGGTCCCGAGGTCGGTCTGCGAGTAGCGCTCGGAGTAGAACAGGTTTTGCCACTGGCGGACCATGCCGAGGCTACCGTTGTTGATCACGGCGACCTTGATCGGGATGTTCTCGATGGCGCAGGTCGCGAGCTCCTGGTTGGTCATCTGGAAGCAGCCGTCACCGTCGATGGCCCAGACCGCGAGGTCGGGCCTGCCCAGCTTGGCGCCCATCGCTGCCGGCACCGCGAAACCCATCGTGCCAAGCCCCCCGGAGTTGATCCAGGTGCCCGGTTTCTCGTACCTGATGAACTGCGCCGCCCACATCTGATGCTGGCCCACCCCTGCGGTGTAGATCGCGTCCGGTCCGACCAGTTCACCGATCCGCTTGATGGCGAACTGCGGGGAGAGCATGCCGTCCGTCGGGGGGACGTAGCCCAGCGGGAACGTCGTACGCCAGCTCTCCAGCTGTGCCCACCACGCGGCGAGATCCGGTCGGACGGCCTCGAACTCGGACCGCACCGCCGTGATCAGCTCACCGATCACCTCGGCGCAGTCACCGACGATCGGCACGTCGGCCCGGCGGTTCTTGGAGATCTCCGCGGGGTCGATGTCGGCATGCACCACCGCGGCGTCCGGCGCGAAGGTGGACAGCTGCCCGGTGACCCGGTCGTCGAACCGGGCGCCGAGCGCGATCAGCAGGTCGGAGCGCTGCATCGCCGCGACCGCGGCCACCGTGCCGTGCATGCCGGGCATGCCCACGTGCTGCGGATGCGAGTCGGGGAAGGCACCGCGAGCCATCAGCGTGGTCACCACCGGCGCGCCGGTGAGCTCGACTAACTCCCGCAACGCGACGGTGGCCTGCGCCCTGATCACACCGCCGCCGACATAGAGCACCGGGCGCCGCGCGGTGGCGATCAGCCGGGCAGCCTCCCGGATCTGCTTGCCGTGCGGCCGGGTGGTCGGCCGGTACCCCGGCAGGTTGATCTCGGGGGGCCAGCAGAAGGAGGTCTGGGCCTGCAGCACATCCTTGGGGATGTCCACCAGCACCGGGCCGGGCCTTCCGGTGGACGCGAGGTGGAACGCCTCGAGGATGGCCCGTGGGATCTCCGCCGGATCGGTCACCAGGAAGTTGTGCTTGGTGATCGGCATGGTGATGCCGCAGATGTCCGCCTCCTGGAAGGCGTCGCTTCCTATCGAGGCCCGCGGAACCTGACCGGTGATCGCGACGATCGGCACCGAGTCCATATGTGCGTCGGCGATCGGGGTGACCAGGTTGGTCGCACCCGGGCCGGAGGTGGCCATGCACACGCCGACCCGCCCGGTGGCCTGGGCGTAGCCGGCCGCAGCATGCCCCGCACCCTGCTCGTGGCGGACCAGCACATGACGCACCGCGGTCGAGTCGAGCAGCGGATCGTAGGCCGGCAGTACGGCGCCGCCGGGGATACCGAACACCGCCTCACACCCGACCGCCTCAAGCGAGCGCACCAACGCTTGGGCGCCGGTGACACGTACCGGCGCACCTGCGGGTGGGACCGGCTTGGGCAGTTGCTCGGTGCTCGGCACTTGTCGCGGGGTCACGATTGTCATGGTCCTGCCTCAGCTCATCATTTGCTCGCCCTGGGCATTAAAAAACCCCCGCCGCCCGAGTCGGGCTGGAGCGAGGGTTGGCGCGTCGACGGCTCGTAGCTCTTCAGTCGACGCGCCTGCAAAGTACGAGGCCAGTAGGGATCAGCACGTTGCCGACGGTAACGGGCGTACCCCGACACCGTCAACCTAGCGGGAACCACTCCCGCATGCTGGAAGCCGTAGGGCGTCCGACTTCTTACCACCACCCTCCGGCGGCTCGCGCCGCGAAGCCAGTCCAGGGTCAGGCGAGGAGTAGGGCCACCCCGTTGGCGTGTCGGGACAGGCGAGCGAGGCCATGGTGGTCACCGGTGACCACCAGCGCTTCGAACAGCTCGGCAGTGGCCACCACGATGGCATCGACCGCGGAATCCGCCCGCGCCCGACCGCGAAGTTGCGCCGCGCGACGAGCCAGCGGTTCGTCCAGCGGATGGACCAAGGACAGCCCCACCGTGCGGTTGGCCAGTGCATCGCGCACCCGGTTCCCGGTCAGTGCGTCGACGAGCACGGCAGTAGGCACGATCGGTGGCCACAGTCCGCGCAGCCGAAGCGCAGTGATGCGAGCTGCCGTCTGCCGGTCCCGGCGACCGAGAGCCGTGATCGCCCGCGAGTCGAGGACCAAACTCATCGCGGGCGTCGCGCGGGCGGAACCGTGGCCGCGTCGATCCAGGCATCCGCGGCCGCCAGCTCATCTGCCGTGGGCGGCCCACCGAGCTCCAAGGCGAGCTCCGCCAGGTACCGGTCCGCGTCGGCGGCCAGCTCCCGCCGGCGAAGCTCTAGCCGGGCTTCGCCCCATGCCCGAAGGCGTGCCCCTGGCTGGTTGCGGTTGGGGGCTCCGGTCGGCGGGATCTAGACCGTGACCGGCGTGCCGGTCCGGTGTATGAACCGCCGGAGCGGTTGGTTGGCCAACTGGCCGCCCGTCCGACCGGAGCCGTTATGACCGTAGCGCGCAGTGTCGCCGATGTCCTTGACGATCATGTGGTGTTCGAGGTGGAGTCCATCGACCGGATGT
>JBQTHE010000021.1:0-30468 GCA_052390115.1 Pseudonocardiales bacterium | reverse complement strand
GGGGGGCGCTCTCGCTCCCCCCCGCCATCCCCCCCCCCAGGTGCAGCCCGGGCTTTTGCCCGTACAGCCCGCTCCCTCGTCCTTTTTAGATGCGGGAGCTGTGGTTCTGGTGTTCTACACGGCACATTCCGCGCCGCGAGGAGCCCGGCGGCGGCGCACCCGGCGTAGTGCGTGAACTGTGCCGAGCAGGATGAGCAGCATTGAGCTGGCGCCGTGCCACGAGATCGCGGCGGTCACGCCTGCCCACTGCACGACTCCGGACACGGTCATCACCACCGCCGAGGCGACGAGCACGGCGCTGACCACCGCCCGGCGACGCCGCCGCCGCAGGACAGCCAGGTACACGCGCCTGCGCCGGCCGATATGAGCCAACACCAGCAAGACAAAGGCGACGCCGAAGGTCAGGTGTGCCCAGTACACCGGGATCGTGAGGAACGAGCCGAGCAGCGCGCCGGCCAGCGCGACCTCGAGGCCCCCGGCTCTCATCGGCCGGTCTCCCGCAGCACGGACACCACCAGCAACACAAACGCCACCAGGAACAGCGTGAATTCGGTCGCATGGCCGAACTCCCACTGGGCGCGCAACGCGGCGAAGTCGTCAGGCACGGTGCCGGTGGGCAGTGCCCGCAACCGCTGGTTCACCGGCTCGACTAAGGCGAAGTAGGTCACCAGGGCCGCGACCTGCAGGGTCGCGGCAGCTCCGGTCCACGCCAGCACCGCGCGGCGCCGCCGCACCAGCCAGGCCAGCATCCCGGCCGCGACGATCGAGCCGAGGTACAGCAGCGCGCCGAGGGTCCCGTACCAGAAGTACAGCGAGTTGTTCAGCTGGATGTAGAGCTCAGGTGGGTAGCCGAACTTCGGACCGAGCTCGAGCACGTGCGCGAACAGCAGCCCCATCGTCAGCGCGGCCAGCAGCAGCGCCACCGCGCGCAGTACCCGAATCCTCATGCCGCCGACGATGCCAACGCCGTGGCCTGGGCACCTCGGTCCCGAGGCGGGTCAGCGGTCCGTCGCGCGGCGGAGCACCCCGTGGCGCCACGCATACGCCGCGGCCTGGGTGCGGTCGGCGAGCTGCAGTTTGGACAGCACCGACGACACATGCGTCTTGACGGTCTTCGCACCGATCACCAACCGGGCGGCGATCTCGGCGTTGGACAGCCCCTCGCCGAGCAGCCGCAGCACCTCCAGCTCCCGTTCCGTCAGCTCCCGGAACGCGTCGGGCACGTCGCCCCGCGGCCCGCGCATCGACGCCACCACCCGCGAGGCCACCTGCCGGTGCAGCACCGATTCGCCGACCGCCGCCGCCCGGATCGCCGACGCCAGCTCGTCCGGCCCGGCATCCTTGAGCAGGTAGGACAGCGCCCCGGCGCGCAACGCGGGGAAGACGTCGGAGTCGCTCTGATAGGACGTCAGCACCACCACCCGGGTCGCCGGCGCCACCCGCGTGAGTTGCCGGATCGCCTCGACGCCGTCCATTCCAGGCATCTGCAGATCGACGAGCGCGACATCCGGGCGGTGCTCGACGGCGAGCGCGACCGTCTCGCTCCCGCTGGACGCCTCAGCAATGACTGCGAGGTCTGGCTGAGTGGACAGGAAGGCCCGCACCCCGCGTCGCACCAGCGCGTGGTCATCGGCGAGCAACACGGTGATCATGTCGGGCACCTCGCGCGCAGGGTGGTTCCGGACGGGCCGGACGACACCTCCAGAGTGCCACCGCACTCGGCCAGCCGCTCGCGTATCCCGCGCAGCCCGTGGCCCTGGACCACCGGATCGAAGCCGGACCCGTTGTCGGTGACTGTGAGCTCGCCGTCACCGACCACGAGGGTCACCCGGGACGCCCCGGCGTGCCGCTCGACGTTGGCGAGTGCCTCCGAAGCGACCGGCAGCAGCGGCTCGGCGGGCAGCACCCGGTCGGTCTCGACGTCGAGGGTGGCCACCGTGCCGGTGCGCGCCGCCCAGGCCGTGACGAGACGGCGCAGCGCGGGCGCGAGCTCGCCGCCGACCGGGCGCAGCTCGTCGATCACCCCCGAGAGTTCTCGCTGGAGCCGTGCCACCGCCTCAGCCGCCCGGTCCACATGCGCGGCCGCCGCACCGTCGCCACCGTCGCCAGGAAGCCGTGCTCGCGCCGCGCCCAGCTCCATGGCGGCGATGAAAGCGTGCTGCTTGACCGAGTCGTGCAGTTCGCGGGCCAACCGCAGCCGTTCGGCCTCCGCAGTGACCCGCGCCAGCTCCCGCGCCAAAACGGCCTGGCGCACCACGACAACGACAATGACCCCGGCCAGCGCGGTGGTCAGCGGTACCGAAACGGCCTGTGCCGCCGGCGGGTCCCGGAGCACGGCGGTGACCACCGCCAGCGCGGTGGTGGCCGCGACGCCGAGCAGGGCACGACCGGCAGGCCAGCTCAACGCGACCAGCGCGGCGAGGAACACCGTCCCGCCAAACCACGCCGTCGGGTCGAATACCAGCGGTAGTGACACCGCGGCGGTCGCCACCACAGCAAGCTCGACCGGCCGCAGCCGCGGCGCACCGGCACGCGCAATCAACACCGCGGCCCGGACGTGGGCGACGACCAGCGCGGCGAGCGCCACCAGCGCCGGTACCGCCTCCGTGGCCGGCGGCGGCTGGCTCACCAGGTAGGCCAGCGGGTAGACGAGCAGCACCAGCCAGGCGAGGGCGGCGGCGAGTACCGCGACCCGCTCACTTCGCGAGGTCACCCTGCCACCCTGCCGCCCCTGGCCCACCGCGTCATCGTTCCGCTACTTCGCCACCGGGCTGAGCGGGTTACCAGGGGAGATGCGGTCGTGGGCGGTCAGGCCAGTTCTCTTCGTCGCGCCGGTACACCGCGATCGGGCGCTCGGCGACCCGGAAGGTGAACCGACCGGCCTCGTCGAGGATCTCGCCGTCGGTAGCCAGCGAGGCGTGATCGCCGATCAGCTCCACATCGAGCGACGGCGCCTCCCGCTGCACATAGGTCCGGGTGTGATGCATGGCACCCAGCGCAAGTGCCGCGATCGCGCGGGCCCGGGAGAACCGCCGGTCCGCGCGCAGATAGCGGATGTCGAGCAGCCCGGAGTCCAGCTGCGGCCGCCAGGCCGGCACCATGCCGCGCGGGTGGTACGGCCCGTTGCCGACGAACAGCAGCCACAGTTTCTGCTCCTTCCCGTCCAGCTTCACCCGCAGCGGCTGGGCGTTGCGCAACGACGCGACGAGCGCAGCCGCGAACGCCGGCCACTTCCCCCACCTGTCCTCCCACTTCTCCCGCAGCCGCACCAGGTCGGAGTAGCCGCCGAGGCTCGCGGTGTTGAGGAAGTACCGCGTGTGTGGCGCCTGCCCCGCGCCATGAACCTCCGCCACACCGAGATCGACCACGACCGCCTCGCCGGCTTGGGTGGCGTCGACGGCCTCCTGCAGGTCGTACACCCCGACGTCGCGGGCAAAGTGGTTGAGGGTGCCGGTCGGCACCACGACCAGCGGCAAGCCCCGCCGACCCGCGACGGCGGCAGCGGCCGCCACCGTCCCGTCACCGCCGGCGACACCGAGGGCCCGCGCCGCGCCGTTGCCGTGGGCATCCCGGGCCGCGAGCACGGCCTCAAGCTGGTCGTCGAGGTCCACCTCTTCCGCGGCCCGCAGCACGGTCGCGGCCGGCAGCGCCTCGGCTATCTCGTCGGCCGGGTCGTGCTCGGGGTCGCCGGATCGCTGGTTCGCCACCAGCACCAGCCCGGCGCCGTCCGGCAGCACCGGCGCGTCGCCGTGCGGTCGCGCCCGGGCCTGGTCGGTCATCCGCACCGGCCACCAGCGCCGGGTGCTCAGCGCGATGCCGGAGCCGACCGCCGCCCCCACCACCACATCGGACGCCCAGTGCGCGCCGGTGTGGATCCGGGAGTAGGCCACAGCGGCGGCCAGTGGGGCAATGGCCAGGCCTGCCTTCGGGCACTCCAACGCGACGGCCGTGGTGAATGCCGCCGCGGAGGCAGCGTGCCCGGAGGGAAACGACGACGAGGTCGGCGGGTCGGGTAATACCTGGTAGGCGGGCAGTTCCAGGGCCGGTGGGCGGCGTCGCGGCAGCAACGGCTTGAGCACCATGTTCGTGCTGAAGCTGGTCGCAGCGATGGCCAGCACGCCGCGCAGCGCGGCGCGCCGGGTGGCACCCTTCCTGGCGGCCAGCGCGGCCGCTATGGCGAACCACAGCACGCTGTGGTTCGCCGCCGTGCTCAGCCCCTTCATCACGGCGTCGCGCCGGCCCGGCGGCTGCTGCCCGATCCACCGAGACACGGCGAGATCAACTTCGTGCACGTCGTCGCGCTGGCGCCGGAACCACTCCATCACAGTCGTGACCATACGGGCCTGCCGTACGCTTGCTCCGAAACCACGCAGGGGCGCGCCATGCGGCACAGTGGTCACGTCCTGGTCATCCGCGCGATCCGGATGCGCGCTCGTAAGTCATGCGAGGTGGAGCAGTGCCGGAGTGGCTCACAACGGTCGTAGCGGTGTTGATCTCAACGGTCGGCGCTATAGTCAGCGTGGCGATCAGCCGGCGGGCAGCTCGGGAAGAGCGTCTCTCTGCGGCGGAGGAACTCATAAGAAAGTTTCGAGAGCCTTTGCTGCAGGCAGCATTCAACCTGGAGACGAGAATCTACAATATGGTGGAGCTCGGCTTCTTCGGTCGTTTCCTCGGTGCGGACAGCACGGATTCGGAGAAGGAGTATGCCGTCCTCAACACGATGCATGTCTTCGCGCAGTATTTCTGCTGGGTGGAAATCGTGCGACGAGAATCCCAGTTCGTTGATCCCCGAGATGATCGAATAAACCGTACTACGGCAGACAGACTCGAGGCTGCTAGTGACACCTTCTCCGACAGCATCGGTATCGAGGAGAAGCGCTTCCGGTTCTTTCGAGGAGAGCAACGAGCACTCGGCGAGATGATGCTGGTGCAGACCGGGGTGTCAACGCCGGGGGCTCCCAGGTGGGAGTGCATGGGGTACGCATCGTTTGTGCGCTCGCTGGAAGACGAGCAGATGGCGAGATGGTTCCGGCGCCTGAGAGAGGATATCGGGGAGTTCGCCGAGGACCCGGCGAACCGTGACCGGCGACTTCGGCTGATCCACCAGCGGCTGATGGACATCATCGATATTCTTGATCCAGATGCACACAGCGTGCCCGAGCGGTTACGGAAGCGTCTTAAAGCACCGTCATCCTGAGCCCCTCGAGTGAACCTTGATCCTGGCACGGGGGCCGCGACCAGGGCGGCTTACGCGGAGACCAGCCGAAGTTCACCCTATCGGGGTAGAGCGTGTCGTACTTCCCGGGCGTTGCGTGTCCTCCCACCTTTATGGCTGCTGGTTTGGGCCGATGGATACGAGTCGGGGTGGGGCACGATGCCCGAGGAGCTGGGACCTGTTTACGACCTGATCGTCCGACGTCTGTTGAGAGGCAAAGTCGTTCCGGTGCTCGGGGCTGGAGTCAACCTGTCCGAGCGACCGCCGCACGTCTCCTGGGAGCTGGGCCGGTATCTGCCCAGCGCGCCGGAGCTCGCCGCCAAGCTGGCCAACTACATCGGCCACACGACGATCGACTGCCTCGACCTGGCCCGGGTGTCGCAGTACGTGGCGGCGGTGGAGGGCGGAGGATCGCTCTACGATGAGCTGCACGACGTCTTCGACGCGGATTATCCACCCACATATTTTCACCGCTTCCTCGCCCGGCTGGCCCGCCGCACCCGCGAGGCGGCGGACGTCCGCGAATGCATGCTCATCGTGACGACGAACTACGACGACTCCCTTGAGCGCGCATTCGAAGCCGAGGATGAGCCGTACGAACTCGTCACCTACATTGCCGAAGGCCGGGATCGCGGGCTGTTCCGCCACATCCTCGCCGATGGCAAACCGACCGTGATCCGGGTGCCGAATGAGTACGTCGGCCTCCGGCTCGATCAACGGACCGTCATCGCGAAGGTTCACGGTGCTGTGGACCGTATCCACGGCGCGGACAGCTTTGTGATCACCGAAGACCACTACATCGACTACATCATCCGCGCCGATGTTGCCGGTCTTTTTCCGGTGAAGCTCGCGGCGAAGCTGCGGACCAGCCACTTCCTCTTCCTGGGCTACAGCCTGCGGGACTGGAACGTCCGGGCGATGCTGTACCGGCTGTGGGGGGAGCAGGAAGGCAGGAACTTCAAGTCCTGGGCGATCCAGGCCGACCCGGATCCCATTGACCGCGCTGCCTGGGACGAGCGCGGCGTCGACATCCTGCCCACCAGAGTGGAGAACTTCGTCGCAGCCGTCGAGCAACGACTGCCCGGCCCAGAGGTGGCGGCGGCGTGAGCACCGTGACGGGACCTCCCGCCCCGTCACGGCCCGCGTCCGATGGAGCCGTGCCCCATCAAACCGTGCCCGAGAGCCCGTACGTCGGGCTGGTGCCCTTCAACGAAAAGGACGCGGCGTACTTCTTCGGCCGGGAGCGCGACACCGACCTCATCGTCGCCAACCTCACCGCATCGCGGCTGACTCTGCTGTACGCCCCGAGTGGGGTCGGCAAGAGTTCGGTGCTGCGGGCAGGTGTGCTGCCTGCGCTGCACCACATCGATGACGATTCCTATGCCGACCTGGGTGTCCCCGGCGCGGCAGTGGCGTATGTGAGCAGTTGGGGCGACGCCCCACTCGAGACCATCGCGGCGGCGGTCAGTGCTGCGGTGTCGGAAGTGACCGGCGCCCGCCCAGTAGCCGAAGGCACCAGTGCTCCCAGCCTCAGCGTCTCCTGGCTTCGCGAGGTGCTGGGTCAGTCCGGGGTCTCGACGGTCTACCTGATCCTCGACCAGTTCGAGGAGTACTTCCTTTACCACCCGATGGATCGCGGTGAGGAAGGACTGACTGCCGAGCTCGGCAAGATCCTGAGCGCCCGAGACCTGCCGGTGCACGTCCTGCTGGCCATCCGCGAGGATGCCCTTGCCGGCCTTGATCGTTTCAAGGGCCGGGTACCGCACCTTTTCGACAACTATCTCCGGCTGGCGCACCTGAGCCGCGATGCAGCCCAAGCCGCCATCGAGGGCCCCCTCGATCACTACAACCGTCTGGTGCCGCCCGACCGAACGATGTCCATCGAACCCGGCGTGGTCGGAACCCTCTTGGATCAGGTCCGCACCGGTCAGGTGCGGGTGGCTCCGGAGGTGACGCCACCCAACGGCTACGCTCCGGACACGCCCGGACCAGACGACCGCGGGGACATTGAGACTCCCTACCTGCAGCTCGTGCTGACCCGCTTGTGGGACTCCGAACGTGCCACCGGATCATCGTCGCTTCGGCGCAGCACGCTGGACGACCTGGGCGGGGCCCAGATGATAGTCCAGACCCACCTCGACAACGTCATGGCCGGCCTTTCGCCGGCGCAGGTCGAGGTCGCCGCCGATGTATTTCACCATCTGATCACGACATCGGGAACGAAGATCGCGCTGCCCGCCGAGGACCTTGCGGAATGGTCGGGGCTGCCGGTGAGTGCGGTGCGGGATCTCCTCGAGACGCTGTCCGCCGGGCGGCAACGCATCCTGCGGCCGGTGCCCCCCGCTGTCGGGGTCGCCGGACCGCCCCGCTACGAGATCTTCCACGACGTCATGGGCTCCGCGGTGCTCGACTGGCGCCGCCGCTATGTGGCGAAACGGCAACAGACCGAGGCGTCACGCCAGCTCATCGCCGAGCGGGAGGAAGCCCGAGCAGCGGCCCAGACCGCTCACCGCCAGCTGCGCCAGACGCTGCTCGCGGTGGGTCTGGCCGTCATGCTGCTCGTTGTCAGTGGCATTTTCGCCTACCGGATCAACCGTGATGCCCAACAACAGGCGGCTCTGGCGCAGGCGGCTGCCGTCCTCGGCCACAACCCCGTGCAGAGTCTGCAGCGAGCGGTCGATGCCTACCAGGTCAACCCCAACTCCCAGGCCAGCTCGGCGGTGCTGACCGCGGCGTCGAGCCCGCGTAGTCTGGCGGTCGCTGGGCCGAACCCGATGATGATCGGTATGACGAGCACGCCGGACTCCCGGCATGTCGTCGCCTACGACGCGCACGGCAGCGTCCGGGTCATCGCTGACAACGGCGCCGTGGAACACGAGGCAAAGGCGGCCGGCCTGCGCGGCACTGTCACTCCTGCGGCGTGGGCAGCGGCCGTCAACCCTGACGCGTCCCGCGTCGCGCTCGGCACCGACCAGGGCACCGTGGCGGTGATCGATACCGCGACTGGACGGCACATCGACATCGAGGGCGAAGGAGGGTTACCGCGCTCCGTCGAGTGGATCGGGTCCGCCGCGAACGGTCTCGTTCTCGTCGTCTCCGGGGCAGGGGTCGCCACAACGCACAGCCCCGAAACCGGAGCGCAGGTCGCCCGATTCCCAGGTGCCGTTCATGACGCCTTGCCCCTTGCCGACTCACAGCACATCGTGACCTCCGAAAAAGACAAGAAGCTGCGAGTGTGGGACGCCCGAACCGGCACCAAGATCGCTGAGTCGGCCACGCTGAATCCTGCCGCAATAGAGCTCAGACGCTACACGCAGTCTGTCGTCAGCCTGTCCGTCGTCAGCCTGTCAGCAGGCGCAAAGCCCTCGATTGTCGTGTGGAACTGGAAAGCTGGTCCGGACCCGGTTCGGTACCCGGTCGACGACATCAACGGCGTTCGGCAGGTTGTGGTCAACGAGCACGCTCAGACCGTCGTGATCGCGGCGGACAAGAAGGTGCTGACGTACAGCCTCGTCGACGGATCATTGCGAGGATCATTGCCGCAGCAGGCGGATTTCATCATGGATGTGGCCACCAGCCCAGATGGTCAGTGTATTACCACCGCTGACGCCGGCGGGCGTGTCCTTGTCTGGTGCCCGTGGCATGGGCAGTCCCCAGCCGCCCCCACGTACGAGCTTCTCGCCCACCGCGGAGAGGTCACCCAGGTGAGCTACCTGCGGGACGGCGCGGTCGTGATGTCGCTCGGCATTGATGGCACGGTTCGGCACTGGGAACTACCCCAGGTGCCGCGGTTTACCCAGCACGACAACTGGGTCGTGCACCTGGACCTGAGTCGCGACGGATCGTGGCTGGCGACGGCGAGCCGGGATGGTCGCGCGTTCATCATCGACCCGCGCGATCTGTCGAAACCGCCGGTGGCCACCGTGTCCGCCGAGGATCCATTGCGGGTGGTGCTCTTCGACCCGACCGAACCGCATCGCATCCTCACCCTGGGGTGGTCTGAGAGAGTCCCGAAGTTGTGGTCCTGGGGCGTCGACGGCAAGACCGAGCGTCTCCAGAAGTACGAGGTACCTCCGCTGCCGTCACGCGGATACCTGGTCAGCCTCGCCATCAGCCCTGATGGCAAGACGGTCGCAGCCGGGGACACCCGCGGCACCATCCACCTGTGGGATGCCATGACCGGCGCGCTGCGCACCGACCCCAGGTTCCACGGCACCGGGCAGCCCGCCCACAGCGTTGCGTTCGACCCTGCGGGCCAGCTGCTCGCCGCGACTGGTAGCGGCGGGGTCCGCCTGGGGAGGTTGGGCACCACCGAGCCGCTCACCCTGCTGCCCCATCCCCATGCGACCAGCGTGACCTTCGACCCTCTCGGCGAGCGACTCGCCAGCACGGACGAGCACGGGACAGTGCACATCTGGACCCGGGACGGCAAGCGCGACGGCGACGACCTGGTCGCTCACGATCACCTGTCCAGCAGCCCGTCTTTCAGCGGGGACGGTGGCCTGCTCGCCGTGGGTACGGCCAGCGGGCTGGTCGAGGTCTGGGATGTGCGCTCCGGCGTAAGAGTCATGCTCGACCGTCACCACGGCGCCGCCATCAACAATGTTGTATTCCTGCCCGGTGACCACTCCCGCCTGATCTCCGCAAGTGACGACACCACCGTTGCCCAGTTCACTTGTCTCGCGTGCACCGATCCTGACCGTGCGATCCGGGAAGCAGCGGAACGGGCGAGAACCAACTCCTAAAGTCCCTTGAAGACAGAAAGAATGAAGGTGCAAACATGGACACTCGCGCAGAACGTGACATCGAGACTCGCACGGAACGTCCAGAGGTGTACGAGCCTCCGATGCTCGACGAGATCGGTGGGTTCACCGCGCTGACCCGCGGCGGCGACGGAGGGTCGGAATCCGACGGGTTCGGGTACTACTCCGAGTAACGGGTCATGCGCTCCTCTCTTCGCCCACCTGACCGCGGCCAAGCCTGGTTCGTGGTCCTTCCCGACTGCGATGCCGCGCTCGACATCGCCGCGGCGTTGGGTCCGCACGCGCCACAGGTGCTGCCGCATCCCTCGGGACGGCCGTGGCTGATGGGCTGTTGGGCTGCTGATGAGCTGGTGTCAGCTCAGGTGGCAGGGGTGCAGGTGGCGGTGATCGGATGCTGCCCGGTCACCGCCACCGCACTGTCGGCCTTGGCGCAGCGGGTGCGCACGGTGGCTGACCTGGATCGGTTGGGTGCCGCGCTGCCCGGCAGCTTCCACCTGGTGGGGGCAGTTGGCGGTCAGGTCCGGGTGCAGGGCAGCGTCTCCGGGCTGCGGCGGGTGTTCTACACCCGGCTGGGGGAGCTGACGGTAGCCGCGGACCGGGCGGATGTCCTGGCCGGTCTCGCCGCTGCCGCGGTCGACGAGCGATGGCTGGCGGGTCGCCTGGTCTACCCCTGCCTGCCGCACCCGGTGGCCGATGGGTGTCCCTGGCAGGGCATGCAGGTGCTCGCCGACGGTTGCTACCTGCGCACCGAGCCCGGCCGGCCGGCTGGCGTCGTGCGGTGGTGGCACCCGCCGGAGCCGGTCGCGCCGCTGGTCGAGGCCGCACCGCTGGTGGCGCAAGCCCTGGTTACCGCAGTCGAGGCCCGCACCCGGGCGGGCGGGACGATCAGCTGCGACCTGTCCGGCGGCCTGGACTCCACTCCGATCTGCTTCCTCGCCGCGCGCGGCCACAGCCAGGTGATCGCGGTGACCCTGGTCTCGGCCGACTCGGGCCACGACGACGCGCGCTGGGCACAGCTCGCCGCTGCCCAGCTGGACGGCGCCGAGTACCTCGTCCTCGACCTCCGGCAGCTACCGCTGATGTATGAGGATGCCGGCGATGGCGGCGCGGGAACCGACGAACCGCACATCATCGTCCGCGACCATGCTCGCACCGTCGCTGTCGCCCGCCGGCTCGTGGAGCGCGGTAGCCGGCTGCACCTGAGTGGGATGGGCGGCGACCAGGTCTTGCAAGCTCCGGCTGCCTACCTGCACACCACCGCCGGCACCCATCCCCGCATCGCGGCCAACCATGTGCGCGGCCGCCGCGCGGTAAGCGGCTGGCCACTGGCGGCCACGCTGCGCGGGCTGGCCGATCGCCGCACCTACCAGCAATGGCTGACCGCCACCGTCGACGATCTCACCGCTGTACCACCGGCCCGCGGCACGCCCAACCTCGGCTGGGGCCCCGCCTTGCGACTCCCGCCCTGGGCCACCCCGCACGCGGTCGACGCCGCCCGAACCCTGCTCCACCAGGCAGCGGTCGGCGCACAGCCGCTGGCCCCCACCCGCGGCCAGCACGCGACCCTGGAGCAGCTCCGCAGCGTCGGCCACCTCACCCGGCACATCGCCGGGATCCATGCCCGCGCCGGGTTGCCGATGGCTGCCCCCTTCCTCGACGACCGGGTGGTCGAAGCCTGCCTGGCCGTCCGCCTGCACGAGCGCACCACCCCGTGGCGGTTCAAGCCGCTGATCGTCGAGGCCATGCGAGACCTGGTGCCCGCCGAGGTCCTACAACGCAGCACCAAAGGCGACTTCAGCGCCGACTGGCATGCCGGGCTGCACCGAGCTCGTGCCCACCTCGCCGCCGTGCTCGACGACCTGGTGCTGGCCCGGCTCGACCTGGTCGACGTCGATGCCCTGCGCAAGGTCTGCCTCGGGCTCTACCCCCACACCCTCGATCGGATCGCGCTCGACCGGACCCTGGCCTGCGAAGCCTGGCTGCGCACCCTGACCCCAGCCAACCCGGTAGGCGCTACGCGCCGCCCTGAGGATCGGCTGCAGGGCGCGACAGCCCTCCGTGCGCCGAGTTCGACAACAGGGCTGTCCAGGCGGCTTCGGACAGCTCTGCTGTCGAACTCGGCGACAGCAGAGCGGGTCGTGGTCACCCGTATTTCGAAGCAAGCACCTCGATGGGAGCGTCGCGATGACCGTGCAGTTGCAGACTGACGTGTCCACCGCGGATACCGATGACGGCGTGGTCTTGCTTGATGAGCGCGCCGGCCGCTACTGGCAGCTCAACCCCACCGGCGCCCTCGTCCTTCGACTGCTGCTCGACGGCGTTACCCCGCACGAGGTAGCCCAGACCCTGGCGGACCGGCACGCGGTGAGCACGGCGCGAGCGGCCGCCGACGTCACCGCCCTCCTCGAGCGTCTGCGCACCGCCGGACTGGTGGCCACGGTGCGGCCATGAGCAGCCCGCAAACCGTGCAGCGCCTCGGGAAGCTCCCTGTCCGGCAGCGGCCCGCTGCGCTGCTGGCCGTCGGTGCCGCCCACGTGCTTGCCCACCTGCCGCCACGACGCATCCGAGCCGTGCTTACTTTCCTGCGTCGCCGCGCCGTACCGGCCACCTACCAGCAGGCCGACGACGCCCAGAGCGCGATCCTGGCCGTCAGCGTGTTGTATGGCGGCCGGTTCTGCCTGCAGCGCTCGTTGGCCACCACGTTGCTGTGCCGTATCCGTGGTATCTGGCCCACCTGGTGCACCGGCGTGCGCACCGCCCCCTTCGTCGCCCACGCCTGGGTGGAAGCCGACGGCCAACCGGTCGGCGAGCCACAAGGCCCCGGCTACTACCGCCCGCTCATCACCATTCCCCCGAGCGGAACGCTCACCGACGAATGGACCGGGTGAATAGCACGATCGACGCCCGATGGGCCGAGCTTGTACTGAGGACCGCCGTCCCGCGGACGCGGCCGACGTTCCCAGTCCGCCCTGGAGTCCACTCAACCTCGATCTTTCGGGGCGCTACCGGTGGTCGAGCCTTGGACGCGTCCGTTCCGGGTAGGTAAACGCGGTTCGTGGCCTACTGAGCGGGCAGGATCTGGAGGCCCTCGTGCTCGGCGAAGTCGGTGAAGTCCTTCAGGTTCAGCGTCGCGAGCGGCAGCTCGCTGTAGGGGAGCACGACGAGCCGGGACAGGAAGGTTTGCATGCCGGCCTTGCGTTGTGGCCCCCACTGGCGCACCAGTGTCCACTTGGTCAGCTCGCCGACTGTGACGAAGGTGATGGCGAGGGTCTTGCCGGCGAGCTGGCGGGCCAGGGTTGTGGATGTCCGTCGGCGGAGGACAGCGGAGGCAACGTCGGTGTCGAGGACGACGGTGCCCACGCGATGTCGGCTTGTCGGCTGGCGTAGAGGTCGGCCAGGAAGTCCTGGTACTCCTGCTCGGATTCCCACAGGTCAGGCTGGGCCAGCTCGTCGACGGAGACGATCGGCTCGATGCCCTGTCGCTGCGCAAGCTCGTCAGTCGGGATCTCCTCGGCGGGCCAGCGGCCCGCCTGCTCGGTCGTGGACGACACGGGATCACCTCCTCAGGGAACCAAGCATCCCACCCGGACGCCTTTGTCGGCGAACGCCGCGCGTGGGAGGCCGGTGGTTGCACCCTGCGGTTTCCAAAAGTAGTTCCGATCCTCCTCGACCCCGAGATCAGAGTGGTAGGCGAACTCAGTAGGTGCGGCCGACCCAGGCGATCAGGTCCGGTTTGTCGCCGCTGTCGGGGACCTGCCGTGGCGTGATCTCACCCAACGAGGCCGACAAGCGCGTCGCGCCGCGAACCAGCCAGGCCACGGTCCGGGTCGGCAGCTGCAGCGTCGCGCCCACCCTGGTCATTGGTGGGGTTGATGCCGCCGGGTCGATTCCGCGCACAAGTGCCGTCGGCATCAGCAGCTGCCCCCGTGAGACGCTCGCTGAGCGCGGATCCGGGGCACCAGCTCGGCGACGAGTTGGTCGTTGGCGGAGTTGTCACCCCGGTCGGCGTTGGCGAGAAAGAAGTCCCGCAGTACCGCAGCCGCTGCGTCGGCGCTGATCAACGGCGGACCGGGCACGCCTACTGTCGCGGCCAGCTCGGAAGTCGGGCGTGGGACCTCATGATCTTGCGGGACTTGGTCCACAGTAGCTCCCCGGTTCTGTCGTGGAAGACGACGACCCCGCCCGGTTTCGGGGTTACGGGCGGGGTCGTCGCCGCTCAGTGATGCCCTTGGCAAGCCAGCAGGGCGGGAAGGCTGAAGACGTTGGCCTCATCAGGGACTACGATCATGTCCCGGGTTTCTCCGGCGCTAAGAGGACCCCTCTGGTCGAGCAGCTCAGGCATGGTGAAAGCGAAACAGGGGTCGAGATGCCAAGGCAGGGCGCAAGAAGGCGGCAGCAGGGCAAAGGTAGGGCAAAGGAGACATCCCGAGCATGAGCCAGCTAGGGAGCTATGGTGGAGCAGCGGCCGTGGGAGGTGCTTCGGCAGGAGCTTGGGGTGAAGGCCTCCGACAGTGGCGGGAGGAGGTGCAGAAATGGTCGCGAAAAGAGTTCTGCGAGCAAGTGGAGGCAATGGCTTACAGGACGAAGGAAGCACAAGGAACCAAGCTAGACGAGAAAATGGTCTGGCGTTGGGAATCAGGTCAGATCAAAAGGCCACGCAGCTTTTATCGGCGCATTCTTGCCGAGATGGGCGCCCCGCTGCCGCTTCCTGCTCGGTCCGCCATTGTTCCGCCACCCGATAGCCCCGATACGTCAGTTGAGGGGTCAGCGTGCACCGAGGATGATGGAGACATGGATAGACGCGGATTTCTGACCGGCACCGCCGCTGCCATAGCTTGTTCCGGCGCTGTCGCTGCCATACCAGCCAAGGTCGACCCCGCGCACATCCGGGATCTTCGTGCATCGGCAGATGAGCTGTATACGAAGGATCAGCATGTCGGTGGAGCGGCGCTGGCCGGCGCTGCTCTGGGTCAGTATCGCCTGGTCCGTCAAATGTTGGATGAAGCTGACTACGGCGAGCTAATCGGTCGACAGCTCGTGAGTATCGCTGGCGAACTAGCAGTGTGTGTTGGCTGGCTCAGCCATGACGGAGACGATCAAACCCGAGCCCGTGAGCTATATTCTGAGGCATTCCTTTTGGCCAGCCAGGCCGGGGACACCGGATTGGCGGTAAGGGCAATAGAGAAAATGTCTCTGCAATTGACTCAGATGGCAAGTAGACGCAGCAATCGTGGATTTGCCCGCGAGGCCGTCCGGCTCAGTGGTCGCGCTATCGAGTTGGCGCGACACGATACATCCCCACGACTGCACGCATTATTGGCTTGCCGGGAAGCGATCGCGCACGCAGCGGCCGGCGACAGAAATGGATTTGACGCCGCCATCATACGAGCCAAGCGTGAGATCGACCGTACGGGATTCACGGAAGATGAAGCGGTCTGGCTTCGGTTTGCCACAGAGAGTGAGATCACAGTACACGAAGCGAAGGGCCGACTGTATCTAGGTGAGCTGGACACAGCTTCCACCCTCTATCGGGCTAGCCTGGAGGAGCTGGGGCTCTCTCCGCGTAATCGGGCCAACTATCACGCCCAGTTGGCGGGCACGCTCGCCGCCCGTGGCGACGAAGATGAGGCAATTTCCGAGGGTTTGGCAGTGCTTCCCGCACTTGAACGGCAGGTCGCGTCTCCGCGAACCGTCGTAGAGCTGCGTCCCGTTAGACAAGTCGCGCAGGCCCGTAAGAATGATGAGTTCTGCGACCGGTACGACGCGCTGTCCACTAGATCCTGCGCATGACAGCGTCGGATATTGGCTCGACCGGCGGCGCCGACGTCACCTTCCGCCGCTACGATGCCGACAGCGCGCGTCAGATCCGTGCCGTGGTCGAGGCTGTGTACGTCGGTTCGTATGTCGATGCGATCGCCAGCGGTGATCCCTTCGATAGTGTCGAGACGTTCATGCACAGGTTTGATGCATACACATCGGGATCCGGTTTTGACTTGGTGGTGGCTTATCAAGGGGACGACGCGGTCGGGCAGACCTGGGGCTGGCCGCTTGACGAGCAAGCAACGACTACTGGCTGGTGGGCCGGGCTGCTTGACGAGCCTGAACCGGGATTTACGTGGGAAGATGGTCGCCGAACTTTTGCTCTTTCAGAAATCATGGTTCTTCAGGATTGGGCCGGGAAGGGCATCGCGCACACACTGCATGACCGTCTCCTGCTTGGCCGGAAGGAGCAGCGTGCCACCCTGCTCGTCGAGCCGGACAACGTTGCTGCTCGCCGTGCCTATCTACACTGGGGATGGCGCCAGGTGGCGCAGTTGCGACCTGGATGGGACCACGCCCCCTTGTTTGATGTACTGATTCTTCCCCTTCCGCTCCATTCCTCTTTATCTTGAGAAGAGAAGCGCGCGTAAGATCGTGATCCGCGGCAAGATATCCGGCGCTGTGTCAGCGTCGCCGGATCTTGACCAGGGGACCCGGTTCTCCCACGGTCGAGGTATTCCGCGGCTCTACCCGTAAGCTATGACCCGTCTGGGCAAGCGGTGAAAGATCGATCGACTCATTCATGTCCGTCAGTTTCAACTCACTCAGGTGCGGCAGCGAGGCCAGCGGCGCGAGGTTCAGGCCGGGGAGTCGGCGCAACGACACACTTCTCAAGGACTGCAGTGTGCGCAACGGCTCCAGATCGGTGACCGGGCAGTCATTGAGATCGAGGTGAATCAGTGTGCTTCCGGCGAGCGCGTCGAGCGACGTGGCTGTAGGTACCGACATCACGTATAGCATTTTGAGCTGATAGAGGACAGGTGTCATAGCAGCAAGACCACCGGTGAGCGGAGCACCTCCGATGATGAGTGACGTAAGATTGGGTAGCTCGGTGAGGGCACCAAGATCACGAAGATGCTTGGCGCGCCGCAACTCCAAGTATCTCAGACGGGACGCTGACACCAGCGACGAGAGGTTCGACAGCTCGGTACAATCGCGCAACAGCACGCTGACTAGTGATGGACAGTCGGCCAGGAAAGACAGATCCTGGTCCTCGGTCGGAGGTTTAATACCCAGGTTCTTGAGCTCTGGCAGCGTGGCGAGTATTTCTAATCCTGCGCTAACACCGCCACCGACCACGTTCACCATCTCCAACACGGGGCAGTTGGCAAGAGGCGAGAGATCGACCGGCCCTGGGATGTGGACTTGTAGCCAGGTCGTGGCCGGTGGCGCATCACGGAGGAACGTAAGGTCGTCGACCATGCCCGAGTCGAACAGGTCCAGTGCCACCTCGCAGAGATTCTGCAGGGTGCGCAGGTGCGGAACTTGTTCGACTAGCGTGACTGAGATCGCTCCATGGTCAAGCGGGGCGTCTCGCAGCACTATCTTGGCGTAGTCGGCGGGGTCGAAGTAACGCCATACCTGCGCGAGGGCACGTTGCACCGCGCCCCGCGGGTCGGGCGCCCACCGGGCAAGCAACCTGAGCGCCTCGGGGCCGCCGACCAGAGCAGCCGTCTTCACCGAAGCCACGGCCGAGGCGTCGCTCAGTCCGTCCAGTGCGGAGGGTAACCGTCGCAGCACCCGGCCACCGGCAAGCGCCAGTGAGCGGGTCTCGTTCTGTCCGCGCGGCGGCACCAGCTCGTCGACCGCTTCCTCGACTCGACTCGTGACCTCGGGGTCGACCACCTGCGCGGTGTCCAGACAGGCGGCGGCCAGCAGGCGTAATTTCCGGCAGTGTCGCGGTTCGGTGTCGGCCCGGTCCAGGACACCGCTCAGCAGCGCCGCCCGGCGTTCCGGGGTGGCGTGCCCGACGGCCATCACGATGGTCTCCCACCACTGGTCGAGGTGGGCGCGGGTGAAGAGCGTGTCGACTGCCTGATCCTCGACGGCTTCTTTGGCCGCCAGGTACTCCTGGAAGGTGCGATGCACGAAGTCGACCCGGCCGAGCACCGGTTCCCGGATCACGCCGCTGCGGTCCAGCAGGTGCTGCAGCACGTCCTGCGCGGAGTACTCGACATTGGGCATCCGCTCCACCGCTCGCCGCACCATCTCCAGCACGTCGTCGCGGGGTAGCTCCGCGCGCCCGGCCAGGCTCAGCCGCCAGGCCACATGCTGCAGGATCGCGAGCTTGCTACCGGCGTCCAGCACGACGGCGCGGCTCGCGGGCACCTCGCGCTCGGCGTCGCGGCGTTCCAGCAGCAGCGCCAAGGCGTCCCGGTAGAGCGCCATCCGGTCCGGGGGAAGCTGCTGGCGGCGGTCGAGGTTGAGCGCGCAGAGCATCGCGCATAGCAGTGGGCTGCTGGCCAGCCCGCGCAGGTGCCTGCGCCCGTCGAGCTGGCGAAGTAGCGCCCGCTCGTATTCGGGGAGCTCGTCTGCGCGGCACGGTAGCGTGACGGCCGAGCGCTGGGCGGCGTTGCGCATGGCGTCGTGCCAGCGGCGGCAGAACGCCGCTACGTCGAGCGGGGACATCCGTTCCAGCAGCACCGGGGCGAACTGCTCGCTAGCCAGCCAGCTGCGGTCGGCAGTGCCGGGGCGCGAGGTCACTACCACCCGGACCTGCGGATACTCAGCGAGTAGGCCCTGCAACCACCGGCGGACGGCGGGCCGCTGCGCGGTGACCAGTTCGTCCACGCCGTCGACGAGTAGCAGTGCCCGCCCGGTGCCCAACTGCCGGTGCACCCATCCCGGCGGCAGGAGCTCGACCAGCGGGTCGGAGCAGCTGCTCCGGTCGCGGCAGCGGACGGTCGGCGTAGCTGCGCAACCGGACCAGGAACGGCACGGACCCGTTCCAGTCCGCCAGCGGCCCGGAGAACCTGCTGCGTGCGGCCGTCACCGCCAGCCACTGCAGTAGCGTGGTCTTGCCTGAACCCGCGTCACCCCGCAGCAGTGTCCGAGGGCTCTCGGCCAGTGCCGCCTCGGCCCGCTGGCTGCTGCTGCCGCTCGTCACGGTGCGGCGTCCATTGGTGAACCAGCGCTCGTCGGGTCGGTCACCGCGACCCCGGCGGTTAGGGTTGGTGCTGACCTGCAGGCTCAGGTACGCGACGCTGACCAGCTTGCGGGGGTTGTAGCGCCGGACGTCGATGCCGAACTGTTCCAGCTCGTCCAGCGTCTCGCTGACATGTGTGAGATAGCGGGCGCGGAACTCCTCGTCATGTTCACTTCCCGAGGGGGCGTCGAGGGTGGTGCGTCGCAACCGGTGCAGCACCTCGCCGATGCCCTCGACCACGTGGGAGAACCGGCCCAGCAACTCGGTCAGCGCACGGGGCTCGAACGCGGGCAGGTGCTTGACCACCTGTACCAGCGCCATGCAGCTCTCGTCCAGTACCGCGTCATAGAGCCGCTCGGCCGGCTCGACCAAGCCCACCCGCCGGGCCGGAACGCGATCGCGCACTAACCGCGCCAGTTTGCGGGCATCGACGTCCACCGCGAACAGCGTGTCGTCGGTCAGATCAGCGGCCTCCAGAGCGTCGACCACCGCCAGCAACGCGGCGACCCGCTCGTTCTCGGGCACAGTGCGAAAGTCGTGCTCGTAGATCGGCCGCAGCCGCTCGGCGATCTGGTTGGCCAGCTCCTCCAGTTGAAGGACCAACTTGCGCCGCTGGAAGTAGTCCCGAACGCTGATCCGCACCAAGTCGGTCAGCTCGGAGTCACGCTCAGCGCGTTCCCGCCTGGCACCAAACCAGGTGCGCGCCGCGTGGGTGACCACTTGCTTGCCGATCCCGGTCGCGGCTGTGTCCAGCGGCATGTGGTCTCCTTCGGAGACTCGTGAGTGGCGATGCGAGTCATAGCTAGTATTGCCACTCACGGGGCGCGCAGCGCCAAGCAACGCAGGTTGCGGATGTCGTAGGTGAAGATGTCCAGGTCGATGAACCCGCAGCGGGAGACCAGCGCGCCCAGCGACTCGGCGTCGAACATGGTGTGGTGGGCGTTCCAGATCCAGCGTGGCACTCCGCGCGCGTCGACGCCTTGGTGCGCGGCCCGGTCGGAGTGGCCGCCGAGGATCCAGTAGTTCGCCTCGGCGGTGTCGATCTCGCCGCGCACCCACTGCCCGGCGACGAACCGGGCGTCCGGCACACCGATGTCCAGCGCCGCGCCGGGGCGCATCACCCGGGCCCACTCGCGCAGGGTCGGCTCGACGAGCTCATAGCTCTGGTGTTCGAGCACGTGGTTGGCGCGCAGCGCGTCGACCGAGGCGGTGGCGAACGGCAGCGGGTCGATCCAGCTGATCACCTCGATATCGGGCAGCGGGAGAATGTCGACGTGCACGTCATAATCGGGGTGCGGCTTCTCTCCCGCACCGATCTCGACCTTCACACCGGATCGATCTTCTTGAGCACCTTGGCCGGGCGCCCCGCGACGACCGCGTAGGGCGGCACGTCCTCCAGCACCAGGGCGCCGGCGGCGACCACGGCGTGCTTGCCGATGCGCACCGGCCCGAGCACCATCGCGTGACTGGCGACCCAGACGCCCTCCTCGATCACCACGTCGCGGCCCGACCGGGGAAAGGTGGTCTGGCGCTCCCGGCCGAACTTGGTGATGTCGTGAGTGCCGGTGAGCACCGCGACCTCGTGCCCGAAGAAGGCGTGCTCGCCGATGGTGATCTCCCCGCCGGACACGTTGAACAGCGCGTTGTTCACGATTGCCGTGGGGTCGATGTGCAGCCGCTCCAGTGCGCCGTGCAGCTGGTAACGGTAGAGCGGGTCCTCGCTGTCACCGTAGGTGTAGCGGTTGCGTTCCTCGGCCACTAGGCGCTGCACCGGGCCACGCAGCACCCGGACCAGCAAGTCGTCCAGCATTGACATGATCGCACCCTAGTTGGGACAGCGCCTGGTGGCCGAACGGGGCGTCAGCGACCCGAGCTGCTGACTTGCCACTGACGGCGGCGCAAGGTCAGAACGGTGGGATGTCCGCACTGGGGTCGGTTCCGGGCGGCGGGTCCGGCTCGGGATCGGGCGGGGGCGGGAGATCCTCCCAGATCTCGGTGTCTTCCCAACCGTCATCGAGGGGGATCGTGAGGGGGCACGGGGGCCGGTCGCGGGGGATGGGGGCGGGCAGTGTTTCGAGGATCGCCGGTGGCCGGTGCTCGTAGGTGTGGCCCAGTCGGCTGATCCAGCGGAACACGCCGGGTTCGGGCTGGTGCAGCGCCCAGCCGCCCTCGCCCTTGAGCCGGTGGTCGTGCCGGCATGCGTCGCCGAGGTTGGGTGCCAGAGTCGGGCCACCGTAGGCGTGGTCGACGGTGTGGTCCTTGTCGGCGGCGTGGGCCGGAGCGCGGCAGCCGATCATGACGCAGTACCGGTCGCGGATTTCCAGGTAGCGGCGCAGCGCAGCACCGGGGGCCCGCCGATCGGCGCCGGCCCGGTACCTGGCCTGGCCGGGTGTGTCGTGGTCGAGTTGGCGGGTCAGATCGGCGACCACGCCGGCCCAGTCTGCGGGTGTAGTGGGGTCGGCGGCCAGGGCGCGCAGCGCGGTGACGGGTACCTGCAGCTCCACGATGGCTCGGCAGGTCGTGGAGCGGACGGCAGTAGCGGTGGGCCGGGCGCGGGTGATCCCGCAGTGAACCAGGTGCCCGTTCTCGTCGGTGATCGCGAAGCGCCACTGGGCGCCACCGAGGGTGGCGGCCAGGTTGCGGGCCAACTCGGCGTGCAACGGCCCCCATCCGGCTAGCTCGGCCGGGTACTGGTCGCGGCCAAGCAGGGTGGACAACCGCACCCGCAACTCCAAACCCGCTGTGCTGCGGTCCGGTCGGGCGGGTACGTCCCCGGAAGCCGGGGACCTGCATTCGCCGGCCTCGACGCCGTCGGCACCGTCGCCCTGGGGCCCCACGTCCGCGGGTCGCCCGTCGGCCGGCTCGATAGCGACGGGTTCGTCGCCGCCACCGTCAGTAGCCTCCCCGGCGCCGCCGGGTCCACTGTCGTCGGGGCCACCGTCATCGGGTTCACCGCCGTCGTTATCGGCCGCGTCATCGTTGTCGGGTTGGTCGGCGTCTATGACGGCCGTGGCGGTGAGGAGCTGGATGATTGCGGCGTCGTTTAACCCGGTGTAGGTGCCATCGGTCATCCCGAGGAACAGGTCCGCGCGGATATGGTCGATCGGGCGGGAGTCACCGGCACGTTTCACGGATTTCGCGAGCGCATCAATGTGCCCGCTGGCCGCGGCCACCCGATCCAGCGGCAGATTGTATCCCGACAGGTTCGCCGATCCATCCGCATTGCGATACCCGACCACCTTCCGGTCGGCTACTGCCTGCTCATAGCGCCGCCGCGCCCAATCGGGATCCACCGCGATGGCCAGCTTCTTGATCTGCTCGATCAGCTGCCCAGTGGTCCACCTCGGCGTCCCGGGTAGCAGCGCGGCGCACACCGCCTGGGCCTGCTCGGGCGCCAGCTCGGTGGTCCAATCGGAGAACACCCGCGCCCGGGGTTCGTCCAGCACACCGGCGTCCATCGCGGCGTGCACCTCGGGCAGCCGGGTCACCAGGTCATAGGCCAGCCAGAACTGGGCGTCGGCGGCGCGGCGGGTCAGTACGAGAGCGGCGCGGACCTCGTCGGCGGAGAACTCATCCGGCAGCACCCTCCGCGTCAGGTCGCCCTCGGGCACCGGGCCACATACCCCGACCTGTGCCATCGCGGCCATCGCCCGGGCCCGTTCGTGATTCGCCTGCCGGTACTGGGCCTTGAGGACTTCTACACAGTCATACCCCGACAGCCGAGACAATTCGAGACCGGCCAGAACGCGCGCTAACTCCGGACCCGGCGCAATTTCCGCCAGACCCTCTGGAATCAACTGTCGAACGCTCACGAACAGCACGCTACAACCCCACACCGACAAAACCGGGACCGCGAACGCCAGTACCGCGAGTCGATCTGAACGACTTCTTCTGTCTGAGCCGAGCAGGTCGATCTTCAGGTCGGTGCGGGCCCAGAGGGTCTCGTAGGTGACGACGGACCCCAGCGAGTGCACGATCACCGCTGCGGGTTGGTGGGTGGCGATGGTGTCGGCCACCTCGCCGCGCACGACGTTTGGCAGTGGGCGCTAGCCAGCGCGCGGGCAGGGCAACCCAGCGCGGATCAGCATGTCGGACAGCCGACCGGCCAGCGCGTCCGGGCCGAAGTGCTGCCGCGCCAGCGCCTGGTTGTGTGCAAGCAAGGCGGGGTCAGGGTTGGCGAACCAGGCGGCGAGCGGCGCCGGGTCGTCGACAGGGAACCAGGCGAAGCCCAGCCGCGCCACCTCCCGCGCCACCGGGTAGTCGCTGACCGCCAGCGGCCGCTCGGCCAGCGCGGACTCGATCAACGGCAGGCCGAAACCCTCCCACGTCGAGGGCAGCGCCACTGCATCCGCGGCGGCGTAGGCGTCGGCGATCCGCAGTCCGCGAGGTAATCCGCGGCGCACCGGGCAACGGGCATAAGCCAGCAGGTCGGCGAGCTGTGGACCGTAGCCCTCCTCGGCGGGCCCGGTCAGCCAGTAGACCGCGCGGACGGCCTGCGCCAGCGCGATCCCGGCGGCGACGTTCTTACGCGGGATCGCCCGGGTGGGTTGCAGCAGCAGCCGCTGCTGCGGCGCCATACCCAGCGCGGCCCGACCGGCCACCCGGTTGCCGCGGCTCGGGGTGTGGGCGTAGCCGTGGTACACGACGGTCGCGTCGATGCCCCGCCGGGCCAGCTCCGCGGCGCTGTACTCGCTGATCGCAACGTGCTGCCAGCTCGGGTCGTCCGGTGGCCAGCCGCGCAGGTGTGCATAGCGCTCCCGCTCCCAGGGCAGATCGTGATGGCGCAGCACCGCCCGCCGCCCGTGCAGCGCCTGCGTGACAACCTCGGTCACAGCCGGGTTCATCGGCAGCGAGCAGATGTTCTCCACCACGACGAGATCGACCGCTTGAAGCGCCGCTTCGATGTCCCGGCGGCGGGCCGGGTGGTGGGTGTCGAACGCGAGCCCGGGTACCAGACGGTCTGCGGCACCGGCTCCCGCAACGGTGCGCACCCGGCAGCCGAGCCGGCGCAGTGCAGCGACCCACTGCGCTGCGGCCACCGACACCCCGTCGGCCGCACCGAGCCGGAACGACAACACCGCAACCGTGGTCACCCGTGAGTGCGCAGCAGCGACATGCCCTCAGCTGTCTTCCTCTTGGATGTAGGCGGTGTACTCGGCCGAGGTGAGCAGTCCCGTTGCCTGGCTGGCGTCCGCCATCCGGATCTCGATCAGCCACCCCTCTCCGTAAGGGTCATCGTTGAGGTTTTCCGGAGACTCGGAGAGCCCCTCGTTGACCTTGCTGACCTCACCGGTGACCGGGGCGTACATCTCGCTCACCGCCTTGACCGACTCCACCGACCCGAACGGCTCGTTCGCCTGGACGTGGTCGCCGACCGCCGGCAGCTCGACGTAGACGACGTCGCCGAGCTGCCTTTGGGCGTGATCGGTGATGCCGACCACGACCACGTTCTGACGCTGCCGCGCCCACTCGTGGTCCCTGGTGTACTTGAGATCCTCAGGAACTGAGCCCGCCATGAGTGAGACCTCCCCTTCCCGTGCCACGAGATCGTCTACCGCGTTTCTATCGTCGCCGCCCGCCACATACGGGCTCCGTCCATCGGGTTCACCCGTTCTCGCCACCGCCCGCTCGGCCGCCGTGACACCCCACGCAGCATCCCACCCTAGGTGCGGCGATCGCATTCAGCGGGCTCAGCGGGGTTACGGAGGGTCGAATTACCCCGCTCAGCCCGCTGAATGCGGGGCCGGGGCGGAACCGCTCGGGCGAACGTAGGCTTGGTCGTGAGTAGATGGGGAGTGATGATGGTTGACGTCAACAGCATCGATCCGAGGGACCTGTCCACCGCGGAGTTCACGCGGCTGCTCACGCCGGCCACCGGCAACGACATCGGCGCGATGGAGCCGCAGGCCTTCGCCCGGCTGATCAAATACGCCTCAGTCGAGCAGCTCGACGCGGTGCTCGGCGATCCGGCGCTGCGCCGCGCGCTGCTGGACCGGATCTTCAGCCGGATGGCCGGTCAGTTCCGCCCGGAGAATGCGCCGGGCAGTGATTCCGCGATCCACTGGCAGCTCACCGGAGGGCCCCACGGCGACGAGGTATATGAGACCTGGATCACCGGGACTCAAGGTCCCGCGACGACACCGCAGTGCTCGACCAGCAAGGAGCCATCGCACGATCCACGGGTCACCCTGACGCTGTCCGGCGAGCAGTTCCTCAAGCTGGTCTCCGGCAACAGTTCCCCGACAATGATGTTCGTCACAGGGAAGGTGAAGCTGGACGGCGACATCGGCTTCGCCGCCCAGCTGACCAAGATTTTCGACATGCCCTCGGAGTGAGCCGGGGGAGCACGCGCGTGGTCATGCCTTTATTGGCGCGCGCTGGGTACCTTGAAAAGAACGATGGTGCGGGTCAGTAAAACGTTCCCGTAGCTGGGCATGACGCCACCTTCGGGCCGAGGTCAGCTGGCGGCGCAAGGTCCTCAAGACCGGGATCTGGGTCGCCAGGTGAAGGGGATAGCGCCACAATGGTTGCTGGGGTTGGTAACGCTTCGACAGTGCGTAGGCGAAGCGCACGCTGTCCTGGTCGATGTAGTCGTCCACGTTCTCGAGCCACTGCATGCTGCGCGCCGCGTTGCGCTGTATCGGCATCACTTCGGCGCGTCGCTGCTCATCGTAGGCCCGCAGCGCAGAGCGGAGATTTTCGTGCTTCTCCAAATTCGCAGCGAGCGCGATCGCATCCCCGATCGCCAGCTTGGTACCCGAGCCGATCGAGAAATGCGTGGTGTGGGCGGCGTCACCCACGAGCACGACGTTGTCATGGTACCAGGTGTCGTTGCTGATGAGCCTGAAGTTGTGCCAGGGCAGTTTGTCGGTACTGCGCATCTGGTTGATCAATGAATGGCCCCGCAGGTGACGCTCGAAGATCTGTTCCAGTAACCTCATGCTCTGGTCGGCCTCGAGTTCGTGGAAGCCGAGCCCCTCCCAGGTCTCTGGCGAGCACTCGACGATGCAGGTGCTCCGCTCGTGGTCAAGATAGTAGGCATGCAGCCATATCCAGCCGGCGGATGTCTTCTCGAATGCGTACCTGAAGGCGTCGAATACCCTGTATGTACCAAGCCAGAGATATTTGTTCCGGCCCATCAGGACATCCGTCTGGTAATGGTTCGCAAAGAGCTGGCGCTCTCGACTGTTGAGACCGCCGGAAGCGACAATCAAGTCTGCTTCGGCGAACTCGGACAGATCTTTGACCTCGCGCTGGAATTGGATATCGACACCGAGATCCGTGGCACGTTCGGCCAGTATATCAAGCAGGCGCTTGCGGCCCATGCTCAACCCATATCCGCCAAGGTATGCCGTCCGCTTTCCCCCGACGTGCACTTCGACCCCGTCCCAAACCCCAGAAGCGGCCTGTATCTCCCGGGCGCTCACGGGGTCATTGCGGTAGAGGCTGTCAAGGACGTCGTCCCAGTATCCGACGCCCCAGCCGTAGGTAACGCCAGCGGGATTGCGTTCGATAACGGTGATATCGTGGTCCATCTTGCGCAACTTTGCCGAGATGGCGAAGTACAGGCCTGCGGGGCCACCGCCCACACAGACAATATTCATCTTTCTTTTCACTCGCCCTCCCTCCTTACCTCGGGGTTGAAGTCGAGCGACTGCGTGGTGGCAGTGGGTTGTAGCGCCCGGGGACCTCGTTCAGCATGGGGACTTGCCGGTACGCGGACGTCAGGCAGTTTCATCCGTCGTCGGGCTCTGATCTCGTTTCTCGCCGCACTGATAAATCGCCGCAGTCTGCGCAGTAGGGTGATCTGCGTGGCAAGATGAAGCTGGTAACGCCACAGCGGGTAATTCCCGCGGCGCTTCCACAGTGAATAAGCGAACCGGGTGATCGGCTGGTGGATGTAGCTCCGAACATTCTCGAACCACTCGGTGCTGCTCACCGCCGCGCTCTGCAAACCCGCTATCCCCGCCCGGCGCTTCTGCGCATAGTCCTTGAGTGCCACTTGGAGGTCATCGTGGGAGTGCAGACTATCGGCGAGCCCGATCGCATCCTGCATCGCGAGCGTGGTGCCGGACCCGATCGAGAAATGTGTGGTGTGCGCCGCGTCGCCCATGAGGACGATGTTGTCGTGATACCAGACCGTGTTGGTGATGCGCGTGAAGTTCAGCCATGGAGTCTTGCCGAGATCGCTCATGGGGTTCATGAGCGAGTGGCCGTCGAGGTGGTGCGCGAAGATGTCTTCCAACAGCTTGAGACTCTCATCGGGCCCGAGCTCGTCGAAACCGAGCCCTTTCCAGGTCTCGGGCGAGCACTCGACGATGAAGGTGGTCGTGTCGGCGTTGAAAGGGTACGAATAGAACCAGATCCAGCCCGCGGCTGTCTCTTCGAATGCGAACATGAAAGAGTCGAAGACCCGGCGGGTGCCAAGCCAGATGTACTTGTTCCGACCCACGTCGGCGCCGGTCTGGAAGTGCTTGCTGTTCAGCTTGCGCACCCGGCTGTTCACACCGTCGCAGGCGATGATCAAGTCGGCGTCAGCGAACTCGGACAGATCTTGAACCTCGCGCTGGAACTGGATATCGACCCCGAGCGCCAGTGCTCGCTTGACGAGGATGTCGAGGAGATGCTTGCGACCGATGGCGAACCCGTACCCGCCGAGGTGGGCCCGCTGCGTGCCCCGGACGTGCACCTCCTGGTTTCCCCAGGACGCGGGGCTGTCAAATATCTGCCGTGCGCTCTCCGGGTCGTTGCGGTATAGGCCGTCGAGTAGCTCGTTGGAAAATGTGACGCCCCAGCCGTAGGTGACCCCGGCCGGGTTGCGTTCGATAACGGTGATATCGTGATCTTGGTTACGCAACTTCGCGGAGATGGCGAAATACAGACCGGCAGGTCCGGCGCCGACGCACACGATTTTCATACTTTCTCCTCCCCACCTGATTGACGGCGACGACTGCCCTTATCGATCAAGCCCGGGACCTAGCGCGAGGACACCCCGGTGCCACGCCATCGGGAGCCGCGGCGGAGCAGGCTTTGCACGTCGCTGAACAACCGGCGGCCGGCGGCAGAACGCCACGCCAGATCATAGGCGGTCCGCAGGGCCACCGGCCTGATCATCTCGACCGGAGTGGGGTAGCGGAATGCGGTGCCCCCAAAGGTCACCTTGGGCTGGTCAGCGGTAGGCAACGTGTCGGTGCTGCGCCCGTCGCCGTCCAGAAGCGCATCCAGGGTCTCCGGGCGCAGCCCGCCGAAGTCGAACCAGCGGTACCCCTGCCCCTTCGCCCACTTGATCATCTCCCACCGGATGGCGGCCGGCACGGACAGCCGCATCGCATCGCTGGACCGATCGAACCCGGACAGCCGGCCCCGGAGCATGTCCCCGCAGCCGGTCATCAGGTCGGCAGCGACCGGCGTACCGTTCACCTCGCCGACGAACAGCACGGCGTGCCCAGTTGCGGCGAGCTCCCGGTACAGCGCCGCCATGTAGTCGACCGGCAAGGGCGTGTAACCCTGGTGGTGCGCTGAGGTGGCCATCAGCTCGGCGAGCAGGGGGACGTCCCGCTCGTCCCCGGCCCGGATCGCAACACCGCGCGATTCCCACCGGTTGGTCCAAGACTTGAGTCGTTTACCGAACCTGCTCCGGATGTCCGCCAGCTCGGCGGTCAGGTCGATCCGGATCGAACCCTCGGGCGCAATGCCCGCCGACGAGGCCCGGAACCCGCGCCGGAGCAACTCACTGCTGGTGTCCTGGGCACCCTCGGGCGGTTGCACGAACAGGACCCGCAACCGTCGCCGGCCCAACACCGCCAGCGCGTCGACCAGCGTGCGACGGACGTCATCAGCAGCCGCGACGTCGGGGGCCACGAGTGGGCCGTAGGGGAGGTAGCCGACTCCTCCCAGCGCGGGCACCTGCCGGGTCAAGATCTGTGCCCCACCGACGAGCTCGGCGCCGCGGTAAGCCAGCAGGTACAGCGGACTGAAGCCAGCCCGGCCGCGCAACCCCGCCCAGACGGAGAGCTGGGTGACGTCCGTGCCAGGCGTCCGGTCCACCAGCAGGTCCCACGCCCGCAGTACATCGGGGCCGGGATCACTGCGTGCCATGACCTCGACGGCCTCGCCGGGACTGGCGTCCAGGGCCGTCCACCTCCCGCCTTGGTCCCGTGGTGACACGGCGGTCCTCCCTCCCACCATCATGCCCAACCCGGCCCACCATCCGAGTCCTCTCACATGACCACCCCCGGTCACACCACGAGCTGACCTTGCGACGCCAGATCCGACCGATCACTCTCAGTTGTCTTGTCGTCAGCGTACGGCTGGCCGTTACGTGGACCCTCCGATCAGGTGAGCGCACTCTTCGACCGACGGTGACAGGCCTTTGACGGACAGTAACTAAGCGTGGATGAGCAAGAAGTAGCTGCAGCTCGGCAAGGGTTGTGCCAACGTGGACAGGTGGTGCACGAGGCGACGGTCCGCGGCGACGGTGACGGTTGGGCGCACTGCTGCGACGGGCAGCATCGGTGGGGACGCTTCGGCGCGGCCGGGCTGCTGCTGCGCGCGCCTGACGCTCACGGCGAGCCGCTGGTGCTGATGCAACACCGGGCTCCGTGGACCCACTACGGGGACCTCTGGGGGCTGCCGGGTGGAGCCCGGCACAGCGACGAGACACCGGTCCGTACCGCGCTGCGGGAAGCGGCCGAGGAAGCCGCGGTGGACGCCGGTCGAGTACGGGTCCGGGGCAAGCTGGTGGAGCACCCCGGCGGCGATACCTGGTCGTTCACCACAGTGGTCGCCGACGCCACCGAGCCGCTGCCGGTTGCGCCCAACCACGAGTGCACCGAGCTGACCTGGGTCCCCGAGTCCGAGGTCACCGCGTTGGACCTGCACCCCGCCTTCGCTGCCAGTTGGTCGGCGTTGCAGCTGGTCGAGATCGGTCTGGTGGTGGATGCGGCCAACGTGGTCGGCTCCCGTCCGGACGGCTGGTGGCGCGACCGGGCCGGCGCCGCCGAGCGCCTGCTGCGCGACGTCGCCGCCGCGGGGCCGGGTGTCCTCGCGCTCCCACAAGGTGGCTTCGGGTGGGTGATCCGCCCGGTGCTGGTGCTGGAGGGGGTGGCTTCACGGGCGCCCGACGTCGCCGGCATCGAGGTGGTCCGAGCCCCAGGATCCGGCGACGACACCATCGTCGCCGAGGCCCGCCGCGCAGGCCCCTGCCTAGTAGCCACCGCCGACCGCGCCCTACGCGCCCGCCTCCCCCGCGATGCTCACCCCATCTCTCCGTCCACCTTCCTCTCCTGGCTCTCCCCGCATTCAGCGGGCTCAGCGGGGTAAACGAGATGCGAATAACCCCGCTGAGCCCGCTGAATGCGGGGTCGGGGAGGGGGTTAGCGCGACTGGCGGGCTTTGGTGCTTGGTGTCATAGGGTGAACGCACCACCGGGAATGATACCCTATTGCTCGCCCAGTCAGCAAACAGAAGGAGTCATCGTCAGTGCAGGGTACGGAAATCGTTGCCGAGGAGCGGGAAGTTATCTC
>JBQTHE010000020.1:0-17130 GCA_052390115.1 Pseudonocardiales bacterium | reverse complement strand
TTGCTCGGGTTCGGGGTTCTCGGGCTGGCACCCGGCCAGCGGGCCGAACCGTGGTGGTGCCGGGCGTTCGTAGCTGGCACGGCCCGTATCGCCCGTCGCGGTGGCCTGGTGCGCATCGCCGTGGACGGAATGGACTTGACCCGCAGTGCGCGACGGTCGGCGCTGCTCGACGCGATCGATATGGCGCTGCAGCACCGCGCCCACCCCAGTACCTACCGAGAAGTCACCGCACAGCCCGCGCTGGCCGGCTGATCTGCTCAGAGCTCGAACACCTCACCCTGCGGTGCGACGTGGACCGCGGTTGCTACCGGGGCGAGCTCGCGGAACAGCCCGTAATGCTTCTCCGGCTTGGCCAGGATGGCCTGGTGGATCGGCACTGCCAGCCCAGGATCGACCGCGCGCAGGTAGTCCACCGCCTCGGAAACCTTGAGCCAAGGTGCCGCAGTGGGCAGCAGGAGCACGTCCACGTCACGGTCGACCAGGGTGAACGAGTCCCCGGGGTGCAGGATCGTGCCGGCGCCACCGTCGATGAGGTAGCCGTTGTTCGGGATCACTGGGATGTCCGGATGGATCACACCGTGGTCACCGCCGATCACGTCGACGGCGGCGCCGGCCACCTCCAGGTGCTCCCCAGGATTCACCACCTGGTGTGCAATGCCCGCGTCGGCCAGCAGCTCCGCAGAGCCGATGTCGACGATCAGTTGCGCCCCCGGGTTCGCGGCCAGCAGGGCGGGTAGCCGGTCGAGGTCGAGGTGATCGGGATGCTGGTGGGTCACCAGGATCGCATCGAGTCCGGTGAGTTCCTCGAAACCGGTGGAGTAGACGCCGGGGTCCAGCAGTAGCCGAGCCGCCCCGATCTCGGCCAGCACGCAGGACTGCCCCAAGTGGACGATCTGCACCGTTGGTCACCTCCTGCCGAGTCAGCCGAAAGTCAACTACCAGCCTGCCACGTCGCGAGCAGCTCGGCCGCGATCTGCCGGGCTCCGCCATCGATGTTGGCTTCGCGGGGCACCGGTAACCTCGGCGGCGTGGCACGAGTAGTGGTCGACGTGGTCCTCAAACCGGAGATTCTTGACCCGCAGGGTCAGGCGATCGCCCGCGCGCTGCCCCGGCTGGGCTTCCAAGGGGTGCACGACGTGCGGCAGGGCAAGCACTTCGAGCTGGACGTGGCAGACACCATCGGCGACGCCGACCTGCATCGGATGGCCGGCGAACTGCTGGCCAATCCGGTGATCGAAGACTGGACGGTACGGCGACTGTGACCTCGAGGATCGGTGTGATCACCTTCCCCGGCACCCTCGACGACGTCGACGCAGCCCGCGCAGTGCGCCACGCCGGCGCCGAGCCGGTGGCGCTGTGGCACGCCGATGACGACCTGCGCGGGGTGGACGCGATCGTGGTGCCCGGTGGGTTCTCCTACGGCGACTACCTGCGGGCCGGCGCGATCGCCGCACACCAGCCGGCGCTGCGGGTCCTGGTGGACGCCGCCCACCGGGGCATGCCGGTCCTGGGCATCTGCAACGGTTTCCAGATCCTGTGCGAGGCAGGTCTGTTGCCCGGTGCGCTGGTACGCAACGTCGGGTTGCACTTCGTCTGCCGTGATCAGCGGCTGCGGGTGGAGAGCAGCGTGACGGCCTGGACGGGCCGGTATCAGCCGGGCGCCGAGATCCTGGTGCCGCTGAAGTCCATCGAGGGCCGCTACGTGGCCGATGCGGCGACGCTGGCCGAGCTTGAGGGCGACGGCCGCGTGGTGTTCCGCTATCTCGGCGGGTCCCCGAACGGCGCGATGCACGACATCGCCGGGATCGCCTCGGCGGACGGCCGGGTAGTCGGGCTGATGCCGCATCCCGAGCACGCGATCGATCCGCTCACCGGACCGTCCGCTGACGGGCTGGACCTGTTCCGCTCCGTGCTCAGCTCGCTGCACGCCGGATCGCCATTCGGCTCCGAATAGCGCTGGCATGCGACCGGTAACCGCCATTCGGCTCCGAATGGCGACGAAATACCCTCGCAGGGTGCGCATCGACTCCGTGCAGGTGGCAGCTGCTACGCCTGACCATCCGCAGCCGTATCGGGAGCTGGGGCTCGCTGACGACGAGTACGCGCGGGTCCGCGAGATCCTCGGACGCCGGCCCACCGAGGCCGAGCTGGCGATGTACTCGGTGATGTGGAGCGAGCACTGTTCCTACAAGTCCTCCAAGGTGCATCTGCGCTACTTCGGGGAGACCACCACCGCAGCGATGCGGCAGCGGATGCTCGCCGGGATCGGGGAGAACGCCGGCGTGGTCGAGGTCGGCGACGGCTGGGCGGTGACCTTCAAGATCGAGTCGCACAACCATCCGTCCTATGTAGAGCCATACCAGGGCGCAGCGACCGGGGTCGGCGGGATCGTTCGCGACATCATGGCGATGGGCGCACGGCCGATCGCGGTGGCCGACCCGCTGCGGTTCGGCCCCGCCGGCGCCGCTGACACGAAACGGGTGCTGCCCGGGGTGGTCGCCGGGATCGGGGGTTACGGCAACTGCCTTGGCCTGCCCAACATCGGTGGCGAGGTCGTCTTCGACCCCTCCTACGCAGGTAACCCGCTGGTCAACGCGCTGTGCGTGGGGGCGATGCGGGTCGAGGACCTGCATCTGGCGCATGCCAGCGGCACCGGCAACAAGATCGTCCTGTTCGGCGCGCGCACCGGCCTGGACGGCATCGGCGGGGTCAGCGTGCTGGCCAGCGAGAGCTTCAGCGCGGGCAGCGCCGGGGCCGGTGGTCGCAAGAAGCTGCCCAGTGTGCAGGTCGGCGACCCGTTCGCCGAGAAGCTGCTCATCGAGTGCTGTCTGGAGCTGTTCAAGGCCGGTGTCGTGGTCGGCATCCAGGATCTCGGCGGGGCCGGTCTGTCCTGCGCCACCTCGGAGCTGGCCAGCGCCGGTGACGGCGGCATGCAGATCGAGCTCGACGCGGTGCCGCTGCGGGCACCCGACATGACCGCGGCCGAGATCCTGTCCAGCGAGTCCCAGGAGCGGATGTGCGCTGTGGTACGTCCCTCCGATGTGGACGCTTTCATGGCCGTGTGCGCGAAATGGGAGGTCCCCGCAACGGTGATCGGTGCGGTCACCGGCGGCGACCGTCTGATGATCACCTGGCATGGCGAGACCGTGGTGGACGTGCCGCCGCGCACTGTCGCCCACGACGGACCGGTGTACCACCGCCCGGTGCACCGGCCGTCCATCCAGGATGCCCTGCAGGCGTCGGTTCCGGACGCCTTGCCACGACCGTCCACACCGGACGATGTGCGAGCGACGTTGCTGCGGATGGTGGCCAGCCCGGGGCTGTGCTCGCGGGCCTGGGTGACCGATCAGTACGACCGTTACGTGCGCGGCGGCACGGTGCTCGCGCAACCCAGCGACGCCGGCATGGTGCGGATCGACGAGGCCACCCAGCGCGGGGTGGCGGTGGCCACCGACGGCAACGGCCGGTACTGCGCGCTGGACCCCTATCTCGGCACCCAGCTCGCGCTGGCCGAGGCCTACCGCAACGTCGCGGTCACCGGTGCCACCCCGCTGGCCGTCACGAACTGCCTCAATTTCGGCGCGCCCACCGATCCCGGCGTGATGTGGCAGTTCCAGCAGGCCGTCCGCGGTCTGGCCGATGGTTGTGCCGCCCTCGGCATCCCGGTCACCGGCGGGAACGTGAGCTTCTACAACCAGACCGGGGACACCGCCATCCTGCCCACCCCGATCATCGGGGTGCTCGGTGTGATCGACGACGTGCGCCGCCGGATCCGCACCGCGCTGGGCGATCCCGGTGACGAGGTCTGGCTGCTCGGTGACACCCGCGATGAATTCGGCGGCAGCGAATGGGCGCACGAAGTGCACGGGCACCTCGGCGGTCGCCCACCCGCGGTGGATCTCGCCCGGGAGCAGGCGATCGGCCAGGTACTGGCGGCTGCGGCCCGGGACGGCCTGGTGAGCGGGACCCACGACCTATCCGAAGGTGGTCTGGCCCAAGCCCTGGTGGAAGCGGCCCTGCTGAGCGGCCACGGCGCCCAGGTGCGCTTGCCTGCGGCGCTGGACCCGTTCGTCGCCCTGTTCGCCGAGTCCGCCGGTCGCGTCCTGCTCGGCGTGTCGCGCTCACATGCTCACCGTGTCGGGCAACTGTGCACGGACCACGGGGTGCCGGTGACCCGGCTCGGCAACGTCCACACGGCGCCCATACTGGAGATCACCAACATCGCCACCCTCCCCCTAGACGAGCTCCGAACCGCCTGGCAAGCCACCCTCCCCGCCCTGTTCGCCCCCTGAGCGCCCCTCTTATCGCGTTCTGGTTGCAGACTGCGGGAATTAGCCCTGGATTACCGCAGTCTGCATCCAGAACGCGGGGGAGGGGTCCATGAGCGAGGTGTGGGAGGCGGTCGGGGGGTGGCTGGATGGGGACGGGCCGGAGCCTGCGCGCGCTGAAGTGGCGCGGGCTGTCCGGCTCAGCCTGCGCACCTTGGCGCAGGTGGCTCCGGGCGCCACGGTGGAGGTGCGGGTGCCGCCGTTCGCGGCGGTGCAGTGTGTCGCGGGGCCGAAACACACCAGGGGCACCCCACCCAACGTGGTGGAGACCGACCCGCGAACCTGGCTCGAACTCGCCACCGCCCGCCTGTCCTGGTCCGAGGCGATCGCCACCGCGAGGGTGACCGCATCCGGCCCCCGAGCAGACCTCTCAGCGTGGCTGCCCTTGGTGCGACCCCCGCATTCAGCGGGCTCAGCGGGGTAAACGAGGTCTCGATAACCCCGCTGAGCCCGCTGAATGCGGATCAAGCAGCATGGGGGTATGACGTTGTCTCAGTTTGGTTTCGCGATGGGGGAGTTTGATCGGCGGGTGCGGGCTGTTCGGGCAGACCAGTGGGGGGACCCGACGCCGTGCACCGAGTGGGACGTGCGAGCGCTAGTCGACCATCTGGTCGTGGAGCAGCTGTGGGCGCCGCTGCTGCTCGACGGCGCCACCATGGAAGACGTCGGGGATCGCTTCGATGGCGATCAGCTCGGGGACGACCCGGTGGCGGCCTGGGAGCGTGCCGCAGCCGCGTCACGGGAGGCGTTCGCGGCTCCGGGTGCCCTGCGGCGGTCCGTCGCGCTGTCCTACGGGGACCGACCCGCCGACGAGTACTGCCAAGAGATGACCATGGACCTGACCGTGCATGCGTGGGATTTGGCTCGGGGAATCGGAGCTGATGAGCGTCTCGACGAGGAACTGGTGCGCGACGTGCTGGGCTTCATCGAGCCGCGGGTCGAGGAACTGGTCGGCACGGGGCTGTTCGCCCAGCCGGTCGCAGTGGGCGAAGACGCTACCGCCCAGACCCGGCTGCTTGCCCTGCTCGGACGGCGCGCCTGAGCGCGCGGCTCAGCGCAAGCCCAACGTCGACCCCAGAGAGTCTGTCGTCCGGTCCACCGTCGGCCCCAGGCCACCGGACCTCGACCCACGATCAGGGTTCGATCGCTGGCGGGAGTGTGACGACCGATCGGCGTCGGGCTTGCTCGTGGTCCGCCGCTGAGCTGACGCATCCGGCTGGGTCCTGGCAGGGGGGACCGCGGCTCGGGGCGCAGTGGCCGGTCGACTTGCGGGCGGTCTCGCTGCTACTGGCATTGCTGCGGCGGCTGCAGCAGCAGCTTGCTCCATTGCCGGTGGCACCGGGATGGACTTCGGTGCCTGACGGACCACCTGTGGCTGCGCTGCGGCCGGGGCAGGGGCGAATGCCATGTTCTTGTCGACCTGCAGGGCGGGAACGGGATGCTCTGCCAGGCCGGGCGCCCTCTGGCCGGGCGCTGTCTGGCCAGGTGCGCTGTGGCCGGCCCCAGCCTGGGGGATTACGGGTGTCGTCGTTGTGTCGCGCGGCCCGAGGATCCCCTCGGTGGTGCTTGCCGTGACGGCTAGGACTGCGCCACAGATCAGCGCAACGCTGGCCGCGACTTTCCTGGCAGGCCCGGCGCTGGCAGGTGGACGCAGATCGGGTTCGTACGCACCTTCCGCGGCGGCGGCATTGTTGCACCGGCGCGGGTGAGTACCGATCCATGCGATCAAGGCAGCGGCTGGGGGTCCGGAACCCGCCTTTCGACGATGGCGGGGAGTCGGTCTGGGCACTAAGTCTCCGTGTGCGTGGCGTGATTGGATAACCCCCCGGCGTAGATGCATACCCCGTTACGGCACCGCCAGACCACCCAAGACGGGCAGCTCCACCCCTTCGGCCTAGCATGCGCAGCCAGGCCGCGACACCGCGCCAGCCACGCGCGAGACCAACAGGCAGCCAGTAGAGTGGAAATTGTCACCCGTCCCGTCGACAGGGAGTCGCAGGTGGGCAACAAAACGCCCCGATATGACCCCGACGACCACACCGGCGACGACCCCAGCGCAGACGACCTCAGCGCAGACGACATTGCCGATCATGAGGAACCGCGCGAAGAGTGCGGTGTCTTCGGTGTCTGGGCGCCAGGCGAGGAAGTCGCCAAGCTCACCTACTTCGGCCTGTTCGCCCTGCAGCACCGCGGCCAGGAGGCCGCCGGCATGGCGGTGTCTGATGGCTCGCAGGTGCTGGTGTTCAAGGACCTCGGGCTGGTCAGCCAGGTGTTCGACGAGCAGGTGCTGTCCAGCCTGTCCGGGCATATCGCAGTCGGGCACTGCCGTTACTCCACCACTGGATCGACTACCTGGGAGAACGCCCAGCCCACGTTTCGCACCACGGTAAGCGGGTCGGGTCTGGCACTGGGGCACAATGGCAACCTGGTGAACACCGCCGAACTGCTGGAGCAGGCCCGCGAGATCGGCGCGCCCACCCGCAACGGCGCGACCACTGACTCCGACCTGATCACCGGTCTGCTTGCGACTGCTACGGCGGACACCGGCTTCGAGCAGGCCGCTCAGCGCCTGCTGGCCCAGCTACGGGGGGCGTTCTCGCTGGTGTTCTGCCACGAGGACACGCTCTATGCCGCGCGAGACCCGCATGGCGTCCGCCCGTTGGTACTCGGCCGGTTGGACCGTGGCTGGGTGATCGCCAGCGAGACCGCGGCGCTGGACATCGTCGGTGCCAGCTTCGTCCGTGAGGTTGAGCCGGGCGAGTTGCTGGCCATCGACGCGGGCGGGCTGCGCAGCTCGCGCTTCGCCAATCCCGATCCCAAAGGCTGTGTATTCGAGTACGTCTACCTGGCCCGCCCGGATACCACCATCGCCGGGCGCGGGGTGCACGCCACCCGGGTGGAGATCGGCCGGCGGCTGGCGGCCGAGCACCCGGTCGACGCCGATCTGGTCATCCCGGTGCCCGAGTCGGGCACCCCCGCGGCCATCGGTTACGCGCAGGGCTCGGGGATCCCGTACGGCTCGGGGCTGGTGAAGAACTCCTACGTCGGGCGCACCTTCATCCAGCCGTCGCAGACGATCCGCCAGCTCGGCATCCGGCTCAAGCTCAACCCGTTGCGCGACGTCATCCGCGGCAAGCGCCTGGTGGTGGTGGACGATTCCATCGTGCGGGGTAACACCCAGCGCGCCCTGGTCCGGATGCTGCGCGAGGCGGGGGCGATCGAGGTACATGTGAGGATCGCCAGCCCGCCGGTGCGCTGGCCGTGCTTCTACGGCATCGACTTCGCCTCCCGCGCCGAGCTCATCGCCAACGGCAGCGACGTTGAGGGGATACGGCGCTCCATCGGGTCCGACAGTCTCGGTTACGTCAGCCTCGACAACCTCATCGCCGCCTCCGAACAGCCGGCCTCCCGGCTGTGCACCGCCTGCTTCGACGGTCGCTACCCGATACCGCTGCCGCCCAGCGAGTCCATCGGTAAGTATCTGCTGGAGGATGCCCAGCAGGACTTGCACCAGCCGGTGTTGCGGGTGGGGTGAGGCGTGCCGGGATGTCCGTCCCGCGCCCATCCCCGAACGGGTAGCGTGACGTTACCTCTCGTAGGCCATTCTTCGCGCCACCAGACCCGTGTCCTGGAGTCCGCAAGCCATGACCGAGACCGACAGCCCGCACACCACCTACGCCGCAGCCGGGGTGGACATCGCAGCCGGGGAACGGGCCGTCAGGCAGTTGCGCCCGTACGCCGACCGAGCCAGCCGTCCCGAGGTGCTGGGCGGCATCGGCGGATTCGCCGGCCTGTTCAAGCTCAAGCTCGACCGTTGGCGGGAGCCCGTCCTGGCGAGCTCCACTGACGGCGTCGGCACCAAGATCGCAGTGGCGCAGGCGATGGACACCCACCACACCATCGGGATCGACCTGGTGGCGATGGTCGTCGACGACCTGGTGGTGTGCGGAGCCGAACCGCTGTTCCTGCAGGACTACATCGCCGTCGGCAAGGTCGTGCCGGAGCGGATCGCGGATCTGGTCCGGGGCATCGCAGACGGCTGCGTCCAGGCTGGCTGCGCCCTGCTGGGCGGGGAGACCGCCGAGCACCCCGGGATGATGACCGACGGCGACTACGACCTGTCCGCGACGGGTGTGGGCGTGGTGGAGGCCGACGCCATCCTGGGGCCCGATCGGGTCCGGCCTGGTGACGTGGTGGTGGCGATGGGCTCGTCGGGGCTGCACTCAAACGGCTACTCGCTGGCCCGGCGCGTACTGCTCGACATCGCCCGGATGCCGCTGGACGGGCATGTGGAGGAGTTCGGCCGCACCCTGGGGGAGCAACTGCTCGAACCCAGCCGGATCTACGCCAAGGACTGCCTGGCGTTGGTCGCCGAGACCGAGGTACGGACCTTCGCACACATCACAGGCGGCGGGCTGGCGGTGAACCTGGCGCGGGTGATGCCCCGCGGACTGGTCGCCGTGGTCGACCGCGGGAGCTGGACACCGGCCGCTGAGTTCGCCCTGATCGCCCGCCTTGGTCGGGTGGAGCGCTCGGAGATGGAGCGCACCTTCAACATGGGGGTCGGGATGGTCGCCGTGGTCGAGGCGGCTGAGGTGGACCGCGCGCTGGCCGTCTTGACCGCCCGGCACGTGCCGACGTGGGTGCTCGGTGAGGTGCATAGATCCCGCGACGTCGGGGTCGACGTTGCCGCGAAAGATGCCGTCCGTGCTGTCCTTTGTGGGGACCATCCACGGTTCTGACCGAGCTCGATCAGGCGCCGGTGCTGGGAGAGGCTAGGTCACCGAGAAAACCTGGGTCACCGAGAAAACCTGGGTCACCGACGGTGCTGGTCGTAGTCGTCCTCGTAGACGTCCTCGACGCGGTCGTCATCGCCGTGCATGACGCCGTTGTGGCCCGACAGCTCTCGTTGCAGGGCCTCGAGATCGGTGGTGGGGGAGCTGTACTTGAGTTCCCGGGCCACCTTCGTTTGCTTGGCCTTAGCTCGGCCGCGCCCCATGGCTCGACCCCCTCGCACGCAGGGACGAGGCGGCCTGGGGATTCGGCGGCCTCGTTCATCTCGACAACATCCTCTGGGTCACACCGTACAGGGTTCCGCCGGTGGGATGCGACGTGCCCGCAGCGCCCCGAAGAGTGTCCCCAACCAGTATCCCCAGAATGCCACTGCGGAGTGTCGCGGGCTACCCGCCCGTTCACTCGCAGCGGCGTGTGTAAGACTCCCGGCGACCATACCGGGGGCAGGCGTGGCTGGAGATGAGGAGTTGGCATGACTGTGCTGGCGCTCTTGACCGCCAGCGGTGAGCCGCTGTCCTGGGTTGCCGTGGTTGTCACCGCACTTGGCGCGATCGGGCTGATGATCGGTACCGCCCGGCGGGTCAGGAACCGGGTCTGAGCCCGGTTCAGCGCTCCCGGTGATCGGTTCGGCGGGTATCGGGCTCGGCGAGCCGGCGTTGTTCGGCGAGTAGGTCGTCCACCGTGGCGGCCCCGCTGGCGTACCGGGCGCCGATCTCAGTGTTGAAGCTGTCCATCACGTGCTGCACTTCGCGGCGGCGCTGGGATACCGACGCCTCCTCCGTGCTGTAGGCCTGCAGAGCGGCGTCGAGTTGCGCGCTGGATAGCGACCCGACATCGGAGAGATCGACATCGGCGACGAGCGCCTCGATACTGCGGCGGTGCGCCTCCGCCCGCGAGGGCTCCATCGTCTGGAAGCGACCCGAGCCGGTCGCGGGACCTAGCGCGTTGGCCGCCAGGATGCGGGCCAGCTCGGCCACGACGGGAGCGTTGCCACCCTCATGCCGGCGTCGTTGCTCGGCGCGCACGATGTCGATCCGGGCGTGCAGCAGCCGGCGCAGGTAAGACAGATCGGTCTCCTCCTGCGCTGCGTCGTCCCGCCGCCCCCGCACCTCAGCAAGCCCAAGCCGGTCCAACCCCGCGACATACCCAGGATCCAACACCCGATCAATCCGCCGCCGCCCCCCAGGCCTCACCTCGATCACAGCCCCATCCTCCCCCATCGTCCGCATTCAGCGGGCTGGGCGGGGTTATTCGGGGTGGGATAGCCACGCTCAGCCCGCTGAATGCGGTACGGGGCCGTCAGGTTCGCAGGCGGCGCAGGGCGGCGCGGCCGGGGGGTTCGCCGGTGTCCGGTGGGATTGAGTCGGGGTCTATCGATGCGGCCGCTTCCCCGGCGAGCAGTGGGGTGCTCGGGTCCACTGAGCGTTTGAGTAGGGCCAGCGCGATCGGGCCGAGTTCGTGGTGGGTGGCCACCGTCCCGACCCGGCCGACCACGCGCTCATCGGTGCGCACCGGGTCCCCGGTGGCAGGCAGCGTCTCGGGTGATTCCAGGTGCAGCAGCACCATCCGGCGCGGCGGGCGACCCAGATTCGCCACCCGCGCCACCGTCTCCTGGCCCCGGTAGCACCCCTTGTCCAGGTGCACTGCCAGGCCGATCCAGCCGACCTCGTGCGGGATCGTGCGTTCGTCGGTGTCCACGCCTAGCCGCGGGCGCAGCGCTGCCGCCCGGATGGCCTCATATGCCCAGGTGCCGGCAGGTACGGCGCCGGCCCCGACCAGCCGCTGCCAGACTTGCGCCAGGTCGTCGCGCGGCACCAGCAGGTCCGCCCGGCCCGCCTGCACGCGCGTGAACCCACCCAGTTGCCCGGCCTGCGCGATCACCTTGCCGGTGGCAGGGCCGAGCAGCGAGAGCACGGCAAGCTCGGAGGTCGCATCCCGCGGTGTCACTTGCGACCAGAACACCATCGAGCTCAGGTAGGCCAGCAACCCTTCGGCCTTGCCGGGCTCGGTGTCCAGCCACACCGTGTCGAGCACGTGGGAGACCTGGGCATGGTGCTCGACGTGCCCCCGCAGGTCGAGCACCAGCGCTTCGGTGTGCTCGCCCTCGCCGAGGGCGAGCAGGTGCTGGGAGGTGATGGTGTGCAGCCAGCTCAGCCGGTCCTCACCTGGCACGGCGAGTACCTCGCGATTCGACCGGTCCACTACCGCGACCTCGCGCTCGGCGGCGCGCTGCTCACGTAACGGGTCGCCGTGGTGCCACGCCACCCCGGCGTCCAGCGACCCTTCGGGCGGGGGCACCGCACCGGGCAGGTCCAAAAGTGGGGAGATCACGAGCCCTCTTGCTCGGCGCAGTCCACGCAACGCCCGGACAGCGCCAGGTGGCTGGCGTCCAGGACGAACCCGAACCGGTGTCGCAACCGCTCGGTGAGCTCGGTGGTCTCCTCGGTGGGTACCTCGGTGACCTCTCCACAACGGTGACACACCAAATGCACGTGCTCATGCGCCTGGGTGGAGTAGCTCGGCGCACCATGCCCGAGATGGGTGTGCCGGACCAGGTCGAGACCTTCGAGCAGGTCGAGGGTGCGGTAAATGGTGGTGATGTTGACGGCGGGTGCGCGGCGTTGCACGTGCTCGCAGATCTGCTCCGGGGTGGCGTGCTGCAGGGCGTGCACCGCGTCGAGCACCAATTGCCGCTGCGGTGTCATCCGCATTCCACGCTCGTGCAGCGTGCGGCGCAGAGTGGTATCCACGACCATGATGGTAGGCCGACGCAGCGTCGCGTGCTGTGCCCGTCCGGGTACAGGCGCTTCGCAATGGCGATCTGGCCGGCTCGGTTTACACGTTGCCGGGGCCGCTGCGGTGCGGTTAGCGTGACAGATACACGTGAAGGGAGGTGGTCCAAGGTTGAACGGCTGTAGGACTCGTGAGGTGGCTGCCAGCTAGAGCCGCCGACGGCCGTGGAAGGCCACCTCCTCCGGACCGCCGTTAGCGACAACGGCGACCGACGAGAGGCGGCCGGCGAATCCAAGGCAGTCACCCGGCCCCCGGGCTAACCCGAGCGCTAGTCCCGCTCGGGCGCGCAGATGCGCGGCACCCGGGGGCTGACTACTGTCCGGGGTCTCCACCCCTCAAAGCGCGTTCTGGATGCAGACTGCTGTAAAGCGGTGCTTGATTACAGCAGTCTGCATCCAGAACGCGGGTAAGGCCGGGGCTTCAGCCGGCTACTCGGTGTAGGAGGGTGGAGATGTGGGGTTGGAGGGGCTGGCCGACCATCGCGCGTTGCTCTACGTAGGCCAGGTCGCCAGCCTCGACGATGCCGTAGAGGCGGTGCGCGCTGGTGACCTCCTTGGCCGACGAGGTGCGCACCACGGCGTCGGTGGCCAGCTCCCACGAGGTCTGGTTTCGGGGCTGCCCGTAGTAGATCTCCACGATGCCGGTGGCGTGTGCGGCGAGCAACTCGATGGTGTCCCCGGGGCGGGGCCGCCAGAACCCCGTTTCCCGGGCGGCTGGCCGGATCACCTCGCCAGCGGCGTCGAGCAGCCACGCCCGCGACTCATACCGCAAAAACGGCCTTCCATCGTGGCAGAACACCACCTGCTGGCCGAAGCGGAATGGCCCGTCGATGGTCGGGTAGACGACTTCGCCTTCGCCGCGCCACACACCGACCAGCGGCAGCAGGGCCAAGCAGTCGGGGTGCAGCTCCGGCCCCTGCCGCAGGTTCGCGGTGTCACCCGGAATCGGCAGGTCGGTGAACTCGGGAAGGTTCAGGACGCCGGTGCTCTGCGCGCGCTCAGCCGCGGCGCGCAGTGCCTGGTCGCCGCTGGACGCAGCGCTCACGGCGCGATCAGCACTTGTCGGGGCACGCTCGGCGCACCGTGGGAAGCAACACTGTCCACCCCCGGGATCATAGAGGGCTCGTCTCCGCCGCCCCGGCACGCCGTGCGCGTGGATGATCAGCGCACGTGCAGCCGAACCCCCGGTGGTCAGCCACGTCACTGGTCACGGACCGGTGATCGGGGTACTCGGTCATGGTCGGCCCGGCTGGCGTCGCTCGCTGCCCGGGCTATCTTTCCCCTTATTGCGGACACGACGTCGAGAGCGCGGCGTGCCTGCGCCACATTGTGTACCCGAAAAACTCTTGCTCCGAGCTGCGCGCAGACCGCGAGCGTTGCCAGCGTGCCCGCCACGCGTTGCGTCACGGGCAGGTCGAGGGTCTCGCCGATGAAGTCTTTGTTGGAGACTGCTACCAGCACCGGCCAGGGCCCTGAGGTGAGCTCTCCCAGCCGGCGGGTCACCTCCAATGAGTGCGCCGTGGTCTTCCGGAAGTCGTGCCCCGGGTCGATGAGGATGGAGTCACGCGAAACTCCGACGGAAACCGCCCGCTCCGCCAGCGCAGTGAGGGTCGCGCGAACATCTGCCATCACGTCGTGATAATCAATGTCACGGAACACGGTCCTCGGCGTCAGCCCACCCGCGTGGGTGCAGACCAGTCCGGAGTCGTAGTCGGCAGCTACGCGGGCAACGTCGGAGTCGTATCCCCCCCACGCGTCGTTAATCATGTCCGCGCCGGCGACAATCGCTGCTTCGGCGACCTCGGCCCGCCACGTGTCCACGCTGATGACCACTGTCGGGTGACGTTCGCGCACCACCGGAACCAGGCTGTTCACTCGCCGGATCTCCTCAGCCGGAGATATATTCGGTCCCGGCGCGGCCTTCACACCGCCGATATCTATGATCTGTGCTCCACTGGCGACTGCATTATCTACCTGAGCGATTGCATCGTGCAGCTGATAGGCGGATCCTTTGTCGTAGAAGGAGTCGGGCGTTCGATTCACCACCGCCATCACGATGAGCTCATCGTCGTCGAACTCATTCGATCCGAGCCGTAACGTCATGCGACGCGGTCGGCGGCGGGCAGGTGGCGGTGCACGATCACCCTCGCCCCGTGGCGCGGCACCATGGTCACGTGGCGCGGCTTCACCGGCTCGTCCGGTGCGGTGGTCGGGGACAGCTCGACTCTGCGCAGGACTTCCCGCAGCACGGTGCGCATCTCCGTCTGGGCGAAGGTGGCGCCGAGGCAGCGTCGAACCCCGCCACCGAACGGCAGCCAGACGGCTGGATCGGCGCGCTGGTCGATGAATCGCTGCGGCCGGAAGACCTCCGGGTCGGGGTAGTACCGGCTGCTGTGCTGCACCAGGTTGATGCTGGGAGCCAGGATGGTGCCGGCCGGGATCCGGTAGCCGCCCAGCTGGACCGGTGCGGTCAGTTTGCGGGCGAACTCGAAGACCACCGGCCGCACCCGCAGGGTCTCCTTGCACACCGCGTCCAGCCAGGCGTCGTCGGAGTCAGCGGCGGCCTGCGCGGTGCGCTCGAGCAGCGCGGGATGGCGGATCAACCGCTCGAAAGCCCAGGACAGTGCGGTGGCCGTGGTGTCGTGCCCGCCGAGAAGGAGCGTGACCAACTGGTCGACGAGCTCGTCGTCGGCCATCGGCCGGCCTGCGCTGTCGAGGCTGCGCACCAGCATCGCCAGCGCGTCGGTCCGGTGCGTCAGCTGCGGGTCAGCGCGGCAGCGGGTGATCTCGTCGGCGAGTAGTGCCTGGGCGGCAGCGTTGCGCTGTGCGCGGCGCCGCCACATGCCGAACCGGCGCAGCACCTGTGGCGGCGGGATCAGCTCCAGCGGTGAGCCGATCTCAAGCATCGGCGGCAATGTCGCCCGCAGCGCGGCCAGCCTGCCCTCGTCGTGCACCCCGATGACGGTGCGCAGGATGACCTCAAGGGTGATCCCCTGCATCCGGGGATACAAGGTGAACTGCTCGCCCACCGGCCAGCGTGCGACATCATCGGCGGTGATGGCGACCATCTCGGCGACCTGCCTTCGGACCGAGTCGCCGTGAAACGCCGGCAGCATCATCCCGCGGCTGCACCGGTGTCTGTCGTCATCGAGCATGACCAGCGATTGTGTCCCGAGGACCTCGCCGAGCGGAGCGGCCGCCTCCCCCGCATGGAAGATCGCCGGGTCGCCGCGGGCCACTGATCGGATGTCATCCGGGTCGGTCAGGAAGACGAGTGTGCCTATACCGGGTATCCGGATAGTGAACCGATCACCGTAACATTGGTGGCAGGTGTGCACGAAGCGAATGGGGTCCAGCCAGATCAATCCGGCTTGCAGCAGTGCTGGTAGCGGCGGGCCGGGGGGTAGCGCGCGCACCATACCTTGGCACTATACGTGTTCGGGCTCACCGTCACGTCGATCCGATTCCGGGGCGGATGGTCCGATGCCGGCAGGCGGTCCCGCGGGAGGTCACGGTCCTCGCCCCCGGCGGGCGCGCTCGCCGGGGCTGGCCGAGATCGCCGCTATGCCGAGCCGTCACCCACAGGCCATCACGCCTCGTCGCTCTCCTCTCGGTCGGGGGTTTTCACCGGCAATGACTCGACCGGGACCGGGGTCTCGACGTTGTCGAACGCATCCAGACGTGTCTGGTAGTCGGCGGCCGCCGCCTTTTCCCCTTCTATCTGATAGTCGGCGGTCAACCCCTTTTCCTCTGCATGCTGCAACCCAATTTTCTCTGCCTCCGGGTTGACGTCGAACGAGCTGGCGTCGACTGTTGCCTCGCCAGTTGAAGACTCGGCCTCTTCAGTTGAAGACTCGGCCTCGAGTTCGGTTTCCTGTTGCGTGCCTTCTGGATCGGTCATCGCCGGATTCCTTCCTGTGTCCTCTTTGTTTCCTGGTCCCTTTGGGGTAGTCCTCAGCGCTTCATACCCCACGGAAGAATACCCCCACGGAAGATCACTAAACGCCGGATAACCCATTCGCGTGAATCGGATAGTCCATTCGTGTGGCACGTCTGCGCCCTGACGGCCACCTGATTACGCAAGGATCCCCCACACTGTCGAGACGGCCCACGGTCCACCACCGAGTCCAGCACCGGTGGTAACCCTCCAGCTGCAAACGAAAGTAGGCCCATTGTTCACGATGACACCCCCGACTATGGCGATGGGCCGTTGAGGTTGATGCGCAGCGCGAAATTATCATCCACGCTGCCGTACGTGCACCGGAACCGCCACGACACTGTAGTCGCTGACCGGCACTTCCTACGGTCAACCAGACCAGCCTGGCCTGTTACCAGTGCCGGTAGCGGTGGGCCGGGCGGCAATGCGCTCACAAGGGCCAGGATCATACATACGTCTGTCTAGATGCGGTAGGATTCCGCCATGGGACACCGGGAGGCGCTGCTCGACGGCGCTCGGCGCTGCCTATTGGAGCGGGGCTATGCGCGCACCACGGCACGGGACCTGGTAGCAGCGTCGGGCACCAACCTCGCCTCGATCGGCTACCACTTCGGGTCCAAGGAAGCGCTGCTCAACGGTGCGATGCAGCAGTGCTTCGATGAGTACATCGAGCAGGTCGCCCGGGTCGTGTTCGCGGATCCCGGCGCCACCCCGTTGCAGCGGGTGCGGGCTTCCTGGGAGCACCTGGTGAGCACGTTCGAGCAGTACCGTCCGCTGCAGGTGGCCTTCGTCGAGGCGCTGGCGCAGGCCGAGCGGGTGCCGGGACTGCGGGTCCAGTTGGCCGACTGCTACGAACAGTTGCGCGCCACGGTGGCCGAGATGGTGCGCGTCTCGGTTGGCGGGCTGTCCGATCCCACCGCGCGGCACGTCGCATCGTTTCTCATCGCGGTGTACGACGGCCTGCAGGTGCAGTGGCTGCTCGATCCGCAACGCGCCCCCACCGCCGACGACCTCATGACGGCCCTGGAGATCGCCCTCCCCGCCGCCCTCGCCGCTGAGCGCTAGCGCGTCGGCCACAACCGCCCATTTCGGCTCCGAATGGCGCTCTGCGCATGGCTTTGAGTGCGATTCGGCTCCGAATAGCGGTCTCCAGAAGGGTGTGGACGCATTTGAGCGGGGTTGGGGTGCGAGACAACCGGGCGCACAACCCCCCCCCCCCCCCACCCGCCCCCCCCGCCGGGCGTGGGGCGGGACGGCTGGGGGCGCCCCCCCGAAGGCC
>JBQTHE010000019.1:0-69236 GCA_052390115.1 Pseudonocardiales bacterium | reverse complement strand
ACTCGGGATCGGCTCGCTGGGCGATCTCGTGCACATTGCCGACGGTCGGGATGCCGGAGCCGATGTCGAGGAACTGGCGGATTCCGGAGTCGACCATGAACAGAACCACTCTGCGCAGGAAGGACCGGTTGATCCGGACGGCGTCCCGGATCCCGGGCATGGCCTGTTGGGCCTTGTTCGCCATGTCGCGGTCGGCCGCGAAGTTGTGGGCGCCATCCAGCCAGTAGTCGTAGACGCGAGCCGCATTGGGTGCGATCTTGTCGACGTCATGCGGCACCCAATCCGGGTTCTCGGCCATCGGGTCCTCGTCATCCTTTCGGCGGTAGCTCAATCGGTCGGTCACGGCTTGCGGCCGACACCGCCGTAAGAGACTGCGTTCATTTCGGCGCTGTCGGAGATGTCACCCGGTCCTGAGGGCCGCCAGAATGCGCTGCCCACCAGCCCGGGTTCGACCAGTTCGAACCCGGCGAACAAGCGAGACACCTCCTCGTGACTGCGGAGGTACAGCGGGTCGGGGGTTTTGTCGTAAAACTGAGCTGCCTCGTCCCGGCCAGCGACATTGCCGTCGACCGTGACATGGGACAATGCCAGGTAGCTGCCGGGCGCGAGCCGGTCCCGGTATCGAGCCAGAATGCCCGGCGGGTCCCAGGAATCCGGGACGAAGTGCAGCATCCAGAGCATCAGCAGGCCGACCGGCTGATCGAGGTCCAGCAGGCTCTTGGTCTGCGGATGGTCGAGGATGTCCTCGACATCGCGCAGGTTCGCCTGGATCACCGCGGCCCGGTCGTTACCCTCCAGCAGCAGTTCGCTGTGCGCGACCGCGACCGGTTCTTTGTCGACGTACACGATCCGGCACTCGGGATCGGCTCGCTGGGCGATCTCGTGCACATTGCCCACGGTCGGGATGCCGGAGCCGATGTCGAGGAACTGGCGGATTCCGGAGTCGACCATGAAGAGAACCACTCTGCGCAGGAAGGACCGGTTGATCCGGGCAGCGTCCCGCGCCGCCGGCACGGCCTGTAGGATCTTGTTCGCCATGTCGCGGTCGGCCGCGAAATTGTGGGCGCCATCCAGCCAATAGTCGTAAATTCGCGCCGCATTGGGCACGGTCGTTTCGACGTCGTACGGCACCCAGCCCGGGTTCTCGGCCATCGGGTCCTCGCCATCCTCGGTGGGCACGTGGGCAGCTTAGGCGATCACGTGGATCGTCGGCCATCGGCCAGCGGAGCGATCATGGGCATCGCGCCTACCGTTGAGTGTCGCGGCGTCAGTGTGCGAGGGTGGATGGTATGTCAGCTGGTCAGGACATCACGAGTCAGGGCTCGCGAAGCGGAGAGGGCATCGCCCCGGTTGCTCCCGGTCGGTTGCCGCTGCTTGGTCACACGATGTCGCTGTTGGGCAGACGGTTTCGATTCCTGTCGTCGCTGCGGTCGCACGGGGAGGTGGTGCGAATCTATCTCGGCCCCCTGCCCGTATACGTGGTCACCAGCCCCGAGCTTGCTTGGCAGGTGCTGGCCATTAACGCTGACAGGTTCGACAAAGGGATACTCTTCGACAAGATACGCCCGCTGTTCGGCAACGGTCTGGCCAACTCGAACGGCGATTTTAATCGTCGGCAACGCCGGCTGGTGCAGCCGGCGTTTCAACGCAAACGAATCGTCGGTTACGTCCGCACTATGGCAGGGGTGGCTTCGGACCTGATCGAGTCATGGCGGCCGGGTGAGGTCGTCGCCGTGGACAAGCGAATGGAGGACGTGGCGCTCACCGTCGTCGGGCGAACTCTCTTCTCAACCGAGCTGGGTCGGGAGGCGATCGCCGAGGTCCAGCGTTCGATGCCGATCCTGACCAAGTGCCTGACGGTCCGTGCCTTCTCACCCGAGTGGTTACCCATCCCAGCCAACCGGCGGTTCGACCAGGCCGCCGCCCGGTTCCGGCGGGTCGTGGCGGAGGTCATCGCGGCGGCGCGTGCCGAGGGCAAGGATCACGGTGACCTGCTGTCCACGCTGCTGCTGGCCCGTGACGAGGACACCGGCGAGGGTATGAGCGACCAGCAGGTCTCCGACGAGATCGTCACGATCCTGACCGCCGGAATGGAAACCACCGCCGTGACCCTGGCCTGGTTGTTCCACGAGCTCGGCCAGCACCCCGAGATCGAGCGACGCTTCCACGCCGAGATCGACCGAGTGCTCGAAGGTCGCATGGCGACCTTCGACGACCTTCCCAGACTCGAGTACACCCAGCGGATCATCAGCGAAGTCCTGCGCAAGTACCCGATACTGATCCTGATGCGTCGAGCGCGTACGGATGTCGACCTTGGCGGTGTTCACCTTCAGCCGGGCACCGAGGTCGCGCTCAGCCAGTACGCACTCCATTACGATCCGCACCTGTATCCCGATCCGGCACGCTTCGACCCGGATCGATGGCTGCCCGACCGGGCCGAGAGGCTGCCGAGGGGGGCGTTCATCCCCTTCGGTGCGGGCCTGCATCGCTGCCCCGGATACTCCTTTGCAGAGACTGAAGTAGCGATCGTGGCGGCGACAGTGGCCGCGCGGTGGCAGCTGGTGCCGGTAGCCGGTAAGCCCGTTCACCTGAGGATGGCAGTCACGATGCATCCCAGCCAGTTACCCATGATCACTGTGCCGCGACACACGTGAGACGTCCCCAGCGGGCTGTGGTTACCTGAAGTGTCCGTTTGATTGCTGATTGTTATAGTCTTGGACTTCCTCGATTTTCTGATCTTGGAAGGTTCACCCGTGCGACTGCTGCCGACGCTGATTTCCGCGCTGCTCGCCTGCCTGGCCCTGCTGGCCGGTGGTCTCCCTGCACCGCAGGCAGCTGCCGCATCTCTGGTGACTTGTTCGGAGGTCGATCTGCCGGTATCGGTCCCGACCCCCCGCGAGACAATGCACGGGCAGCTCTGCCTGCCCGCGGGAAGTGCTTCTACCACCGAGGCTCCGCGGACCGTGCAGTTGCTGATTCCCGGCGGCACGTACAACAGCGTGTACTGGGACCTTCCCTACCAGCCCGAGCGTTACTCCTACCAGCGCGAGATGGCCGGCCACGGCTATGCCACCTTCGCGGTGGACCGGCTCGGTACCGGCCGGAGCACCAAACCGCCCAGCCCGGTATTGGTGGACAGTGTCGAGGCGGCGTCGATCCACCAGGTCGTCAATCACCTGCGTGCCGGCCGGGTCAGCGGGGTGCGGTTCGACCGCGTTGTCCTGGTCGGGCACTCGTTCGGCTCGGGCGTCGCGATCCTGGAAGCAGCCACTTATCACGACGTCGACGGGGTGATTCTCACCGGCGTCACCCACCTGGCGTCGGCGTTGGCGCTGGCTAAGGGCTTCACTATGTCCCTGCACCCGTCGATGTGGGACCCGCAGCTTCGCAAGTACGGTAGCGATCCGGGATACGCCACCACCAAACCGGGGCAACGCGAGCCGTTGTTCTATGTGACAAGCAACGCCGATCCCCAGGTGATTGCGACCGACGAGGCCACCAAGGACCAGGTCTCGCTCGTCGGGACAGGGACCGTGGCGGTGTCGGGTTTTTATGGTCCCACGTCGCTCGGTATCGACGTCCCCGTCCTGCTGGCGATCGGCGGAAGGGATTCACCTTTCTGCGGTTCGTTCGCTCGTGACTGTTCGAGTGCGGAGGCGTTGCGGAAACAGGAGGCGCCGTACTTCGGCCCGGCCGCCGAGCTGTCCACCTACGTCCTGCCGGAGTCAGGACACGCCATAGCGTTGCACTCCAACGCCGGCGAGTACCGGGAGGCGACGCGAGCTTGGCTGCGCGCCCGGTTCGGTGCGCAGACCAGCTGAGGCCCGGCAGGGTCAACAATGATCGATGAAATGTGGATGACCGGCCGGGCAGGTGCCCGAGTAGTAGTCGAAGCCCCAGTCGAAGGTGGCTTTGAGCTCCCAGTGCTCGCCGCAGAACGAGCGGTCGCACTGCTGACAGTAGAACGGGACCCAGGTCCGGTCCACGGCGTGTAGCGCGGCTGCGTCGTTGGCGCGTACCGCGCCGGCCGTCGCGGCAAGGTCGGTGAGCTGAGTGGAGAAGCTCGTGTACGGCAGGAAACCGGTGACCCGGATCGTGCCCTGGGCCTGGGGAAAGATCCGGTAGATGATGTCCTGCTCCTCGTCGACGAACAGCTGCCCGCGGCGGGTCACCTCAACGATCGCCGCCGCGCGCTGGCAGCCCTCGTGCTGACACGGAAACGCGACCCGCAGCCGCACTGGATCCTCCACCGGACCAGTGTCGCTCGCCTGGCGTGCGATCGGCATCCAGGTAGCAGCTCACGAGTGGCTTAGCGGCGGGATAGGAGGGTGGGGAGCTCGACGTCGGGTACGGGTGGTCCGAAGTGGGCACCCCACGCGGCGTCCGCCCTGGCGTCACGCCACCATTGCGCCTGTTCCGGGGTGTCCACCCTAGGGACGATCACCGTGGCGCCGGCGCTGTGCACCAGCGGGATGCCATCGCGGATCGCACGGGCGACCACTGAGTCGTCCCCGGGTCGCCGGGCGATCCGGGCGACGAGCTCGGTAGCGATCTCTACCGCCCCCACCGGAAGGTCCTCGAGATAGGCCATGTATCCGGGACCGGTCGCGGCGCCGAGCAGCACCACCTCCACGCCCAGGTCAGCGAGCACCCCCACGTTGTCCATCACATCACCGCGGCCCCGGGCCAGCGCCACCAGCGGTACCCCTACCCGGAGTTGCTCGGCTCGCAGGCCGGTGGCCGACAAGGCGCCGCGCACCACCCCGACGAGATCGGGATCCTGGCTCAGCTGTGGGGTGAGATCAACCCGCATCAGCGGCGCTCGGTCTGCCCGGCTGTGTTGTAGCACTTGGATCTGCGCGCTGCAGGCCTTCTCCACGATCCAGCCCCCGATCGAGACCACCAGCCCGGTCCGCTCGGCCAGCGCGAGGCACTCGGAATGGCCCAGCACCGTCCCGTCGGCCCGGTCCCAGCGCAGCAGTGCCTGCAGCGCGACGATCTCCCCACTGTCCAGCCGGCACACCGGCTGGTACTGCACATCGATCTCACCGCACTCCCAGGCCCCGGGGATCTTGGCGGCCAGCTGGGAGCGTGCCCGCTGCTGGGCGTCATGTTCCGGGTCGTAGAGATCCCACTGCCCGCGACCGGTGTGCTTGGCCCGGCGCAAGGTGGCATCCGCAGCGCGGACCAGCTCGCCCGCCGAGATCCCAGTGGCGGGCCGGCTCACCACCCCGACGCCGGCCGAGACCGAGATTCCCTGGTCGTCATCGAGGTAGACCGGTTCGCAGAGCCGGATGTTGACGGTCGCGGCGAACAGGCTGAGGTCACGGCGATCCATGCCGCCCTCGATCAGGATCGCGAAATCGTCGGCGCCCATCCGCGCCACCATCGCCCGCTCGCCGGTGACGAGGTCCTGTAGCCGCCCTGCGACGGAGCGCAGCAACACTTCGCCGGCCGCCCGGCCGATCCCATCGTTGATCACCGAGAAACTGTCCAGGTTCACCCGGCACACCGTGACCTCAGCCGATGGGTCGGCGCCCTCGAGCACATCATGCAGGTGGGACATGAAGTAATGCTCGTTGGGCAGCCCGGTCAGCCTGTCGTGCAGCGCCTGCCCGGACAGTTCCTTTTGCAGCAGCTGCAGCTCGGTGACGTCGTCGGCGATGATCAGGTGGTGAGTCGGCACCCCGTCGAGGTCACGGAGCAGCGAGCCCGCGAGGAAGACCCAGGAGACCTCGCCGCTGGCGGCGGTCAGCCTGCCCCGGCGCCGGAAATGGGTCAGCTCACCGCTGGCGAGCTCATGGTAGGCCGCACCCAGCGTCGGATCATCCTCGGTGTGCAACAGTTTCGGCAGCGCGGCGCCGATCAGATCTTCCGGGGCACGGCCCATCATGCGGGCGAATGCGCGGTTGGCGGCGACCAGCGTGCCGTCGAGGTCGCTGATCGCGATTCCGACCGCCGCCTCGGAGAAGATCTGCCGGAACCGTGCTTCGCTGACCTGTAGTTCACGCTCAGCGTCCAGCTTCGCCTGCAGCACAGCTTGGGTGACCTGGTCCTGCTCGTCGAGGGTGCGCTGCCGGAGCACCTCGGCGTACCCGCTGGCCAACATCCCCAGCACCCGCAAGACGGCGACGTCACGCTGGTCGACGTGCTGCAGCTCCACCAGCCGCGGCAGGCCGTCACCGAGAACCTCGATACTGCGGCCGATGCTGCGCGGCCCGGTGAGACCGTGCGCGACAAGCTCGGTGGCCACCTCGATCGCCGCCTGGTCATCGACCGGTACCGCAGCCACGGCCGTCACCAGCCGGTTGATCAGCCGCGCCAGGAGCTGTTCGGCCTCCTGCCCGGACATCGGCAGGTAGGTGGTCCGGCTCGCCACCGCAGCCCAGATCTGAGCGAGCCCGGCCACCGTCAGGCCCGGCTCGGAAGGGGAAGCGGCACTCACCATGTGACCGCTTGCGTCCTGCGGAAGGTCAGGATGCTGCCCAGCTCGCGCAGATCGGCCTGCACGACGCCAGCGCGGTCCTGGCCCAACAGCTCACCCTCTCGGTTCAAGCCGGTATGGCCAGGATACGGAGCACAACATCAACGCGGTTACGCCATCAGAGTGGCGCTGAACGGACACGTTCCGTTATCGACTAAATGGTACCGCATTCAGCGGGCTCAGCGGGGTAACTCGATTCGGCCATACCCCGCTGAGCTCGCTGAGCGGGTTCGGTGAATGGGCTCAGCCGGATACTTGCGGGGCGATGGCGAAGCGGTACTGATCTTCCTCGAGCTGCACGTCCAGGACCTTGTCATCCAGCGTCTGCGCCGCGATGGGCTCAAGGAACACGCTGGCCCCAGCACTTTCGAGCACGGTGTCTTGCTCAGCCGGCTCCGGGGCGACCGAGAGTTGGAGCGCTTCGGACCCTTCCGGCTGCACGATCCGCAGCCCGGCCCCCTCGGGCATCTGGCTGTCGGAGATCAGTGTCGTGATGGCCACTGCTGCTGTCTCGGTAATGGCTAACATGCCTCGTCACCATAGCGAGGTCTGGGCCAGCGCGCAGCGCGCCGCTCGCCGTGGGCGGCCAGGATGGCGGTATGGACCCCGCGCTGGAAGAGGTTGCTGCTGCATACGGCGTCGCTACCTGGTACCGGGACGGGCAGCGCCGGCCGGTCGACGTCGACCAGGATGTGGTCCGCCGGGTGCTCGCGCTGCTCGGTGTCAGCGCGGACACGCCGGCGCAGGCCCGGGACGCGCTGGCGGCGGCCCGCAAACCCCGGGGGTCGGGCACTGTGGTGCTGCGCCAGGGGCAGAGCCGCAAGATTCCCGAAGCCGGCGTGCTGAGAGCTGAGCACGGCACGGAAACCCTGGTCAACGGGAGTCTGCCAGCAGGCCTTGCACCCGGCTGGTACTCGCTGACCAGCGAAAACCGGCACACCACCGTGCTGGTGGCCCCACCGAGGCTGCCCGAGCCGCCGCGCACCTGGGGCTGGATGCTGCAGCTCTACGCCCTGCACTCGACCAGGTCGTGGGGCCTCGGGGACCTCGCTGACCTGCGCGAGTTCGTCGCCTGGACGGCCACCGCGCATGACGGCGGCGCTGTGCTGGTCAACCCGCTGCACGCGGTGACCCCGACCACTCCGATCCAGCCCTCGCCCTACTACCCGTCCAGCCGCCGCTTTATCAACCCGCTCTACCTCAGCATCACCGACATCGGCGCCTACCGCCGCGGGGACCCGCTGTTACGGGCGGAGGTGGACGCCCTGCGGGTCGGATCGGGAGGCGAGCGGATCGACCGCGACGCCGTCTGGCGAGCCAAACGGGCGGCGCTGGAGCTGCTCTGGCGAGCCGACGGCGCCCCGCGCCCGGTGCTGCCGGAGGGGTTGCGCGACTTCGCGACGTTCTGCGCGCTCGCCGAGCGGCACGGCCCCCGCTGGTCGCGTTGGCCCACCGAGCTGCGGCACCCGGCGACGGCCAGCGCGGACCCGCAGCGGGTGGCGTTTCACGCCTGGGTGCAGCGGCAGTGCGACGAGCAGCTTGCCGCTGCGAGGGACGCCGCCCGACCGATGGCCATCGGGTTGGTGCACGACCTCGCCGTCGGGGTGGACCCCGAGGGCGCCGATGCCTGGGCGTTGCAGGACGTCCTCGCCACCGGGGTGACCATCGGGGCCCCACCGGATGCGTTCAGCCAGCGGGGACAGGACTGGGGGCTGCCGCCGTGGCGCCCGGACCGGCTGGCCGCCACCGGGTACGCCGCGTACCGGGACATGCTGCGCGCCGTGCTCGCCCATGCCGATGGGTTGCGCATCGACCACGTGGCCGGCCTGTGGCGGCTGTGGTGGGTGCCGCCGGGGGCGTCGGCGGACCAGGGCACCTACGTGCACTACGACGGCGAGGTGATGCTCGCTGCGCTGGCGGTGGAAGCGCACCGGGCCGGCGCGGTGGTGGTGGGCGAGGACCTCGGGACCGTGGAACCCGAAGTTACCGAGGCGTTGGCGGCACAGCGGATGCTGGGATGCGCGGTGCTGTGGTTCGCCCGAGACGAGCAGGCCCCCGGCAAGCCGCTGCTGGCTGCGCAACGCTGGCCGCAGCGTGCCGCGGCCAGTATCTCCACCCACGACCTGCCCACCGCGGTCGGTTTTCTGCGCGGGGAGCACGTGCGGGTGCGCGCCGAGCTGGGGCTGCTGGACGACGAAGCCGCGGAGTGGGCCCGCGCGCGGGCGCACCGCGCTGAGCTCGTGGCCCTGCTACGCGCCGAGGGCCTGCTTGCCGATGGGGCGATCGAGGACGACCTCGTGGTGGCGATGCACGCGTTGCTGGCCCGCACGCCCTGCCGGCTGCTGCTGGCCTCCCCCTACGACGTGGTAGGCGAGGCACGCCAACCCAACCTGCCTGGCACCGTCGATGAGTACCCGAACTGGCAACTGCCGTTGCCGGTGACCCTGGCGGAGTTGCAGCGCGATCCGCGGGTCCGGCGAGTGATCGAAGTCTTGCGGGCGGGGGTCACGGCGGGTAGCGAGCTATGACCCTGACCGCTCACCCGCTCGGCCCCCGCGGTGTGGGCAGCGACACCGTGTCCACAGTGGACCCACCCCTCGCATCCGACCGCGAAGATTACAGGACGCGACACCGTTCTTACCCTGTTGTCGCCGGCCAGACACGCTCGATCGCCTCCTCGGCCTTTCGGCGCCCGGAATCGTCCGGTAGCGCCGTGCGGATGGCGTCGACCAGCGCGGACGGCCCTGCAGCGAACCTCTCGCAGGATCGGAGCAGGTCGATGACCTGGAGGCGTTGGCTGCCCGTATTACTGACTGCGGCGACGATCTCCCGAGGCATCAGCCGGATGATCTGCCAGCGACTCGGTTCGTGCGCGAATTCGTCGATGGCGAGCAGCACATCGGTCAGCTCGCCCAGCGCCGTCAGCGACACACGTCGGGGTGCGGCGCTAGGTACTGGCGAGAAGATCACGTCTGCTCCGCCCTGCGCGCCGCGGTACCACAGATAGCTTGGCACCTGCCGGGTCTTGCCTATCGCGCGAAGCTCTGTAAAGCGCCGGTCGATCCGATCGCGCAGCGCGTCAAGATCCGGTGGCCAGGTACCCACCGGCGCCGTCGCCAGCTCGGCACGGAGCACCTCGGAGAACAGGCCGGTCTTGCGGCCGTCGATGTTGACAGCCACCTCGCCGATGCTCGCAGCCAGGAGCACGCGCTGTTCGCATGACGGTCTTGGGCTGCCCAATGGGAAGACCTCGGCGGGCAGCGTGTGGACGAGGTGAAGCTGCTCGACGAGGTTCTGGCATGCGTCGATCAGAATCGCCTGCCGAGGATGGTGCTGATAAAAGCTCGACCGCAACGAATGAAGCAGAGCGGTGAGATCGATATTGCGCTTATCGGCGATGGTCGCATCGGCACAGAACAGCCGGCGGGTATCACCACCATCGACAACCCCGTGCCCGCCCCAGTACAACACCAGAAAATCGCTTCCGCTGCCGCGAAGACCACCCAACAGGGTCGCCCGGATTGTCGCGTGGTCGGCGGGCCGCACGTCAAATTCGTAACGAGCCACGGCATCCTCGTTTTCCGCCAATGGCGAGACCAGCAGTGAGACGTTGCCCGCCGGAACGCCGCTGCCGATCAGCCACTCCACGAATCGGCAAGCGTCGAGGGCCGGCCCGTCGAGCCGCCAGGGCGCTCCGGCCGCGTACTCTTCGACGCCGACGACTACAGCTCGAGTATCGGCCGGCGTCACGGGCACGGCAGTACCTCGTCCACAATGGCGTAGAATTCTTCGTTGCCGAAGTAAGCGCTGTGTGACCGCGGAAACGGTACCCGGTTGTCGACGACTCGGTCCTCCACTCGCCCGGGAAACACCCCCTCGCCTGCGTAGCCAAGCAGGTCACGCCGATCATAGATATTGACCCATGGCGGCACCGAGAGGGGCAACGGCTGGCCGAACTCCAGTGTTGGCAGAGCGTTGAGCTCGTACAGGTACGGTGCCTGTGAACCGACCGTGATCAGGAGTTGCACAGACGGCAGATGGTGGCTCACGAGTAGGTCCACTGCAGCTATTCCGCCGAGGCTGTGCGCGAGGCACACCACTGGGCCCTCGGCAGCGGCAACCTCACGCGCGATGAAGTCACGGATCCCCTCGCCACGGGCTAGGTAGAGCATGACGTCTCCGGCCAACGGTGAGGCCGCTTCGGTGATCGCCGCACGTCGGCGCTCAATCGGCCTGGTCGCCCCGAGCTGCAACGCTAGCTTGAGACCCACCCGGCCCATTGACGCGCCCAGGCCTCGGTCTGAGCCGCCGAGCTGCGCGACGATCTGAGCGACGAGATTGTCGCGATGAGCGCCGTCGAGCAGCAGCGGCATCCCAAGTTCGGCGTCCCGGCTGACGAGGACTGTCGCGACAAGTGCCCGGGCCAACGCCAGCCGCGCCTCGCCACCAAGCACAGCTTCGTGCGCCATGAGCGCTCGGCCCGCCTTGCTATCCAGCACGGTAACGACCGCTGCCGCAAACGCCTCCTGACTGCCCGTTTCGCCGAACAGCCGGGCCAGGATTCCATTTTGTGGGAGCGCGGCCACCTGATCGGCGACGAGCTGTCCTGGCAGCTCCAACCACGGAGGACACTCTGTCGGAGCGGGCGTCGCGGTGGCCAGCAAGCGCAACTCAAAAAGCGGATCGGTCTCAAGCAACGCCCACAGCGTGATCCCGTCGTTCTCGATGTCTCCGGCCATATCGTGCGCTACTTGGATGGCACGCCCAGCATAGCCCGACGGGATGGACGCCCCGCCGGCATGGAGCACTGACCCGTGCTCACCACCCCAGAAACAAGAGACGACGCGTACCGCAGGGCGCAGCCGGCTCAGCTCTTCCCGGATCCGACCCAGCACCGTGGCGTACGCCACTTCCCGAACGCCCGTGCCGTGGACGAACATCACCGTCGTCACGTATCCGACCCACCACCCGGTGTCGAGGATTCCCGTAGCTGTCCTGTGCGCACGTCACAGCGTGACAGGTCCGAGGGTTCAGTGGAAAGTGCGTCGCACGCCGCTGGAAACGCCGGTGCTCATCGCCCGTCACAGCAGCCGCGGCTCACCACAGTATGATCCTGGCCACCTCGCGTCACAGGCGTCAGTTCCAGCTCCTCTCTCATGTAACACCTGGACCTGCCACACGATCACCCTCGAAGGAAACCGACGTGCTCCCGTGCGACCCACCGTTGCAGCCCAGCGGGCTGAGGTGCAAAGTTGAAGAACCGATCAGGGCGAGCGACGGAGGTGAGATGGAAGCGCGAGGGCGCCTCACGTCCCCCGACAAGGAACGGCTGATGAACGCCGTGAACGCCGTTCCGATCATGCAAGATCCACAGCAGCGTCAGCTGGTCGTCGACGAACTCATAGAAGAGGTTGGTTCCCACTTCGATCCGGCCAGGTTCCAGGGATCCAATTTCGATAACTGGTCCATCGTGAGAACGTGTATCAGCCACAACGCGGTGCCGTATCTCGTCACCATGCTCAGGATTCTCGGCGGTGCGTCTCGCGAATGGCATCAGCTGGATGCTGTAGTCCGAGAGATGTTTTCGGCACCCGCGCTGGAAAACGCCACTCGGGACGAGATCAGCAACCAAATCAGGACACTGCTGCAGACGGTGACGACCGACGCACTGGCGCCAGTGCTCAGCCATCCTGCGCTTCGGGGGCAGATCCCCTTCGAGAACGCCGAGGTCAGCAACGGGGCTGAGGCATACGAGCGGCTTGATGCGCTTTCCTCCGATAGCGGACCGCGGACGCTCATCCTGTTTCTCGAGCTGACGGCGCACCAGCTTGCAGAGTACGACATGGTCGAGCTTCACCAGCTGATTGACGACTTCACGGCTGAATCCGACGATCGGACCGCGGTCCGCGAGCTGTGCCGATCACTTCGGCAGAAACCTCGCACCGGTGTAGCCGTTTCAGACGCATCCGGCTCGGAACAGCTAGACCAACCCACACTCACCGGTGATTCAGCGCTTGGAGACGACGTGACGACCAGCCAACTACCCACCGCCGAGTCGGGCCTCACGTCGCCGACACCACCAGCGCTGTGGGGCGGTGTCCCGCCGCGCAACAGCAACTTCACCGGTCGCGAGGACCTGCTCGACCGGATCCACCGGTCGCTTGGCCGCCACATGCAGTCGACACTGATCCCCCAGCCGTTGCATGGACTTGGCGGAGTCGGTAAGAGCCAGCTGGCGGTGGAGTTCGCGTACCGGTATCAGTCCGGCTACCAGCTGGTGTGGTGGATCCCGGCCGACGACGAGCGGTCAATCCGCCGCTCGTTGGTGTCACTGGCGCGGCGGCTTGGCCTGCCGGAGAGCGAGGATGTTCAGGACACTGTGGATACGGCGCTCGACGCGTTGCGGCGGGGGGATCCGCACTCCAGGTGGCTGCTCATCTACGACAACGCCGCGGAGCCCAGCGTCGTGCACCCGTATCTGCCGTCCGGTCCGGGGCATGTTCTGATCACATCGCGGAGCCGGAGCTGGGCCGGTGAGGCCAACGCGATCGAGGTCGACGTCTTCTCGCCGGACGAGAGCGCCACGTTGCTGCAGGCACGTTGGCGGGAATTGACCGACCACGACGCGATGGCCTTGGCGAAGCGGCTCGGCCACCTCCCGCTGGCGCTGGAGCAAGCGGTGGCAGTCCACGCACAGACCGGAATACCGCTCGCGGAGTACCTTCGAGCGCTGGACAGCAATCCAGCGGCGATCCTCCACGAGGGTACGCCAGGAGGCTACCCACGGTCTGTCGCGGAAACCTTTGGGCTCGCCTTCACCAGGCTCAGAGAGGGTTCCCCTGCCGCCGCCTATCTGCTGGAGCTGTGCGCGTTTCTCAGCTCCCAGCCCATCGCCATTTCGCTTTTGACCCGCGGTCGTGGCGCGCAATTGAGCACAGAACTGCAATCCCTGCTGCGCGACGATATCCCGCTGCGTCGCGCGATCCGCGATCTGGGTCGGTACGCGTTGGCGCAGCTGGACCCGGCTCGCGACTTCATCAGGATCCATAACCTGGTGGGGGCCGTACTCCGCGATAGTATCCCGCAGGAACAACGACACGCGATCGAGCGTCAGGCGCATACTGTCCTGGCTCTGGCCAATCCTGGGCGGCCGGACAGCCCGGCCACTTGGCCCCAGCACGCCCAGATCGCCCCGCACGTCGTGCCCAGCGGGCTGGTCTACTCGTCAGATCCCGAGGCGCGCCATGTTGTCCTGGACCAGATTCGTTACCACTATGCGATCGGCGACTACGCATCCAGCCGTGATCTCGGTCAGGGTGCGGTCGACATCTGGCGGGCCAGCATGGGCCCAGACGATGAGCTGACGCTGGTCGCCAGCCGGCATCTGGCCAACTCGCTTCGGGCTCTCGGAGAGATCCAGGCGGCCCGAGATCTCAACCTGGACACACTCGAACGGATGGTCCGAACGCTCGGCAAAGACCACGAACATACTCTCGCGACCACCAACAGTGTGGCCGCTGACCTGCGCCTGCTCGGCCATTTCAAGCAGGCTCTGCAGCTCGACGAGGAGAACCTCGTTCGACACCTGCGGGTACTCGGTGAGGACGACCCGAGCACTCTCCGCGTCAGAAACAACCTCGCCGTAGATTACCGCCTGCTCGGCGACTTCCAGCACGCCCTGGAACTGGACGAGGCCGGCATCGCCACCAGGACCAATGTCTATGGCAAGGAGCACCCCCAGACCCTGTTCGCCTACACGCGTCTAAGCCGTGACTTGTACGGCCTCGGCGAGTACCACAAGGGCCTGGCTCTCATAAAGGAAAAACTGCCGATTTTCGAGCAGAAGCTGCCGAAAGACCACGGTAATCTGCTCCGGGCCAGGCGCGTTCTCTCGATGCTTTTGCGGAAAGCCGGTCATCACGGCCCCGCGCTGCACGAGGCGCAGCAGGTCTATGAAGCGCACCGAATCAAGTTCGGGCAGCTACACGAGCACACTCTGTCCGCCCTTATGACCCTCAGCAACGCACATCGTACCTCTGGCGATTACGAGACGGCGCTGCGACACGGTGAGAGCGCGATGGCGTCCTATCGCGAGGTCTTCGGAGACCAGCATCCCTTCACGCTGGCCTGCAAGGCGAATGTCGCGATCGCGCTGCTGCTGCTCGGCCGCTCGGGCCAGGCACTGGCCCTCAACGATGAGGCCCTCGACGGGTTCCGCAGTGCCCTCGGGGAAGATCACCCGCACACGCTGTGCTGTGCCAATAACAAGGCCAACGCGCTGGCCGCCGAGGGACGTACCGAGGAGGCACGCATCCTCGGCCAGCACACGCTGGAACGATCCCGCCAGCTTCGTGGCGAGAATCATCCGAACACGCTGGCTTGCGCGGCAAACGTCGCACTCGACCTCGACGCGGCCGGCGACACCGTCGGAGCCAGCGGGCTACGCAAGGCTACGCTGGAGCACCTCCGCCGTCAGCTCGGTAGCGATCATCCGGAGACGATTCACGTGAGCCTTGACCGCCGCGCAGATTGCGACATAGAAGTATCCGCATCATAGGCAGTGGGCGCCGTCGCTAACCAGCGATCGAGCTCGCACGGATCGCAGCCGCTGGACAACGCGGTGAGCCGCTCACACAAGGCCCGGATCAGTTCTGGGCGTGTAGCCAGCGACGAACGGTTGCGATCGGTGCAGATCCGGCGATGGGCCACCACCAGACCTGTCCATATCATGGAGTCGGTCGCACCGGCCGCGATCCGTTGTGACTGTGCATCAATTGCCGCTGCGTACTCGCCTGTTATCAGGTGAACGTCGGCCTCCGATACGCCCGGGAAACGTGCACCGAATGCCTCAGGATTCCGCGCGACGCGTCGCACCGTCTCCCTCTCGCTTACCCAGGATCTCGCCAGCCTGACACGAGGACTCTCAGTTCCTTCATCGATGCTATCGATCAGTCGATCGTGAATCTGTACGTTCACCGTCGCTGGGTGACCGCAGAGCCATGCATCCGCTAGCTTCTCCATAGCCGCGGGTTCAGGTGCGCGATAGCGAAGCCGCCAGCCGGCCCAATCCTCCACAACGAGATCCTCCGCCAGCCGCCTGGTATCAGCCGGAATGTCGTCGAGATGCAGCCTTTCGATGGCGACACCCAGGCGTGCAACGAGTGTGACCCCGAGCTCGGTGAGCCCTTGGGCAGCCGCCATCTGCTGGTAGCCGAGCCGCAGCTGCTCACTGTAGCGGGCAAGCTCCAACTCCGCTTGTGCATCGCGGAGCCTCGCATACTCACACTCACGCTCCCGGCGCAAGAACTCGGCAATGCCGACGAACGCGTAGATTCCGTGCAGCAACCCTGCCAGCGGCCGCGGATCACGACGCCACGGCGAATAGAAGGAGCCGATGGCATCGGGCCGGTAGAGAGGCACCAGGTCGTGGAGGGCGTTCAGCTTGAAATGCTGTGCCTCGTGAATGAGGGTCGCTGCCAATCCGACCCCGCACGCCGGCTCCGTGAGGGCGACCGCCCCTGGTGCGTGGCGTGAAGTCGCGCTGACATGGCTATGTCTCGTCCGGCTCGCGAGTGGTACGAGGCAGGTCACGCTCGCCCCAATAGCGGAAAGTCGCTCGGGATGACGAGCAGCGAGAACGGTCCATGCCTCCACGAGTCGGCATCGCCAGCGCTCGACTGTGTCTGGGTCAAGCCGGCGGCTTAATGGCAAGCCGAAGCACCGCCAGTGCGGATCGAGATCGTCGAGTTCAACGACCAGCTCCGCACCATCAATTCGGGTCTGAAGCCGCCACACCGGTTCCCAGCCGGGTGCGTCACCGCGCTCCGGAACAATCACCTGGAATCCATTTACCCGCACTGTCGCGAACCGAGATGACAGGTCGAACCGGGCCAAGGTCCAGGGAGCGCGACTCTCCACCGTCAGCCGGCCAAGCGTCGGCAGCATCACGGATCCGGCACGCGCAACCAGGCTGGTGCGAAGCTCTACACCGGACCGGATAGCAGCCACCGCGGTGATCGCTCCGAGATGTGCAAGGTCGACCCAGAGCGGAGGCAGCTCCGGTCGACTGCCAGGATCACGGCGACCACTCGTCAGCCTGCGCAGGCACCACGCCGCCCAGGCGCCGACCTGGGGACTGGCCAGGAGCTCAGCAACGATCTGTGGCTGGTTCTGCTGTACCGCAGCGAGCGATTGATAACTCTCCTCAACCCGCGCGAGCTCGCCCGCTTCAACAGCTCGGCGCTCACAGGCGTCGACGATCGCCCGTAGTTGCAACATCCGCTTACTGAGCTGGCCCGACCTCAATAGAGCGAGGTCAGCCGAGCTGCCGCCTCCTTCACAAAGCGCCGCGAGCATGTCTTGAGGCAGCCGGTACCGCTCGGTCAACGATTACCTTTCTGCAGATCAGCCCGTACTCGCGCAGCAATGTGGTGGATCAACCGCTGGAGGTCCGGGCAGTACACCGACGGCTGCCGGAAGCCATGGCCGCGACGGTACCGGTGCGCATAGTTTCCACCGCCGCAAACCCGGACGACTGCACAGCGTCTGCAGCTTTCGCCGAGGGCGTCGATCCCGAGCTGGCGCGAGTGGACATCCGGATGACGTAACACCGTGTCCACCGAGTGGTCGAAGACATTCAGCCCGACCTCCGCCGCGCCTTCGTCCGCCGACTTGAGTGAGTCGACCTGCTGGAACGAACCGTCGGTGTCGATCACCACAAAGGCGATAGGGCTCATCCCGACCTGCTCGGTCCGGCTACGACCGCCCAGCAGGAGGTTGATGAGCTCCTGGAAGAGTCGCACGGCTGTCTCTTGACGCGGGGCGCGGTACCATCGGTCAAACGCTGCGATCAGCCATTCAGCATAAGGTGTGCCCACGGTCCCCCGACCACGCCCTTGAGGAGGCGCGGACCAATTTCCATGTGGTAATAGAAAGTCCAATGCTGGGGGCGAGAATTCAAGCAGAGCCTCGTAGACCTCCACAGGGTCGTTACGCGTGTCCACCACACAGAGCAGACCAGCATACAAATCGCGATTCTCGGGCCGGCCGAGTAATCGTAGTCCGCGTGCGGTAGCCGCGTAGCTCCCGCGTCCATCAGACCGATGGCGGTGTCGGTTATGGTGCGCTGGCCCCCCGTCGATGCTCACGCCGACCCGGATATCGTGTGAACGAAGCGTCCGAAGCAGCTCATCGTCGAGTAGCACACCGTTCGTCTGAATCCGTAGATCGACCTGGACGCTCTGAGATAAATCCCTGTGCACGGCGCCGGCCACGTACTCAAGCACACGGCCACCGGCGAGCAGCGGCTCGCCGCCGTGGAGAATCACCGTCACCCGCTCTAGGCCGTGCCGACTTACGTGTTCACCGATACGGCTCGTAGCCGCGTCGATCGTCTTCGTTGTGATCAGTCGGGGCCGGGATCGCCAGGTCTGGTCGGCCATGCTGTAGATATAGCAGTAGTCACAAGCCAAGTTGCAACGGCTGGCGATCTTGAGAACGAACTCGCGAATTGGCACCGGGCGCCGATGGAAGGCAGTCAGCAAATAAACGTCAGACACCCTTACCCCTCCATCAGAAACTCACCTGAAACTTCGCCTGCGATGCTCGAGTCGAACCCGGAGACGACCTCGGCGGTCTCGTCCTGGCTCTCTTCGATGATTCTGCGCAGGGAGTGGGCCAGTGGGGCGTCCCCCAGCGCGCGAAGGTCGGTGAGCCTCATGTCGCCAAGGTCGACCAGCTCAGCCTCAAGATCGCCGCAGAGATCGTCCACCGCCGCCTCCTCGTCGAGGCGCATCGATCCATCGGTGACCCGACGTCTCAGCGCTAGGTGATGCATAGCCGAACTTCCTATCGACTTTACGTCGGCGCCGAGGAGTTGCCCATACCTCCGACACCCTCCTCCGGCTCAGCCGACGGCCGTGGAGGCGAAGAGCGGAGTCGCCCGGCCGATTACAGAGGAGCCGCCGACCGGGCTCCTGAAGTGGAGCTGTCGTCTTCTGGTTCGACCAATCCACCCAGATTCCCCACGTTGTCCTCGCCATAGCTCGCGGCATCGCGGTTGAGCATTCCGTCAGGACACACCGGCGAGGGCCTTGTGCGCAACTGGTCGCTGGGTGTGGAAGGGGCGGTTGCCTGTCCGGTTGTTTCTCAGGCGGTGGCTGGGGTGCCCCGCAGGGTCCGCTGCCGCACCCATGGCCAGGTGATGAGGGCCCAGACCGTGGCGCCCAGGACCAGCCCGGACAGCAGGTACCAGGGCCACGGACCCAGTACGTCCAGCAGCGATGCGGCCTGTGGCTTGGCGTTGAGGAAGCCGTAGTTGGTCCCGGCGAGATGATTGAAGACGAACATCACCGCCATCCAGCCGATCGTGACCTGCAGCGCGATCCGGTAGCTGCGCCAGTCCGGGCGCAGCCCCACTCCCCAGGTCAGGTAGATCGCGGCCCACAGCACCAGGCTGTGCATGCCGAAGAACGACAGGAACTGCAGCGACGGGAAGTCCGGGCCGTTCAGCTCCGGGCTGAGGAACGCCTGCGAGGTGAGTGTGAGACCCCAGAAGTAGGTCAGCGCGAAAGCCGTCGGGGAGTGCGACCACAGCGCCCAGACCGTGGCCATCGCCGCCAGGTCGCACAGTTGCAACGGCAGCGAATGCGCGATGCCCGACTGCCCGGGCAAGAGCCAGTAGACCTCGACCGGCACCAGGAACGCGGCGAACACCACCGCAAAGACCCGGCTCAACGGCAGCTCGGTCGGGGTGCCGCGGTATCGCCGACCGAGGACTACGAGTGCCGCCGCCACCATGGTGAGCACCAAGAGCACCACACCGTGTGATAACCCGTAGGCCTCGAACGGGTGCGCCGGCAGCAGCGGATCCACACCAGCAAGCGTAGTGCTGCTCACCGCCTGACGCGGCTGTCCCGGTCGGAGCTCACGCTGCGTGGCGGGCTAACGTCGGGCGGCCACCGGCGCCGACTGGAGGTAGGACATGCTGCTGACCGACAGCATCGACAGGGCCATCCGGGTCCAGCACTCGGTAGTGGCCAACCACGTGCGGCGGGTACATCGCCGGCATCCCGGCGCCACCCCGGCCGAGATCGTGGCCGCTCTGGAGAAGAAGTACGTGGCCACGGTGACCGGTACGGGGGCGGCCGCCGGTGCGGTCGCCGCGGCGCCCAGAGCGAGATCGGCGGTTGCCCGCGCGCTCACCGTCGCGGAGTCGGCCGCGTTCCTGGAGGCCACCGCGCTGTTCACGCTAGCCGTTGCCGAGGTGCACGGCACGCCGGTACACGACATCGAGCGGCGGCGGATGCTGCTACTCGCGATCGTCTTCGGGGTCCGTGGACCGGGGTTGACCTACAGCGGCAAGAGGGTGCGCCGGTGGCTGGTCACGAAGTACTGCACCAGGCGCTGGATCCTGACGATCAGCAAGATCCTGCCGTTCGGCATCGGCGCGGCGATCGGTGCGGTGAGCAACCGTGCGTACGGCCGGATGGTGGTGGCCGCCAGCCGGCAGGTGTTCGGCCCTGTCCCGCCGGCGGCCGCCCCGGCGATCTCGGACATTGCCCCGCTGACCATCGCCGAGCACCGGCCAGTGTCACCAGTGGCGCTCACGAACGGCCAGACGCCACGCCCAGCGGCGGAGCCTGCTCCAGCGGCAGCTCAGGTCACGGCGATACCTCCGGTCACCGGGAAGTACCGGCCGCTGTTCGACTACCTCGTCGCCCGCAAGAGTGGTCACGTCGAGGTCGGCTTCGCCGAGATCGACCAGATCGTGCCCGGCGGGCTCCCGAAGTCGGCGTCGACCCAGCGGAGCTGGTGGGGCAACTCCCCTGGCCGCGTCCAGGCCAAGGCGTGGCTAGCAGCGGGCTTTGAGGTCACCGACGTCGACTTGACGACCATGACGGTGCGCTTCGACCGGCGCGGCAATCTGGATTGATCACTCTGGGCGGCTCCGCTGCTCCGGCGGTCCCAGCGAGCCCGCGGCCAACCGGGCGACCTCCATCACCGGGCAGCGCGGGCCCGACGCCCGCGCGAGTCGACGGTCCGCTGTCACCAGGCTGGTATCAAGCGATTCCGCAAGGGCGACATACCAGCCGTCGTACACACTGAGGTTGTCGCGCAACTCCCACACGCGGTTGAGAAACGGCTCGAAGGGGTACTGCACGATCTGCACTACCTTGATCTTCGAGACCGCGCCGCGGGCGAGCCCCGAGCTCACGTCTCCGCGCGCCTGCATCGAACGGATCGCCGAGGTCGCCTCGGCTGCGAAGATCGACGGAACATGCAACAGCGAGCGATCGCGCAGCACACTGCGGGCATCGTCTCCGGCACGCCCGGCCACCACCAGCGCGTCGACCAGGACAGAGGCGTCGAAGACGGTCAATGCGCCGCCCGATCCGCTCGGAGCAGCGCGGCCGAGGATCGGGTGGCGAACCCCTCACTGCCTTCCGAGATCAGTCGCTGCTCGGTCTCGGCCACCAATTCAGCCGGGGTCCGGGTTCGTGCATTCCGGGTCAGCTCAGCACGGAGGTACTCCTGCAAGCTCATCCCCGCCAGTGCGGCCCGCTGCTGGTAGATGCGGTGCACGTCGTCCGATACATCGCGGATCTGGATCGTAGCCACGCAGCTATTCTAGCGCTCATCGCGCGACTTCGAATGCATGCTTGCCGGCAGCGCGGCGAGCACGACGTTGAGCACCTCGATCGCGCCGGCCTTGTCCAGCGGGTCGTTGCCGTTGCCGCATTTCGGCGACTGCACACACGAGGGGCAACCGGCCGGGCACTCGCAGGCGGCGATGGCGTCTCTGGTCGCCGTCAGCCACGGTGTAAGCGCGGCGTGGCCCCGGTCGGCGAACCCGGCTCCACCGGGATGCCCGTCGTGCACGAACACCGTCGGCTCTCCGGTGTCCGGGTGCAGCGCCGTAGAGACGCCACCGATATCCCACCGGTCGCAGGTGGCGACCAGGGGCAGCAGGCCGATCGCGGCGTGCTCGGCGGCGTGCAGCGCGCCGGGCCAGGCGGCCGGTGCCAGCCCGGCGCCGGCGAGCAACTGCTCGGACACCGTGTACCAGACCGCCCTGGTGCGCAGCGTGGCCGCCGGCAGCTCCAACCCGACAGCATCGAGTACCTCGCCCGACGGCAGCTGCCGCAGGTAGCCGACGACCTGTGAGGTCACTTCCACCTCGCCCAGCGCCACTGACACCCCACCCGACCGCCGCTGCGCCAGCACCGACACCACGCAGATGTCGCTGGTGGATCGGGCCGAGGTGTGCCAGGCCGGCTCCTCGGGATGCACCAGGGCGATTCCGGCGTCCAGATCCAGCTCGTCGACGACGAACGAGTCACCCCGATGCAGATACACCGCGCCCGGGTGCACCGTGCTGCAGGCTGAGACGGGGTCGACGGTGCCGAGCATCCGACCGGTGCCGGCCTCCACCACCGCCACCTGCTGCCCCCCGGAGCCACGGATGTCGACCTCGGAGTGCGGGCTGGGGTATGAGCGCTGCCGTGGAGTGGCCCAGTACCAACCGCCGGGGCGGCGGCGCAACGCCCCCTCGGCAACCAGTTCAGCGACCACGGACCGAGCCATCTCGCCACCCAGCTCCTCGACGCAGGCTTCGGTCAGCGGCAGCTCGGCGGCCGCGCAGGCCAGCTGCGGTCGCAGCACGTAGGGGTTCGTCGGGTCCAGCACGGTCGCCTCGACCGCTGAGCCCAGCAGCGCCGCACTGTGATGAACCAGGTAGGTGTCCAGCGGGTCGTCCCGGGCGACGAACACCACCAGCGCCCCGGACCCGGCCCGTCCGGCTCGCCCGGCCTGCTGCCAGAACGACGCCCGGGTGCCCGGGTAACCGGCCAGCACCACCGCATCGAGGCCGGCGATGTCCACCCCCAGCTCCAGCGCGTTGGTCGAGGCCACCCCGAGCAGCTCCTCGGAGTCCAGCGCCTTCTCCAGCGCCCGGCGCTCCTCGGGGAGATAGCCCGCCCGGTAGGCGGCGATCCGGGAGGCGAGGTCACCTGCCGCAGCGGCCGACAGCGCCCGCTGGGCCCCCAGAGCGGTCAGCTCCGCGCCCCGGCGGGAGCGGACGAACACCAGGGTGCGGGCGCCTTCAATCACCAGGTCGGCCAGCAGCCGAGCGGCTTCGGCTCCTGCCGATCGGCGCACCGGTGCCCCGTTCTCGCCGGTCAGCTCGTCCAGCAACGGCGGCTCCCACAGTGCCACGGTGCGCTCACCGCGTGGGGATGCGTCCTCGGTGACGGCCACTGTGTCCAGGCCGGTGAGCCGGGAGGCCGAGGCAGCCGGGTCTGCGACCGTCGCCGACGCGAGCACGAACACCGGATGCGCGCCGTAGCGGGCGGCGACCCGGCGTAACCGGCGCAGCAGCAGGGCGACGTGCGAGCCGAACACCCCCCGGTAGGCGTGGCACTCGTCGATCACCACGAAGCGCAACCTCCGCAGCAGGCGTGCCCAGCGGTCGTGCCGGGGGAGCAGGCCGTGGTGCAGCATGTCCGGGTTGGTGAACACCCACCGGGCGTGTGCGCGCACCCAGTCCCGCTCGGCCATCGGGGTATCGCCGTCGTAACCGGCGGGCCGCACCCCGGCCAGCTCCAGCGCGGCCACCGCCCGGATCTGGTCGGCGCCCAACGCCTTGGTGGGAGCCAGATACAGCGCGGTGGCCTGCTGGTCGGTCAGCAGGTCGGTGAGCACCGGCAGCTGGTAGGCCAGCGACTTACCCGACGCGGTACCGGTGGCGACCACGACGTGGCGGCCCGCTCGGGCCAGCTCCGCGACGGCGATCTGATGCGCCCACGGCGCCGCCACACCCGTCACCTCAAAGGCCGCCCGCAGCTCATCGGGCATCCAACACGGCCACGGCACCGTCGTCGCAGCCCGGGCCGGAATCGTCACAGCGTGTCGCAACGGCGATTCACCGTCCACGGCGGTGGTCTGATTGCCGGCTCGGCCGGCGGTGGCGAGCAGCCCCCGCAGCAGGGCCTGCCCCCGCCCCTCACCGCGCTGCACCGCCGTCCGCCTCCCACTCGCCGCCATTCCCCCACCCCGCACGCTAACCTCATCACCCTTCACAGAGGCTGCGGCCTGGGTGCGCTGTGGCTCCCGAACTCAACAGGGGAGCTGTCCGGGCTTGATCAAACAGCTCCCCTGTTGAGTTCGGGAGACGGGGAGCAGTCGGCGGTCAACGGCACCGGCCGAGGTGACCAGCGACGGCAACGCATAGACTCACCGGCCGGGATGCCGTCTCGCGGGGCGGCGCGTTCGGTGTATGCATGGAAACCAGGAGGACGGATGTCCGGGTTCATCCCCGCCCAGTACGGGGATCTTGAGCTGAGCGGGGGGGACTACACCGTCGTCGGCGTGGTAGCCGTCGTCGCTTTGGCCGCTCTGGCCGTCGGCGCCGTCCTGCTCCGGGAGGTGCTGGCCGCAGGTCAGGGTACGCCGCGCATGCAGGAGATCGGCCGGGCGATCCAGGAGGGCGCCTCGGCTTACCTGAACCGGCAGTTCAGGACGCTGTCCGTGTTCGCCGTGATCGTCTTCCTGGTGCTGTTCGCGCTACCAGCCGAGACCACCGGCGAGCGGATCGGCCGCTCGATCTTCTTCCTGCTCGGGGCGCTGTTCTCGGCGTCGATCGGCTATATGGGCATGTGGCTGTCCACCCGCGCCAATTTCCGGGTCGCGGCGGCGTCCAACGAGTCAGGTGGCCGGGAGAAGGCGATGCGCATCGCGTTCCGCACCGGTGGCGTGGTGGGCATGGCCACCGTGGGCCTGGGCCTGTTCGGTGCCGCGCTGGTGGTGCTGGTCTACGCCGGTCAGGCGCCTCGGGTGCTGGAGGGCTTCGGCTTCGGTGCCGCGCTGCTCGCGATGTTCATGCGGGTCGGCGGTGGCATCTTCACCAAGGCCGCCGATGTGGGTGGCGACCTGGTCGGCAAGATCGAGGCGGGCATCCCCGAGGATGACCCGCGCAACGCCGCCACCATCGCCGACAACGTCGGCGACAACGTCGGCGACTGCGCCGGCATGGCCGCTGACCTGTTCGAGTCCTACGCGGTGACGCTGGTCGCGGCGCTGATCCTGGGCACGGCGGCATTCGGCCTGAAGGGCTTGCTGTTCCCGCTGATCGTGCCGGCGATCGGCGTGGTGACCGCGGTGATCGGCGTGTACATCACCCGGGCCCGGGCCGGCGAGCCCGGGCTGCGTGCCATCAACCGCTCCTTCTACATCTCCGCGGCGATCTCGGCGGTGGCGTGTACGGTGGCCGCGTTCCTCTACCTGCCCAACAGCTTCGGCGAGCTCGCCGGCGTCACCGACATCGACGGTCAGCTGAGCAGCACAGTCCCTGGCAACCCGGCGCTCATCGCGGCGATCGCCGTGATCATCGGCATCGTGCTGGCCGGAGTCATCCTGTGGCTCACCGGCTACTTCACCGGCACCGAGCACCGACCGGTCCGTGACGTCGGCAGCAGCTCGCTGACCGGTGCCGCCACCGTCATCCTGGCTGGGATCTCGATCGGTTTCGAGTCGGCGGTGTACACCGCGCTGGTGATCGGCGCCGCGGTGTACGGGGCGTTCCTGCTGTCCGGGTCGGTCACCGTCGCGCTGTTCGCGGTCGCGCTGGCCGGGACCGGGCTGCTGACCACGGTCGGTGTCATCGTGGCGATGGATACCTTCGGACCGGTCAGCGACAATGCCCAAGGCATCGCCGAGATGTCCGGCGACGTCAAGGGCGAGGGGGTGGGAATCCTCACCGAGCTCGACGCGGTGGGCAACACCACCAAGGCGATCACCAAGGGCATCGCGATCGCCACCGCGGTGCTTGCCGCGACGGCACTGTTCGGTGCCTACCGGGATGCCATCCTGTCCGCGGCCGCTGGCCTGGACCTGGATGAGGCGTTCAACGTCTCGGTGCCCAACGTCCTGGTGGGCCTGACCATCGGCGCTGCGGTGGTGTTCATGTTCTCCGGGCTGGCGATCAACGCGGTGTCCCGGGCGGCCGGAGCCGTGGTCTACGAGGTGCGCCGCCAATTCCGGGACAACCCCGGGATCATGGACGGGTCGGTGCGACCGGCATACGGCCGGGTGGTCGACATCTGCACCAAGGACTCGCTGCGGGAGCTGGCGACCCCAGGCCTGCTGGCCGTGCTGGCCCCGGTCGCGGTGGGCTTCGGCCTCGGCGTCGGCCCGCTGGCCGGATACCTGGCAGGGGCGATCATCACCGGTACCCTGATGGCGATCTTCCTCGCCAACTCGGGTGGCGCCTGGGACAACGCCAAGAAGCTGGTCGAGGACGGTAACCACGGCGGCAAGGGCTCCGACGCGCATGCCGCGACCGTCATCGGGGACACCGTGGGTGACCCGTTCAAGGACACCGCGGGCCCGGCGATCAACCCACTGATCAAGGTGATGAACCTGGTCGCGGTACTGATCGCCCCGGCGATCGTCGCAGTCAGAGGAGCCGAAGGCATCTCCACACTGCAGAGCACCGGCATCGCCCTGGCTGCGGGGGCGGTCATTGTGGCAGCGGTCGTGATCTCCAAACGGCGGTCCACCTCGCTGGTGGACGCAGCACCCGCTGAGGTCACCGCGTAACGGGTGCACCCGTCCTAGTAGCGTTCCCCGCGTTACTGACGGGTCGAAACGTGTACCGACCGTCGGAGAGGAGTAGCTATGCCTTCATCTCGTCGTCGGTCCGGCGTCGTCATCGTGGCTCTGGTCCTGGCGCTGGCGGGGTGCGGCTCCGGCGACGCCAACGACTCGGGTGACGCCAAGAGCTCGGGTGACGCCAAGCCGGCCGCCCCGACAGGTTCTGACCCGGTCGCCTGGGTGGGCGCGTTCTGCGGTGGCCTCAGTGGGGTGATCACCGGAGCCGCCGCCGTCGGGAAGGCGGAGGCAACGCCGCAGGGACAGAAGGACGGGCTGCTCGCCTTCGCCGACAGCTCCCAGCGGGCGATGGCGGACACCGCCCGCAATCTCGAGCAGGTCGGCCCGCCGAAGATCAACGATGGCAAGCGGATCCATGACACCGTGGTGAGCTTCTTCAAGACCGCGGCCGAGTCGGTGGCCGGCCAGCGGGCGAAGCTCGCCGAGTTGGACCCGAACGACCCGGAGTTCGTGAACAAGCTCAGCCGCCTCGCAGGCCCCGATCTCGGCGCCGCCAGCGCCCAGGTCCAACAGCTGACCAGCAACCAGGAACTGTTGCCGGCATTCCGTACTGCGCCGGAGTGCCAGCGGTTGGGTAGCCCGAGCTGACTCGGGTCGTAGCGCGCTGGGCTGGTCGGGCAGCGCGTAACGCTGCTCCGATCGGGCTGTCAGTGGGCTGATTTGACCCGCGTGGCGTAACGCAGGATGCCGCTGTCCCCGGCTTCGTGTGCGACGCTGACTGCCCCCTGGTGCGCCGGATTGTGCACACTGGGGCGCGGGGGTCGGGGCATCAGGAGTCGTACACCGAGGTAGGTCGAGCGTGGCAACATCGAAGACGGCAGGTCCGGGCGGCGCGTCCGGCGGTCGACGGCGTCTGGTGATCGTGGAGTCGCCCACCAAGGCCCGCAAGATCGCCCCCTACCTCGGTTCGGAATACGTGGTCGAGTCCTCCCGGGGACACATCCGCGACTTGCCGAGGGGGGCCGCCGACGTCCCCGCCAAGTACAAGGGCGAGTCTTGGGCACGCCTTGGCGTGGACGTGGACAACGCCTTCGAGCCGCTCTACATCGTCACCCCGGAAAAGCGGTCCACCGTCACAGAACTGCGCCACGCGCTCAAGGGCGTCGATGAGCTCTACCTCGCCACCGACGCCGACCGCGAGGGCGAGGCCATCGCCTGGCACCTGCTGCAGACCCTCAAGCCAAAGGTGCCAGTCCGCCGGATGGTCTTCCACGAGATCACCGAGCCGGCCATCCGCGCAGCCGCAGAGCACCCCCGCGACCTGGACCAGCACTTAGTCGACGCCCAGGAGACCCGGCGAATCCTGGACCGGCTCTATGGCTACGAAGTCTCCCCGGTGCTGTGGAAAAAGGTGATGCCGAAGCTGTCCGCCGGACGGGTGCAGTCGGTGGCCACCCGCATCATCGTGCGTCGCGAACGTGAGCGGATGGCCTTCGTATCCGCGTCCTACTGGGACCTGTCCGCAGTGCTGGACGCCGGGGTAGACGCGACCCCTCGCACGTTCGGCGCGCGGCTGGTGGGCGTCGACGGCCGCCGGGTCGCTACCGGGCGAGACTTCGGCCCCGACGGTCAGCCCAAGCGCGCCGACAGCGACCTGCTGATCGTCGACGAGGTACACGCCGGACGTCTGGCGGAGGCGCTCGTCGAGGCCCGGCTCGCGGTCTCGAGCGTTGAGGAGAAGCCCTATACCCGCCGGCCCTACGCGCCGTTCATGACCTCCACGCTGCAGCAGGAGGCCGGCCGGAAGCTGCGCTTTTCGGCCGAGCGGACGATGCGCACCGCCCAGCGACTCTACGAGAACGGCTACATCACCTACATGCGGACCGACTCCACGACGCTGTCCGAGACGGCGATCGCGGCGGCCCGGGCCCAGGCCCGCGAGCTGTACGGCGACCGTTACCTGCACGGCAGCCCCCGGCAGTACACCCGCAAGGTGAAAAACGCCCAGGAGGCGCATGAAGCCATCCGGCCCGCTGGGGAGAGTTTCCAGACGCCCGGCCAGGTGGCGAACACCCTGGACACCGACGAGTTCCGGCTTTATGAGCTGATCTGGCAGCGCACCGTCGCCTCCCAGATGGCCGACGCTCGTGGCACCACCATGAGCGTGAAGATCAACGGGGTGGCGGCGACCGGTGAGCAGTGCACGTTCGCGGCATCCGGTCGCACGATCACGTTCCCTGGGTTCCTCAAGGCCTACGTCGAGACCGTCGATGAGGAGGCCGGGGGTGAGACCGACGACGCCGAGCGCAGGCTGCCGCAGCTGTCTGAGGGTCACCCCGTCACGGCGCTCGAGCTGGAACCCGAGGGGCACACCACCACCCCGCCACCGCGCTACACGGAGCCCAGCCTGGTCAACGCGATGGAGGAGCTCGGCATCGGCCGCCCGTCCACCTACGCCTCGATCATCAACACCATCCAGGACCGCGGGTATGTATGGAAGCGCGGGTCGGCGCTGGTGCCGTCCTGGGTGGCGTTCGCCGTGGTCGGACTCATGGAGCGGCACTTCGGATGCCTGGTCGACTACGACTTCACCGCCGCCATGGAAGACGAGCTGGACTCCATCGCATCCGGCGCGCAGCACCGCACCGAATGGCTGACCGGCTTCTACTTCGGCTCGGAGCGGGGCGGCACGATGTCGGTGGCCCGCTTCGGTGGGCTCAAGAAGCTGGTCGGGGTGAACCTCGAGGAAATCGACGCGCGCGAGATCAATTCCATCCCGCTGTTCACCGATGATGCGGGCCGCGACATCGTGGTCCGGGTCGGGCGCTACGGCCCCTACTTAGAAAGAACGGTCGACGGCGAGTCTCAGCGGGCCAACCTGACCGACGACCTGCCGCCCGACGAGCTGACCGCCGAGATCGCCGAGAAGCTGTTCGCCACCCCGATGGAGGGCCGCTCGCTGGGCACCGATCCGGTGACCGGGCACGAGATCGTCGCCAAGGAGGGCCGTTACGGGCCCTACGTCACCGAGGTGCTACCCGACCTGGGCCCAGAAAAGGAGCCAGACAAGGGCCCAGCGAAGAAGCCCAAGCCGCGGACCGGCTCGCTGCTCAAGTCCATGAGCCTGGAGACGGTGACCCTCGACGATGCGCTTCGGCTGCTGTCGCTGCCCCGGTTGGTGGGTAACGATCCGGAGACCGGCCAGGAGATCACCGCCCAGAACGGCCGCTACGGACCGTACCTCAAGAGAGGTACCGACTCCCGGTCCTTGACCGACGAGGAGCAGATCTTCACCGTCACCCTCGATGAGGCGTGCAAGATCTACGCCGAGCCCAAGCGCCGGGGCCGCCAGGCAGCCGCCAAGCCGCCGCTGCGCGAGCTGGCCCCGGATCCGGTGACCGGCAAGCCGATGGTCATCAAGGAGGGTCGCTTCGGACCCTATGTCACCGACGGCGAGGGCATCAACGCGTCGCTGCGCAAGGGCGACAGCGTTGCGCAGCTCACCGACGAGCGCGCCGCTGAGCTGCTCGCCGAGAAACGCGCGAAGGGCGCCCCTGCACGGCGCTCGTGAGTGTGAACCGGCGCTAGAACCCTAGCAGCGGTTCGCACTCACGACGATTTCTGCGACCATGGCCACCATGAGCGAGCCGACGTCGGACACCTTGTCCGGGTTCGACGGCACCCAAGCGCCTGAGCCGCTGGCCGACCCGTCGTCCGGACGCGGGTCCTGGCGGGACGTACCGGAGTTACCGCCGATGTGGCTACCCCCCGTTCCGGACGACGACGGTGCGCTGCGGGAGGCGATTGCCGCGGTGCTCGGTGACGATGCCGGCGCCCCCGCTGAGGCAGTGGATCAGGATCCTCCGGCAGCCCCGGCACCGCAGGCTGCTCCGCAATCGACTGGGCAACCGAAGGCCCCGGATGCCAGCGTCCGGCCCGTCGATGTCGCGAAGGTCGATGTCGCAGCACAGCCGCACTCCACGGCGTCAGCAGGACCGTCGGCAGGGCCGGCAGCAGGGTCGCCTGCAGGGGCGCAGTCGGGGAGGCACGGCACCGAGGCGCTGGGGCGCTCGTCCCCGCGCCCACCGCCGGTTTCCGCGCTGATCCCGCCCGTTCCGTCGCAGCCGCGCCGGCCCGGCGGGCTGCGCTACCGCCCACCGATGGCGGGCGGGTCCCGCGAATCCGCGCCGCTGACCGACCTCCGTCGCCGGATTCGCCGGGAACAAGTCGACTCTCCACGGGTGGGTCGCTCGGATGGGGGCGCGACTGCTTTCGTTCTCACCATATTGATCATCATGGGGTTGCTGCTGTACTACGTCGTCACTGGCTTCCTGGACTCGCTATCCAGATTCCTGCCGTGACTGGACGTTCGCATCGAGCGGGCGCGGCGGGCCTATCGGGGTGCCACTGAGCCCGCCAAGCCTGCTGGATGCGGGTGCGTGGCAGACTCTGCGCGTTGCTGACGGTAGCTGAGCGGGAGCTGTGATGTGATGCGTGTCGTCTCGGCCGTCCTGGCGCTGAGCGCGGTGCTGGCTGGCTGCTCGGCGGGGGACGGCCAGCCCGCTGGCGCGGACCCAACACCAGCATCGGCGGCCAGCGCACCGGCCGGTCCGATCCCGCCGGTGCGAAATCCCAAGAACCTGGCCGGCATAGCGCCGTGCCTGCTCTTGACAGCGGCGCAACTCGAGGCCAACAGGATCGACCAACCTGGGCACCCCAAGAACGTCCTCGGTTCCCCCGGATGCGAGTGGGGCGACCGGGCGCGCACCCGCGAGATCAGAATCTTCGTTGACCTCGGCAACGACGTGCTGCACAACGTGTACGCCAAGCGGGAGGCATTCCCGGTTCTGGAGGTGACCCAGCTGGCGGGTTATCCGGCCATCCGCACCATGGACAACGTGGACGGCAGTACCTGCTATTTCCGGGTCGCGGCCGCCGAGAGGCAGACGCTCATCCTCGGCTTCACGTCGCTGCGGCAGGGTGGGAATGAGCCCTGCGGGCCGGCGAAGACGCTCGCCGAGGTCGTCATCGGTAACCTGCCACCGCTGAAGGCCTGAGGAGGGAAGATCCTGGCTCCCTGTTTTCCGCCGTCAGGTCGCGCAGCGGCTGGCATACCTGTTGACTCGATTCGGAGGTGACGCGGGCGTATCCTCACCGAAAGGGACAATACGGAATTATCACGGCTAAGGACGCGGAGCAGCATGGATCCTCCGGCTGAGCACCACCTGGCGGGGTCCACTGCGGGCCGGGTGCGCGGTGTGCTGGCAATTCCCGCCTTCCGCCGGTTGTGGGGGGTCACGGCGCTCACCGCGACCGCGGAGTGGCTGTCCCTGCTGGCATTGACCGCGCTGGCCACCCAGCTCACCACCGGCTACCAGGCGCAGAGCTTCGCGCTCGGGGGTGTGGTCGCCACCAAGCTGCTGCCTGCGATGGTGCTCGGCCCGCTGGCCGGGGCTCTTGCCGACAAGCTGGACCGCCGGTACGTGATGGTGGTCTGCGATGTGCTGCGGGCCGGGCTGTTCCTGTCCATACCGCTGGTCGGCGAGCTGGCCTGGCTGTTCGTGGCGACCTTCCTCATCGAGGTCTGCGCGATGTTCTGGATCCCGGCCAAGGACGCCTCGATCCCCAATCTGCTGCGCCGCCCCGACCAGGTGGAGACCGCTAACCAACTCGCGTTGATCATGACGTACGGGGTGGCTGTGCTGGTCGCCTCCGGGGTGTTCACCCTGCTGTCCAAGCTCGGCCCGGTGATCGAGCTGTTCCCCGGGGCGCAAGGTGCGGCCAATCTGGCGCTGACCATCAACGGCATCGCCTACGCACTCTGCGCGCTCGTGGTCGGAACCCGGATCCCGGAGATCTCCGGCCGGGTCGGGATCCGGCCTGGCGGCCAACCTGGCCTGTTCGCGATGTTGCGTGAAGGCGTGGCCTTCGTCGGTGGCACGCCCCTGGTCCGCGGCCTGGTCACCGGGATCATCGGCGCCTTCGCCGCGGGTGGCGCCGTCATCGCCTGCGCGAAGCTCTACTCCACCAGCTTGGGCGGTGGAGATGCCGCCTACGGGCTGCTGTTCGCGTCGCTGTTCGTCGGTCTGGGTCTGGGCATGGCTCTGGCCCCCATGGCTGCTCGCCGGATCCGGCACCGCCGGTTGTTCGGGCTCGCGATCATCGGGGCCGGGTTGGCACTGGTCGCGGTCGCGGTGGCGCCGCATCTGGTTGCGGCGCTGGCCGCCGTTGTTCTGGTGGGCTGCGCCGCAGGGATCGCATTCCTAACCGGTCTGACCATCATCGGCGCGCAGGTTGCCGATGAGATGCGGGGGCGCACCATCGCGTTCGTCCAGTCGCTCGTCCGGCTCGACCTGCTCGCCTCGATGGCCCTGGTCCCGTTGGCGGTCGGGCTGGTCCAGCAACGCACCATCATCGTGTTCAGCGAGCCGGTGACCATCGACGGCACCCGCCCGGTGCTGCTGTTCGCCGGGTTACTGGCGGCCACGGTCGGCTTGATCGCGCATCGCCAGATGGACGACCGGCTCGACGGGTCGCTGCTGGGCGATCTGCGTGCCGCGCTGCGCAGGGGTTCCCGGTCGGTCCCGCCCGGGGGTCGTGGATGAAGGTGTGGGCTGGGGTGATCGGCCAGGATCCCGCGGTCGCCACGCTGCGGGAGGCGGCGGCGATCGGCTCTGACGGCACCGGGCCGGCTGCTGCGATGACCCACGCCTGGCTGTTCACCGGCCCCCCCGGCAGCGGTCGGTCGGTCGCGGCGCGGGCCTTCGCCGCCGCGCTGCAGTGCACCGATCCGGAAAACGGGCCGGGGTGCGGGGTCTGCCAGGGCTGCCGGACCACGCTGGCCGGCACCCACGCCGACGTCCGTGAGGTGGTACCCGAAGGCCTGTCCATCTCGGTGGCCGAGATGCGCACGCTGGTCGCCGGTGCGTCCCGGCGGCCGTCGGCCGGCCGGTGGCAGGTGCTGCTCATCGAGGACGCCGACCGGCTCACCGAGGGTGCCGCCAACGCCCTGCTCAAGGCCGTGGAGGAGCCCCCGCCGCACACCGTGTTCCTGCTCTGCGCACCATCGGACCACCCCGACGACATCGCGGTGACGTTGCGCTCGCGCTGCCGGCCGGTCGGGTTGCGGACCCCGCCCGCTACGGCGGTCACCGAGGTGCTGGTAGGGCGGGACGGGGTGGACGCCGGCACCGCGCAATGGGCCGCCTCGGTGTGCGGCGGCCACGTCGGCCGGGCCCGCCGGCTGGCCACCGATCCCGATGCCCGGGCGCGCCGGGAGGCGGTGCTGCGGGTGCCGACGGCGCTGCGCTGCCCGGCTGACGTGTTCACTCTGGCCGATGAGCTGGTCGGGGCGGCCGAATCGGAGGCCGGCGGCCTGACCGCCACCCGGGATGCGGTCGAGACCGAGGAACTGGAGACGGCTCTGGGGGCCGGCGGAACCGGCAAGGGTGCGGCGGCGGCCACCCGTGGCGCCAAGGGCGCCATCCGCGACCTGGAGCGCAGGCAGAAGTCCCGGGCCACCCGCACCCAGCGCGATGCGCTGGACCGCGCGCTGGTCGACCTGGCCGGCTTCTACCGCGACGCTCTGGTGACCGCCTGGGGCGCCCCGGTGGCACTGACCCACCCGGACCGCCTCTCCGACGTCACCACCGTCGCCGGGCGGATGTCTGCCGAGGCGTTGCTCCGCAAACTGGAAGCGGTGCTCGGCTGTCGCGAGGCGCTGGAGCTCAACGTCAAGCCGCGGATCGCCATCGAGGCGCTGACCAGCGCGTTGGCCAGCGAATAGGGGCGTGTCCCGTGGATCTTCCCGCCAGCAGCGCTACTCCTCCCGAACTCGACCGCAGCGTTGTCAGAGCTTGATCGAACAGCTCTGCTGTCGAGTTCGGAACTGCGCGCAGCCAGGATCTGCCCCCCAGGCGGTGGGCCGTGAACTCGACACCGGCGACATTCTCCTCCGGTCGCAGGTCGGCCCCGTCGCGTTCACGGCGCCCACGCGCGGCAGCGCCCCGTCGCGCACAGCGAGGGCACCGCCAGCCGAACTCAGCGTCAGGCCACCCGGGACGACCCACTGCGCCGTCGTCATTGTCGAAACTCGGTGTGCTGAGAGCGCCCAAGATCGGGTCGCCCCACACCGTCCCATGATCCACAGGACGCGACTAGACCCGGCCGAGTGTTCGCTGCCACGATTGTTAGGCTGAGCTGCGCTGACTAGCGTCGCCGCCTTAGCTCAGTCGGACAGAGCGGCTCACTCGTAATGAGCAGGTCCGGGGTTCGATTCCCCGAGGCGGCTCCACCTCTCACCTGGGAAACGCCCCCAGGATGAGAGCTGGGACAACCCCAGGGCACGATCGGCCCATGAGTGCTTCCCACTGGACCGATATCTCCCCGACTGCCGCGTGAATCGGGGAGCTCGCCGATGGGGTGTACGCCTATATCCAGCGTGCTCCGCCTGACTTGGGCCAGATCGACAGTATGTTCTTGACGAACGCGGCGACGCCTTTTACCCGACACCCACCGCCTCGGCGCTGATGGCGCATTACGGCGTTCGCGGGTGGTCGCTAGCCTCGGTGGCCCATCGACGCCACCAACTCCAGGGTGATCTCGTCGAGGGAGTCCACGACGACGTCGGCGAGCGCAAGTGCATCCTCGGATGGCGGAAAGGCTGCATTGGGCACGGCGAGCACTCCCAGTCCGGCTGTCGCGGCCGATCGAAGCCCGTTGCTTGAGTCCTCGATCGCTACCGCCTGCACAGGGTCAAGGCCGAGCTGCTGCACCACGGTCTGATACACCGCAGGCGACGGCTTTCCAGCTTCCACCTCCTCCGTGGAGATGTTGACCTGAAACCGCTGTGCTAACCCAGCGGACTCCAGCACCGTGTCAATCAGCCGCCGTGGTGAGGACGACGCGAGTCCCAGGGGCCAGCGGCGTCCCAGTCGCTCGACGACCTCGACCGCACCCGGGAGCAGTGGTAGCCGCGCGTCGTAGTGAGCGGCCATCCGGTCGATGACGGTGGCCGCCACCTCGTCCGGCTCGGCGGGTACGCCCACCGCATCAATCAGGTACGCCGACCACTCCGCCGTGCTCATGCCCTGCATCGCTCGGGTCGCCTCCGTGGGCCAGGGCCGACCGGCTTCGGCGGCGATACCGCGACGAACGAAGTCCCACAACTGCTCCGAATCCACGAGCACGCCGTCGAGGTCGAAGACCACCGCGTGCACCACGTCCCCGGCCATCATGCCTCCGCGAGTTGCCTCCGACGGGTCTGTGCGATTCTCACCGAACCGCACCCAATTGGCTCGCTTTACGGGGTCGGCGAGCGGGCTGGGCGGACGGTGCGGGCCGCGAGCTGCCCGCACCTGAGGCAGCACGTCAGTGCCGACCACGGTCAGTTTCGCCGAGCACCTCCTAGAACGGCCTGGCGGCGACGCCGCCTCCACGTCGAGGATCCGGGCACCGGACGGGATGGGCCGTTGACCAACCCGCGTGTCGATCGACAGGGGAGAGCACCGGGGCTGCCTGCCGCCCGACACCACCGCCACGGGCAGCACCCACGGGGATCGTCCTGCGAGGTGCCCGAGACGCCGCGTGTTGTGGACAACCAAGTCGCGTCAGTCCCCGTGGTACACGGCCTCCACGTTGTGGCCATCGAGGTCGCGCAGGAACACGCCGTAGTAGCCCGGGTGGTACTCGGGCCACTCACGCGGGGCGTGCAGAACCTCTGCGCCCGTCGTCACAGCGGCGTCGTGGACCGCGTCGACGGCATGGCGGTCGGCAGCGCGGAAGGCCAGGTGCAGTTCCCGGCCCTCGGCGCCGGTGGCTGGACTGAGCCAGAAGTCCGGGATGCCATCGAGGCCCGACAGGCCGACGACGAAGGCATCGCCGTGCGGGAAGCGCATCATCTCGCGCATCCCGATCGGAGCGAAGGTACGGAGGTAGAAAGCGAGCGACGCCTCGACGTCGGCCACCTGAACACCGATGTGATCAATCATGGCTGGAGGTTAGCGGCGGCATACGACACTTTCCGCAGCGCGAAGCAACTGGTAACTCGAAGCGCGGTGGAGCGTGCCGCCCGAGGCGAGCACCTCACCGTGACCGGCCGCGACCAGCCCAGGGCGGTTTCTCGGACCGCTATCCAGGGGCGACAGTGTCGCCAGAGGCATCGCGGAGGGCTGGATCGTACTCGGCGCCTGATGCTCCGATTCGTGCCTGCGCCGGATCGGGGTAGTGGATATCGAAGGTCCCCGGCCACTGGCAAGGTGCAGTTCATGGTATTCACCCGAGGTCAGACTGCGGTTATCGTGCCGATCCCAGCGGCGGAGCCGTTGGTAGGCCACTGGCGGGCGCAGCTCGACCCCGCTGCCGCCGTCGGCGTTCCGGCGCACGTGACGCTGATCTACCCGTTCCTGGACCAGGAGCACCTGACCAGCGACGTTCTCGACGAACTTGTCCACCTAGTTGCCGGACACCTCTCCTTCAGCGTGACGTTCACCGGCTGCGGCACCTTCCCCGACGTCCTCTATCTCGCTCCCGAACCTGAGGGCCCCTTCCGCCGGCTTACCGAGGACTTGGTCCTACGCTGGCCCGAGGCACCGCCATACGGGGGGACGATCATGGACCCAACGCCGCACTTGACAATCACGCACGGAACTCAGCCAGAACAGGCGGCCAAGGTGGCGGCCGACGTTGCGGCACAGCTGCCCCTCACCGTGCGAATCGAGCACGCTGCGCTATTCGCCTTTGACGGAACGACCTGGTCGCTCCGGAAGACCCTGCTCTTGGGATACGACGGCACCGCGTGAGCAACGCTCTCGCCGAGCCGTTCGTGGGCGGATCGGCGCAGCGGACGAACGCGGTGCGGGACGCACTCTCATGCCCTGAGGGTCGTGACATTGTGGGTGAGGCGCCGCCGCTTCACCGCGTCCGACAGCGCTGAGGACAACACGGCGTGGATAGCGGATCGTCGGGGCGCTGCGGCCCGCTTCCTCCAGCCCGGCGATGAAGGCAGCCATGTGGTCGTGGCCCAACTGCTCCAGCGGCAGCGCACCCAGTGCTGGTACGAGTTCCTTCGTGATGATCTCGGAGTACCTGTGCATGGCCTTGGGTTTGAGCGCATAATGGGCTGGCGGCGCTGGCCGCTGTGCTGATCGGTGACCTCGCTGCAGCTCTTGAGGCGCTCGCACAGGCCGAGGGTGACGCAGTGGACGAGGTAGATGCGGAAGGCGAGGACACTTTGTCCGGTGTGCACCTTCCGAGGTGACGTGCCCCAGGTTCGTCAGGGACTGATGTAGCAGCCGGCGAAGCAGACGAGGTCGCCATCGTGCACGCCGTGGCCGCTGCACGACCGATGGAGGTGACCGCCAACCACATTGCAACCACGAGCGGCCGAGCGACGAGCCCTCAACCGCCGGGGCATCGTGCCATGCAGCAGCTGCTCATGACCGTAGCTCGGCATCCCTGGATCAGCATTTCTGCCACGTGCCGCAGCGGCTGCTTTCGAACGCGCCGTCGTTCCCGCTGATCGTCACCGTGGCCGGGCCCTCGGTATTACCGTTGGTGATGATCGCCTTGAAGTCTCCGCTGGTGTCCCGGCGTCTTGCCCAGTAGCAGGGCCCGATCCCACTGCTGTCCGGCCAACTCGTCTTGTACGTCCCGGGCTCGATGTCCTCACCGACAACGAACGTGCCATACCGAAGCTGGTCAGCGGCCCGGCCGGTTCCACCGGGGCTGGCGGCGGTAGCGGTGCCGGGGTGCCGTAACGGGCGTGCCATTCCTCGATCTCCTGTAGGTGGGTCGCCCGCTCAGTATCGGTCAGCGCGGAGGACTCTCCCACGGGCGCCGGAGTGTCACCGACCGCGGCGCCGATCACACCGATCAAGAACAGGGCACCGAGCAAACCGAGGACGATCCTCGACCCGGCGCACCGGCCGTGAGCAGGCTTAGAGGGAAGGGTCAGGGTACTGGGCCGAGAGGGCTTACCGGCTCCATCAGCTCGTCTGCGGTCCGGACTCGCCCCGAAGGAGGAGTGAGGCCGGGCACTTTGAAGGGAGGATCTGACGTAACGCCAAGGCTACTGGCTGCAGCCCCAGATCGATCCTGTCCAAGGGATTAAACGCATGTTTCGGCTCGGGCCGGCGGCGAAGGCCTGATGTCGTTATGAGCAGTCATGCCGAGCGGGACGTTCTCATGGCTGCGGGAACTCTGCGGCGACCTCTGCCACTCCATCGAGCATTGCGGTGGCTGGTCGATCTGCTGACGCTGTTTCGGCGATGACGATCAGCGATCCGGTTCGCCGCGACGCGTAGTGCTTACCAGTGAACCGAACACCGCCGGAGCCCGCGCTGGGGAGCACGTTGCCGCTGCCGTCCCGATCGACCAGTAGTTTCAACCGCTGCGCGCTGACTGGGCTGGGCATCTGTACCCAGACAGTCGACATCGTGATGTTGTTGCCGCGTTCGTCGCAGAGCACGGTCTGTGTTCGCTGCATCGAGCGGCATGGTGTGCGGTTGAGGAACGCCCGGACCTCACCGTACGCGTGCGTTGTGCACTGCAGCTCCTGCCGGATCTCTCTGCTGGCAGTTCTGGTGATGACTCGCAGTCCCATGCCTCGCCACGCCTCGGTGGATTGCCCCCTGCGTGCGGCGCTTCTACTGTTGGTCACTCTGGTTTGGATGCTCTGGCTGGCTACTGACTGGGCGGTTGAGCCGGCTGCTACGGCTCCGCCTGCGGTGACGACGGCGCCGCTGCCGAGCGCTCCGAGGATGAGTATTGCGGCGACGATCACGACGGGTTTACTCGACTTGTCCTCAATACAGATGTGCCGCCCGTCTTTCGTGATCCAGCGCCCCCAACAGACCACCCTGCCGCCCCCCTTCGACCCGGGGCAGCTGGTTGCCCGCCCATCAGGAGATATCGGCGGGGCGGGCAAGTTTCTGAAGTCGCGCAAGTCCGAGACGAGGCGCCGAGTACGGGTGTCGTGGGACCACCCGGCGGATGTGCGGCAGCCGCATCCGGCGCAGCAGGGATTCCAGCTGGTCATCCAGCGGCGGCGGCGCCGGGGCGCGGGTGGTCATAGTCGGTCCCCGTGGAGCAGCGCGCCGATCCGCTCGGCGACTTTTTCCAGGGCCCAGACGGCTCCCCGATGGGTGGGGCTGCCGCCGAAGCGGCGGTTGAAGTCCACTGCGGTGGTCTGCGCCGTGGTGGCCAGCCAGTCCGCCAGCTGACCGACCAGCCGAGAGTGTCCGCGAACGTTGATCCATTTGCCCCGTTGTGGGTGAAGCAGTAGCCGGCTGAGACGATGCTGCCGGTGGCCGGCCTTGGGTGCGGAGGTTGAGGAACCACTCTTAACGCGGGCGGTAGACGTCGGCGCGGTGCTCGACGCGAAGCACGGTGACAAGATGGATTTCGTCGTCGATCTCGTAGAGAATGCGGAAGGCGCCCCGGCGGGCGGAGTGGACCCCTGTGAGCTCGCGATGCAAAGCGTTGCCGACACGGTGCGGGTTCTCGAGCAGGGATCCAGTGATGAATTCGACGACTGCTGCGGCGATGCCTTCGGGCAGTTTGTGCTGAATGGCCCGGCCAGCACTGGCCGTCACCCGCAGTCGATATGGCTCGATCACCGTCGGGGCCGTAGTGCCCGCACCGCCTCGATCCCCTCGATCACCTCGCCCCGAGCGACTTCGCTATGCGCCTCGCGGATGTCGGCCATGGCTTCGGGGTCGCTGAGGATCTCCAGGGTTTCTTCGAGGGCGGCAAGGTCGTCGTACCCGATCAGCACGGCGGCTGGTCGGCCGTTGCGGGTGACAACGACGCGCTCGTGCTCGCGCTCGGCCCGGTCGACGAAGTCGGACAGGTGATCGCGTACGGTGCGTAGTGGCTCCACAGTCATGGCCACAATTGTGCCACACGGTTCGGTGTGCCGAGGAAGCTCCCGGACACTCGCTCCAGCCGATGTCGGTTGAAGGTTGGCGTGGAATCAAACGTGGTGCGAACTCAGGTCTAACGGTGCCGCTAGTGCACTCAAAGGTGTGAGTGCTGCAACTGTTGTCGCTGTTAGACGCTGTAGTGAGCGGGGTACGGTCTCCCCGTGACGAGCAGGTCCTGGGTTCGATTCCCCGAGACGGCTCCACCTCTACGTAGAAAAACAGTCTCAGGATGAGAGCTGAGGTCGGTCGCGTGATATCACAACGTGGCGCAAGCGCCCTCACTAACCCTCGGTGAGTGCTCCGCCCGCTCGCCTGCGGGGAGCCGTCGGGAGTCGCTCAGCTCGCGAGGCTGTGATCCTCACTGACGTGGAGTCTTCCGTCTGGGCGTGGCACCCGGGTCCGGCGCGAGCCTGGCGACGCTTGTGACCGCCAAGACCTATGTCGAACGTAGGCTGCTCGTCGTTCTGTACCCGGGTCGGCGAGGCAGAGGGAACGTGGCGGCTCGGAACGGCGATGGACGACGATAGGTAGCCGTATCGGGCTGACCGACGGCGCTCACGGGAGCACGATGTCCCTGTGAGAGACGAGGTGGACGACACCGACATGACCGCGGCGGAGTTCCGTGCGGCCAGGGAACGTGGCACGCCCCTGCAGGTCGTCAAGTCGCGCGAAGCATTCGACGCCGACTCCCGCCGCGGTGGTGCCACGTTCGAGGTCTACGAGGACCGTACCGGCAAGTTTCGATTCCGACTCAGGGCGAGCACCGGTCAGGTGGTTGCGACTAGCGAGGCCTACGAGACCAAGGCCGCAGCGAGGAGGGGTGCGACCGACTGCATGGCCAGCCCGGCCTACACGGCGCGCGTTGAACGCCTTCGCGCCGACACCACACCACCGGTTCCAACCCGCGACCGAACTGGGCATCCGTGTGGGAAGGCACGGCCTTCCTGGTGCACGCGATCACCGGAGCGGACCGTGGTGCGAGGTGTGGAATCAAACGTGGCGCGAGATCGGTTGATCATGCTTCTGATGTGCTGCACGTCGGTGCCGGTGGTCGTGCACGGCGTCGGGTCGCACCACGGCGGTCCGGCGGTGGGGCGGGCTACTGTAGGAGTCACTCCACTGTAGGAGTCACTCCACTGTGGCGCGGCGACCGGCCCGGCCCCGTAGCCTTGAGATTATGAGCGTCGCTGCCCGGTTGCTGTTCGCGTTTGACAACTCCTATGTGCGTGAGCTGGAGGGCTTGTACGAGCCGTGGCAAGCGACACCGGCGCCTGCACCCCGGCTGTTGGCGCTCAACGAGGAGCTGGCCACCGAGCTGGGTGTCGATGCCGATGCGCTGAGAGCACCCGACGGTGTCGCCGTCGTGGTCGGCAACGTCACGCCCGACGGGGCGTCGCCGGTAGCGCTGGCCTACGCCGGCCATCAGTTCGGTGGGTTCGTGCCCAGCCTCGGCGATGGCCGAGCGCTGTTGCTCGGCGAGGTGCTCGACGTTGACGGGCGCCGTCGCGACCTGCACCTGAAGGGCTCGGGACGCACACCGTTCGCCCGAGGTGGTGATGGGTTGGCACCCGTTGGCCCGATGCTGCGCGAGTATGCGATCGGCGAGGCGATGCACGCGCTGGGCATCCCCACTAGCCGGGCGCTTGCTGTGGTGGCGACCGGCGATCGCGTCGCGCGGGACACGGCGCTGCCCGGCGCGGTGCTCGCCCGTGTCGCGGCGAGCCATGTCCGCGTTGGCACGTTCCAGTACGCAGCAGCGCACGATGATCCGACGCTCGTGCGGCGCCTCGCCGATTACGCAATCGCGCGTCACCACCCCCAGGCGGTCGAGGCGGATAATCCGTATCTCTCGTTTTTCGAGAGCGTCGTGGACGCCCAGGCATCGCTGGTGGCTCGCTGGATGCTCGTCGGGTTCATCCACGGCGTCATGAACACCGACAACATGACGATCTCCGGCGAGACCATCGACTACGGTCCGTGCGCGTTCATGGATGCCTTCGACCCCGCCACCGTGTTCAGTTCGATTGATCACGGTGGCCGCTACGCATACGGCAACCAGCCGCACATCGCGCTGTGGAACCTGGCGCGGTTGGCCGAGACCTTGCTGCCTCTGTTCCACGTCGAGACGGATACGGCACGTGCGGCGGCCACCGACGTGCTGCAGTCGTTCCCCGACCGTTACGACGAGTACTGGCGCCACGGGATGCGCGCCAAGTTGGGTGTGGCAGGTACCCAACGATCCGACGGCGCGCTGATCGACGACCTGCTGGCGCTGTTGCATGCGCAGAGGGTCGATTTCACCTCGTGCTTCCGGGCGCTGTCGTCGTCAGTGCTCGGAGATGCGGCGCCTGCGCGATTGCTCTTCGCCGAACCCTGCGCCTTCGACGCGTGGGCTGACCGTTGGCGGGCACAGCTGTCGTCGCAGGCGTCCGACCCACGGGCGATCGCGGAAGCGATGGACCGGGTCAATCCTGTCTACATCCCGCGGAACCACCAGATGGAGGAAGCGCTGACCGCGGCGAGTGCGGGGGACCTAGGACCGTTTGAACGACTACTTAATGTGCTGGCGCAGCCGTTCGACGAACGACCCGGTCTGGAGCCATACGCCGCACCGGCGCCGCCGAGCTTCGGCGCGTATCGCACGTTCTGCGGTACGTGACTTTTAGGTTCTGGGCTCGGACAACCGGCGCCGGGCGAGGAGGAGCGGGAACGACCCGTCTGCGAAGGCCATTGGGCGGTGTGGTGGGCGGCAGGCCCTGCAGCGTCCGCAGAGACTACGGCGACCCATCGTCGAGCCCGGCATGGCGCGGCTAGGGCGCGTCCCGCGGATCTTCGGGTTTGTGATCAACCCTCGGGTTCCCGAGCTCAACAGCAGTGCTGCTCAAGGTCGACCGAACAGCACTGCTGTTGAGTTCGGGAGGCTGAGAGCACCTGAGATCCGGTATCTGACCCGGTCCATGATCTACGGGACAGGGCCTACGGGACAGGGCCTACGGGACAGGGCCTAGCCCAGCTAGCCCCACGATGGAATCAAACGCCGGTCCGGCCGGCTACCGCGATGAGTAGTTCGCACCGCCGGAGTCATCTTGAACAGCGGCGGCGGCACCTCGGCGTCGTCGTGCACTGCCGGCTGATCGAGGAAGGACACCATCGCCATGACGCTCCCAGCAGGCGCACCTAACGTCGACAACCGCACCGCGACCGCCTCCGTGGCTCGTGACCTCGTGCTGCTCCTGGCACGAATCGGGCTCGGGGTGCTGATGGTGGCGCACGCCAAGCTCGAGTACGACTTCGCAGGTGGCAGCATCGCGGGGGTCGGTGCGCTATTCGAGCAATCCGACGTCCCGCTGGCGGCGATCACTGGGCCGGTCAACGTGCTGTTCGAGTTCGCCGGCGGTGCCGCGATGATCCTCGGTCTGGCGGTCCTTCCAGTTGGCGTCCTGATGGCGCTGAACATGGTGGGCGCCTGGATCTTCGTGCACACCGGTGGGCTTTACGCGCTCGACCACACCGGCCCCGAGCTGGTCATTGCACTCGGGCTGCTGAGCCTGGTGCTCGCCGTGTCGGGCTCCGGCCGGCTGGGGCTTGACCATCTGATCGTCCGACGCGTCCGCCGTCGGGCCAGCACTGCATGAGGGCGGCGGTTAATGCTGGTGATCGGCGAGGGCTTCGTCGATCGCACGCTGGGCGATGCGGGCGAGCACGGGGTTGCTGACGCGGTAGTAGGGCAGGGCGATGAGCCCGAAGGACAGCGCCCATCCGCGACCTCGCGCCCAGGTCGCGTCGTCGACCCCTACCGCCGCACGGAACACCTCCCGGCTCTCGGCGGACAGGAACGTCCACGCGGCCATTACGTCACACGCAGGGTCGCCCACGCCCAGGCACCCGAAGTCGATGACGGCGCTGAGTCGGCCCTGCCGAGCGAGCAGGTTCCCAGCAAGGAGGTCGCCGTGGATCCAGACGGGTGCCCGCTGCCACGCTGTTGCTCGCAGGGCTGCTTCCCACGCCGCGGTAGCTGCGCTGGTATCGAGAGTGCTGTGCAGGGAGCCGATCGCGGCGCGGGTCGGGGGGTCGCGCACGGCCAGCGGCGCGCCACGGAAGGAGTTGTGCTCCCCAGGGCGCGGCCCGCCGTTGGGATCGACCCGCTGCAAGGCGGCGACGAAGCGCCCCAACTCGGTCGCCGCGTGGCCTGAACCGGCGATGCGCTCGACGGTCGCGTTCTCCCCGTCAAGCCATTGGTAGACCGACCAAGGCCAGGGGTAGCCGTCGGCGGGCGTGCCTTTCCCGAGTGGTACCGGGATGGCGAGCGGGAGAAGTGGCGCCAGCCGCGGCAGCCACCGATGCTCCTTGTCCACCTGCAGGGCTGCCCCGTGGATGCGGGGGAGCCGCACGGCCATGTCGTCGCCCAGCCGGTAGATCGCGTTGTCGGTGCCGGCGGAAGGAACCGGCTGGATGGGAAGCTTTGCCCACTGGGGGAACTGCGCCGCGAGCAACCGGCGGGCGAGCGGCGCGTCGGTGTCCACCTCGTCGACGTGCATCCTTCTGGTGGACAAGGGCATCTCCTCGACCTGTAGTGGATCCGCAGCGCGATATGGACCCTGCGACTGCGTGGAGACCAAGCGATGGCCGCCCTCCGTCTCGGGTGTCGCTAGCGTCCGGATTGACCGTCTCCGGCGAGGCGAGGACGTCTCGGATCACGGGCTCCGCACTTCGGTTGGTGGGTGATCGTCCAGCGACTCGGGGCGCTGCGTGCGCGTGCCGACCTGCAACCGGCCGGTGCGGGTCGCCCATCGCTCGAAAACCAGGGTGGCCAGCGGCGGAACGCTGGCGAGGAGCGCGAGAACCATGGTTGCGGTACTCCAGCGCAGCTGGCGGCGTACCGACATCGTCACTGCGAGATAGACCAGGAACAGGCCGCCGTGGATCGGGCCGAAAATCTTCACACCGATGTCATCACCCACCACCAGGTACTTGAAGACCATGCCTACGAGCAGGCCCGTCCAGGACAGCGCCTCGGCGATGGCAACCGTGCGGAACGCGGCAGCATGAGTCATGAAACCAGTATCCAGCAGAGTCGGCTGCCGGTCGGCGTCGCCAGCCTTGGTGCCGTTGAGTGGCCAGCGCAGTTACCGTGGGCTCGTCGGCGGGACTCGTCGTAGGTGGCCGATCGCCTCATCGATCGGGCGGCCCTCGAATTGGCGGGTCAGCAGGTGAAGGCGGCGCAGGTCGGCGCGGAGCTCCGTCGACAGCTCGGCACGTTCCAGCTGACCGAGCACTGCTCTGACCTCGCGGGCGTGGTCGGGATCGAACTGCTCGGCGGTCAGGATCCGGCCGGCGATCGTGATCAACTCGCCGACGACGTGCTTGAAGGCGTCGTCGCGTGAGGCGACCGCTACCAGCTCGGCGTCGTGGCGTTCAAGCAGTGCGATCCACGCGCGGCCGGCGTCGGTATCGGCCAGCTGGTCATCCCGCACGGACCGCATCGCGGTGAGGCTGCCGTCGTCAGTGCCGAGCAGTTGACCGCCGATGAGGTCGATGGCGCACACACACGAGTGGAGCACCGACAGCAGGCCGGAAATCGCTTCTTCCATGATCCGGTTCGCCTCGGGGAACGGCGGCTGGAACGACTCTTCGACGTCGCCGGTCCATGGTCCGGTCTCGAAGGTGAACCCGTACACCTTGCGCAGTGCCGGGTTGGCCACGTGGCGGGCATATGCGTAGTCCGACGTCGTGCCGGTAGTCGCGTACAGGGCGGTCCCGGGCTGGACGGTGTAGGTCCGGCCACGGACATCCTTGATCGCCTGCGCGGCGGAGGCGCCGACCTTCTCGAACCGCTCGAGATCTGCGGGCGGGATGTACTCTTTGTAATCGGGCGCGTCTCTGGGCAGTTCTTGCCACGTCGAGGTATCGACGAGGGTGAACCGTTTGCTGGGGTCGGTGGTCTGGTTGGGCGCGTGGCCCCACGGATAGAGGACCAGCTCGGAGAAGGAGTGCACGTCGACCATGCAGTCGATGCGGTGGTCATCGAGCAGCGTCTTGACGTTGCGGGTCTCGGGCTCGCTGAATGCGCCCGGCCCGAAGTAGACGTCTGAACACGGGCTGCGCGACGTCGTAATCCCGCCCTCCGGCGACCTGGTCTCGATGCCCCACAGCAGGTCGAAGTTGCGGTTGAGGTCGACGCCGACACAGGTCGTGCCGGTGAGGGGCGCCCGGTTCTTACGCCACATCGGCTCTATGTCGAAGACGTACTCCCGGCCGTCGGGGTTGGCGTTGGGCAGGATGAAGATGTCCAGGATGTGCATCGCGCTGCGGAGGATGCCGGCATCCCAGGTGCGACCGCCGATGACCCAATCGGTGCCGTTGAAATAATGCAGCAGCAGCCCGATCGTCAGATCGACCAGTGCGTCGGGATTGAGCAGCTCGCGAGCGTGCGTACCGCCGACGAACAGGACGCCCCGCCGGTTCGTCTCAGCACCGGCGTGGATACGCAGCGCGCTGATCGTGCGTCCCTCCCGCGAGTCGGTGAGCATGATCCGTTCGATCATGGAGGGGAACCACTGGGCGAGGGTCTGGTTGATCAGTTCGATGTCCGCGGAACGTGTGTACATTACTGTCCCCGATCCTCGCGGAACTGCTCTAGCGGGCGCAGCCGTTCGAGCGGGTCGGCCAGCGAGGCGAGCTCCTGGGCTGGGAGCCGGCGCCCGACCGTCCGCTTCAAGGTCACGGTCGCGCCAGCGGCAACCAGCGCTTCGACCTGGTCGGGTCGAAGCAGCGCTTCGAAGGACGCGTGCGTTTCGTCGGCCTGCGCTGTGCCTGGGATCAGGTCGATGTCAAGCTCGTCGAGCGCTCGGACAATGTCACGGCGCACCGACACCGTGCCCTGGAACAGGGTGGGTCGCTCGGAACTCTCGTCTGGTGTAGACACAGTTCATCACCTGCCCGATATACAACCACGACTCGAACCAGATGTCCGATTTAGTTCCTGCGACGTGTGCTGCAGCATCGCGTTCCGCACTGTCTGGCACAGTAGAGCGCGCTCACCTGCGCCGTGATACGAATGTCACCGGATGTGGCTGAAGTTGTCGCTGTCCGGCGGCTCAGGGCAGTGACCGAGCGAGGTCGAGCACGGCAGCGACCAGTTCGTTGCCCTCTAGTAGCGCGGCGTCGTTGTGATCCGCCCCCACCACTTCGACCACCCGCACCGGACCGCCCGCAGCGGCCGCCACCGCCGCGCTCTGCTCCGGTGGCACGATCGTGTCGACGGAGCCGTAGACGACCACGGTCGGCACCCGGACCTGGCCGATCAGCGTGGTCACCGGGAACCGGTCCCGGAGCAGCAACCCGACCGGCAGTAGCGGGTAGTGCCGGGAGCCCACGGCGGCGAGGCTGGTGAACGGCGAGCGCAGCACGAGCCCTCCTGGTGGCTGCTCGGTGGCGAGTCGGATCGCTACCGCCGCCCCGAGGCTCTCCCCGAAGTAGATCAGACGTTGCGCCGGCACACCGCGGCTGAGGAGGTGATCTCGCGCGGCGCGCGCGTCAGCGATCAGCCCATCCTCCGAGGGGCTGCCGGGATTGCCGCCGTACCCGCGGTAGTCGAGGAGCAATACCGCGAGACCCTTGGCGGCCAGCCGACGGGCCAGCGGCGCCCGCAGTTCGCGGGAACCGGCGTTGCCCGGCATGACCAGTACGGTGATGCCGCGATCGGCGCGGGTTGGGGCGACGTGCCAGGCGCCGAGTGCCAGCCCGTCCTCGGTCCGTAGCGTGACCTCCTGCGCCCCGGGTAGCACGCTGCCGGCGGGCGGGACGGCGGTGTCTGGAAAGTAGATGAGGCGGCGCTGTAGCAGCCATACTGCGGTGAGCAGGGCGACCAGGACGACCAGCAGGATCAGCCCGGCGCGCAGCACCTTTTCCATTGTGCTGCAAGTGTGCTGCGAGTGGAGGGTCGATGGCTGATTTCACGATCCATTTCGACCAGAACGTCGACCCTGGCACCCATGCGCTGGTTATCGGCGTGGGCAAGTATCCGCACCTTGCCGGTGGCGAGAACCCGGTAGCCAACCCCGATGGGATGCGGCAGCTCTCCTCGCCGCCCATCTCGGCCCGCGCGTTCGCGACGTGGCTCCTTGCCGAGTATCACGACCCACGGAAGCCGTTGGCCAGCCTCGCTCTGCTCTTGAGCGAGGACGTGCCGGTCCCCTTTGCTGATCCGAGCACGGGGATCGCGCACGACGTCGAGGTCGCGAACATCGACAACATTGTGGCAGCGGTCAGGGAGTGGAAGCACCGTGGTGACAGCCACACCGATAACTGGCTTGTCTTCTACTTCTGCGGCCACGGCGTCTCGCAGGGCGACGACATGGCGCTACTCGGTGCCGACGTCTTCGCTGACGAGGACAATCCGCTCAACGGCGCGCTGGACTTCAAGAACCTGATGAACGGGCTCAAACGGTGCAAAGCCAGCAAGCAGGTGTTCTTCGTGGACGCCTGCCGCGCGAACTCCGACGTTCTCATCGAGCGGTCCGGCAGCAGTTTTGCTGGCCAGGTTCCCCTCGGGCCAGGGACCCGCCCGCTGGGTTTTCCTAGGCGGTTGCACGTTCCCTACTACTCCACGTTGGCTGGGGACCGCTCGCACGCGCGTCCCGGCCAGGTCAGCCTGTTCACGGACGCATTGCTCAAGGGCCTGAGAGGCGCCGGCAGCGACGACCCCGAAGGCGACTGGCGTGTCACCACGTCCCGCCTGCATGAGGCGATCGATCATTTCATGAAGCAGCCGCTGTTCGCCGGGGTGGTCGCGGGTGTCCAGGTACCGACGGTCGGCGAGATGCCCGTCTTCGATCTCCATCAGCTTCCGGGCCCGCCGGTCGTTCCGGTCTATGTTGGCTGCATGGCGCCCGAGGAGAACCGGCTCGCCGACTTCAGCTGCCGGCGGGCGGGATTCGAACAACGGCAACGTGCGGCGGCCGATGTCGATGACGAGGAGCCGGATAGCGAGTGGTTCGTCGAGCTGGTGTTCGGGGACTACGAGTTCGAGGCGAGAGTCGGCCCCCAGGACGTGCGGACTAAGTCGATCACGGTGCGCCCGTCGCACCGCCGCATACGATTGGGGGCCACGGTATGAGCGCGACCCTGAGCGTGAGCGTCACCCTGCCCACCTTCGAACACGACCTTGATGGCGGGACGAAGATCGTCGGCAACATCTACCCTGCCGGTGCCACCGGGGTTGCGAAGCGCAACATTGTGTTCCCCTGTGGGATCTCGGTCGCGCCAGCGCGATACGAAGTCGAAGCCGGGCGCTATGTCGTGTCGGCGACGCTGCCGTCCGGGGCCATACTGACGGAGGACGTCGAAGCGCGGGACGGCGAGGAAACGCCCGTGATCCTCGATGCGTCGGACTCGCCGTACGAGACGCATTCCTGGCAGTACCTCATGGGCAATATCGAGCCGTATTCCGTCTATCACGACCCATCGATGATTCCGGTCCCTCGCTCGACCGGCTCGCGGTACATCGTGAGGCCGGCCGGTGCCGACGGTGTGGACCCCGGATGGGACGCGGAGCTGCCCCCGATCGGGCACACCAAGGTCACCTGGATCGCTGACTCGATGACGGCGAGCTGGTCCTTCGAATCGATGATCGCGCTGGTTGCCGGGGCGGCAGATGTCCCGATTGCGGACCTGATCGCGGACTCGCCACCACAAGTCATCCCTGATCCCGACGAGTCCGACGGGACATCGCACCTGTTCCGTTTCGGCGCGGACGGACCGGTGGGCGCGCCGAGCCGGGTCCGGGGTGCCCGGCAGTTCCTGGTCGTGGAGATTGCCGGCGCCGCGCACCTCGTCACACTGCCGGCGCCGTGGGACTCCGCGCAGATCGAGGTCCTGGTCAACGGGCGTCAAAGTCCGACCGGCAGCGCGATCGCGGTGACCGTTCGCGACCGTGATGTGGGCGCGGCGCTCGCCTACCTGGCCCGGGGTGCCTTCGATGCAGCAGCCACACTGTTCACCGACGTCGAATCGATGCTCTACGGGAAGGTCCGCAATCCGCTCGCGGCGGCGGCTGGAGGGTACGTCCTGGTCGGCAGGGACGTGGCAGACGAGCCCCGGCAGTGGGATTCGTGGCTGGGCAACTTGCGAGACTGGTTCGGCTGGATGAGCGACGGGTCGGTGCTGTGGGCGTGCCGGCGGCTTCGCCAGGCGACGACCGAGGGGGACCTGCAGCAGGCGCGGGATGGGTTGATCGAGGCCTACGACCGTGGCGTGCCGCTCTATACCCTCGGCTTGAGCTGGCTCATGGACGGGCTGTCTGAGTTCCCGGACGACCCGGAGTGTGCCTGGCGGCTTGCGCAGGCTCGCCGGCTGTCGTGGTGCGTTGACATGCGGGAGCCGTTTGTGATCATCAGCCTTCGGGGGCGGTCGCGTTGATCCGGCTCAGGATGTTGCCTGGTGAGGACGGTGACTGCCTGCTTCTGGAGTACGGCGGAAGCGGATTCACCCGGCGCCTTCTCATCGATGGCGGGCGCCCGGGTACCTACCCGCTGATCAAGCCCACGCTTGCGGGCCTAGGCGGTCTGGTCGACGTCCTCGTCGTCACGCACGTCGACCAGGACCACATCATGGGCGTACTGGCCCTGCTAGACGACCCGGACCGATCGGTGCAGTTCGGAGACGTGTGGTTCAACGGCTTCGACCAGTTGCTCGATATGGAGGGCTTCGGCGCCCAGGACGGCGAGAGACTCACCACCGCCCTGATGACGCAGAACATCCCGTGGAATGTCGCGTTCTCGGGTCGAAGCGTGGAGGTCGGCCGCCCTGTCCAGTGGTTCGGTGATGGGTCCACTATGGAGGTGTTGTCGCCCGACCGCGCGCAGTTGGAGAAGCTCGCGCCAGCCTGGGTGAAGGAGTGCGCCAAACACGGCCTGATCCCGGGCAAGGATCCAGTTCCCGAGGTGCCTGGCTTCGAGTCGTTCGGGCCGGTGGACGTCGAGGCGCTGGCCGCCGCGCCGTTTGTTCCCGACACGTCCAAGGCGAACCGGACCAGCATCGGGATGCTGTTCGAGTTCGAGGGCAAGCGCATCGTCTTCACCGGTGACGCCGACGATCGCCGGCTGGTGAAATCGCTTCGGCCCCGCGCACTCGCGGCGGGCGGCAAGCTGCGCGTCGACGCGCTCAAGGTCGCCCATCACGGCAGCGACCGCAACCTCTCGAAGGACCTGCTCGACTTGATCGACTGCGACCGATACCTGATCTCCACCAGCGGTGCCCGCCATGCCCATCCGAACGAGATCACCATGGCGCGGATCCTCAAGCACGGCGGCCCGGAAAAAGAGATCATCTTCAACTATCGCGAGCGTGCGGCGCTGTGGGATGTCGACGATCTGAAGGCCAAGTTCGGCTACACCGTGGTCGCGCCGCCAGCGGGCGAGGATGGCTTCATCACACTGGAGTTCTGACTGCGTACCCGAACCAGGCAAGGCGCTCATCTCAGCGCCGGCAGCGGCACCTGACCCGGGGCGTTGCGGCCGACCGAGGAGCCGGCGGCCTGGTCGTTCCACCTCCGCACCGCTGTGGTGGCCTCCGTGCTCTGCTTGTTCGTCACCGTTCGTGCCAGCTCGGTGAGCTTGAGGTCGTCGTCGACGGTGAAGCCCCAGGTGACGACCGCGTACACCTTGCCGGCATCGGCCCCGGAGCGGCAGACCACCATGGTCTCGAACTCCCACGTGGTGTTGGGTTGGATCCAACTCGCGCGGTCCCGCATGTTGGCCGGGGTGGCGGGGTCGGACTTCTTCCAGACGGTCAGGTTGCCGCTGCCCGTCCCGTTGTCCATCATCATCCCGTACCAGCCGTGCTTCTTGCCGCGGATCCGGTCCACGCTCGTGGCCGACGGTGTCTGGCGCTTCTGGGCAATCTCGTTGTGGTCGATGTTGGAGCCACTCGCGGTGTCGACGAGGCGGGTCGTCTGGATAAACGCGATCTCATCGGCGTCGACGACGGCCGTGTCGGGCGTGAAGGTAATATTGATCTTGTAGGCGTACAAGGCGCCGGTGGCCTCGTCGCCGTCGAGCCTCTCGTCGACCTTGGTCTCGAGCTTGCCGAACGCGGCGCCGGCCGCGACCTTGGTCGCTGGGACGCCCTTGCCCTGCAGCTCGACGGCGATCGCGAGCTGGAGCATGGCGCCGGCGCCGCCGAGCACGGAGCGCGCGCGGGTCACGGCATCCTGGAGCAGGCGCAGCTGGTCGATCGTGAGCGGCGCCAGCTTCGGCGTCGGCGTGGGTAGCTTCGCGAGTGACGTCGCCGCCGTGGCCCAGTCGCCCGACCGGGCGGCGTCGTCGAATGCCTTGTCGTCGGGGCCGCTGCGGGCGCACGTCCCGGTGACGGCGCCGTTGCCAACCGCTCGCTGGCGCCGCAGGACCGAGGCGACTGCCCAGCGCAGGCGCGTGAAGGGTGGCCTCTGCTTGTCACGCTGAGCATCCTGGATCCGGGGCTGTGCGCGCACCTCCCGATCATGCCAACTTCTCGATGTCCGGTGGAACGGCCTTTCGGGCGGCAAAACGTTCAGACGTGTGAGCCAGGACAGGACTCGTATGCAACGGCCCGCAGCGCTGATCGCGGCCGGGACCGCCGGTAGCTGCCGCGAGCTGGCAGGAATCGCCGCTCAATGAAATGCCTGGGCGCCGGACGGAATCGCGGTTGTTCTCGACGCACGCAGCGGGAAGGTTGGTGGCAATGGCTTGACCCTTCCGGGCGGTACTTCGTAAGCTAAGATAACTGGCGTGAGTCGGGTTAGGGCTGTCAAACATGGAGGCAACGGTGACTCAAGCGCAAAAGACGGACTTTGCTTCGTACGCTCAGCTATCAGAGTCGGAGCAGGAGGTGCTCGAACAAGCACTCAGGTCAATCCCTGACGACATTCTCACGATGGGTGACCGCAGCGCGATCGAATCCAGAATCCGGAGGCGGCTACAGGAGGGGGGAGTTCTCAAGACAGGGGAAGCGGGAGGACCACTGGGCGTCGCGGAAATTCCTGCGGTGGCTTTCGTCGGCCGAGCAGTCGCATGTCTCGCATCGCGATATGCGTACCTGCGAGGAATCAGTCACAATAAGCCTGCCGACGAAGTGGCTGACTCGATCGCAAGAGCAGTCGGAGATTGTGTCCAGGGTGGTGGCGATGCGATCAAAGCCGACCTTCTAGAATACCGGAACCAGGTGGCGGGCGCTCTCACCGCACTTGGCCTCCCTGCGCTGGGCGCCGCACTCCGTGTGGTCGAGTCCGGCGGAGTGTATGAGAGAGGCTCCGCGTGATCTGTGAGTGTGTGATAGCGCCGGTGTCTACAGAGCTGCGGAACTTGGAAGGGAATTAACGACCGGGATTAGCGCTGCCGTCGGGGCCGGAGATTCCTTGTTCCTCGATGTTGACCTGGGTGCCCGTGCTGAAGTTGTTTTCATTGTGGCCGGTGCCGGGGTCCCCCTGGCCGCCGGCGCCCGGAGTGCCAGCGTTCCCGTCAGCGCCGAACAGCGACATCACGGTACGGGGCGGCAGCAGCTCCACGTGCTGCTCGTCGGCAAAGCCGAGCGTGTCAGACATCAAATCCTCCTCGCATGGTGGCCCAGCGGTTCAGGCCTGGAAATACTTCATCGGCTGTCGTGCCGGCTCAGCATCACATACCGTGCACAAGGTGCAGCGCCACTGGCAATGGGTAGTCGTACGTAACTTTCCCGTGACCTACTTAGCGCAATGGTCGGCTGTGGACCGCCCCGCCGGATCGACCCCTTGATCAGCCCGCCCGCCCTCTCCGTGGTCGCAAACTGCTCGGCTGCCACAGTGCAACCTCTTCGGTGGTCCGGATCGTCCTTGGTACACCAGCCACGGAACGGAGATCCCGGTGAAGCGTCCCTCGTCCGGTGTGGCGGTCCTCGCCCTCGGCGCACTCGCGCTGGCCGGGTGCTCCGGCGGCAACGATCCGGCCGCGGTGGCGTCCACCAGTGCCGGATCGACGGTTCTGGCTGGCATCACCGCCCGTGGCCTCGGAACGGTCACTGGGACCCCGGACACCATGACCCTCGTCATCGGAGTGCAGACGCGGGGTCAGAGCGCGAAGGGCGCCCTTGATGCCAACAATGCCAAGGCGACCGCGCTGATTGACGTGCTGAAGAGCAAGGGAGTCGCGGCAGCGGACCTGCAGACCAGCCAGCTGTCGGTCAACCCGACGTACGACTCAACGTCAGGGCAGATCACCGGCTTCGAGGTGACGAACCAGGTCACGGCCACGTTGCATGACATCAGCGGCGCCGGGGGTCTCATCGACGCCGCCGGTGCGGCCGCCGGTGATGCGGTGCGGGTACAGCAACTCGGCTTCTCGATCGATGACGACAGCGCGGCGCGGGCCCAGGCCCGGACGGACGCGGTTCGGCAGGCGCAGGCCCAGGCCAAGCAGATGGCCGACGCGGCCGGAGTGAGGCTGGGCCGGATTCACTCGATCACCGAGGTTCCGGTTAACCCGCCGAACCCGTTCTACCAGGATTCCAGACCGGCGGAAGCTGCGACCGTCCCCATCGAGCCCGGTACCGAGAAACTCACCGTCATGGTCGAGGTCAGCTACGACATCGACCAGTAGGTCCCCGGCTTGCGCTCCGAGCTGCTCCACCCATCCCCTCGCCGCCGGGTACGCCGGTAGTGAGGCGACGCACTCTCCAAGGCAGCGTCACCAAGGCCTTAACCGCCGTGAACTCGACGTCACCGACGACTCGCCTAGGCGAAATGTCGGTGACGTCGAGTTCACGGGGCTCAACCTGCGCACATCCCCGCGCGCCGGCTGGGCGCGTGATTGACCGTGTCGGTGAGCTGCTCGACCGGCGGCTCACAGACCGAGATCGGTCGGTACAAGATCGAACTCATGCCAGCGGACGGCTGGACTCTCAACCACCTGAGTCTCCGGACACACCGAAGCGGTTCAACCGGCGATGACCTGGTGGGTCTTCCGCTGAGTGATACCTTCGTCGCCCAGCGGAACATTATCGATCCCCAGGTGCGGGCGATTCTCGAAGCCACGCTACGAAACCAGCCCGCGTGAGCGGCCGCGACCGCGGCGTAGCAGGCAGGAGCAGAAATGGCACGGGTCGGACTGTTGTCGTTCTCCGACGGACGCGACTTCGTCCACGCCGACATCAAGACGTTCGGGAGCGACGTCGAAGGCCGCATCGCCCAGGCACTCGAACAGGCCGGGCACGAGGTCATTCGTGCCTCGGAGCCGATCTGGACCAACACGCTGGCCACCAGCGAGGCGCGCCGGGTGGCTGACGCGCGACCGGACCTCACCATCTTCAACTACCCGGTGTGGGCGTTCCCGCACTTCACGATGCTCGCCGCGGCAGCCACCCCGGGTCCGTTGCTGCTGTTCTCCAACATCGACCCGCAGTTCCCCGGGATGGTCGGCATGCTGGCCGCCGGTGGGGGGCTGGACCAGATCGGCCGGCCCCATACCCGGGTGTGGGGCGACATGGCCGACGACGGCGTGCGGGACCGCGTCCTGGAGACCGTCCGCGCCGCCGCCGCCGTGTCCACGCTGTCGGGCAGCACCTTCGGCCGGATCGGTGGGCGTCCGATGGGGATGTACACCGCGGTGGCGGATACCGATCAGTGGATGAGCACGTTCGGGGTGGACGTCGAGGAGATCGACCAGTGGGAGATCGTGCGGCGCAGCGCCACCGTCGAGCAGTCGCGGGTGACCGCCGGCCGGCAATGGCTGGAGCGCCACGCCGCCGGGGTGCACTACGACGGCAAGCAGCTGACGCAGGAGCTGCTCGAACGTCAGATCCGCTCCTACCACGCGGTGCGGGAGCTGATCGACGAGTGGAACCTCGACTTCTGCGGGATCAAGGGCCAGCCTGAGCTGACCACGCACTTCACCACGATGGACGTCACCGAGGCGTTCCTCAACGACCCCTACGACTGGGAGGGCCCCAAGCCCACCCACGTGTGCGCCACCGAGTCCGACATGGACGGTGCGCTCACCATGCAGCTGCTCAAGGGCCTCACCGGCACGCCGGTGCTCTTCGCCGACGTGCGGCACTACCACGCCGACCGCGACATCTGGGACCTGTGCAATTCCGGGCAGCACGCCACCTGGTTCGCCGCGCGCAGTGACGATCCGGCGGAGAACCTGCGCACGGTGAACTTCTACCCCGAGATCTTCTACTTCCCCGCCGGCGGCGCCTCGGTGTCGTTCTTCGCTGCGCCCGGGCAGGCCACCTTCGCGCGGCTGACCCGAATCGGGGGCAGCTACCGGATGCACGTGGCTCGCGGCGCGTTCGAGTCCTACGACGACGCGACCAACGAGAAGCTGGCCCGGCAGTCGACGTTCGAGTGGCCGCACGCATTCGCCCGGCTGGAGGTCGAGGCCGACGAGTTCCTGTCCACGTTCGGGGCCAACCACATCCATGCGGTGCCCGGCGAGCACGTCGCCGAGCTGCGCGCGGTGTGCCGCATGCTCGACATCGAGTGGGCTGGGCTGGGCACGGTTCAACTGGGCGCGGCCCGGTGAGCGCTCGGTGAGCTCGCTGCTGCTCGGTGTCGACATCGGCACCGCCAGCTCCAAAGGCGTGCTGGTGCGCACCGACGGCACCGTCGTCGCGACCGCGACCCGAGCCCACGAGGTATCCATGCCGCACCCCGGCTGGGTGGAGCACGACGCGCAGGCAGTGTGGTGGGCGGACTTCGCGGCCATCAGCAAGGAGCTGACGGCGGCGGTTCGCGAACCTCTCGCCGCGGTCGGCGTCAGCGGCATCGGTCCGTGCCTGCTCCCGGTGGACAGCGAGGATCGTCCCCTTCGGCCGGCGATCCTGTACGGCGTCGATACCCGCGCCCAGGTGGAGATCGAGGAGCTGACCCAGTCGCTGGGCGAGCAGACCATCCTGGAGCGCTGCGGGTCGGTGCTCACCTCGCAAGCGGTCGGACCCAAGTTGGCGTGGCTGCGCGCGAACGAACCCGAAACCTGGGCCGCGACCCGCCGCTTCCTGATGGCCAGCAGCTTCATCGTGCGCCGCCTGTCCGGCAGCTACGTCCTCGACCATCACTCGGCGAGCCAGTGCACTCCGATGTACGACCCGGTCGAACACCGCTGGATCGAGCAGTGGACTGAGCTGATCGCCCCCGGACTTGAGCTGCCCCAACTGTGCTGGCCTGCGGACGTGGTGGGCGACGTGCAGGCCACCGTCGCTGAGGAGACCGGCATCCCGGCGGGTACGCCCGTGGTGGCAGGCACGATCGATGCCTGGGCGGAGGCCACCAGCGTCGGCGTCACCGCGCCTGGCGACGTCATGCTGATGTACGGGACGACCATGTTCCTGGTCGAGGTGCTCGACCGTCCGCGCCGCAGTCCGGATCTCTGGGGCACCGTCGGCACTTTTCCCGGTACCCACAACTTCGCGGCCGGCATGGCGACCTCGGGCGCGATCACCGACTGGATCCGCAAGCTGACCGGGGAATCCTCGTTCGATCCGCTCGTCGCGGAAGCCCAGCAGTCGCCGCCTGGTGCCCACGGCTTGCTCATGTTGCCCTACTTCGCCGGCGAGCGGACGCCGCTGTTCGACCCAGACGCCCGCGGCGTGCTGGCCGGGCTGACCCTGCGGCACAACCGGGGGGACATCTACCGGGCGGCGCTGGAGGCCACGGCCTACGGGGTACGGCACAACCTGCACGCGATGCGCGACGCCGGCGGGCAGGACCGCCGCCTGGTCGCGGTGGGTGGCGGCACCAAGGGGGGGCTGTGGACGCAGATCGTCTCCGACGTCCTGGACGCCCCGCAGCAGCTGCCCCGCCAGACGATGGGTGCGTGCCTGGGTGACGCGCTGCTGGCGGCCGTCGGGATCGGCCAGTCACCGGACATGGATCAGTGGAATCCCATCTCGACCATGATCGAGCCGCACCAGGAAGCCGCTGCGACCTACGAGCGCTGCTACGCCCTCTACCGGGAGCTGTACCCGGACACCAAAGAGATTGTCCACGCGCTGGCCCGAGAACAGCGCGTGCTTTCCCGTCGCATCGGAGGTAGCTGATGGTCGCGTCCTCGTTCCGGTCCCGAGTGACCACCCGGCGGGTGTATGCCCTGGGCGCGTTGGCGGCATTGCTGTTCGGTTACGACAACGGCATCATCGGCGCCGCGCTCCTGTTCATCCCGGATGAGCTGCCGCTCACGCCCCTGCAGGCAGGTGCTGTGGTCAGCGCCATGGTGTTCGGGGCGATGGTGGGCGCGCTGGGCAGCGGTCCCGCGGCCGATCGGCTAGGACGGCAGCAGCTCCTGCTCGTCGCCGGGGTGGTGTTCACTGTCGGAGCCCTGGGCGCCGGCCTCGCCCCGACCGTCAACGGGCTGGTGCTGTTCCGGTTCATCCTGGGATTGGCCATCGGTATCGCGTCGGTGATGGTGCCGCTCTACCTGGCCGAGATGGCACCTGCCGCTGACCGCGGTGCGGTCACCTCCCTGAACCAATTTTTGATCATTGTGGGGACGGCGCTGTCCGCGGCTGTCGGCTTCGCGCTGGCCTTCACCGGCTCGTGGCGGTGGATGTTGCTCATCGGCGTGTTCCCCGCGATCGTGCTGATGATCGGCATGTACTTCATGCCCGACACCCCCCGATCGCTGGTCCGACGTGGCCAGCCCGAACGGGCCCGCGCCGTCCTGGTCGGCTTGCGCGGCGACACCGCGCTGGCCGAGCGTGAACTCACCGAGATCATGGAACTCGAGCAGCAGCAGCGCGACAGGCGCACCGGTGCCCGGCTGTTCGCCCCCTGGGTGCGGCGGCTGCTGATCCTGGGCGCCATGCTGGCCGTCTTCCAGCAGATCACCGGGATCAACGCGATCGTGTACTACGCACCGACCATTCTCACCGGCTTCGGGGTGTCCGAGACCACCGCGTTGCTGTTCGGTTTTCTCAACGGGCTGGTGAACATCGGGACCATCGCGCTGGTCGTCCGATCCAAGGTCGTTGATCGGCGAGGCCGCAAACCCGTCCTGCTGGCCGGTCTGGTGGGTATGTCGGCCAGCTTGTTCGCTGTCGGTGCGGCAGTACTGCTCCTTCCGGACGATTCGACCGCGCTGTTCGTCGTCGCGGCAGCGGCGTTCGTGGTATTCACGAACACCTTCTCGGCGACCTGGGGGCCGGTGCTGTGGGTGATGCTGGCCGAGATCTTCCCGCTCGCCATTCGGGGCGCGGCGATGGCCATCGCCACCCTGTTCAACTGGCTGGCCGCCTTCTTCATTTCACTGACGTTCCCCAGCTTCGTCGACCTCGCGGGCATAGGTACCGCCTTCATCGTCTTTGCCGTCATCGGCGTTGTGGTCTTCCCGATCGTGTGGTGGATGGTGCCGGAAACCAAGGAACGCAGCCTGGAAACACTGGAAGCCGCGTTCCGCAACGGCAGCCGGCTCGTGCCGGCCGAGCGCGCCGCCGCCGAGACAGGAGGTATGGCGTGACCGTCAATTACGGCCCGTACGGTTCAAGCCTGCGAGACCTGCCGCGGCTGCGCAGTACCCGCCGGCGCCGCGCGTCCAGCTGGGACCGCACCGGCGGCAACGACGACCGCCTCACTCTCGAGCCGGGGCAGACCGCCACCCTCGCAGACATCGAGGGAGCCGGGGCCATCAACCACATCTGGGTGACCGTCGCCAACGAACGGATGGTCCGCGACCCGTGGATGCGGGACCCCGATTACCTGCGCCGGCTCGTGCTCCACGCGTACTGGGACGGTGAATCCCACCCCAGCGTTGTCGTACCCCTGGGTGATTTCTTCGGGGTCGGGCATGGCCGCACCACCAACTTCGTCTCCGCCCCGCTCCAGATGAGCCCGGAGGACGGCAAGGGGTTCAACTGCTTTTTCCACATGCCGTTCGGCTCGGGCGCCCGGCTGGAGATCAGCAGTGAACTGACCCACGAGAAAATGTTCTTCTACTACTACATCGACTACGAGGAGTTCGACGAGCTCGAAGACGGCATCGGACGCTTCCACGCCCAGTGGCGCCGCAGCAATCCCTGCCCGGGGGTGACGCAAGGGTCGGAGAGCAACGCTGACTTCCTACTCACCGGAACGAATCTGGACGGGAAAACCAACTACACCATCCTGGACGCGACCGGCCGCGGCCACTACGTCGGTTGCGTGCTCAACATCCACAACCTCCGCGACACCGACGAGTGGAACTGGTACGGCGAGGGTGACGACATGATTTTCATCGACGGCGACCGGTGGCCCCCCACCCTCCACGGCACCGGCACCGAGGACTATTTCAACACCGCGTGGTGCCCGACCCAGACCTACCACGCGCCGTATCACGGCATCACCCTGCCCGGCGGCGACAACTGGAGCGGGCAGATCAGCATGTACCGCTTCCACATCGAAGATCCCATACCATTTCAACGATCCATCCGGGTCAGCATCGAGCACGGCCACGCGAACAAACGCAGCGACGACTACTCCTCAGTGGCCTACTGGTACCAAGCCGAGCCACACAAGCCCTTCGATCTCGATCCCGCCGAACGGCGCGTCGTGCAACCACAGTGACCTTCCCAGCTTCCTGACTATGTCACGGCCCAGATCCCCTTGCTGATCTGATCCCGCTCGATCCCGCGCACGAAAGCCGCCTAGTGGAACCTTTTGCACGTTGCCCGGCTCTCGTAACGGCCTAGTGGAACCTATTGGCGGTACAGGCGGGCTTCACCTTATCCGGACCAGGAATGTTCCTTGACTAGTTTGCTCCGGCACTGCCCGTGAACTCGACGTGGCCGACGTCCGAGCCCTTCCACACGTCGGTCTCGTCGAGTTCACGGGCGCGGCAACCGACGCACGCCCCATGGATCCGCCGACGATTATGCTGTCAGGCGGCATGACATACCAGCCGCTGGTGGAGTCCCGGCTGGACGGTAAAGTGTGACCACGAGGTGGTCACAATGGGGAAGTTGAAGACTGTGGGTGTGCGGGGGTTCCGTGATCACGCGACGACTTACCTGTCTGGTTCTGATCCGGTCGTGGTCAGTAAGCACGGTCGTGTCATCGGGTTCTACATCCCCCTCCAGCGAGACGAGGATGAGGTGCGACGCGCGCTCGCCCGGCTCGGCGAGACCGTTAGTCAGGTTCTCGATGAGACCGGCCTGTCCGAGGGGGAGCTGGCGCAGATGTTTGACCTGCGTCGGCGGCACGCAGAGTGATCGTCGTCGCGGACGCGAGCGCACTCGTCGCCCAAGCTGCTCCGCACGCGAGGACGAGAGTTGCTGACCCATCCCGACCTCCGAGTGGTGGTCGTCGAGGAGCAGAGGGACGAGACCCAACACGAACTGCAACGCCGAATCGGTGCGATCGTCGAACGGGGAAGACTCACCGTCGATCACGCTAAGCGCCTGTACGACGAGGTGGTCGCTCTGATCGACGAGCGGGTGATCGAGATCATCCCTCGCCACCTCTACGAGCACATGGAGGCGGTGGCCCGTCGGCGGGTTCCTCGCGACCCCCACGACTGGCCGCCGGTGGCCCTCGCCCTCGACGCTGGCGTTCTGACCGGCGACCATTACTTCCTCGGCTGCGGCTGCCCCACCTGGACGGCTGAGACACTCCGGGACGAGCTCGGACGATCGTGACCCGCATCCCGTCAGGCTTGACAGTTGAGTATCAGCACAGCCTTTCGTTTCGTTCGTTTGTTGGCTACCATCGCTCTATGAGCGCCACTCTGACCGAGCGAACTGTTCTGCCTGGTGAGCCCACGCAGCGCATGGCCGATCTCCTGGTTGCGCTCAGGTCGCACGGTCGCCCCGCGCTCGTGGCCGGCGACGGCACCCATATCGAGCTGCCGGATGAGCTGTACGAGGTCTTGAAGGATGTCGTGACGGCGCTGTCCCAAGGGTTGGCGATCACCGTGGCCCCGCAACACACCGTGCTCACGACCGGCCAGGCGGCCGACCTTCTGGGCGTCTCCCGGCCCACTCTCGTTCGGCTGCTCGAAGTAGGCGAGATTCCGTTCGACAAGCCCGGTCGGCACCGTCGAATCCGGCTTGGCGATCTACTGGCCTATCAGCAGCGAGCGCGGCGCGCCCGCGCGGCTGGGCTTGACGAGATGGTCCGGGCGTCCGAGGACGCTGGTGTGTACGACCTCCCGGACGACGCGTCGGTCGAGCGGGCCGAGGACCATCGAAAGGTCGACGCCGGCTAATGTTCCGCGCCCTACTCGACACCTGCGTGCTGTTCAAGCCGTTGCTCTGCGACACACCGCTATGCATCGCTGAGGAGGAGTTGTTCCAGCCGCTGTGGTCTGAGGACATCCTCGGGGAGCTTCGACGAGCCCTCATGCGGTACGGGATATCTGAGTCCGGTGTGGATCACCGCATCGGACAGATGATTGAGTACTTCCCAGGAGCCATGGTCACCGGCTACCTGTTGTTGACAGATTCCATGACGAATCATCTGAAGGACCGGCACGTGCTCGCCGCGGCGGTCTGCGGAAGCGCTGAGCTGATCGTCACACAGAACACCCGTGACTTCCCGACCGACGCTACGGAGCCTTTCGACATGGAGGTGGTGGACCAGGACACGTTCCTGCTCGACCAGTTCGATCTGAATCCGGCAGCCGTGAGTCGAGCGCTCGCCCGGCAGGTGTCGCGCTATCGCCGGCAACCTCGCACTGTCGACGACTTGCTCATCGCACTCGGATCGGCTGGGAACGGTTGTCCGAACTTCGCGAAAAGCTGCGCCGCGAACTAGCCACTCCGGCCCCAGGAATACCGAGCGAATTCCGCGGCGCCGCCCGCGTCCGGTTGGAAGCAGGGTATACCTCGCCTGGCAGGGCAGCGCTATCTGGCGATGCGGCTGCGGTCGGCGCTGCCCCGGCACACCGTGTCGCCGTACGTACTGCCGGCATTCATCGGCCGAGCGGCAGCACTGTCCAGCAGGTAACCAACGAGATCGTCGCTATCGGGCTTTCTGAGGACGACCGCTACCGCCGCTGATGCATCGACGACCACCGCTCGTGCCGCCGACGCGGTCACGCAGGTAAGCCATTGTTGTCATAGCCGAGAATCTCGTCGGGAGCCCGGCCCCACCCGCTACGAACGCGCGGGTGGGGCCGGTTGCTGCTGATTGGTCAGTCGAACTTGCCGGTGCGGACTCCGGCGGTGAACGCGGCCCACTCGGCCGCGCTGAACATCAGGGCCGGGCCGGCCGGGTTCTTGGAGTCCCGCACGGCGCGGCCGCCGTGGTCGAGGTCGGCGACCTCCACGCAAGCGGCGTCGCCACTGCTGCGGCTAGACTTGCGCCACTGAACGTGGGCTAGACCATCCATGGTGCTGCCTCTTTCTGCTGGTCAGGGTGTGTTCTCGACGAGCCCCGCAAGCAGGGTCAGGCTCTCGTCGCGACCGAGAGCCTGATCGCGGAGCTTGGCATAGAGCGTAGTCATATAAGCCACGTCCGCCTCGTCGTCGATGAGGTGGCCACCCAGCGCGTACTCCTGCCAGCCAGCGTCCGGGAGCAGACCGTCCGGGAAGCTGAGCAGGGTGAACGCTCCCGACATGCCGCTGTGCAGGCCGACATCGAACGGCAACACCTGGATCTCGACGTTGGGTAGCTGTGCCCAGTCCAGCAACTGCCGGAACTGGTCGGTGGCCACACTGGGCTGGCGTGCGCACCGCTTCAGGGCCGCCTCGGACAGCAGTGCCGACAGTTGCAGGGGGTCGGTCGCGATGAGGCGCTCCTGACGTCGCAACCGCGCCTTCACCCGCCGCTCCAGGTCATCCGGTGTCAGCTTCCCGCGGAGCGCGTGGATCTCCCGGGTGTACTGCTCGGTCTGGAGCAGTCCCGGGATCAACTCCAGCTCGAAGCAGCGCACCGAGCTTGCTTCGGTCTCAAGGCCGACGTAGGCGGAGAGCCACTGCGGCAACCGGGCAGTGGACCACCAGCCGCGCTTGCCCGCTCCCTGCCGCAGCTCCTCCAGCGTCGCCAGCCTCTCCTCGGCGCCGTAGTGCTGAAGCAAGACGATCAACTCCGTCTTGCCGATGACGTTGCGGCCTGATTCCAGGTAGGTGACCTTGGTCGGCGAGCACCCGAGGACGGCAGCCGTGTCCTCACGGTTCTGGGCTGCGTCCGCGCGCAGTTGACGCAGTGCAGCTCCGAGCTGGCGGCGCCGGATGGAGGGTCCAGCCATGGCGACGGAGCATAACGGCGTATCGATGGTACGTCACCTTGCTGATACGTGACATTGTGACGTACCATCGTTTACTCTCTATGAGATGTCAGCGCAGGGCTGGCGTCAGCCGCCCGGCTCGCGCCTCTTCGGGTCGGGCGGCGCTGAGGACGGCTAGCGGAAGGCGGGCAGTGCACGTTGAGCTGGTTCCTGCAGTCGCTCAAGGACCACGACACCCACCGGGGCATCCTGACCCGGGGCAGCGTGAGCGCGGCGTGCGGCATCCGGTTCGTGCCGCGCACGGTTGCGCACGGTCGCAAGGCGCTGCCTTGCCAGCCACCTGATCCCGACCAGGTCTGCCCGACGTGCCAGCGCGCCGAGCCCTCGCCGCAGCGAGACGAGTAGACCCCGGCCGGCCGCCGGTTGAGTTCCCCGCTTCCTTGCTCCCGGCGGCCGGTCGGTCCCAGACCTCAGTGGTTCACGCGGTCGAAGCGGAAGCGCAGGATGAGGTCGACCCAGCGGTCCGTCCCAGCCAGTGCGACGTCGTACCAGGCCGGGTGCTCGGCAAGCCAGGCGTTGAGCCGAGCCAGCTGTGCACTAGCTTCCCCGTCGCGGGTGTAGGCCCATGCTGCCCGCAATGTCGGGGGTTGCGCCGCGGCCAGGCTCGGGAGCAGGTCGCTGGCCAGATCGGGCAGCCCGGTGGCGATGGCGAGCAGCACCGCAACCTGGCCGTGCTCCGGCAGCGGCCAGCCGCGGCTGCGGCCCACCGATTTGAGCAGCAGCAGATCGGCGGCCGGGAGCAGGTGCAGGCCCGGGCCGACCAGCACCAGCACGGCAGCTGAACTCAATCGAGGAGCCGCCAACCAGCTCGATCCCAGCCCGCAGACGCGGGCGAGCCTGATGCAGACCCTCATGTCCGGGCGGTACCGCGGCACGCTCATCGGCCACACGAACGAGGTTGACTCGGTAGCGGTTTCCCCTGACGGGCGCACCCCGGCCACCGCCAGCAGGCACACGACCGTCACTCTGTGGGATATGACCCAGCTTGAGGAACTTCAGCGGGATGCGGTGCGGGAGGCGTGTATCCGCGCCGGCGGACCGATCGACAAGGCGACGTGGGACTATTATCCACCCGGCGTCAGCTACCAGGACACCTGCGCAGGTCATCGATAGCCATGCCCGAAGGCGACACCGTGTACGCGGCAGCCAAACGTATGGCGGCCGGGCTAAGCGGAAAACGCCTGACGCGGGGAGAACTGCGCCATCCACGGCTCGCCGAGCATGATCTCTCGGGGCTCGCCGTGCTGGACGTCCGGAGCGTCGGGAAGCATCTGTTCACCCGCTTCGACGACGGGCGGAGTCTGCATACGCATTTCCGGATGGACGGCTCCTGGCACCTTTACCAGCCTGGACAGCGTTGGCGACGGCCAGGTCATCAAGCCCGGGCAGTATTAACCACGCTGGAACGAGTAGCAGTGGGTTTCCTCCTGCACGACATGGCGCTGCTGGCCACCCAGGACGAACACCGGCTCGTGGGGCATCTGGGTCCAGACCTGCTCAACCCCCGCTGGGACGACAACGACGCTACGACTGCGGCGCAACGACTACGCGGACAGCCTGGAGCCGAACTCGGTCTCGCGCTGCTCGATCAGCGGATCATGGCCGGGGTCGGGAATCTGTACAAGACGGAGATGTGCTTCCTGTTAGGGGTGTTGCCCTGGGCGAAAGTCAGCGAAGTCGATCCCGACGCCGTGGTCGCGCTGGCTCGGCGGCTTCTCCTGGCGAACGCCGACCGTCCCGAGCAGTCCACCACCGGGGAGCTGGCCCGCGGCAGCCAGCACTGGGTGTACGAACGCGGCGGGAAACCGTGTCGCCGCTGCGGAGAACGAGTGATCCGTGCTGTGCAAGGCGACGACGTCTACGCCAGGAACATCTACTACTGCCCTGGCTGCCAGCCGGGCCGACACCCGCCGCGGTAAGACCGTCCAGGAACATGAGGCGTACCGTTCGCCCATGATCTCGACGGACGTGGCCCGCAACGCCGCGCTGGTGGTCGCCACCGGCCGGGTAGCGCTTGGCGTCATCGCGGTGCTGCGGCCCAGTGTGCCGGCTCGGCCATGGGTCGGAGCCGCACTCGCGGCCGGCCCCGCGGGGCAGGTCCTCGGGCGGGCTCTGGGTGGTCGCGACCTGGCACTCGGGCTGGGCGCGTTGCTGGCGCTCCGGCGGCCCGACTCGTCTGCTGCTGCCGGTTGGGTTGCCGGCGGAGCGCTTGCCGACGGGGCTGACGTACTGGCCACCCTCGCGGCGTGGCCTGCCCTTCCCCGCTGGGGCCGGCTCGGCATCCTCGGTCTCGCTGGCGGCGCTGCCGCGATCGGTGTGCTGGCGGGGGCGACGCTGACCGCACGAAGCAGACCGGGCGGCCCGACTTCTTGACCCGTCAGGTGCCCCACCCCCGGACAGACGCCCCAGCCTGCGACTGCTCTCTGGTTCCCGAACTCAACAGCAGAGCTGTCCCTAGGCCGCTGGAACAGCTCTGCCGTTGAGTTCGGGAAGCTGAGTGCACTCAGGATCTGCGGTGCGCAACCAGCGCCGGCCCGCGTGCCGTTGTTAGTCGAGGTAGTCGCGCAGTGCCTGGGAACGCGAGGGGTGGCGCAGCTTGGCCATCGTCTTGGACTCGATCTGCCGGATCCGCTCCCGGGTGACCCCGTAGACGTGGCCGACCTCGTCCAGGGTTCGCGGCCGGCCGTCGGTGAGGCCATAGCGCAGCCGGATAATGCCGGCCTCCCGCTCGGACAGGGTGGCCAGCACAGATTGCAGGTCGTCCTGCAGCAGGGTGAACGACACCGCGTCGACCGCAACCACGGCCCCGGAGTCCTCGATGAAGTCCCCGAGTGGCGAGTCGCCCTCGTCGCCGATGGTCTGGTCCAGCGAGATGGGCTCCCGGGCGAACTGCTGGATCTCCAGCACCTTCTCCGCAGTGGTGTCCATCTCCCTGGCAAGTTCGTCTCGGGTGGGCTCGCGGCCCAGGTACTGGAGCAGTTCGCGTTGGAGGCGGCCTAGTTTGTTGATTACTTCGGCCATGTGCACCGGGATCCGGATGGTGCGAGCTTGCTCAGCCATCGCGCGGGTGATCGCCTGCCGGATCCACCAGGTGGCGTAGGTGGAGAACTTGTATCCCTTGGTGTAGTCGAACTTCTCCACCGCGCGGATCAGGCCCAGATTGCCCTCCTGGATCAGGTCCAGGAACGGCATGCCGCGGCCGGTATAGCGCTTGCCCAGCGAGACGACGAGGCGAAGGTTGGCCTCCAGGAGGTGGTTTTTCGCGCGCTCGCCGTCGCGGACGATCCAGCGCAGATCGCGGCGCAGCTGCGGGGAGAGCTTTTCGGGGACGTCCTCGGCCCTGCGAACTCGCTCGGCGGCGTAGAGCCCGGCCTCGATCCGGGTGGCGAGGGCGACCTCCTCCTCAGCGTTGAGCAGCGCCACCTTGCCGATCTGGTTGAGGTAGGCCCGCACTGAATCGGCGGAGAGGGTGAGTTCGGCGTCCTGGCGTCCCCGGCGTAGCGCCTCTGCCTCCTGGTCATCCCAGTCGAAATCCCCGGACTGCTCGACTTTGTCCGTCGGCTCTGGAGGAGCTTCGGCACCCGCGATGACTAGCGGGACATTTGTCGTGATCATTCGACGGCCTTCGCGGGATGCGTGGCGACGACGCTTAACATCCTCACCTCCTCGACCCGATTCCCGGCGACACCGAGATTTCTGGTGGCAACCTCACCGAGCGCGAGATGCGGGCGACAGGACTCCAGCCTCCTCAAGGACCCGGTGTGCCATCTGGGTACCTCTGGACTGTACGGGAAGCGAACGTGTCGGGCTGGCTGGGTCTGCGCCAATTGTCCGCACGGCGTGGTCAGCAGCCTTGATGCCTGGTGAAGAGTACTTCGGCTCGGGCTGATCGGCGGCGCCGATCAGCCCGAGCCGTTCACCGTCATGACACGGCCGATCGGCGCAGCGCAGGTTCATGGCGGGTTTGGTGCCCTACCGTCCGATGACATGGAGGCGAACTTGCTGACCGCACCTGCCCACGATCTACGCTCAGTCGACTTCCGCCGCTGCGGTGGTGTGCTGTCGCACATCAATAGTCTGGCTGAGGACGGGGAGTGGTTGTGTCACCTGCCTGACGGTCACGACGATGTCTGCCGGGCTCTTGACGGCACCACGTGGTAAGTCCCGGCGCCTGGTAGATCGGCCCCACCCGCGGCAGCACCGAGCAGCGCGGCCCGGTCAACGACGTCACCAAGAACGTCCGTGAACTCGGCACCACCGACGTCCCCGGTGCGGCCCGAAACGCCCGTGGCGTCGACGCCGCGCTGCCTGGCGGGAGAGACTTCGGGCTGGAAGAACCGACCAAAGCCGGGAGGACGCAGGTGGACGCTGCGACGTTGCGGCAGCTGCAGGCTCCGCTGAAGGAGCGGTATCGGAACGAACCGGACAGTGCGGTCGTCACACTCAGCGCGGTCGGCGAGCTGGACGGCTCCGGCGTTGCTTGCCGGGTGCGGACTGCCAGAGCGCTGGTCGAGGCCGGGCTACACCCAGCGTCGGGCGGCGACGGCACCCAGCTGTGCTCCGGCGACATGCTGCTGGAGGCGCTGGCGGCCTGCGCTGGCGTGACGCTGCGCGCCGTGGCTACCGCAATGGAGGTGGTGGTCCGGGGCGGCACCGTTCGTGCCGACGGTGACCTGGACTTCCGCGGCACGCTGGGGGTAGACCGGCAGGCCACTGTCGGGTTTCGGGAGATTCGGGTCGACATCATGCTGGACACCGATGCCGACGACGACCAGCTCGCTGCCCTGGCCAAGCGCACCGAGCGCTACTGCGTCGTTTACCAGACACTGCGCGGTGGTGCAGACGTCAGCATGCTGATGCGCCGTGGCTGACTCGCCGTGGTGTTGCGCGGAACACCGAACCGGGGGGACCAGTCCGAAGGGAAGTGAACAACCGGGCGTGCGCGGATATTGGTCGCCGCGGGTGGTAGGAATTTGGGCTCGCACCCCATACGCGCCGCGCCCGCTGGAAGTAACC
>JBQTHE010000018.1:0-29528 GCA_052390115.1 Pseudonocardiales bacterium | reverse complement strand
ACCAGAAGATCAAACCGCACACCAGCCGATCACAGCGTGATCGACACGCACATGTCGCCGACCGCCGCATCAACACGCCGACGGCACCGCGCCAGACCAGGTCAGCCCACGGGCTGAATGGTTACCTCCGTTGAGGTCGGCCTCTCCAGTCTCCAAACCTTGGAGCACGGCATTGGTGAAGCGCGACCCGTAAGCATGCTCGGTTTTGCCGGAAGCGGTGATGATCACGCGGCCACGGCCACCGAGCTGCTCGAGGATCTCCTTGCCGCTCGCTCTTCCACGTGCGGAGAATGCGCCGCTGTAGCAGCAGTCGAGCAGCAACACGATGCGCTGGGAGCAGCTTTGATCCATTTGCCTCTTTACCCATTCCGCCGTTATTGCTGTCGACTCCGGTAGCTCCTTCTTCGTATTGGTTGTAACGAAGTAAAGCCGCCCTCTGGGATCCAGGTTCCCGTGGCACGAGAAATAGAGCAGCAAGAGATCATCGGGCTTGCGGTTGGCAAAGAAACGCTCGATTCGTTCGCTGACCGTCCCTGACGGCTTGTTGAGCAGCGGCTGTACTGTGAAATCTCCAATGGTCGTGTCGGCGAGCACGCGTTCTAACGCGTCGAGGTCCTGAGCTGGTGCCTGCAGCTGTTGGAACTCCGAGTCCTCGTAGTCAGAGCAGCCGACCAGCAGCGCGTCTCGTGTCACTCATCGGCGACGTCATCGGTCAGTGCGACGGTCGAGCCGGTTTGCGAGCCCGTCTCAATACACAGGCCAAGCCGAGCAACCCGTCCGGTCATCACCAGGCCTTGCTATCCGAGTACGACGTTTGCAGCCTACCCAGCCCACCGAACGGGTGCGAGGGTTTTCAGCCATGCTCAGAAGGCATACCCAAGATCGTACGAGTCAGGCGACAGGCGCTCCCCAGCCGCCGCCACCGGGGGTTTCGATGCGGATCCGGTCACCGCGGCGCAGCGGCCAGGTGCCCTTGCTGGGTAACTCCTCCTCGGTCCCGTGGGCGCGGCGCAGGATGTTGCGGCCCACCGCTCCTGGACGCCCGCCACCGAGCCCCCATGGCGGGTGTTCGCGGCGTTCGGACTGCACGGTCAGCGTGCAGTCGGCCAGCACCTCGACCTCCCGGATCAGGCCTTCCCCGCCGGGATGCGCCCCGGCGCCACCCGACGACGACCGCAGCTCGTAGCGCCACACCCGCAGCGGGTAGTCCAGCTCCATCGCTTCGGCGGGGGTGTTCTGGGTGTTGGTCATCCCGGTGTGAACCCCGGACATGCCGGGACGGCCGGGGGTGGCGCCCTCGCCGCCGCCCAGTGTCTCGTAGTAGCTGAACGGCCCACAGTTGCCGTCGCCACTGGAACCGATGAGCAGGTTGTTCATCGTGCCCTGGCTGGCCGCCGGCACCCGCTCGGGAATCGCCTGCGCGAACGCGCCGAGCAGGACGTCGACGATCCGCTGGCTGGTCTCGACGTTGCCGGCTGCGTTCGGCGCGGGGAACTTCGCGTGCACCACGGAGCCTTCCGGTGCTCGCACCTGCAGCGAGCGGTAGCAGCCGGCATTGGGTGGCGCGTCCGGGTCGGTCAGCATCCGGAACACGAACATCGCCGACGACAACGTCACCGCGAACACCGCGTTGCAGTTCACCGGGATCTGCGGGTCGGTGCCCTCGAAGTCGATCGACACCTCATCGCCGGCGACGGTGACCGCGGCGCGGATCGTGACCCCGGCACCGATCTCCAGCACGTCGGAGTTGCGGTAGCACCCGTCCGGGATCTCCGCCACAGCGGCCCGGACCCGCCGGTCTGAGTAGTCACAGACCGCCGCCATCGCCTCGTGCAGCCGCGTCACCCCCAGCCGTCCGGCGAGCTCTCCCAGCCGCCGGGCCCCGACGTGGTTGGCCGCGAACTGCGCCCTCAGGTCACCCCGGCGCTCCCCGGGCGTCCGCGAGTTCGCGGCGATCAGCCGCACCACGTCGTCGCGTTCCCCGCCGGCGTCGGCGATCAGGATGGGCGGGATCCGGATTCCCTCCATGGCGATGTCGGTGGCGCTGGCCGGCATGGACCCCGGAGCCGCTCCGCCGACGTCGGCGTGGTGCGCGCGGTTGGCCACATAGCCCAGCAGCTCGTCTGAATCGGAAGCACCGACCGCGGCGACAATGGTGAGGTCCGGCAAATGGGTTCCACCCAGGTAAGGGTCGTTGACGCAGACCTGCTGGCCGGGCCGCAGCGCGCCGAAGGTGTCGAGGACCGCGCGGACACTGGCCGGCATGGCGCCAAGGTGCACCGGAATGTGCTCGGCCTGAGCGACCATCTCCCCGTCGGGGTCGAACACCGCTGCCGAGCAGTCGGCGCGCTCCTTGATGTTCGGGGAGTACGCCGCACGCCGCAGCGCGACACCCATCTCCTCGGCGACCCCGGCCAGCGCATGCCGGAACACCTCCAGTTCGACTGCGGACAGGTCAGTCATCGAGGCGCACCACCAGATTGCCGGCGTCATCCACTACGGCGACCTCGCAGGCGGCCAGCAGTGTGGTGGTGTCCGATTGTTCGATCAACGCCGGGCCACTGACCTCGTCGCCGGATGCCAGGCCCGCTCGGGAGACCACCCGTGCCTTCACGGTCTCGCCCGCGATGCCGATCTCGCGGGACCGCTCCGGTACCGGTTCCCCCTGGTCCCAGTCGCCCGGCGGCTGCGACAGGATCGGGTCACCCAGCGCCACCACCCGCAAGGTGACGACCAGCACCCGCTCGTCGGGCATCGCGTACCCGTACGCCTCCCGGTGGGCGTCGTGCAGCAGCTGCGCCAGATCCCCGCCGCCGGCCACCGTGATCCGCAACTCGTGGGACTGGCCGGCGTATCGTGTGTCGGCGATCCGGGTCACGGTGATCTCGCCCGCCACGCCCTGGTGGTGCAGCTCCTGGCGGGCCTGGTCCTCCAGCGCCGCCCAGGTGCCGGTGAGATCGTCGTCGGCCGGCGCCATCACCGTTCGCGACGCCTCATAGCGGGCCGGCGCCAGCAGCAGGCCCAGCGCGCTGAGCACACCCGGTGCGGGTGGCACCACCACGGCGCGGCAGCCCAGCTCGCGGGCCAGCGCGGTCGCGTGCAAAGGACCCGCGCCACCGTAGGCGACCAGCGCCAAGCCGGCCGGATCGACGCCCCGCTCGGTGCTGACCTTGCGCAGCGCACGAGCCATGGTGGCCCGCACCACCGCGAGGATCCCGGGCGCCCCACCGGCCGACGCCGGTAGCGCACCGATCGCGGCCGCGGCCGCGTCGAGGTCGAGCCGCAGGCCCCCGCCCAGTTTCCGATCCGGGTCCAGATGGCCGAGCACGCAGTGCGCGTCGGTCACCGCCGGCTCGGTGCCACCCAGCCCGTAACAGGCCGGACCGGGATTCGCACCGGCCGACCGCGGACCGACCCGCAACGCACCTCCGGTGTCGACCCAGGCGATCGACCCGCCGCCGGCGCCCACCGTGTGGATCCCGACCGCGGGGGTGCGAAACGGCAGCCCGGCGATCTGCGCGGACGTCGAGACCTCCGGCTGACCCCCCCTGATCAGGCACACGTCGGTGGACGTGCCGCCCATGTCGAAGGCGATCGCGTCCTCGAAGCCGGCGCCGCGCGCCACCGCACCTGCCGCGACGACACCCGCGGCGGGCCCGGACAGCAGCGTGTGCACCGGGGCGCCCGCCACGAAATCGACGCCCGCAGTGCCGCCGCCCGAGGTCATCACGGTGATCGTCGGGTCTGGGATTCGGGCGGTCAGATTGGAGAGGTAACGGCGCATGACGGGCTCGATCGCGGCGTTGAGCACGCACGTCGACGCCCGCTCGTACTCGCGGAATTCCCGGAGCAGCGCGCTGGACCGGGTGATCGGCACGTCCAGCCGGCTCAGCGCGTCGCAGAGCCGCCGCTCGTGCTCCTCACCGGCGTAGCCGAACAGCAGGCTCACCGCGATCGACTCCGGTTCGAGGCGCTCGACCCGGCGCACCACCCGGTCGATCTCCTCGTCGGTCAACGCAATGACCGCTTCGCCGTCCGGGCCGGTCCGCTCGATCACGGTCACCACCCGGTCGTGCGGCACGAGCGGCTCTGGGCGGGTGATCTTCAGGTCGTAGAGTGCGGGACGGTCCTGGCGGGCGATCTGCAGCACATCAGCGAACCCGTCAGTGGTCACCAGGACCGTCCGGGCAATCTTGCGTTCCAGTACGGCGTTGGTGGCTGTGGTGGTGCCGTGCGGTAGGAGCCGCAGCGCCGCGCTCTGCCCGCTCTTGGGCCCGCTCTTGGGCCAACTTTGTGCCACCCCTCGCTCGACACCCTCGGCCTGGTTGTCCGGGGTGGTCGGCACCTTCACCGCCCTGGGCCGGTGACCGGCGGCATGCACGACGACATCGGTGAACGTCCCCCCGACGTCCACCCCCGCGCACGCCCAGCTGTGTTCCGCCATCGCTGCCCTTCTACTTCTGGAAGACGCACAAGCACCCATCGTAAGCACCTTTGTCTCGCCGGAAGTTCACTTCGCGTGAGACCCGTTGCGAACGGAGCAAGCCACTGAGAGCCAAAACGCGATAAGGGAAACGGGCTTGCTGGCGGGTGCGGCCGGACGAGCCGGGGTGGGCCACCCGTGCGGGGACTGTTGGCCGGCGCGGTGGCACGCCACTCTGGAGCGTGATGCGAAATTTCTCGGCAAAGGCACCTCAACCAGGCCTTGATGCGGATTCCGCGACGCGCGGAGAACACGGACCGGTCGAGCCTCGCCACGACGTTCGTCGCAGCCGGGTCGTTCTCCGCCATGCTGCACTCGACAGACCATCAGATCCTGTATGGGCGCCGGGCTTCGGCCGAGAGCCGGTTGCGGCGCACCGGGATCGAGCGGCATCACGTGGTGTTCGGGCCGCTCAGCAGGGCTCTCAGAGGCATTACCTTCGCGTTGGGCCCCGCGCGGTTGTGGTTGTTGCTGGACGAATGGAGCAGCGTCCCGCTCGACCTACAGCCTCTGTTGGCCGACCTGTTGCGCCGCAGTGTTCTACCGACTGCGGGCATCACGGTCAAGGTTGCGGCGATCGAGCGTCGGTCGCGGTTCAGCCAGCCGTCGTCGAGCGGGGATTACATCGGGATCGAGGTCGGCGCCGACGCGGCTACCGCGGTCAGCCTCGATGATTGCATGATCTTCGACAATGCCCGCAGTCGCGCGCAGGAGTTCTTCGGGCAGCTGTTCTACAACCACGCCAGCACACGACTGTCCGAAATGATCGCCCAGCCGCCGCCAGACGTGGACAGTTTCATCGAGGCCACCTTTTGCCGCAACACCTTCCCAGAGCTGGTGCGCGCAGCGGAGGGCGTGCCGAGAGACGCGATCAACATCGCGGCGCTGGCCGCGCAGCACGCCCACGAAGAGCCGATCGGTCTGCTGGACGTGCGGCGCGCGGCCCGGGACTGGTATCTGCGCGACAAGCAGGCCGCGATCAATGCCAACGAGCCGGCTCGCCAGATGTTGCGGCGGCTGGTCGACGAGGTGGTGGGCCGGCGCCACTCGCCTACCTTCCTGCTCGACCAACTGGTCAGCGCGCGGCACGAGACGATCGACGAGCTCTACGACGCGCGCCTGCTGCACGTGCTTCGACACGGCATCGAGGACCCGAAGAATCCGGGCACGCTCTATGACGGGTTCGCCATCGATTACGGTTGCTATGTCGGACTACTCTTGGACGACAACCAGCGCGCCAGGCCACGCGACCGTGGCGGATGGCTGGATTCGCCGAAGGGTATCCCACCGGACGAGTTCAGCCTCACCAAAGAAGCCATCCAGCTAGCCAAGCTCGAATGACGCCACCCGGCTGTTAAGCCCTGTCCCCCAGATCTTGACCTGCGACGAGCCCTCCGGTTCGGGAGGCTGAGTGCGCTCAGCCTCCGATTAGTCCGGCGACACGCGCCTACATAGAGTGAGATCGGCGTCGCCGAGCGTTACCATCGTCACGGTGAGGATCTCCGCCTGGAGACAAGGGCGGCACCGGTGACGGGGGTTGCGCGTTCGGTGTCGCTTAGCTCCGTGGCGCTGCTCGGGCTGGTGTTGCCTGTCACCGGCTCCGCATCCGCCGGCCAGGACAGCGGGCAGCCCCAGGCTGGCTGCACCCGCACGATCACCCAGGCTGGCGACGTGCATGCGGCCCTAGGCGCCGCGTCGCCGGGAGACACGCTGTGCTTCACCGGAGCTGATCTCGCCAATGCGGACCTGACGATAACCAGATCGGGCACCGCTGACGCGCCGATCCGACTCGTTTCTGACGGGCACACCACCGTCCACGAGGTCCACATCATCGCCGACCACGTCCTCATCCAGGGCTTCACGATCGTCGGAGGTGGCGAGCTGCTGCTGGCGGGGACCGGAATCACCGCGCAAAAGAATACGATTCGCGACACCCTGCGGGGCGGGATCGTGTGCGCTACGTGCATCGACTCCACCATCGAGTCCAACACCGTGCAGCAGGTCGCCGCCATCGGCATCTCCATCACCGGGCAGCGGGTCACTGTACGCCGGAACCTCGTAATCGGGACGGTCGCCGGTGACAGTGGCGACGCCGATGGCGTGCTCTTTTTCGGCAACGGTCACCGGATCATCAGCAACACGATCCGGACCATCTCCGCCAGCGGCCAGCAGACCCCTCCGCATCCCAACTGCTTCCACACGTTCGACACCGGCCGCCCAGCCACCTTCGACATCGAGATCGTGGGCAACGCCTGCCGCAACATCGACGAGCACTGTCTGATCGCCACCGGTGACGAGGGCGGCAACAGTGACGCCCCCGCCGGCTCCCGGTCGATCACGTTCACCGGCAACACCTGCGCGGTCAACGGTGACCAGGCCGTGAACCTGCGTCACTGGCCCAATGTCGACCTGCGCAAGAACGAGTTCGCCGGTCCGAACTTGAAGCGCGGGATATTGATCAGCCAAGGCTCGACCGGCTGCACCGTGCGAAGCAACACCGCAACCGGCGACGTCCCCATCGTAGAAATCGACGATGCCTCCCGCCCGGGCTTCCGCGATCAGGATAAAAATCCCTTTTAACCTGAACGGGATTAAACGTACGAAGTGGTTGAATCAATCTCCTGGCCCGTACTCGTAAGGCTCTCTCACCGACCAGGAGCAGAGATTAGACAGTATCCTCAGAAAGATGTCGAGCACCCCGCCAGGGAGTCGGCTAGACCTCGTGCACCGCATCGGAGCGGCGGTGCTCGGTGTCGGCTTGTGCATGTTCGGGATACTCGGTGTCGCCAACCGGCTGGAGTTCCTCGCGGTACAGGGGAAGGTCCTGCTCGGCCTGTCCTCGAACGGTCTGCTGTCGGCGATCTCGCTGATCGTCGGCGGGGTCCTCATCGCCGCTGCGCTGCGCGGCGGCCGGAGCTCCTCGACGATCACGGTGGTCATCGGTGTCCTCTTCCTGCTCTCCGGCCTGATCAACCTCGCTGTGCTGGACACCGACTTGAACCTGCTTGCCTTCCGGCTGCCGAATGTGATCTTCAGCTTCATCGCCGGGATGCTGCTGCTCTTCCTCGGCGCCTACGGTCGCTTCAGCGGTGGCTTGACGGCGGACAATCCCTACTACCGGCAACGGCATCGCGACGATTCGAACTCCGGGGAAGAGCATCGCGACGAGGAGGCCGAACGCTGGGTGGCAGCAGAGGTGGCGGTCGCCGAGGGCCACGCCACACCGGAGCAGGAGCAACTGGTGCGCGCAGACGCGCAGCGCCGCGCCAACGAGGCCCGCCGCCGCGCCTGGGAGGCATACGAAAGCCGTCGAGTCCGCGACGGTCGCCCGTAGGGTCCGCTCCGCTGTTTATTAGGTGCTTTTTGACGTAACGCCGGCCCGCCCGATGACGACAGACAGGCAGAGAGCCCTGCGCAGCCCCGCCCCCCCGACCTGCGACGGGGCTCTCTGCCTGCCGCCAGGAATGTGAGCCACCCCACCCCCAAAAGGCGAGACTTGCAGGGGTTACCAACCGGTAATATGCTGTTGTTACCGATGAGTAGGCGTCACAACCGCTGCGGAGCGACGACATGGGGCACTACAAGAGCAACCTCCGCGACCTCGAGTTCAACCTCTTCGAGGTGTTCCGGGTGCAGGACCTGATGGGCGTCGGCCCGTTCGCGGAGATGGACCGTGACACCGCGCACGACGTACTCACCGAGCTCGACCGGCTGGCCCGCGGGCCGCTGTCGGAGTCCTTCGCCGAATCCGACCGCAACCCGCCGGTGTTCGACCCCGACGCGCACACCGTCGAACTCCCCGCGGCGTTCAAAAAGTCCTTTCGTGCGCTCTGGGACGGCGAGTGGTACCGGCTGGACCTACCCACCGAGCTGGGCGGCTACGGTGCGCCGGCCACCCTGCGCTGGGCCGGTTCGGAACTGATGCTGGGCGCGAACCCGCCGGCGTTCATGTACTCGGGCGGCCCCAACATGGCCCGTGTGGTGCACAACGAGGGCACCGCGGAGCAGCGGCGCTGGGCCGAAATCATGATCAGCCGGGGCTGGGCCTCCACCATGGTGCTCACCGAGCCCGACGCCGGGTCGGACGTGGGCGCCGGACGCACCAAGGCGGTCCCGCAGCCCGACGGCTCGTGGCACATCGAGGGCGTGAAGCGCTTCATCACCTCCGCCGAGCACGATCTGACCGAGAACATCATGCACATGGTGCTCGCCAGGCCGGAAAGGCCCGGGATGGACACGGTGCCCGGCACCAAGGGGCTGTCGCTGTTCCTGGTTCCGAAGTACCGCTTCGACACCGACACCGGTGAGCTCGGCGAACGCAACGGTGTCTTCGTCACCGGCCTCGAGCACAAGATGGGCATCAAGGTCTCCACCACCTGCGAGCTCACCTTCGGCGCGCACGGGACGCCCGCAGTCGGCTGGTTGCTCGGCGATGTGCACAACGGGATCGCACAGATGTTCCAGGTGATCGAGTACGCCCGGATGATGGTCGGCACTAAAGCCATCGCGACGCTGTCCACCGGCTACCTCAACGCGCTGGAATACGCCAAGGAGCGGGTGCAGGGCGCCGACATCACGCAGATGCGCGACAAGACCGCACCGCGGGTGACGATCACCCACCACCCCGACGTCCGCCGGATGCTGATGCTGCAGAAGGCCTACGCCGAGGGTCTGCGCGCGCTGTACCTCTACACCGCGACCTACCAGGACGCCGTGGAACTGGGCTCAGACGATGACGGGATGGCCGCGCGGGTCAACGATCTGCTGCTGCCCGTCGTCAAGGGTGTCGGCTCCGAGCGGGCCTACGAGATGCTCACGCTGTCCCTGCAGACCCTGGGCGGATCCGGCTTCCTGCAGGACTACCCCATCGAGCAGTACATCCGCGACGCCAAGATCGACAGTCTGTACGAGGGAACCACGGCCATCCAGTCCCAGGACTTCTTCTTCCGCAAGATCGTCCGGGACGGCGGTCAGGCGATCGGACACCTCAACGGTGAGATCCAGGCCTTCCTGGACGCCGCCAGCGGCAACGGCCGGCTCAAGGAGGAGCGGGCGTTGCTGGCGACCGCGCTGGGTGACCTGCAGGCGATGCTCGGGGCCATGATCGGCTTCCTGACTTCGGCCCAGGAGGATCCGCGCAACACCTACAAGGTCGCCCAGCAGACTGTGCGCTTGCTGATGAGCACCGGCGACGTGCTGATCGGCTGGTTGCTGTTGCGCCAGGCCGAGGTGGCCCTGGCCGCCCTGGACGGCGAAGTGACCGCGAGGGACCAGGCGTTCTACCAGGGCAAGGTCGCGGCGGCGAGTTTCTTCGCCCGCAACATCCTCCCCACCCTCACCACCCACCGCACCATAGTCGAATCAACCGACAACACCCTCATGGAAGTCCCCGAGGCGGCCTTCTGACCGCATTCAGCGGGCTCAGCGGGGCTATCAGGCATCGAATAACCCCGCTGAGCCCGCTGAATGCGGATCGGAGGGGGAGGGTCAGGCGCAGATGACGTGCGGGGCGGGCTCGTAGACGACTTTGCGGGTGCGGCGGTTGGTTTCGGCTTTGGTGTTGGCGTCACGGATTACGCGGGTGTCGGTCACGGTGAACCCTTGCGAACCCTTGCTGGCCTTGCATGGCTGACCGTAGATGGTCTGGGTGGTCGGCTCGGTGAAGTTCGTGCGCGGCCCGGTGATCGACTCGACGTCGACGTGTTTGGTGCCCCAGAACGTCACAGTGATCGAGGTCGGGGTCCAGGCTGTCTGGATGAGGACGCCAGTAGGTGAATCGTCGCGGAACTTGACGTCGATGGCGCCCTCGAACACGGTGGCTTCCCGGGCAGCGGGGTACCGGCTGATGTAGTAGCTGTGCTCCTTGTGCTCGACGTCGGTCATGCCCGCGAAGTACGAGGCGTTGTAGATCGTGGTGGCGAACTGCGATATGCCGCCGCCGATACCCCGGCCGGGTCGACCATGGTCGATGATGCCGGCCTCCACGTATCCGGCGGCGGCGTTGCGCGGGCCGGTGTAGCCGTTGAGACTGAATGTCTGGCCTGGCCGCACTATCGCACCGTTGACCTGCTCGGCGACGCGACGGATGTTCTGCCCGGAGTCGGCGGCGAACCCGCCGGTGGTGAAGGTGCTGATCTGGGTGGTGATCCCCAGCGCGTAGGCCTGATCAGTGCTCAGTTTCGGGATCTGGCTGACGTAGCTGGCCGCCAGGCGTCGTTCGCTCCCGGAGATGTGCAGTACGTCAAGCAGCGGACGCACGCTGGCGGCCCAGTCGATTTCACGACCATCGACCGAGGGCAGCACCACCGGCGCGCCACCCTGGATCAGGATCTGGGCGTCCTTACCTGGCCGCTCCGTCGAGGCGAGCTGCGGTTCCAGCGCGGCGATCACCGTGGGCTCGTCGATGGTCGTGGTCAGGCCACCCCTGCCGTCCGGGGCGAACCGCAGCGCCGCCGCGACGACTTCCGGCTTGAGCACGGCGTTGCCGCCGTCACCGGTGACGGTGACTGGGCCGGATACCGCCGGTTCGACGACGTCGCTCAGCGCCGCCCGGACACCGTCGGGGGTGGTTTCCACCGGCAGCGCCGCGACCGGGGCGCGCACGGTGCCGCCGCGGACCCAGACATCGAGGAGCAAGTTGGTGGTAGCGGGGACGTCCAGCCGCTGGCCAGGCTTGGGGTCGACCGGGATCGGCCGGGCGCCTTCGAAGCGGATGGTGCCCTCGACGGGCTCCCGGTCGATCTGGGTGCGTAGCCCCTCCAGCGCTGCGGTGAGGGCCGTCCGGTTACCGGTGGTGGCCACGCCGACCTCGCGGGTCCGCCACGTCGAGGCCAGCCGGGTCCATGGGTTGAGTGGTTGCGCGCCGGCCTCGTCGAGCGTGCCGGGCCAGTTCAACGTGAGACCAGCCCGTACCGGGTCGAGGGTGGTGCTGACGTCACCCGCGCGCAGTGCGATCGGGTGGTTCAGCTGCGGTTCGAGTCGCTCCCGGAGCCGCTGCTCGGCCGCGGTGCGTTGCATCCCGCCGACGTCGACGCCGGCGACGGTGACGCCGCGTGGCACGTCATCACGGGACATCGCCAGATCGACGCCGTAGACCAACGTGAGTAGCCCGAGCGCCACAATCACGGCGATCCCACCGCGGCGCAATGCCCTGGCGGGGCCGTCATCACGCTTCTCGCCCCACTGCGGCAACGGCGGACCCTCGACGGTCGGCGGATCGGGAACGGAGCCCGCTATCCCGGAGGCCTCCGGGATCTCATCGGTGTCGTCGGTCCGCGTCGTCCCGCCGAACCATGACCATGTCGCGGGTTGTGCCGGCGTGTCAGGCACCGCACCCCTTCCCGTCGACGAGCTGGTACTCCAGTTGGCACCGCTCTCTGTCATGTTGACGTCACAGGTAGAGGCCGGTTCCATGTTCGGTGCGCTCGCTGGCAACGGCTTGCAAGTCCCGTTCCCGCACCACCAGGTAAGCGCGCCCGCGCACCTCGAACTCGTACTGATCCTCGGGGTTGAACAGCACCCGGTCCCCCACCGCGACGGTGCGGACGTGGTTACCGATCCCGTACACCTCGCCCCACGACAACCGCTTGGCCATCTGCGCCGTCGCCGGGATGAGAATTCCACCGCTGCTCCGGCGCTCGCCTTCCTCGCCCACGAGGCGCACCATCACGCGGTCGTGGAGCATCTGGATCTCGAGCTTGCTGTCCGACACGGCGCCGAGGGTAGTGCCCCCGCCCGCGCTGCTAGCTGCGGCCCGCACCCCGCATCCAGCTAGGAGCGCCCCAGCTAGCAGCCCAGGACAGCCCAGCCAGGGGGCCAAGACAGAGGAATGCCCCGTGAGGCTGCCGGGTCGGGGGTCCAACAGCATCACGGGGCTATCAGTGTCATCGCTACGCGCCACGGGACTGTTACAGCCTCTGCCGAGCTTCCCGGGATTCACTCGTTCGGGGGGCGGTCAGATGGTCGGCCTGCCGAGCAGGAAGCGCCCGAAGTGCGGGACAGTGAACGCGATCTGCCCACGTTCCCCGGAGTAGACCAGCCCCTTCTTGAGCAGGCTGTCCCGCGCCGGGGACAGCGACGAGGCCCGCCGGCCGAGCTGGTCGGCCACCTGGGTGGTGCCGACCGGCTCGTCGCGGCCACCGGTGAGTTCGGCCATCGACTGCAGGTACTCCCGCTCGGCCGGGGTGGCCCGCTCGAACCGGGATCCGAAGAACCCGACAGCGAGTTCGCCCTCGGCATCGGGAGCGGCCACCTGGACGTCGAGGACCCCGATCGGCGACGACGGGGCGGCGTCCCACGCGGCCTTGCCGTATGCCTGCACGAAATAGGGGTAGCCGCCGGAGGTCTCGAACAGCGTGTCCAGCGCGCCTCGAGTGATCTCCGCGCTCTCCCGCTCGATCGGCGCGACCACCGCGCGGTCGGCGTTGGCCCGGTCCAGCCGATCGATCCGCAGGTAGCGGAACAACCGCTCGGAGTAGGACTTCGACGCGCTGAGCACCGCAGGCAGGTGCGGTAACCCCGCACCGACCACCACCAGCGGCGCGCCGGACTGGGACAGCTCGTGGCACGCGGCGCACAGCGCGGAGACGTCGTCGGGCGCCACGTCCTGCATCTCGTCGATCAGCAGCGCCACCCCGGTGCCCACGTCGGCGGCCAGTTCGGCGACCTCGGTGAACAGCTCCACCAGGTCGATCTCGATGTCCCCGGAGTCGGCCCGGCCCGCGAGGACCGGCACGTCGATGCCCGGCTGCCAGCGGTCCCGCAGCTTGGCGCCCTCCGGCGCGGCGCGCAGGGCGAAGGCTTTGAGCACCCCGAGCACCTCCTCGACCCGGTCCGGAGCCCGGTGGCGCAAGGCCAGATCACGCACCGCGCGGTGCAGCGCGGCCGACAGCGGGCGACGCAGCCCGCCGTCGGGCCGGGCCTCGACCTTGCCGGCACCCCAGCCGCGGCGCAGCGCCATCGACCGGAGCTCGCCGAGCAGCACGGTCTTGCCCACCCCGCGCAAGCCCGTCAGCACCAGGGAGCGTTCCGGGCGGCCGCGGGCGACTCGTTCCAGCACCACGTCGAACGCACTGAGCTCGCGGTCCCGCCCGGTCAGCTCAGGCGGCCGCTGCCCGGCACCAGGGGCGAACGGGTTGCGCACCGGATCCATTCTCGGACCGTATCCGGCTCTCTAGCGTTGACCGCAGATTCCCCAATAGATCCCGATCGGCGTGTCGCCGCCGGGGGGTTCGACCTGTCGAACGCAAGAACGCCCGAGCTCACAGGCCGAGATACCGAGCGACAGCGTGCTCGACTTCGGAGAGCTCGTCGCGTTCGAGGTAGTGCACCGGGTCGCCGATGATGTCGTCAGTGTCGATGCTGCACATTTGGTCGACGAGGAACCTGGTCTGCTGTCCGTTGATCTCCATTGATGGACGGAAGACGGCGGGCTGCGCGGTTGTCGAGGTGGGGACGATCGTGGCGACATTCCAGGGCATGGAACTCGGGCTTAGCATCAGACCAAGGCGCCTGCCGCGCTGCTCGTGGCCGCGTTTCGCGTCACCCAGATCCACTCGGTAGACCGCGCCACGAATCACCACGCATCAGCCTCACTTGTCAAGTTCCCTCGCGAGGCGCTCAGCGTCGGATCGGGCGCGGGAAAGCCATACCTCACGCTCGAGTAGCCGCAGTGCGCGGCGGATCACGTCGCTGGTGCGCTCGTCAGGACGCATCGCAGCCTTGATAATCCGCTCGTCCTCGTCGGTAGGCCGGAAACCGATCGTCGTCGCCACGGTCCCAGAATATCACCTGTGTTTGACAAGTGTCACGCAACTGTATAACACCGTCACCGACGCGCCCGGCCCGGCGTGGAGCAGAGGGACATCGGCGGCTCTACCGCAAGCGATCCACCATGGCTCTTCGACAACGTGGACCTGGAGTTGCACGCCGACGACCAGCGCGATCAGACCGAGGATGGCTAGCGCGTACGGTCACAGCAGAGTGAGCCCGATTGCAGCAGTGATCATTGCTGCGATCATCGAGTAGCTCCACGAGCTTGGCAACGGGGGCGCCGGCCATGACGATCCCGCCGAACGCGATCAGGTGCCGGCGCAGCATGGCTGAGGTCACCTCCTTCGTGGTGTGCGCAAGCGTGATCCCCTCAGGGTGATGATGTCGGCGAAGGCGCTGTTTGCCATCACGACCGCACGCGGCTCGGTAAGCCCACCCTGGCTGTCGTGCGGGGGGGTGTTCAGAAGGGCGGGTCGTCGGGTAGGGGGGTGGGTGGTGGTCGGATGGGTGGTGGGGGTGGTTCGGGCAGGTGCAGGATCGGTCCCTCGGCCATCATGGGCAGACCCCGGGGGTCGGGGTCGCGGGGCAGGGGTGGGGGCAGGTCGGGGAGGAGGGGTTCGCCGCGCGTGTGGTAGGTCTGCCGCAATGGGCTGGTCCAGGTGAAATGCCCGGCCTGGGGTTGGGTCAGGGTCCAGCCGCCCTGATGCTTCATCGTGTGGTCGCGGGTGCAGCACGGGCCGCTGTTGGTGGTGACGGTCAACCCGCCGCGGGCGTGGTCGTGGGTGTGGTCCAGGTCGGCGGTGGCGGCGCGGCGCCGGCAGCCAACCCCGACGCAGTGCCGGTCGCGCATCTGGATGTGGCGGCGCAGCGCGGCGTGCGCGAAGCGCCGGTGTGGGTGCTGGTTGAGGGCGGCGCGGGCCTGGTCGCGGTGGATCCAGCTGCCGGTGATGCCGTGCAGCACCCGAGCCCACTCGGGATGGGCGAGAGCGAGAGCAGGTAGCTGGGAGAGCATCGATTCCGGCAGCGCGATCTCCACGATCCCCCCGACGATCTCTGCGACGCGGTCATCGTGGGCACGGTCACCTCGGGAGTCCGGTCGATGGGGGCGGCGGCGGGTGAGACCACCGTGGAGCAGATACCCTTCAGCATCGACCACGGCGATGCGCCACTCGGCGTGGTGCTGGGCGGCGACGAGGTCTCGCGCGGCTACGGCCGGGATCGGCCCCCACCCGGGTAGCTCCGCGGGATGCTCGTCCAGGCCCAGCAGGGTGGACAATCGCACCCGCACCTCAATGCCATACCGCACCGGACCCGGGGTCGCTGTCCCGCTGGGACGGCCCGGACGGGGACGCTGCCCGCACCCGGGCCGCTCGGATCCCTCGGCTGGTGCGGGCTGCTCGGCAGGCACGGATAGCTCGGCGCACGCGGGCCGCTCGGGTCCTTCGGCTGGTGCGGGCTGCTCGGCAGGCACGGACTGCGCGGCCGGTTCGGGGTGCTCGGCGGGCGCGGGGTCCTCAGGTGCGGGGCACTGCGAGGATTGGTGGTCTGGCTGGCCCGAGCCGGGGTGCGGGCTGGTCCAAGTGGCGGGGTCGGTGGCGGGGTCGGTGGCGGGGTCGGTGTCGGCGTTGGCGGCGGGGTCAGGGTCGGCGGGGGCCAGCGGGCCCAGGCTCAGCATGGTGGCCTGGATCTGCGGCGCAGTGAGTCCATCGAGGGTGCCATCGAGTAGCCGCAGGTACAGATCGGCGCGGGTCTGGTTGATCGTGGCGGGGTAGCCGACTGCGCGCAGCTGATCAGCGAGGGCCTCCAGGCGGGCCGCGGCGCCCGCAGCTTCCGGGGCAGGCAGCCCGGATCCGGACAGCACGGCGGTGCCGGTGTGGTCGAGGTAGCCGTGCACCCCGCGCTCGCGCACCGCCTGCTGGTAGGTGCGGCGGGTGTAGTCAGGATCGATCGCGTGCACTTCGCGCAGCAGCCGGGCGGCCAGCTGCCCGGTAGTCCACCCTGGCGCCCCCGGGACCAGCCGGGCGCAGATCCGCTCAGCCTGGGCCGGGGTCACCGCGGCCAGGTAGTCGGTGAACACCCGGGCCTTGTGGTGATCCAGCTCCCCGGATGCTAAGGCGGCGTGTACCCGGGGCAGGTGGTCGATGAGGGTGCGGGCGCAGCTCAGTTCGTAGTCTGCGCGGCGAGCGGTGAAGGTCAGCGCGGCGGCGATCTCAGCGGTCTCCCACCCGGTGGTGGTGCGCCGGGCCGCCTCGGCCATCGCTGCCCAGCATCGGGCGTAGCCCCGGGACACCTCTGCCCAGGCGGCGCGCAGCTCGCCGACGATCTCCTCGTCAGAGACACCGAGCTCACCGCGGTCGCTGCCAACCATGGATCGACCATATGTTCGACCACTGACAAAACTGGCCCCTCCCGGAACCACAACTAGGGATTCACCCGAAAGAGGGCAGCGACAGCCGAAGGCTTGGCCAGGCAGAGTGCCCGAACCGGGCGCTGCCGTTAGGCGGTCGACAGGTCCAACCCACGGGCGGCACAAGAGCGGCATGCCATGCAACATCAGCACTGCGCTGTTTCCCGCCGAAGCGACAGACACCGGCGAGGCCGACGGCGCATACGCCAGCCGCCTGCTCCGGGACCACCAACGACCCCAAACACCACGAAACGATGGTGCTGTAGACCACCATCGCGATTCATGACCCGGCGACTGGCCCGCACCACGACCGGCGCGCCACCTCCTCCCGGAGGGGGCAAACCTCACGACCCCGCCAGCACCTGCACAACAAGATCAGCAAGCAGCATAGCCATCTTGCCAACAGGCTCTAAGCTAAGAGAGCAAAAACCCCGCCAGTCCCGGGCCTACCGGGACGGCGGGGAAGAGTTGTTAGCTTTCCCCCGACGAGGCGGTCGACCTACCCCAAGCGCATCGCCATCGACCGCAGCTCCCCGAGCAGCACCTTCTTGCCCACCCCGCGCAAGCCCGTCAGCACCAGGGAGCGTTCCGGGCGGCCGCGCGCGACCCGTTCCAGCACCACGTCGAAGGCACTGAGCTCGCGGTCCCGCCCGGTCAGCTCAGGCGGCCGCTGCCCGGCACCAGGGGCGAACGAGTTGCGCACCGGATCCATTCTCGGACCGTATCCGGCTCTCTAGCTTTCACCGCAGATTCCACAATAGATCCCGATCGAGTGTCGCGGCAGCTGTGGTTGAGTGATTTCGTGATCATGCCCGACGTGTTTCGAGACCAGCCCGTCCTGACCGGGCAACGGGTCCGGCTGGAACCTCTTACGCTGGCCGTCTTGGAGGACTATCTCGCGGCGCTGGCGGACCCAGAGGTCAGCCGCTTCACCGGCAGCCATGCGTGCTTCGACCGCCCCGTGGTCGAGACTTGGCTCGCCACCAGGCAGGAGCATCACGACCGGGCGGATTGGGCTGCCGTCCGGGTCGAGGACGGCGCGTTCTTGGGCGAGGCGGTCCTCAACAAGCTCGACCCGGACAACGAATCAGCCAACTATCGCGTCTGGCTCGCCGGGCCGCAGGTGTTCGGTCGGGGCTACGGAACCGAGATCACCCGGCTCGTCCTCGACTTCGCGCTGGGCACCGTCGGCCTGCACCGGGTGAGCCTCGATGTCTTCGACTTCAACCTTCGGGCCCAACGGGTCTACGAGAAGTGCGGCTTTCGCCATGAGGGCCGTCTGCGCGAGGCGCTCCACTGGGACGGCCAGTGGCATGACGAGCTGCTCATGGCCGTCCTGCACAGCGATCCCCGGCCAGACAGCTAACCCTTCCCGCAGAGCGATCCCTTCACGCAGATCCTGAGCGGCCCGAGGAAGCGACCGACTACACGACGTTAACCCTCACTCGGGTTGACCTGAGTATTTCATGCCCACTGATTGTGCACAGTCGGCCACTCTTCCTCGGCGATCCAACCCGATCGTACACAAAGGGGTGACGGAATAGATGACAGTGAGTTATGTTCAATGTCTGTTGCTACGGGAGCGGACCGCGGTTGCCGACCAGCAGGCAGACAGCCGTCATTCGGCGGATTGAAGGAGCGCGGTGGTGAGCCGAAACCCGGGACGTCCCGGGCAGGGCAGGGTTGTCTCGGGCCCTGTCGTGCCAGCGGCACGTGATGCGCCGGACAGTGACCCCCGCGATGCGGTGCAGCCGCAGGGCAAGCCTGCCGCCGTCGAGATCGAATTCGTCGGGGTGACCAAGCGCTACGAGGGCCAGGACGCACCGGCCATCAACGACCTGTCACTCACGATTCCCGCGGGCGAGACCTGCTGCCTGGTCGGGCCTTCGGGAGGGGGCAAGACCACGGCGATGAAGCTCGTCAACCGGCTCATCGAGCTCACCGAGGGAGACATCCGGATCGGTGGGCGCAGCGTGCGGGAGCTGGATGTCACGGAGCTGCGGCGAGGCATCGGCTACGTGATCCAACAAGTCGGCCTGTTTCCGCACATGACCATTGCCGCCAACCTGGCGGTGGTCCCGCAACTGCTGGGCTGGTCGCGGGACCGGATCGACCGGCGGGTGGGCGAGCTGCTGGATCTGGTGCGGCTGGACCGCGGCTACCTCAAGCGCTACCCCGCGCAGCTGTCCGGCGGCCAGCAGCAACGCATCGGGCTGGCCCGGGCCCTGGCCGCGGACCCACCGGTGATGTTGATGGACGAGCCGTTCGGGGCGCTGGACCCCATCACCCGGTCCGAGATCCAGGACGAGTTCCTCCGGCTGGAGGGCGAGATCCGCAAGACAGTCATCTTCGTGACCCACGACATCGACGAGGCCATCAAGATGGGCGACCGGATCGCCGTGCTGCGCCAGGGCGGAACGCTGGCCCAGTACGGCACGGCCGACGAGCTGCTCAGCCGCCCGGCCGACGACTTCGTCGCCGATTTCGTAGGGCCCGATCGCGGCCTCAAGCGGCTGTCGCTGCGCCGTGTGCGCGAGCTCGTGGACGCCGACCCGAGCCGGCCGGTCCCGCCCGGGACACCCACGGTATCGGCCCGCACCACGTTGCGGGTCGGCCTTTCGGTGCTGCTGGCCGCCGGGGCGGATGTCCTGGTCGTCACCGACGAGCAGGGCGAGCCGCTCGGAACGGTGACGCTGGATCGGCTCCGCGAGGCGGCCGGGGCGCCGCCCAGCGAGGAGACGCCGTGAGTCCCGTGACGCTGGTGCGGGTCTCTGGCCAGCCGGTCATCCCGGACTTCGAGGAGCCGGACTGCCGCGCCAACGAGCGGTTCTGCTGGGGCTGGGTCGTCGACAACTGGCCCGATCTGCAGGCCCGGCTGGTCGAGCACATCTACATCACGGCCATCGCGGTGGGCATCGGCCTGGTGATCGCCGTGTCGGCCGCGCTGCTGGCCTACCGGTACACCGGGCTCGAGACACCATTCGTCACCATCTCGACCGTGCTCTACACGATCCCGGTCCTGGCGTTCCTGCTGGTCATGGTGCAAATCACCGGTATTGGCCTGCTCACCGTGGAGATCGCCCTGACCGGCTACACGCTGCTGCTGCTGTTCCGCAACACCCTCACCGGGCTGCGGTCGGTGCCACCGGAGGTCCACGCGGCGGCGGTCGGGATGGGTATGACGTCCCGCCAGATCCTGTTCCGTATCAACGTCCCGCTGGCCCTGCCCGCCCTGATGGCCGGTATCCGGGTCGCCAGCGTCACCATCATCTCGCTGGCGACGCTGGCCGCCTTCGTGTCCCCGCTGGGCCTCGGGCGCCCCATCCTGTTCGCCATCGGCACCCAGTTCGTCACCGGGCTGATCGCCGCCGGCGCGCTGGCCATCATCCTGGCGCTGGTCGCCGATGGGCTGCTCATCCTGGCGACCCGCGCGGTCACCCCCTGGGCACGGGCGATGCGGGGCCGGATCAGATGAACATCGTGATCGACGCTTACGACTTCGTCAGGTCGAACCCGGACCAGGTGCTGGGCGACGTCTGGGGCCATGTCGTGCTGTCGGCGGCCGCCGTGGCGGTGGCCATCGCGATCGCGCTGCCAGTGGGCGCCGTGGTGGGCCACCTGCACCGGTGGTCGTTCCTGGCGATCAACGGCGCCAACGTGCTGCGGGCCCTGCCCACGCTGGCCATCATCTCGATCGGAATTGCGGTGTGGGGGCTGGGTTTCGTCAACATCATGGTGGCCCTGGTCATCCTCGCCCTTCCCCTGATCCTCACCAACACCTACGTGGGGGTGGCGGAAGTCGATCCGGGCACGGTCGAGGCGGCCCGGGGGATGGGGATGACCGGCTGGCAGATACTCCGGCGGGTCGAGCTGCCCAACGCCGTGTTCCTGATCATGGCGGGGGTTCGCACGGCCACGGTCTTCGTCATCGCCACGGCCTACCTGGCCGGATTCGCGGCATACCCGGACACGCTCGGCGCGGTGATCACCAACCCGACCCTGCCGCTGTCCCAGCTGTTGGCCTACACGGTCATCGCTGTCGTCCTCGCCTTCCTGGCCGACGGCGTGTTCGCCGTTCTCCAGCGACTGGTCACCCCGAGAGGGCTCAGGCTCATCCCAGCCCCGGCTGCCGCGTAGTAGCCCGGGCAAGTGCGCCGACCGCCATGCCCACCACACAGAAAGGAAACCGATATCCGATGTTGGACACCATTCACCGGGCGCAGGGGTATTCGCGGCGGCGGGGGCGTGGCGCGACCCTGGCTGTCGGCCTCGCCGCCTTCGCGCTGGTCGCGGCGTGCGCCGGGGGCGGCAACGGAACCTCGGGGGGCACCGGCACCGGCGGGGAAGGCGCGAGGACGGGGGGTCCCGGCGGGGACGACGCAGTCACCAGCGTCACCGCCCAGACCGAGACGTGCCCAAGTGGAACTCCGGGTGCGGGCAAACCGCAGGTCCGGGTGGGTAGCAAGAACTTCGCGGAGCAGTTCCTCCTCGGGGAGCTGTACTCCCAAGCGCTCCGGTCGAGGGGCTACACGGTCGACTACAGGTCCAACATCGGCGGGTCGGAGGTCATCGACAGGGCATTCCAGGCTGATGAGATCGACATGTACCCGGAGTACCTCGGAGAGATCGAGACCAGCATCGCCGACTTCGACCGGGCCGCCAACAGCCCCGAGGAGACCTTCACGCGGGCCAAGCAGTTCGAGGAAGCGGAACGGAACGCCACGATCCTGCCCCAGACGCCGTTCCAGAACACCGACGTCCTCATCGTCAAGCCGGCCTTCGCCCAGCAGCACAACCTGAAGGCGGTCCGTGATCTGAACAACGTGGGTCCCCAAGGCGAGGGCGTGACGCTGGCGGCCCAGCCGCCGTTCGAGACCCGGTTCAACGGTCTGGTGGGGATGAAGGAGGTCTACGGCCTGACCGCGGTGAAGTTCAACGGCGTGGACGTTGGCCTGACCTACCAGGCACTCGATCAAGACAACGTCAACGTGGCCGACGCCTTCAGCACCGACGGCCAGCTGTCGACCGGGAACTACGTGACCCTGGACGATCCCGAGAACATCTTCGGCTTCCAACACGTCGCCCCGGTCATCAAGCAGCCGGTACTCCAGGAGCAGGGACCGGAGTTCGCCGGCACCCTCAACTGCGTGTCCACCCTGCTGACGACCGAGGTCATGCGGGCATTGAACGCCGAGATCCAACTCAACGGCCGGCAGCCGGCGGAGGTTGCCGAGAAGTTCCTGACCGCGAACCGGGTTCTCCCCTAACGGAGGCCGCGTACTTGCCGCTGAGCGCGAGCATCAGCGCGATGGCGGCACGAGTGGTGCGGCCGCGGAGCACAGATGGTGGCGATGAGGTCGACGGCCCGCTCCAGCTCGTCCTCGGTGTTGTAGTAGCGCGGGGACAGCCGCACGAGGGGGTGCACGTTCCGGTCCTCGGTGTCGAACTGGGTGTGCTCGGGCACGGTCGTGGTGACGTTGACGCCTGCCGCACCGAGGGCGGCGGCGACGTCCACGGCGGGCATCCCGTCGACCTTGGCGGTGACGATGGCGCACCGCGGCCGCTTCATACCCGCCGATCTCGGCCCCAGCCGCAGGTGGCCGGTCATCGCGTCCAGCGTCGGCTGTGCCGACAGCGCTGCACCGGCGTTGTTGAGGTGTACTCGGTTGAGACACCCCGGGGTCACGGCACGGAGCGCATCAACGTCCATGCCCCAACGTGCCCGATCCCCCATCCAGGGAGTCGGAGGCCCACAGGCGGTCAAGTTCATGCCGCAGCGGATCTGGGCGAGGATGATCGACGTCCCCACATTTTAGGGGCGAGGACCGTCTGGAGTGGCCGGGATCTGGTTGGTCATCGCCATGACTCTGGTCGCGCAGCCGGTGGACCCGCGAGACATCTCCTGGGAGGTCGAGCATCCGACCTTCCGGGTGTACCTGTGGCGGCGGTCTCGGCTCGATCACATGTCTCCCTCGCGCCGGTCCGACGATGCCGGCAGCGTGAAGTGGCGTGGGAGTGCTCGGAGTGGGAGCTCACCGGCGGCGACGCCGGCGAGGCGCTGGGCCGGGCGGATGAGCACATGGCCGGCTGGGACGTTGAGACTGGGCTGGCCTGGGTCGGGGGTTGTTCCAGTCGCTACAGGGCCTTATTGACCTCAGCGGTATCGGTAATCTGTTCAAAACGGACGATCTTATCGTCCTTTACAGTCCAAACGTGCGCGAAGCGAGCCGAGAAACTCTTACCCGTTGCCTTATAGGTACCGCTGTAGGCCCCGATCCCGACGACCTCGTCCCCCTCCGCGATAAACTGGCTAGCTTCCACCTTAAAGCCGTCCCACTCACCGCCCAGCTTGGCGAACACGCCTTCTAGAACAGCTTGGGGTCCGTGATAGGTTCCGGCATAGGGGAAGCCGGCCGCCTCCGTCCACTCCACTTTGTCATCCAACAGACCCAGAAATGTCGATATGTCACCAGCGGCTACGGCTTGATAGCCATTCTCAACTACATCTTTCGCCGCCATTGCTAGCTCCTCCACCTAAGGGATGATCCTATGACTCCACACCTAGTGTCACGCCTCCACGCCGCCGCAGGGACGTATCCGAGAGGATGGTCGCCCAAGCCAAACGTGTAGCAGGGATATAGCACCCCGCGAGCGTGCTGGCAACCCCTTGAAACCGCCCGTACCGCGATTCCGTCGTTTTCCCATCGGAGGGAGAGGGCGGCGACCTCCGAGAACGCGCGGGCCGGTGGCTTCGAAGGTGATGCGTGAACGAGCGGTTGGTCGGGGTGCACCGCACCTGGCTGCACAGGCTGCTGGCCGCGGAGCTTCCACGCTCCTCAAGCGAAAAGTGCTACTCTGCGTCAGTTTGCACTTGAGTAGCGCCTTCTCGATGGTGCGGCGAGGGCAGGAGGCGGCCGATGACGCTGCGGGAACGCAAGAAGGCGCTGACCCGGTCGTCCATCCAGGAAACCGGCTTGCGGCTGTTCGTGGAACGCGGCTACGACGCCACCACGCTCGACCACATCTGCGACGCCGCGATCATTTCCCGTCGCACCCTGTTCCGGTACTTCGCCTCCAAGGAGGACGTGGTGCTGTCTACGACGCGGGACGAACTTGCCCGAGCGGGGGAGCGGCTCCGCCACCGCCCCGCGGACGAGCCGCTCCAGGCTTCGCTGTTCGCACTGGTGGACGAGTCGGCCTCGTTCCTCGAAGGCGATCGCGACCGGCAGATCGTCAGGACACGACTGCTGACCAACACCCCCGCACTCGCCGGCAGCTACCTGAAGGTGCTGACCGAGTTTGAACTCCTGCTGCGCGGATTTCTCGCCGAACGCAGCGGCGAACCAGCGGACAGCTCTCCGATCCGGCTGATCGCTGCGGTGGCGGTGACTGCTTTTCGGGTAGCCACCGAGACCTGGGTCGACAACGATGGAGCGATCTCCCTCGGAACGCTCGCACACGATAACCTCGACCACCTTCTCACCGGCTGCAGGTTGCCAGGGCCAGGCGCAGCGCAACGGCGATGATCGGCTCACTGCTCGACCGCCACGGTCACCCCGATCCCGACCAGCGACACGCCCAGGGTGCGCTGCAGCCAGCGGTCGACAGCGGGGCGGCGCAGCCAGATCAGCGCAACGTGGGCAATCCAGGCGAGAAGCACCAGCCAGAGCAGAGCGACTGCGATCTCGATCCCGGTCAGCAGCAGCGAGTACTGCAGCACCGACGCCCCGGGGGGAATGAACTGTGGGACGACGGCGATGTAGAACAAACCGCGGCGCCGGCGAGCCGGATTGCCTGATACAGCGCCGCGGATTGCGCGATCACCACCGCAAGGCCGACGGTTGCCAGCATTCCCCAGAGCAAGGACCCGGTGGCGGCCCCGAGCGCGGTCGCCGACCCGAGCCGGCGTCCGCCGCGCACCGAGCTACGCAGCACCAGCACGGCATCGGGTCCAGGGGTGACTGACAGCAGGACGGCCAGCAGCAGGAACGGCAGCAGGTCGCGCACAGTCCGACTCCTCGGGAGGCGCGCTCGAGTTCATCGAGCGAAGGGCTCGACGAGCTCGACGAGGTTGCCCGCCGGGCCTTCGAGCAGGATCTGCTGAACACCCTTGCCGATGACAGTCTCGTTGCGGAAGCTGGCCCCGTTGGCCTTGAGCGCCTCCACTCGGCGGCGTCGGCAATGGTGACCGGCCCGGGCCCGGCGACGATGGCCACTTTCCCCTCACCGACCGAGTACGCCGCGCCGACTACAGCACGGCTGCGCACGAGACCGGGCTGTGGCACGGCTGACCGTTCCGCTGACAGAGTGGCGCCGTGGGCGATTTCTCAGTAGGGGCTGGACGTGATGAGTTACTAGGAGAGGCGGCACGCCGCGCACGTCGGTACGTCGACAACGTGGATCGTCGGCCGGTGGCGCCAACACCAGCAGCGCTGGCGGGGTTGGATCGTTTCGATGAACCGCTGCCGGAGCGACCGTCGGATCCACTGACGACACTGTCGTTGTTGGACGAGGCCGGCTCCGCAGCGACGGTGGCCACGACCGGTCCGCGGTATTTCGGGTTCGTCAACGGCGCGACGTTACCGATCGCGTTGGCCTCGGGCTGGCTCGGTATGGCGTGGGATCAAAACGCCGCTCTTCCGGTGATGAGTCCGGTGGCGGCCCGCCTGCACGAGATCACCCGAAATTGGCTGGTGCAGCTGTTCGGGCTGCCGGACACCACCGAGGCCGCGTTCGTGACCGGTGCGACGATGGCCAGCGCCGCCGCGCTGGCCGCAGCGCGGGATCACCAGCTCGCGGGCTTGGGTTGGGATGTGCAGCGCCAGGGCCTGTGTGGCGCGCCGGCGTTGACCGTGGTGGCAGGCGAGAAGGCCCATTCCACGTTGAGCAAAGCCTTGGGGCTGATCGGGTTGGGTCGGGATCGAGTACATCGTGTCCCTGCTGACGACCAGGGACGGATGCGGGCTGAGCTACTCCCCCATATCGAGGGGCCAATTATCGTGTGCGCGCAGGCAGGCGAGGTCAACACCGGGGCGTTCGATCCGTTCCCGCAGATCGTGTCCTGGGCGCGTGAACACGACGCGTGGCTGCATGTCGACGGTGCCTTCGGTCTGTGGGCGCTGGCCGACCCTACCCGTCAACACCTCGTGCATGGCCTGACCGGTGCGGACTCATGGGCCACTGATGCGCACAAGTGGCTCAATGTCACCTACGACAGCGGGATCGTCTTTCTCCGCAACGCCGAACACCTCCGCCGCAGCTTCGCCTCCGTCGCCGACTATCTCCCACCGGACAATGGTTTCGAGGCGATGCACCACACGCCGCAGTCTTCGCAGCGGGCCCGCCAGATCGAGGTATGGGCGGTACTTCGCTGCCTCGGCCGCGCCGGAATAGCGAATCTGGTGAACACGGCATGCCAGCAGGCCCGCCGGATCGGCGACGCGCTGGCCCAGGCCGGGTTGGAAATCCTCAACGATGTGGTGCTCAACCAGGTCCTGGTCAGTGCGGGCTGCGATGAGAACACCAACCGCCTGATCGCCGCCGTCCAGACCGACGGCACCTGCTGGTGTGGACCCACCACCTGGAACGGGCGAGTCGCGATGCGTATCAGCGTCTGTGGATGGAACACCACAGACGACGACGCCGACCGCAGCGCCGACGCGATACTGCACTGCGCACAGCAGATCGGAGCGCTACCAGCACCGGGACATCGCTAGACACGGCGGTTGTCACGGGCAGGCCAACGCCCCCCGTTTCTTGCTCCCGCGGGTGGGCGCAGGTGCGATAGTCTCGCAGCAGCCTCATGTTCCATATTGGACTGGCTCGTGGAGGGTAAGACAATGGCATCCGGACCAAGCCGACGCAATTCTGCCGAAAGTGCCATCTCGTTCCCGCCCGGAGGAGACGGGGCAGAAGATTCCGCATCGGCCCATCTGGGACGGTGGGATCCGGTCTTCGAATTGCCGAACGTGGCGATCCATACGAACGTGCTGCCGAGCGGAAAGGTGCTGTTCTGGGGGCGCCGGGACCACCCTACCGGCTCGATGCATGAGCACGAGTGCACACCACACATCTGGGATCCTAGAACCGGGGAATTGACCCCGACGCCCCAGCCTGCGGGCACGGACGGCACGAAGGTCAACCTGTTCTGCGCGGGGCATGCCTTCCTGCCCGACGGTCGGCTCCTGGCCGCTGGCGGGCATCTTACCGACGGTGACGGGATCAACCAGGCATTCATCTACGACTACCGCACCAACACCTGGACTGCCCTTCCCGTGATGAACAAGCGCCGGTGGTATCCGACCGTCACAGCACTCTCGGACGGGACGATGCTGGTGTTGTCGGGTAGCTACATCGAGAACGGCATCTTCATCATCAACGATGTCCCGCAGATCTGGGATGGCCATCAGTGGACGCGGACCGTCGACTTCATCGGCCTCCCGCTGTATCCCCGCATGCATGTCGCTCCGGATGGTCGGGTGTTCATGGCCGGGAGCAATGCGAAGACCTACCTACTCAACACCGATGGCGTGGGTACCTGGACCCCGCTGCCCGAGCCGGGCGGAGTGCGACGGAACGGGGAGCGGCAGTACGGTCCTTCGGTGATGTATGACGCCGGAAAGGTCGTCTACATCGGGGGCGGCAACGACGGGCCCACCGACTTCCCTACCGCTGCGGCAGAGGTCATCGATCTCGGCGCCCATCCCCAGGAGTGGCGTGCGGTTGCAAGCATGCGCTTCCCGCGCCGCCAGCATAACGCGACGATTCTCGCGGACGGGAGCGTCCTCGTAACAGGAGGGACGAGGGGCCCTGGATTCAACGATCTCTCCCCGGGCAAGCCTGTCCACGTCGCCGAACTGTGGGATCCGGTGACGGGAAAATGGACGGAGCTTGCCGCCGAGGATGTCGATCGCTGCTACCACGCGACGGCCGTGCTGCTACCAGACGCGACGGTGCTCAGCGCGGGCAGCGGCGAGTTCGTCGTCGCTGGCGGCCAGCCGAACGACCCACGGGACAGCCACCGCGACGCACAGATTTTCCATCCGCCCTATCTGTTCCAAGGCCCGCGCCCGGAGATCACCGCTGCCCCCGAGGAAATCTCTTACGGCGAGAAGTTCTCGCTCGAGATCTCGGGACCGGAGGTCGGAAAGGTCACCTGGATACGGCTTCCTTCGGCGACCCACGCCTTCGACCAGAACCAGCGCATCAACGTTCTCGAGTTCAGCGTCGACAGCGGTAGCTTAACCGTTACCGCGCCCGAACGGCCGGAGATCTGCCCTCCGGGGCATTACATGCTCTTCGTCCTCAGCAAGGCTGGGGTTCCTTCTCTCGCGCGGATCGTGCGGATCGGCTCATCTGCGGCACACCCTCGTGCTGCAGCCTTGCCGGTCGGCGCCGAGGCGAGTCTGCATACCGGCCCCGAGGGAACGACGCACACTCAAGAACTGGACGAGACCGTCAGAACCCAATCGACCGGCACTCGCGTCACAGTCGGCCTGACCGCGAAGTGCCCCTACGGGCTGGGGGCGTGTTGGGGCGGGGCGTACGAGGCGTTGAAAAAGCTGGGAGGGGTTGCGGCAGTGCGGCCGATCGCGAATGCCGAGCACTCAACAGCCGACGTCTACCTTCGTGATCAAGGGCTGCCGGACCTCGATGGCTGGCCCGAACAGATCGCCCGGTGGGCAAACGGCAGTTACGATTTTCGCGGTGTAGAGGTGACCGTCACGGGCACCCTTGGAGACCAAGACGGCATGTTGCAGCTGACCGGGCCCTCTTTCGATGCCCCAGTGAGGTTGATGCCACTGAGTGAAGGCATGAAGTTGCAATGGGACTACCAGACGAGGCGCGTCCGGGACACCACGCGCGACGAACGAGATGCATACCGGAACCTGACCGGAAGGTATCAAGATCTCCGAGGCGACGACGAGCCGACGCGAGTCACTGGTCCATTGACAAAGACGGACACAGGATGGGTTTTGTACGTTCGAGAGTTCGAGGCTCAACCACCTGTAACCCGACCAGCGTGATACGTTAGTCTGCGTCCCGCAGATCTTGGCCTGTGACCAGGGCGCTCAGGATTCAGCTAGCCCGACCCGCCCGATGATCTACGCGACAGTTCGGCCGTCGACCGCGGCTGTTCGTATGGGAGATCCGGGAAAACGGGTCGCTCCCGGCCTGCGGCTCCGGCATCCTTGGGCCGTGGACGTCAGGTTCTCGCGCTCCCCGCACGGCGGATCCGTTGCGCTGATCGAGCGGTCGGATGGGCTCACGCTGCGGATGCGGTCCTACGATCGCAAGCACTCGGTTCCGCACGACCTGGCCCATTTCGTCGCGGAGCGCGCGTTCGTGCTCCCCCAGGGGGTGTGGGGAAGCATCGCCGCGGGAGCCCTCTTCCGTTCCATGGAGGTGGTGTCCGGCCGATGCCGGCACGACAGCCGTGCTCGATCAGCGGCAATCATCGCCGAGAACGCGTACCACATCGGCCTCGCCGAGATTGTGGCCGGTGTCGTCCACCGTGGCCTCGACCTCAACCCAGCAGCAGTGGAGCGCGAACTGCGCTGGGGCTGGGCAGCGGTACGTGAGGGCCCATGCCCGTTGCCGATTCCAGTGTTGCATGATGCGGTGGCAGAGCTCCGACAGCTAGCCCAACGATGGCAGCTCCTGCCGGACGACGAACAACTCCGTATGCAATGGGCAATAAAGGTGACGCCGACACGCCGCAGGAGAAAGCGCTAAGTGGTCTCCCCCGGAAGTGCGCGTCGTGAACTCGACACCACCGACGTTTGCTGTGCGTGGAAATGTCGGTAACGTCGAGTTCACGACGCACCAGCCCCTGCCGACGCCTGAGCACTGCGTACATGAGCTGCC
>JBQTHE010000017.1:0-14551 GCA_052390115.1 Pseudonocardiales bacterium | reverse complement strand
GCTGCCGCTCGTGATCACCCGTACTTCATGACAGCCCTGCGTGCGCCGAGTTCGGCACCAGGGGGGCCCGGGGCGATTCCGGCAGCCCGGGGGTGGGAGACCACGACAGCAGAGCGGGGGGGGGGGCACGCGCCCCCCGCCCCCCTGTGTTGTGGACGTTTCCCACCCCGGGGGTGCCCTACTGGGCCGGGCCCGCCGGGGTGTCCAACTCGGCGCACGCAGGGCTGTCATGAAGTACGGGTGATCACGAGCGGCAGCAGCCCCCGGGGCGAGGCGCAGCAGGTTGGCTCCCGCTCAGGCCAGCATCGTTGTGGCTGTGCAGGATGGCTGCCGTGACCGCCGAGACGATCGCCGCCGGCGTGCTCATCGTCGTCGGTCTCGTCGGGATCCTGCTCCCCGTCCTGCCGGGATTGCTGCTCGTGTTGGCCGGGATCGCGGTGTGGGCGGTGCCGCGTGGCGACACCGTCGGCTGGACAGTGCTGAGCGCTGCGACGGCGATCGTGGTGATCGGCAGCGTCGTGAAGTACCTGTTGCCCGGGCGGCGGCTGCGCGATTCCGGTGTGCCCGCACGCACGCTCGGCACCGGCGCGGTGCTGGGCGCCGTCGGGTTCTTCGTGATCCCGATCGCCGGGCTGGTCGTCGGGTTCGTGCTGGGTGTCTACCTTGCCGAGCGGGCCCGGCTCGGCGACCGTTCCGCGGCCTGGCCATCCACCCGCCGGGCGCTGGTCGCGGTGGGTTGGAGCATCCTCATCGAGCTTGCCACTGGGCTGCTGGCCACGGCGGTGTGGATCGGCGGGGTGGTCCTCGGCTAGGGCCGGAGAACGACTGCACCGCCAGCTTCGCCCCGATCAACTGAGCGAGCGATGTCATTGACCGGGAGCAGGAGGTGCAGTGGATCCGACGGCGACTCCAGGAACTCGGCTTGTGCGAGGTAGAACTGCCGGGCCGCGTCGTCCCGCGCGTGCACCAGCGAAGCCCGGATACCCACCGCGTCAGCGAGACCCACGGTGCGTTGCAGCACGTCTGCGAGCAGGCCCCGGCCAAGGCCGAGCCCCTGCATGCTCTGATCGACGGCCAATCGAGCTAGCAACAGGCACGGCACCTGCTTCGGTGCCCCCTTGGCCACCGGTACAGGCGCAGCCTCGCTGGTCACGTTCGCCACTGTGATGGCGTAGTACCCGACCACCCGCCCGTCGAGCACGCTGACGTAGGTCACGACCTGATTGCCGAGGTGTCCGGTCAGGTTGTGCGCTGGATCCTGCCGGCCGGGTCGCTGCCGTAGCAGCCAGGATCATTTGTGGGGCTGCTGCCAGGGCCGAACCAGCCGGCCAGCGCGTCGCCGGTACCTTGCTCGGCACCAGTAGCCGGCAGATCGGAAACCGACGTGTCCCAGGAGCAGTCAGAGCGGACGTCACCAGTGCCGCTGTTCGTCGCGCGGACCCGTCGTTTCCGCTTGTGGCGCACCGTTTCCGGGCTCTCGATGATCGGTGGGCTGCTGCTGGCCAGCGTGGTCATCGGGCAGCGTTGGCTAGGCCTACTGGGCATCGTGATCTACGCTCTGGGCAGCGTCTTGGTGGTGCGCGACATGATCCGACATGTCGCGCAGGCGCATCGCCCGGATCTACCGGATCTACCGGACCCAGCCGGCAACCGCAGGCATGCAATTCTCGCCCGTCTCGGGTGGTTCCTGCTCGGCGTCGCACTGATCGCCGGTGGTTCGATCATCGCCGTCGCAGCATGAGCCTCGAACCGGCACAATCATCATAAGGAAATGCCATGCGCATGAGCTTCACCGTCGACGACGAGGACGCCTTCCACACCCGCCGCGACGAGTTACTGGACGACTACGAGCGATGGCTCGCCTCGTCGAAGATCGCCGAAGCGCACCCCGACGACGCGGGGTTGGCGATGGACTGGAAGTGGGGCTACCAGGACGGTGAGCTCGGCCGGTGGACACCAGCCGACCTCGATGAGTTCCTGCTCGGCTGGTGTCCGCGCAAGCTGTCCATGCCGGCCGAGGAGTGCGCCGACTTCCCCCGATCGATCGGCGCCTTCATGACCTTCCTGGCTGCCCAGGGATTGCTTGCACCCGGCAGTGGCACGCTGTCACAACTGCAGCGCTGCTGCGAGCGCAGCACCGCGCGCTTCGTCAGGAAGATGGCGGACCCGGCGAACTACGGGCTGGCCAAGGGGCTCTTCGCCGGCGCGGGCGGCCTGGAACCGGGCATGGACGGCGACGCCGCCCTCGCCGCGGTGATGCAGCAGATGAACGCCCTGGCCCCCGGCGATATCGACGAGGCGCCGATCCTCACCGTCGGGCCGACCACGCTGCCCGAGCCGCACCAGCGCGCGGAGTCCGCCGCAGCCGCCCCGGCGCTGGGCCAGCTGCAGCAGCTCTGGGAATTCTGCGGCGAGCCGGGGCGCCCGCTGACCAAGAAGGGCAACTTGCGGCTGGCCGACGCCCGGCACCTGGTGGACGCACTCGGCACCGGCGACGTGCCCGATGTCGAGATCGGCGACTACCGGCGCACCCTGCGCTCGATGGAGGACCTGCCGAACCTGCGCTGGCTGGTGGAACTGGCGGTCGACGCCCGGGTGTTGCGCCGGTACCGGGGCCGGCTGGTGGCGGTGGCGCGGTGGCGCGAGCTGTCCCCGGTGCAGGCCATCGACCGGTTGGTCGATGCGGCCGTCGAGGCCGGCCTGTCCGGGGCTCTGTCGCCCTACCTGTCCGGGATGGCGCCCGTGCAGGACCTGGTCGACGAGGGCGTCGGGCGGCTGCTGGCCGAGCTGATCGACTGGCAGGCGGCCGGCAAACCTTTGCCCATCGACGAGCTCACCGGGTTGATGGTCGAGGGCGTGGTCCGGTCGTTCACCGGCCTGAATGACTTCCACCTCGGCTTCGTGCGCGATTGGGTCCGCGGTCACCTGGACCGGTTGGCCGCACTCGGCGTCGTCACATTGCGCGACGTACAGCACATCCCCACTGAGTGGGGCACCACGGACGCGCATGGCGGTATCGCCGAGCTCACCCCCGCCGGCGTGCCCATCGCGGTCCGGCTCGCCGAGGAACTCGGCATCATCGTGCTCAGCAGACCGGACCCGGCCACTGCGACCGCGCGGGATCTCGTCGGCCTGATTGAGCGCCTCGAGCCGGAGGCTTGGCTCGCCGACGTCGGCGCGTGGGTGGCGCACCGCGGTACCGAGGCAGCAGCTCGGGAGATCGTCAGCGTGCTGAACGACGCCGCGACGCCGGCACCGGTGGCACTCGCCGTGCTCACCCAGCTCGACGGGCTGGTCGGCGAGCACGCCATCCCCGCCGTCACGGCCATGCTCGACGGACCACACGACAGCTTCGCGGTGCAGTTGCTGACGGGTGCCGGCGCGCTGGATCCCGCCGAGGTGGGCCCCGACCGGTTACTGCGTGCGGGGATCGACCTGATGGTCGTCGCCTACGATGTCGGCGGGGCGGAGGACCTGCTCACTGCGCTGGCTGCCGGGGATTGCGGGCCGGACGAGCAGGCCGCGCTGCTCGAGCACCTCTGGCGTACCACGCATCCCCGGGTCGCGGAACTGCTCGAGGTCATCGGCGAGCACCACCCCGACAAGCGAGTTGCCAAGTCGGCCCGCAAGGCGCTGCTGCGCCACCGCAGCTTCATCGCCGGCCGGCCATAACCCTTCGCTTCCTGGGCTGATTGATGCCTTGACGGGACCGGGACGCTGCGCGCACCATGTGGGTGTGTATTACGCAACCAATGCGTATTACGCAACATGGGGAGGAGGGCCGGTCCCGTGACGGACGTGCTCAACCCGCAGCTCGCACCGGACACCTTGGGGCAGTTGTCGCCGACGGTCGTCGAAGACCCGCGCATCACGCTCTACACCCGGTTGCGGACGTCGCCCTATTTCTGGCAGTCCCGCGCGCATGGAGTGGCGGCGTACAGCGTCTACAACCACACCTACCACCCCCGCCACTACGGCGACCCGGTCGCCGAGTACTGGGCCCTGCTGAGCGGCGTGACGCTCTGGGACGTCGGCGTCGAGCGGCAGATCGAGATCGCCGGCCCGGATGCCTTCGACTTCACCAACATGCTCGTTCCGCGTGATCTGTCCAAGTGCGCGGTGGCGCAGTGCAAGTACGTGTTCATCACCGCGCCGGACGGCGGCATCATCAACGACCCCGTCCTGCTGCGACTGGAGGAGAACCGCTTCTGGTTGTCGCTGGCCGACAGTGACGCCGGGCTGTGGGCGATGGGGCTGGCGCATGCCGGCGGGTGGAACGTACGGATTCGTGAGGTCGATGTGGCGCCCGTTCAGGTGCAGGGCCCGCACGCCAAGGACGTCGTGGTCGACCTCTTCGGGCCGCAGATCCTCGACCTGCCGTACTACCACCTGCGCGGCTACTCCCTCGACGGGATGGACGTCGTGGTGAGCCGCACCGGGTACACCGCGGAGATCGGCTACGAGATCTATCTCCACAATGCCTCGCGGGACGCGGGACGGTTGTGGGACGTGGTGTGGCAGGCCGGGCAACTCCATGGCATGCAACTGATCGGGCCGTGCCATATCCGCCGCATCGAGGGCGGGCTGCTCGCCTATGGCAGCGATATCACCCTGGACACCAACCCGCTCGAGGTCGGCTACGACTACCGCTGGATGGTCGACCTCGATCAGGACGCCGACTTCGTCGGCAAGCAGGCGCTGAAACGCATCAAGGCGGAGGGCATCTCGCGCCTGATGGTCGGGGTGGAGATCGACGGCGAACCGCTGGGCACCTACAACGACGGGTCGATGATCGAACGGTTCGGCGTGTACTCATCGACGTGTTCGTCGAGGGCGGCCGTCGGCGCGGTCACCAGCGCCTGCTACTCGCCCAGGCTGGCCCGCAACATCGGCCTCGCCATGCTGCCGATCGAACTCAGCCACGTCGGTACGGAGATCACGATCCAGACCCCGACCGGCCTGCGCGCGGGTGTGGTCGTCGAGAAACCGTTCATCGATCCCCGCAAGGAGACCCCTAAGGGCTGATGGCAAGGGTTGACGGCAAGGAGGGGACACCATGGGCAACCTGCCGGATCACGCCGACGTCGTCGTCATCGGTGCGGGCATAGTCGGGAGCTCGCTCGCCTACCACCTGGCCGATCAAGGATGGCGCAACATCGTCCTGCTCGACAAAGGCCCGCTACCCGATCCCGGGGGTTCCACCGGCCATGCATCCAACTTCATCTTCCCCGTCGATCATTCCAAGGAGATCACCGCGCTGACCCTGGACTCGATGCGCCAGTACGAGAAGCTCGGCACGTTGACCACGTGCGGCGGCATCGAGATCGCCCGCGAGCCGGAACGCGTCGAGGAGCTCAAGCGCCGGATGGCGTCCGCGACGTCCTGGGGCATCGCCGCGAAGCTCATCAGCCCCGCCGAGGTGGCCCAGCGCGTGCCGTTCGTCGACGAGCGCATCATCCTGGCCGGCTTCTGGACGCCGTCGGTGGCGGTTGTCGACCCGGTGCGCAGCGGCGTGCTGATGCGCGAGCAGGCCAGCGCGCTCGGGGCGTTGACGGTCTGCGCGATGACCGAGGTCCTTGATATCCAAACCCAGGATATCGAAAACCACCGTGGCCGGGTGTCAATGGTCCGCACCGACCATGGCGACATCGAGACCGACACCGTGGTGATCGCCTGCGGCGTGTGGAGCCCCCGGATCGCCGCGATGGCGGGCGCCAGTATCCCGCTGACTCCGGCCGTGCACCAGATGATCGACGTCGGGCCGATCCCGGAGCTTGCCGGGACCGGGCAAGAGATCGCCTACCCGATCATCCGGGATATGGATGCCCTGATGTACGAGCGCCAGCGCGGGGCCGATCTCGAGATCGGGTCCTACGCGCACCGCCCAATCTTGCACGAGCCGGACCACATTCCCGCTCTTGGCGCGGCGCAGCTGTCCCCCACGCAGTTGCCGTTCACTGCCGCCGACTTCGCCCCACAGCTCAAGGATGCCCACCAGCTGTTCGGCAAGATCCTCGACCGGCCAGCAGCGCAGGGCGGACCGTCAGTGCAGCACGCGATCAACGGGCTGCTGTCCCTGACCCCCGACGGTCACCCCGTCCTGGGCGAGACGGTCGAGGTGAAAGGCCTGTGGTCGGCGGCCGCGGTGTGGATCAAAGAGGGCCCCGGCGTAGGCCGGATGGTGGCCGAATGGATGACCGGCGGGACACCGGAAATCGATCTGCACAGTGCCGACATCGCCCGTTTCTACCCACACCAGCGCACCAAGGCGCACGTGCGCGCCCGGACCTCGGAAGCCTTCAACAAGACGTACGGGATCGTGCACCCACGCGAGCAATGGGCGTCGGACCGGCCGCAGCGCATCTCGCCGTTCTACCCACGAGAACACCAGCTCGGCGCGATGTTCTTCGAGGTGGGCGGCTGGGAGCGGCCGCAATGGTACGAGTCCAACCGGCCGTTGCTGGCCGAGTTCGCCGACCGCATCAAGCAGCGTCCGCACGAGTGGGACTCCCGCTGGTGGTCGCCGATCATCAACGCCGAGCATCTGGCGATGCGGCAACGGGTCGCCATGATCGACCTGTCGGCGTTCGCCCAGTTCGAGGTCTCCGGCCCCGGCGCGCTCGACTACCTGCAGCACCTGACGGTCGCGCAGGTGGACCGGCCCGTCGGCCGGATCGTGTACACACCGGTCCTCGCCCCGAACGGGGGGTTCCGCAGCGATCTGACCGTGGTGCGGCTCGCCGAGGATCGGTTCCGGATCATCACCGGTGCCGCCGACGGCGGGCGCGACCGGAAATGGTTCACCGACCACCTGCCGGCCGGCAGGTCGGTCTCGTTTGCGGACCTGACCTCGCAGGTGTGCACGATCGGGGTGTGGGGGCCGCGGGCACGTGATCTGCTGTCGTCGGCGACCGACGACGACGTGTCCAACGAGTCGTTCGGTTTCGGGACCGCGCAGCACATCACGGTCGGCACCGTGCCGGTGCTGGCGCTGCGGATCTCGTATGTCGGCGATCTCGGTTGGGAGCTGCATGCGCCCTTCGAACAGGGCCTGCGGCTGTGGGACACCCTCGCCGACGCCGGTCGACGCTACGGCGTGGTGCCGGCCGGCATCGGCGTCTACGGCACCACCGGGCGGATGGAGAAGGGCTACCGCCTGATGGGCAGCGAGCTCGAACTCGACTACGACCCGGTGGAAGCCGGCCTGGCGCTGCCCAAGGTCAAAGCGTGCTACTTCATCGGCAAGGACGCCTACCTGCGGGCTCGCGACCAGGAACCGGCCGCGACGCTGTGCACGCTGACCGTCGATGACCACACCGATCCGCACGGCGTCGCCCGTTACCCGCAAGGCAACGAGCCGATCCTGACCACTGCCGGGGAGCGGATCGTCGATCGGAAGGACCGCGCCTCGTATGTGACCAGCGCGGGCCCGGGCCCCTCGGTGGGCGCCTACCTGCTGATGGCCTACCTGCCGCCCGAATACGCCACCGAAGGCACCCGGCTCGCCGTCGAGTACATGGGCCAGCGATATCCGGTCACGGTCGCCCGGGTGGGACGCGCGCCGCTTTTCGACCCTGAGGATCAGCGCATGCGGGCCTGAGCGAGCAGCCAGCTACCGCGAGGCCTGGCACAGCGTCGAAAACGGGCTCGCCGCTGGGGTCCGCTGTAGACTCGGAAATCGTGAATTCCGGCAACGACGCCCGCGCGCCCGGCCACGTTCAATCCGTGGAGCGGGCCGTCACCGTTCTGGAGTTCCTGGCGCGCAATGAATGGTCGGGCGTCACCGACGTCGGCCACGAGCTCGGCGTCCACAAATCCACCGCGGGCCGCATCCTGAGCACGTTGGAAGTGCGCGGCCTCGTCGAGCAGCACGCCGACAGCGGCAAGTATCGCCTCGGTGTCGGCCTCGTTCATCTCGCCCGCGCTGTCACGGTCGAACCGGAGCTCACCCGCGAAGCCAAGCCCGTCTGCGAATGGCTGGCCCAGCAGACGGAGGAGACCGTCACGCTGGCGGTGCTCGAGGGCCACGAGTGCGTGACGATCGACCAGATCATCTCGACGTCGACGGTCGTCAGCCGGAGCTGGCTGGGCAGGCGCACGCCCCTGCACTGCACCGCCCCGGGTAAGGTATTCTTGGCGTTCCTGCCTGCCAGCTGCAGGGCCGAGCTCATCGCGGGCCCGCACCGGCGTTACACCGGGCGCACGATCATCGAGCCAATGGAGCTCCGCGAGGAGATCGAGCAGGTCCGCGCCGACGGCTACGCGACGACCTTCGAGGAGTTCGAGGACGGGCTGAGCGCTGCGGCCGCTCCGGCGCGCGGGTCGGACGGCACGGTCGTGGCCGTCATCGGCCTTTCCGGCCCCTCCTACCGCCTTCATGAAGATCAACTGCGCCAGGTCGGGCCGCTGGTACGGGAGGCGGCGATGCAGATTTCATCCCGTATCGGGTACCGGCATCGCGGTGATGGCGAGTGATTCTCCCGCAGTCTCGACGGCGAGCCGTCAGGATCGACCGGCGTCCGGAGTCGCACAGATGCTGGTGCAGCCGGCGCAGGGGATACCGCAGGAGGTTGCTGCGCCGGATGACTCGGCTTGCCCGGTAAGGTCGCGCTTCTCGTCCTCGGTCATCTCACCGAACTCTTGCGCGATCCGCGCGAACACCACGTCACTGAACGCAGCCGTGCCGGATGCTTCGACGAGGCTGCACCGTCCGGCGAGCACGTCATCGACCAGCGTGCGGAATTCGTCGTTGTCGCTGCGGTCCCGCAGCAGGGCCAGTGCGTCTCGAAGTTCGCCGGACAGCTCGGGCTCACTGCACGCGACGTCCATCATCGGCTCGTGTTCAGTCATCGCTCCTCATCAGTGGTAGCTCGTCACGCCATTGTGCCCCTCCCGCGTTCTGGATGCAGACTGTAGCAATTTGGGCCCCGATTACCGCGTTCTGCATCCAGAACGCAGCCAGTGGCAGACGGTGGCGGCGGAGCCACCCTGATTCGGGCCGATGGCGTCTTGGCGGATAGTGCGCCCTGGTCGACTGGCTCGACGCGCGAGCCACCACGACGCTGGTGACCTCGACGCTGGCCGAGGTAGAGCTACCTCGAGCACTTCGGCGAACCGAACCTGCGCTGGTCGCCGCCGCACCAGCATTGCTCGAGCGCATCGCCCGGTATGAGATCGACGAGCTCGTCCGCACCACGGCAGCCGGCTACGCATCCCCCGATCTGCGCTCGCTGGACGCCATCCACCTCGCCACGGCGCATGCTGTGTTCGGCGGCCAGCTGACGTCATTCGTCAGCTACGACAAGCGTCTGCTCGGCGCCGCCGAGGAGCTCGGGCTGCCGGTCGCCAGTCCCGGAGCTGTCACACTGTGAGCGCGCGCGCGGCTGGGCGGGCCGGCTCTGGTCGGGTTGGGTGAGCGTCTCCTACGACGTGAGCCGGGCCAGCCAGCTGCAGACGTCTTGTGCGGTGGCTTCGACGCTGCTGTCGGTGGTGTCCAACAGTGCCACTGGCGGGCTCAGCGTCGCGGCGTTGGCGGCAAGCCATGAGGCGTAGTCGAGCATCTCGGCGATCCTGGGCTCGTTCCACTCCCGCCACGCGGGCCGGACGCGCAACCGTTGCGCCAGCACGTCGGGCCGGCAGGTCAGCGCCAGGTAGTGCACCGCGCTGAACAGCGCACGTTCGGGCAACGGTTCGAGCTCGGGGGGGACCACGGTGCCGCAGAGCAGCACCGGCCGACCGCTGCACCCGATCATCGCGGCCAGCCGCAGCCACGTCGAGCGGAACAGCCGGTGCTCGCCGGTGGGATCACTCAGCTCCGGAAGCCACAACACGTCCTGTTCGAGGACCACGAAGCGATCGGCCAGCCGCGGCAGCAGCGCGCGGGCGACGCTGGACTTGCCGGTACCGCTGGGGCCCGTGAGACAGAACAGCGGTCGGCGGGCCATTGCCTGCCGGTGGCCGCACTCACCGCAGACCAGCAGCCGTTCCAGCAGGCATCCGCAGCGGTCACAGATCCGCGGGTTCATCCGGTACAGGCGCAGTCTGGCCGGCAGAGCCTATCCGAAAAGGTCACCGAGGAAGCTCCCGCGGCCCCGCCGGTGTCCGTAGGGCCGCGGCGAGTCGGAGTAGTGCCCGTGGTGTTCTCCCCGGTAGGGCCGCGGAGAGTCCCGGTAAGGCCGGGAAGAGTCCTGGTAAGGCCGGGGCGAGTCCGGGTGGCCGCGGTGCCCACCCGAGTGTCCCGCGTAGGGGGGCGCACCCCCGCCGTAGTAGTGCTGCTCGGCCTGCAGGATCTGCTCCAGCTCGCCGTGGTCGAGGAAGATGCCCCGGCAGTTCTCGCACTGCTCCAGGTGCACCCCTTGCTTGTCGACGGTACGCATCGATCCGTGGCACTTTGGGCATATCACCGCGCGAGCATACGATCCGTTGTGCCCGGCCAGCGCAGCGAGTCCAGCTCGGCGGCTTCTACTGGCGAGCGCCGGAGCTCATAAAGTAAGCCTTGCTTTGCCGATGCCGAGATGCTTCACTCTTTCGAGTGATCGCTTACTCTGTGCAGTTCCAGCCCTCCACGGCCGGGTGAACGGGCGTGCCAAGGCCGAGGGCCGTCGTCACCGGCGGGGCCGGGTTTCTGGGCTCGCACCTGTGCGAACGCCTCCTGCTCGAGGGTTACAGCGTGCTGTGCCTGGACGACCTGAGCACGGGCTGCGCGGCCAACGTCGCGCATCTCCCGGAGGTGGGCCCGTTCCGGCTGATCCGGGCCGACGTCACCGACTTCGTGCACGTCGTCGGCGACGTCGACGCGGTGCTGCACTTCGCCTCTCCGGCGTCGCCGATCGACTACCTGCGGATGCCCATCGAGACCCTGAAGGTCGGGTCGATCGGCACCCTGCACACGCTGGGACTGGCCAGGGAGAAGGAGGCGCGCTATCTGCTGGCGTCCACATCGGAGGCCTACGGGGACCCCCAGGTCCACCCGCAGCCGGAGAGCTACTGGGGACACGTCAACCCGGTCGGGCCGCGCGGCGTCTACGACGAGGCCAAGCGGTTCGCCGAGGCAATGACGATGGCCTACCGCCGCGCGCAGGGCGTCGACACCGCGATCGTGCGCATCTTCAACACCCACGGCCCGCGGATGCGCCCGGACGACGGGCGGGCCGTCCCGACGTTCATCCGGCAAGCGCTGGCCGGCGAGCCGCTGACGGTGGCCGGCGACGGCAGCCAGACCCGCTCGATCCAGTACGTCGACGATCTGGTCGAAGGATGCCTGCGGCTGCTGCGGTCGACGCTCGCCGGCCCCGTCAACATCGGCAACCCGCACGAGGTGTCGATCAACAAGCTGGCCGCGCTGATCCGCGACCTGACCGGCTCGTCCAGCACCGTAGGCTACATCCCGCGCCCGGAGGACGACCCAACCGTACGGCAGCCCGACATCACGCTGGCCCGCCGATCGCTCGGCTGGGCGCCGACCGTCGACCTCGCCGACGGACTGCGCCGGACGATCGAGTGGTTCCGGGAGTGCCCCGACCGGTCCGCGACCCTGCGTGCGGTATGACAGTGATGCGACTCTTTGTCCGCTTTATTCGATTTGTTCGGTACTAGGTTAGGGTGCCCTTCATGCACCCGGCGCACGCTCCCCGACCGGAGCCCGAGGTCGTGATCATCGGTGCCGGCCCGGCCGGCCTCACCGCCGCCTACGAGCTGATCCGCAACCAGGTGCCAGCGACCGTGCTGGAGGCCGACGACGTCGTCGGCGGCATCAGCCGCACCGTCGAGCGGGACGGGTGGCGGTTCGACATCGGGGGCCACCGCTTCTTCACCAAGGTGTCCCGGGTGGAGGCGATGTGGCACGAGATCCTGCCCGACGGGGAGTTCCTGCTCCGGCCCCGGCAAAGCCGCATCCTGTACCGGGGCAAGTTCTATGACTACCCGTTGCGCCCGTTCGGCGCCCTGCGCAACCTCGGCGCGGCCGAGGCGGCCCGCTGCCTGCTGTCCTACGCCCGGGCGCGGCTGCGTCCACCGGCAGACCAGTCTCACCTGGAGGGGTGGGTCACGGCCCGCTTCGGGTACCGGCTCTACCGGCACTTCTTCAAGACCTACAACGAGAAGGTCTGGGGGGTGGCGGCCACCGAGATCCAGTCGGACTGGGCAGCCCAACGGATCAAGGACCTGTCGCTGGCGAACGCGGTGCTCAACGGGCTGCGGCCGGGGCGCAACCAGAAGGAGATCACCTCCCTCATCGAGGAGTTCCACTACCCGAAGTACGGGCCGGGGATGATGTGGGAACGCTGCTGCGAGCTGGTCGAGGCCGCCGGCAGCAAGGTGCACCTGGATCAGCCGGTGACCGGGATCCGGCACGAGGACGGCCGGGCGGTCGCCGTCGAAGCCACCGCAGACGGGGCGGTGACCAGCTACCCGTGCACCCACCTGATCTCCTCGATGCCGCTGCCCGACCTGGTGCGCGCCATGGACCCACCGGCACCCCCCGCCGTCCGCGCCGCCGCCGCCGAGCTGCGGTTCCGTGACTTCCTCACGGTGGCCCTGGTGGTGCCCGAGATTCAGGCCTTCCCCGACAACTGGATCTACATCCACTCCCCGCAGGTGCGGCTCGGCCGCATCCAGAACTTCGGGGCGTGGTCGGAGTCGATGGTCAAGCCCGGCCGTACCTGTCTGGGCCTGGAGTACTTCGTGTTCGCCGGCGACGAGCTGTGGGAGCTCCCGGACTCCGACCTCGTCGAGCTGGGCACCCGTGAGCTGGCCACCCTCGGGCTGGTGGAGCCCGGGCAGGTGCAGGCCGGCTACGTGATCCGGATGCCCAAGGCCTACCCTGTCTACGACCAGGACTTCCAGGCCAACGTGGGCGTGCTGCGCGACTGGCTGGCCCAACACGCCCGCAACGTCCACCCTGTCGGGCGCAACGGCATGCACCGGTACAACAACCAGGACCACTCGATGCTCACCGCCATGTTCACCGTGGACAACATCCTGGGCCGCGGCGACCACGACATCTGGTCGGTCAACGTCGAGGCCCAATATCACGAGCAGAACCAGTATCACGAGAACCGGTACGGCGAGGAGAACACGGTCCCGGACACCGGGCGCGACGCCCCGATCCTGCCCCGCCGGGCTACCTCGGCGTCACGGGACCAGCGCGGCTAGCGTCTGGCTTTAGGGTGCGGTTCGGACATTATCCCTGAAGGCCCTGTTTGACGTTCAGTTGATAGACGGCGCGGTGTTTGTCGAGCCGTTGTAATTGTAAATCACGGAGACCCCGTTTTCGGGCGCTACTGGAAGCCAGGCGGTCGTCCGGGAGATCACAAGCGGAGCTGTGAACCTTAGCAAGTAGGACGGAAAGCCTGCACAATTGATAAACAGCAGTCAACCTAGCCGGTATACGCTCGTAGGGACACTTTGCCGTTCGCTAGTTATACTTCCAACGGGCCTATCGTCTGAGGTTAGGTTTGTCTAACCTACTGCTGTGCAGCGAGGTGCGCGACCGTGAGCGGCGAGGTGCTCTCGCCCGACGGGCACCTGCCGGGGATCAACGTGTACGTCGAGCACTTGCCGCTGCCGGGCGGCATCGGTTCGAGACCCACGTGCACCGGGAGCACCAGGTGGTGTGGCCGCATCGCTGTCGTCGGGACACCGGCCGAGGTGCTCACCGAGGAGACAGTGCATGAGGTCTTCGGTTGGCCGTGCCGCGTGATCCCCGACCCCGTGTCCGGCACCCCGCTGGTGGTCCCGCTCGGAGGTTCGGCCAAGAGGGCCCATCGATGACCACACCGGACCTCTCCGGCACCACCTGCGCGAGCCGTGCGCGGCACCTGCGGGCCGCCTGCTGGCGCGGTCCGGGAGCGGCTTGTTCAGGGCGCGGGATCAAAGGTCTTGCTGGGTCGCTGACCTGCGGATTTCCATCCCGCAAGATGGAATGCAGCGTCGGTGGTGCCGACGCGGGCGGACGTTCCCGGCCCAGGCGCTGGCATTCACCCGTACGCCCTTGGGCAGGCTGGCGGCCAGGGAGTCGGCGCATATCGGGCCGGCGGCGGTGGGCACCCGGCGGTCGCAGCCGATGGCCAGCACATATCCCACCTGGCGGGCCTCCAGGTCGGCGCGCAGCCCCGGATCGGCCAGCAAGCGTGCGGCGTGGAGTTCCGGCCACGCTGCTGCGCATCGCGCTGAGCGAGCAAGGCTGAGGTGTGTCCGCGGGAGCACGCCCACGCGGCGGCGATCGACCACGATGTAGCGCTGCGCACGATCAACACCGCGCTGGACAGTACGCGGCGGCCTGACCGCACACCTAAAATGGGGGAGCTTCGTCGGGGTCGTCCGGGGGTGCTGGTGGTGGGTCGGGCTGGGGCGGCGGACGCTCCAGGATCGGTAGTCCCTCGATGGTGGCCATCGGTACGTAGGGTGGGTGTGGTGGGCCGGGGGGGGGGTCGGGGAGGTCTTCGATGATCGGTGGCGGCTGGGTGTGGTAGGTCCGTCTGAGGGGGCTGATCCAGGTGTAGTGGCCGGGTTCGGGTTGGGACAGTCGCCATCCGCCGATGTGTTTGAGGCG
>JBQTHE010000016.1:0-54558 GCA_052390115.1 Pseudonocardiales bacterium | reverse complement strand
GGGGGGGCGGGGGGGGGCCCCCGGCCCGGGCTTTGGTGGGGGGGGGGGGGGGGCCCCCCCCCCCCGCGGTGGGCCCCCCCCCCCCACGGCCAGGAGAGGTCCGATCACGGTAAGGCGAGTGCCACAGCGGATGCCCGAGTCCCGGTTTCCTGAGCCGATGCCAGAGTCACAGTCACGGCACGCATCGGAACCACCGCCGGGACTGAGCGAGGTCACCTGGCAGCGCATTCGTGCCGATCCGCGGGCAGCGCGCCTGGTCCGGCCGGTCTGGTCCCGGCTCGCCGAGCTGGAGCTCGCCGGGCATGACCCTGGGGCGCTGGCCGCGCTGCGCTACACGCTGGCACTACACCAACCCACCCGCCGCGGAACCTGTCGAACCTGCCGATGGCGGGCGTGGCCAGCCGGATGGTGGCGACGCCGCTGGCCGTGCGCCACCTGGATTCAGGTCCGCGCAGAACTGCTCGGTGGTGGAATCGCGCTGTCGGAAACCCTCCGGAATGTCGAGAGTGGGCCCGAACATCAGGTCCGCACACGGGCTAGACCAGGGAATACTGCCGAGCCATGAGCACGACATTGCTGCTCGGCGGGCGCCTCCCTACGGTCGGCGGGGCCACCGCGCTCGCCGTCGTCAACGGAACTGTGACCTGGACCGGTGACGACAGCGCTGGCCGGGCCTGCTTCGGCGATGCCGACGAGGTGCTGGAGTTGCGCGGCGCGTTGGTCACCCCGGCATTCGTCGACGCGCACGTCCACACCACCTCGGCGGGCCTGCTTGCCAGCGGGCTTGATCTCACCGGCTGCGCCAGCCTGGCGCAATGCCTGGACGAGGTTGCGCGGCGGGTACGCCCGGGCACCGTGTTGTGGGGGCAGGGCTGGGATGAGATGTCATGGCCGGAGCGTCGCCCACCCACCCGGGCTGAGCTGGACCGGGCGTCCAGCTGTGCCCCGGTGTACCTGTCCCGGGTCGACGGGCACTCTGCCGCGGTGTCCTCGGGACTCCTGGACCGGGCAACCGAGGCGATCGGCGCACCCGGTTGGGCGGTTGAAGGGCCGCTGATCGGCGAGGCGCACCACCACGCCCGCCGGGCCGCCCGGGAGTCGATCACGTCCGGTCAACGTTACGACGCGCAGCGCGCCTTCCTGACCGGGGCGGCGGCCCGGGGCGTCGCCGTTGTGCACGAGTGTGCGGGTCCGGACGTCTCCGGGGTCGACGACTTCGCCGATCTGCTCGCCGCCGACCACGGCGTCGAGGTGGTCGGGTATTGGGGCCAGCCGGTCTGCACCGCCGGGCAGGCCCGTGAACTGCTCACGGCCACCGGGGCGCACGGGCTGGCCGGTGACCTGTTCTGTGACGGGGCGATCGGCTCGCGAACCGCCGCGCTGCGCGCGCCTTACACCGACGCGCCCGTTAGCTGCGGTGCGTCCTACCTCGACGTCGGGCAGATCGCTGCGCATGTGGTGGCCTGTACCCAAGTCGGCACCCAGGCCGGGTTCCACGTGATCGGGGATGCGGCGACCGACGCGGTCGTCGCCGGCTTCGCCGCCGCGGAGGCCACCGTCGGTGCCACCGCGCTGCGGCAGCGCATGCACCGGCTCGAACACCTGGAGATGGTCGATCCCGACCAGGCCCAGCAGCTGGCGCGCTGGGGAGTGCTGGCCAGCGTGCAGCCCGCCTTCGACGCTGCCTGGGGCGGACCAGCGGGGATGTACGCCCTGCGGCTGGGAGCCGCCCGAGCTGCCGCGATGAACCCTTACGCGCTACTCGCAGCAGCCGGTGTGAAGCTGGCGTTCGGCTCCGACGCGCCGGTCACACCGGTTGACCCGTGGGGTGCCGTGCACGCCGCGGTGAAGCATTCGGGGATCGGGCTGGTTGAGGCACTTGCGGCGCACACCGAGGGTGGGTATCGGGCTGCTGCCACGGCGAACCCGTTGGCCGGCAGGTTGGTTCCCGGCGCCCCGGCGTCCTACGCGATCTGGGACGACTCAGATCCCCCTTGTTGCCTGCGCACCGTGCACCGCGGTCGGATCCTCTTCGAGCACGAAGGTGCCCTGGGTAAGCAGGGGGTGGCTGAGGCTGACAGCGGCCGGACCGGGAGACCGTAGGCTGATCGGCGTGGCTGCGCCGACGGTGACCGCGGACGACCGGCCCGCACCGGAGCCACGCGACGTTCGGCGCCGTGGCTTGGCGCTGCTGCGCGCGGGTACCTCCACCGGCGCCGGTTTGCTGCTCTACGTCGCCGCCCCGCCGCGGGAGCTGTGGTGGCTCGCACCGGTGGTTTTCGCGTTGCTGTGGGCGCTGCTGCGGGGGCGGACCGGGCGCGCCGGCTTCGGTTACGGGTTCGCCTTCGGGCTCGGCTTCTTCGTGCCGCTGCTGTCGTGGGTCGGGGAGTTCGTGGGCCCGCTGCCGTGGCTGGCGCTGGCCGTTGTCGAGGCGCTGGTGTTGGCGCTGGCCGGCGCCGGCGTCGCCACGGTGTCCCGGCTGCCGGCAGGACCGGTGTGGGCGACGGGGGTGTGGGTGGCAGCCGAGGCGCTGATCGCCCGTGCGCCCTTCGACGGCTTCCCCTGGGGACGGGTGGCGTTCGGGCAGCCGACCGGGACGTTCCTCCCGGTGGCGGCGATCGGCGGGGCTCCGCTGCTCACTGCGACTGTGGTGCTGACCGGGTTCGGCGCCGGGGAGCTGGCCCGCCGGATCGTCCTGCGCCATCGTTTCCCAACCCGTCGCTTCCCAACGCTGGTGGCACCCGCGCTGCTCGCCGCGGCACCGGTGATCGTCAGCCTTGCGGCCCCGTTGGCACCGATGACCGCGACGGACGGTCAAGTCGTGGTCGCGCTGATCCAGGGCAACGTTCCCCGTGCCGGGCTGGATTTCAACGCCCAGCGCCGCGCCGTGCTGGACAACCACGCCGCACGTACGGAGCAGCTCGTCGGCGACGTGGCGGCCGGCCGGTACCCCCAACCGGCGCTGGTGATCTGGCCGGAGAACTCCTCCGACATCGATCCGCTGCGCAACCCGGACGCCCGAGCGGTGATCAACCGGGCAGCCTCCGCGATCGGTGTCCCGATCCTGGTCGGCGCCGTCCTGCGCACCGACGACGGGCATACTACGAACACTGCCATCGTGTGGGACCCGAGCACCGGCCCAGGGCAACGGCACGACAAGCGCCGGTTGCAGCCTTTTGGGGAGTACCTGCCCTACCGGGACTTCTTCCGGCTGTTCAGCCCCTATGCCGACCGCGCGGGCAACTTCGTGCCGGGCAACGGCGACGGCGCAGTGGACCTCGGGCCAGTCCGGGTCGGGATAGCCACTTGCTCTGAGGTGGTCTTCGACGATCTGGTGCGTCACAGCGTGCAATCCGGAGCCCAGCTGCTGGCCGTTCCCACCAACAACGCCACCTTCGGCTTCACCGAGATGACCTACCAGCAGCAGGCGATCTCCCGGGTGCGCGCGGTGGAGCACGGCCGGGTAGTGCTGGTGGCGGCCACCAGCGGGGTCAGCGCGGTGATCGCTGCGGATGGCACCGTCGAGCAGCACACCACGCTGTTCACACCGGACGCGCTGGTGGCACAAGTCCCGGTGCGCTCCGGCACGACGCTGGCGACCCGGTTGGGCCCCATGCCGGAGTGGACCCTGGTAGCGCTGGGCGGGCTGGGGTTAGCCGCAGCCAAGGTGGCGCAGCGCCGGTCGAGTACACGGGGACCGGCCTCGGCGCGTTTTGGCGTAGGGAGGATGTCGACGGCCGATTAGGCTCTCACGCGGAACGGGAGCGGCGACCGCGCAGTTCGGTCAGTCGCTCGTCGAGCAGCTCCTCGAGTTCGGGGATGCTGCGTCGCTCCAGCAGCATGTCCCAGTGGGTACGCGGTGGCTTGGTCTTCTTCGCCTCCGGCTCGACCCCGTCGAACAGCCTGGACTCGCTGCCGTGCAGTCGACACTCCCAGGTCATCGGGGGCTCGGCGTCGTCGGCCAGCGGAACGTCGAAGTTGTGGCCCTTGGGGCAGGCGTAGTGCACCGACCGGCGGGGAGCAAGATCGTGGTCCCGGTCCGTCTCGTAACTCACCGTTCCGAGCCGGCTGCCACGCAAGACGCGGTCGGCCATGGCGTTTCCTTTCTCCGGGTCGAGGACCACCGGTCCCCTGGGTCAAGCTCACCGAATGCAACGCTGCGGGGGGGCATGACGTTCCCGGACCGGCCGACCCGGGTTGGAGACCTTCCTCACTGATCCCCACAACGAGTGAATCGCAGAGTGAAGATGGCTCGTTACCTCACTACTAGGTGTATACCACCACCCGTTCGGGGAGTCGATTGACTCCCAGCCCGGCGAGAGACGGGCCTGTCTAGACGACTGAGGGCTCACTATTGCCCGCGGCCCGGATCGCTCGGCGTACTGGCACCAGGGAGAGCAGCACGAAGCCGATGACGAAGAACGCCACCAGAGACAGGATGGCAGGACGGAACGACCCGGTGGCCTGCCCGACAGCAGCGAACAGGAGCGGGCCCAGCGTGGAGGTGGCTTTCTCGCCGACCTCATAGACTGAGAAGTACTCCGCCTCCTTGCCCGGCGGCACTAGCTGGCTGAACAGGGACCGGGACAGCGCGTTGGTGCCGCCCAGCACCAGCCCGATGCCCACCGCCACGGCGTAGAACTGCAGCTCATCGCCCGCCCGGACGAAGTAGGCGGCGGCGATCACGCCTATCCACACCACCAGGCTGCCCATGATGGTGCGCTTGGCGCCGAACCGGCGGGCCACCCGGCCGTGCAGCAGCGCCCCGAGGAACGCCACGAACTGCACCATCAGGATCGTGCTGATCAGCGTGCTGCGTTCCAGCCCCAGCTCTCGTTCACCATAGAGGCCTGCGACGTTGGCCACCGTGCTGATCCCATCCGTGTAGATCAGGTAGGCGGCCAGGAATCCCAGCGTCAGCGGGTACCCGCGCGCCTCCCGCAACGTGCCGCGGAGCTGGCGGAAGCCGCCGATGAGCACCGCGGCGCCCCGCTCGGTGCCCTGCGGTGCCTGACGGCGGCGCAGCCGGGACAGCGGAATGAGGGTGAATGCTGCCCACCACAGCCCGGTGGTGAGAAAGCAGACCCGCACCGCCTCGGGTTCGGACAGCCCCAGCGCGTCGCGCCCGAGGTAGATCGCCAGCTGAACGGCCAGCGCGGTGCCCCCACCCAGATAACCGAACGCCCAGCCGCGGGCGGACAGCCCGTCGCGCTCATCGGCTGTCGCGATCTCGGGCAGCACCGAGTAGTAGACGACCACCGAGGCGCCGTAGCCGAGGCTTGCCACCAGGAACAGGACGACGCCGAGCTGCCAGTTGGTGCCAGCCACCAGGGCGAGCAGGATGGTCGCCCCCGCTCCGGTGAAGGCGAACAGCGCGAGCATCCACCGCTTGTTCTGAGTGCGGTCGGCAATGGCGCCGGTCACCGGTAGCACCAGCACTTGCAGCGCGGTGGACAGCGCGAGCAGGTAACCCCACAGCGAGCCGGCCGGGAACGCCAGCCCGAGCAGCGAGATGTCGCAGTCGACCAGAGCATTGCCGCCCGGGCACCGCTGGCCGGCTGCCTTCGCGTCCTGCTCCGCCACCGATGTGAGGTACAGCGAGAGGAACACGGTGATGATCGAGGTGGGGAACACCGAGTTCGCCCAGTCATACCAGCACCAGGCGCGTTGATCGCGGCGGCGCCCGGCCTCGTCCTGAGGGACGCCCAGGGCCGTCGATTCACCCACCGGCCGATTCACCCATTGGTACCGCCTTTCGCGACCTCTCCGGGCCAGGCCCGCCGAGCCCGCAGCACGTCGCGCAGCACATCCGGCCGATCGGTCATCAGGCCGTCAACGCCGAGATCGAGCAGGGCTGCCATCTCCTCGGCCCGGTTCACCGTCCACGCATGCACCTCCAGGCTGCGGCGGTGGGCGTAGCGCACCAGCGAGCGGTCCACCAAGGTGATCCCGTACTGGTGCACCGGCAGTTGCGCGAGCCCACCCCGGATCGGCGGCCCGAACGGCAGCGGCAGCGCCGAGCGCAGCCGCAAGGCGATCGCCGACGCGGTGCCCATCGAGGTCAGCAGCCGCGGCCCGGCCGCCGCGCGCAGCCGTCGCAACCGGGCTTCGGAGAACGATGCGAGGCACACCCGATGCCACTGGCCCGTGCAGCGCAGCAGTTCCAGCACCGGAGCGGCCGCCGAGTCAGCCTTGACATCGACGTTGAGCAGGGCCTCCGGGAGCTCTTCGAGCAGGTCGGGCAGCTGGCAGATCGGCTCGCGGCCACCCACCCGCGCGGTGCGCACCGCTGCCCAGTCCAGCCGCTCGACCTCGCCGGAGCTATCGGTGGTGCGGTTCAGCGTGGCGTCGTGCAGGACCACGACCACACCGTCGCGAGTGGCCCGGACGTCAGTCTCCAGATAGCGGTACCCCTCCGCGGCCGCGCGGCGAAACGCGGCCAGCGAGTTCTCCATGCCGGCCAGCTCGCCGAGGTGCCAGCCGCGGTGCGCGTACGCCCGGGGAAAGGGCCCCTCCAGGAAGGGGTGCCGTGGCGAAACCACGCCGCCATTCTGCCGGGCCGTGCCGGTGCCAACTTCGGCCTAGGCCAGAACCAGGCCCAGGACATCAGCGGTCTGTGCTTGCCGCTGGTCGCAGGTGACGAACTCGAGGGGTTCGCCAGCCGCGAGTTCGGTCGCGGTGGTCGCCGCGACAGCCAGATGGATCGCATCCAGTGTCCGCACGGGATGGTCCAGGACGAGTTGTCGTGCCCAGGGGAGCACGGTGCCGGGGTCAAGCGCGAGCAAGGCGATCGGACCATCCGGTCCACAGTCCGCATCGGCTCTGGCTAGCAGCAGATCCGGTCGGCGCAGCCGCCCCGAATGTGCTGCCGTGCCTAGCGCGCTCGCCAGCTCAACTCGGGTGAGCTCGCTAGTGACTACCGGCTCACCGCCCTCCAGCAGGAGTGCTCGAAGTCGTTCGTGATCTGCCTCGTCAACGAGGTAGCAGCGAACCAGGGCGGATGTGTCCGCATAACGAATGCTCACCGCGCATCGCGCTCGGCACGCAGCGCATCGCTCACCGCGGTGCCCGAACCGCGGTTGGCGTCGAGTACGTCATCCAAGGTGGGCGGCCGCGGCATGGGTACTGGAGGGAGGACTCGCTGCCCTGACCGTTCCAGCCTGCGCCGGAACGACTCACGTCGGTCTGTGACAGCGTCCGCCAGGACCGCTGCCACGAGATCGTTGAGAGACCGACCCTCCTGTGCGGCACGCTCCTTGAGGCGCCGGTGCAGATCGTCATCGATCCGGCTGATGAGCTGTTTCATAGAGTGTATGATAACATCGAAGACTCAAGCTGCTATCAAACTGGGTCAGCCCGGTTCGACGGAAGACCAGTTCAGCCTCAAGCGCGTGGGTGATGTTGTCAGCGCGGCGCAGACCGTGGCCCTCGTGGGACAGAACAGTTCCGTCACGGATCGCGCTGTCGAAGTACCGCGACGATCGCCGCCGCCTGTTCGGGAGCGACCAGGTGTTGTCCAGAGCCTGGATGACAAGGACAGAGCGAGTGATGTGGTCGGCATTGTGGGCGGGGAGCGTTCCCGATAGGTGCGGCCGCTTCTGGTCACGGGCCGGCAAGACGGTTGCTGTGATGACGTGGAAGCGGGGTGGATCCATGTTGGGGGATCCATACGGCCTTGAGGAGCTTGGCGTCGTAGGTCCAGTCGTAGGTCCAGCGGAAGGGCTTGGCTGTGCCGTTGTAGGTTCGAGGAGCACGAGGAAGCCGTCCTCGCGGGTCGTCAGTGCCCATCACACACTCGACACCACGAGCCGCTCAACCGGTTGGCCGGTGATCTCCGCGATTACCTCGAAGTCTTTGTCCAGGTGTAGGACGGTGAGACCGGAGAGTTCGGCGGTGGCAGCGATAAGGAGATCGGGTATAGAGGGAGCACGGTGCTGTCCCCGGCTGGCAAGCGAGGTGAGCACCATGACAGCACGATCCTCGATCGCCGGAGTCAAGTACTCGACCGGCATGGCTGAGATCGGTGGGCCGTGCAGCCCCGCCTGTAAGTCGCTCGCAGATCGCGCGGAGTAGCCGACTTCCAGGAGGGTGACGGTGGTGATTCGCACAAGGCCTCGCTCGATCCGCAGCGCCCACTCGCCTGCCTGGGCGCTGCGTCCGAGACGGGCAAGCGCCGATTTGTCTATCAGCCAGTGGTTGGTGTCCATCTCGCGTCCGGCAGTGTCGGATCACGACCATGCCTGATCCATGACCTCCGGATCGGACAAGTCGCCGAACAGGGCCTCGAATCGTCGGAGATCATCAACTTCGACTGGCGATCCGGACCGTTGCGCGTCCTGGCTCAGCCGTCGGCGCAGATACTCGTTACGAGATACTCCGAGCTGAGCCGCACGAGAGTCGATCGCCGCGACGACGCCCTCGGGAATATCACGAATAAGAATATCAGGCATCCCGCACCTCCTAGAGATATCGCATGATATCACGACCACGTGACGAGAGCCTGAACGTGACCAGCGGGTGGGCCGGCTCACCGGTGGGGCAGCAGATCAAGTCCCGGTCCATGCTCGACCTGAATCCGTCCAGAGCCGGGTCCGCAGTCCGGTGCGGAGTCAGGATCGCATCCCAGTCGGGTGGCGGCTCAGGTCCCATGACGGCGGGACCCGATCTCGCGCATCGTGACGACCCGTTCGGTCGACCGTGCGCTTCCCCCAGAACTTCGACCTGGTGCACCCGTTACTGGAGAAAGGCGGGGAGGCCTGGCAGGTCAGCCGGGCCATGAAGGCACATCAGCGCGAGCTATAGGCCCGCGAGCTCGGCCAGAACCTGGCCAGCAACCCGGGCCAGGCTGAGGGCACCGACAACGGAGGGGGCGATCCCGCCGTAGTAGTCGGTTCGAATCCGGGCACCGGCCCCGACGACCCAGGGAGTTCCTGCAGGACGTTCTCGACTGGGTCGGGGACCTGTTCTGAAAGAGGTTCAGCCCGCTGGCAACGGTAGCCGGGCCTGCACGACCGTCCCGCCGCCGGCCTCGGCCGTGATCGTCGTCTCGCCCGGAACAGACTGAGTCGGGGCGAGCGTTCCGCTGGACAAGGCGCCTTCGTCACCGACGCCACCGGTGGCGGCTGGACGCCGAGCGTGCAAGTCTCGGTCCGCCGCGAATCCGCTGACGAGCGCATCGCAGCTGACCTGCACATCGCCGTAGGGGACGAGATCCTCGTGCGTGAGCGCGTCGTGAGTGCCGACGGCCAGCCCGTGCAGCTCGCTACCAGTTGGCTACCTCGAACCCTCACCGCGGGCACCGTCATCGAACGAACGAACACCGGGCCTGGTGGCATCTACGCCCGGCTCGAAAAGGCTGGGTACCAGCTCGATCACTTCGTTGAACGCGTCACCTGCCGAGTCGCCAGCGACGCTGAGTCAAGCGCGCTCCAACTCAATCGCGCTCCAACTCAATCGCGGCAGCCCCGTCCTCGCCGTCACTCGCACCGCCTACGACCCCAACGGCACGCCCGTCGAGACCAACGACATGGTTCTCGCCGGAGACCGTTACGAACTGATCTACGAACTACCCGCCGACTGATCTTCGGTGCGGTGATGAACCTGTCGGACCTGCGAAACTGGCCGAGAACCGGCAGAGTGATGTGATGCTGGACCAGGGGAGTGGGTGATGGTGACGCACGAGGGTGCTGGGCTGGGGGTGCTGGCTGCGGAGTTCACTGCGTTGCTCGGTTCTGCGGCGGTGATCACTGACCGGCAGCGGCTGCGCACCTACGAGTGTGACGGGCTGGCGCAGTACCGGGTGGTGCCGGGGCTGGTGGTGCTGCCGGAATCCGCCGAGCAGATCGCCGCAGTGGTCCGGGCCTGCGCCGCTACGGGAGTGCCGTTTGTGGCCCGCGGCTCGGGTACCGGGCTGTCCGGTGGGGCGCTGCCACACGCCGAGGGTGTGCTGATCGTCACCTCCAGGATGCGCCGCATCCTGGAGGTCGACCCCGCCAATGAGCGCGCGACCGTCGAGCCCGGGGTGATCAACCTCGACGTGACGAAAGCCGCCGCGCCGCATGGCTGGTACTTCGCACCCGACCCGTCCAGCCAGCAGATCTGCTCGGTGGGTGGCAATGTTGCGGAGAACTCCGGGGGAGCGCACTGCCTCAAGTACGGCTTCACCACCCACCACGTGTTGGGTCTCGAGGTGGTCACGCCGGACGGGGAGCTGGTCTGGTTGGGCGGTACCACCCGCGACGTGCCCGGATACGACCTGCTCGGCGCGTTCGTCGGCAGTGAGGGCACCCTCGGGATCGCCACCAAGATCGTGGTGCGGCTGCTGCGCAACCCGGAGTCGGTGCGTTGCCTGCTTGCCGCGTTCCCCGGGGTGGACGAGGCGGGGACCGCGGTGTCGGCGATCATCGCCGACGGTGTCATCCCGGCAGCCATCGAGATGATGGACGCGCTGGCGATCGAGGCGGCCGAGGCAGCCGTCGCCTGCGGCTACCCCGAGGGCGCCGGTGCGGTGCTCATCGTGGAACTGGACGGGCCGGTGGCCGACGTGGAACACACCTTCGCCGCGGTGCAGCGGCACTGCACCGGCGCGGGCGCCTTCGAGATCCGGGTGGCCCGCGACGCTGCCCAGCGGGCGCTGTTCTGGAAGGGCCGCAAGTCCGCGTTCGCCGCGGTGGGCCGGATCAGCCCCGACTACATCGTGCAGGACGGGGTGATCCCAAGAACGGCGCTGGCCGAGGTGCTGCGCAAGATCGCCGACCTGTCGGCCGGTACCGGGGTTCGGGTGGCCAATGTGTTCCACGCCGGCGACGGCAACCTGCACCCACTGGTCCTGTTCGACGAGACCAAGCCCGGCGAGACGCAGGCCGCGGAGGAGGTCTCCGGGGCGATCCTCGACCTGTGCATCGAACACGGCGGCTCGATCACCGGCGAGCACGGCGTCGGGACAGACAAGGCTCAGCACATGCCGCGGATGTTCACCGCCGACGACCTGGACACCATGCAGCGGCTGCGCTGCGCATTCGATCCGGCCGGGGTGTGCAACCCCGGCAAGGTGTTCCCGACTCCCCGGCTGTGCGGTGAAGTGCCCGGCAAGCGCAAGGGTGTGCACCCGCTGCAGGCCGCCGGTCTGGCCGAGCAGTTCTGATGGTCGCCCCCACCCTCGGCGGGTTGCGCGCGGCCTGCGCTGACGTGGCGCAGGCCACCGCCGACGACACCGTGGACGGGGTGCCGGCGCATTGGGTGGCCTGGCCGCGCAGCACCGAGGAGGTCTCGGCGGTGCTGCGTGCGGCGGCCGGGCTGGGGCTGCGGGTGGTCGCCCGGGGTGCCGGCACCCGGCTGTCGTGGGGGACACCACCAACCGACCTGGACCTGATCGTGGACACCAGCCGGATGGCCGCGGTGCTCGCGCATGTCGCCGGCGACCTGGTCGTCACCACCCAGGCCGGCCTGCGGATGGCCGCTCTCCAAGCAGAGTTGGCCCCACACCGGCAGCGATTGGCTCTCGACAGTGCCGGCACGGTCGGGGGCACGATCGCCACCGCTGCGTCGGGACCACTGCGCTACCGGTACGGCTCGGTGCGCGACCTGCTCATCGGCATCACCGTGGTACTCGCTGACGGCACCGTCACCCGCTCGGGGGGGACGGTGGTCAAGAACGTCGCCGGCTACGACCTGGGCAAGCTCTACACCGGCTCGCTGGGCACCCTGGGTGTGATCACCGAGGCGGTGTTCCGGCTGCACCCGCTGCCGGAGGTGAGCTGTTGGATCACCGTGCTGGCCGCCGATGCCACGCGGGCCGCGGCCGCCGTCGCCGCAGCCCGGGCGTCGCAACACGATCCGGTGGCCCTCGACGTGGATCGGGGATTGCCGGGCGGTCCGGTGACCGTCGGGATCGCCCTGGAGGGCGTCGCCGCAGGTATCGATGCCCGTGCCACCGACGTCGCCGACCTGCTCACCGCGGCGGCCGGGGCACCGGCAACGGTGACCGAGCAGCCGCCGGACTGGTGGGGCCGACCCCCGCACCCGCCGCAGGGACCTGCCGCGACGGTCACCTGCGAGCCCACCGGACTGGCCGACCTGCTCGCCACGGCACCCGGCGCGCTGCGCGGCTCAGCCGGCGTCGGGGTACTCGTCGCTGGGCTGACCGACGGTGACCGGCTAGCGACCGAGCTGTCCCAGCTGCGCCAGATCGCGGCCCGGCACGGCGGCGGCGCCGTGCTGCGCTGCGCACCCCCGCACCGTAAGAATGGTCTGGACGTATGGGGCCCGGTGCCCGCGCTGGAGTTAATGCGCCGGCTGAAGAACCAGTTCGACCCCGAGCACCGGCTTTCGCCGGGCCGGTTCGTGGGAGGCATCTGATGAGCGACGGTGCTTTCGATGACCACCACCCACCGGAGCCTGAGCTGATCAAGGACTGCGTGCACTGCGGATTCTGCCTGCCGTCGTGCCCCACCTACGTGCTGTGGGGGGAGGAGATGGACTCCCCGCGCGGGCGCATCCACCTGATGGAGGCCGGCCTGGAGGGTGAGCCACTGTCGGAGTCGATGGTGGGCCACTTCGATGCCTGCCTCGGGTGCATGGCGTGCGTGACCGCCTGCCCGTCCGGCGTGCAATACGACACGCTGATCACCGACACCCGGGCCCAGGTGGAGCGCCGCTACGAGCGAACCCGTGGGGAGCGGCTGCTCCGCGAGGCGATCTTCCAGCTCTTCCCGTACCCGAGGCGGCTGCGGGCGCTGCGCGGGCCGCTGGCGCTGTACCAGCGCAGCGGGCTGGACCGGCTGCTGCGACGGACCGGGCTGCTGGACCGGCTGCCCGCGACGCTGCGGGTGATGGAGGCGCTGACCCCGACCCTGACCCGGCGGGAGAAGCTGCCGGCGCGGGTGCCGGCTTCGGGGCGGCGCCGGGCGGTGGTCGGGATGCTCACCGGATGCGTGCAGGATGCGTTGTACCCCGAGGTCAACGCTGCCACCGCACGGGTGCTGGCCGCGGAGGGCTGCGACGTGGTGATCCCCCAGGGTCAGGGCTGCTGCGGGGCGCTGTCGCAGCACATGGGTCGTGAGGACGAGGCGATCCGCTTCGCCCGGGCACTGATCGAGCGCTTCGAGGCCGCAGCAGTGGATTACGTCGTGGTCAACGCTGCTGGCTGTGGCTCGGCGATGAAGGAGTACGCGCACCTGCTGCGCGACGATCCCGGCTACGCCCAGCGGGCGGCGGCCTTCGTCGAGCGCACCCGTGACGTCTCCGAGCTCCTCGTCGAGCTCGGCCCTGTTGCGCCGCGCCACCGGCTGGACGTCACGATCGCCTACCACGACGCCTGCCACCTCGGACACGCCCAGGGCATCCGGTCCCAGCCCCGGGAGCTGTTGCGCGGCATTCCCGGCTTGCAGCTGACCGAGATCGCCGAAGCCGACCTGTGCTGCGGTTCCGCGGGTGTCTACAACCTGCTGCACCCCGAGCCGGCCACCGAGCTGGGTGACCGCAAGGCCCGCAACGTGCTCGCCACGGGCGCTTCGGTACTGGTCACCGCCAACCCGGGATGCCTGATGCAGATCGCCGCCAGCGCCCACCGCCTCGGCACCCACCTCACCCTGGCCCACACCGCCACCGTGCTGGACGCCTCGATCCGGGGCCTGCCGTTGCCCCCCGCCCAATGACCCCGTTCTGGATGCAGACTGCTGCTATTGGGACCCTGATGAGGGCAGTCTGCATCCAGAACGCAGTCATCAGGGGCACGTGCGGATCAATCGTGGCGGCGATGCTCTGGAAACGATTACCAGCTGACGAGGCAGAATGGATGTCCGGCAGGGTGTCGTCTTGTACCCGCTGCATCCCATCCAATTCCTGATAGAAAACCGCCAATGACGACGGGTCCGGACAGTCCACGACGAGACCATGCCAACGGCCGATCATGAACAGATTATCTCCCACGCCACCGACACCTCCCGGCCCGGCTCCGACCGGGCGCCCAGCACCCCCCGATTGTCAGAGCAGGACGAGGCCGAGTGCATCGGCGAGTGCCACGACGGCGACGGGCGAGTACGCCGACGTCACACGGCTCCCCGCCCTCCTTCGATCGATCCGATAATGCACATTATGTCATACTGCGTCTTCGGTTCAACGAGCTGCGCCACCTGCAGACGATGTCGGTTCCCGCTGAAGGTGATCGGTCCCACTGGAAGTGGGCAGCGATCTGAGCAAGTTCCATTGCATCTGAGCAGCGCGCCTCCGATGCTGTGCGGCGCATGTGTGATCGACTTGGTTGGTGACAACGCCAGCGCTTCGGGTCCTTTCAGAGTCACGTCCGGACACGGTGGATCTGGACGGTGCCGGTTGGGATGGTTTCGTGGTCGGTTTCGTCGACCGGGACGGTGTGGAGCGGCGGGTCTCTTTGGATGACGCTGCCGGGTTGGTGTTGGAGTGGTGTCGCCCGGTGCGGTCGTTCCCGTCTTACCGGGGCCAGCGCAACTGGCCTGGCCTGTGGTGGGCGGCGACTACCGGCTGCCATGTGGGCTACGAGTCGTGGCTGGAACGTGATCACGTGATGCTGCTGGACTTCGACCGCGACGTGGTGGCGTTCGCTCCGCAGCCGTTCTGGTTGTTCTTTTTCGACGCCGGGCGGCGTCGCTGGCACGCGCCGGACTTTTTCGCTCGCCGCCGCGACGGCGGCGCGGTCGTGATCGACTGCCGCCCGGATGGGCGGATCAAGCCCCGCGACGCGGTCGCATTCGGGGCGACCGCCCGGGCCTGTGAGTCGGTCGGTTGGGAGTACCGGCGGGTCGGCGCGGTCGATGCGGTGCTGATGGGGAACGTGCGGTGGCTGTCGGGCTACCGGCATCCGCGCTTCGCCGATCCGGTCGTGGCCGAGCAGTTGCGTGGGGTGTTCGCGGTGCCTCGGCCGCTGCTGGCCGGCGCCGAGTTGGTCGGGTCGTGCACCGCGGCGGTGCTGCCGGTGCTGTTCCACCTGCTTTGGTGCCAGCAGCTGCGGACCGATCTGGCGTCGTCGTTGACTGAGACGTCGCTGGTCTGGGCGGCCTCGTGACCGGTGCTGCGCCTGCGCGGGGTGTGTTGCGGCCGGGTGATCGGGTGGTGTTCGACGGCACCGAGCACACCGTCGTCGGGCTCTCGGGTACCTCGGTGCGGCTCGTCTCGGACGACGGCAGCGACGCTGTGATCGCGCTGGCCCATCTTCAGGCCGCAGCCGATTTCGCCGTGGGGTCGGGCGGCGCGGCGGCGGTCGGGCTGCCGGCCCTGGGATTGTTGGACGCGGTACCGCCGCCGGTGCTGGAACGTGCCCGCTGGTGGGAACGCCACATCATCGAGGTCGAGACGGGTCAGCCGCCGGAGGGCGACGGCCCGCCGCGCTGCGGCTATGACCCGGCGGTGCACACGTTGGCGCAGCGGGAGGAGGCCAAGGCCGCTGAGCTGCGTGCGCTGGGTGAGCGGGCGAGCCGGGCGACGATCCGCCGGCAGCGTCACGCCTACCGCACAGCCGGGTTGTGGGGCTTGGTGGATCACCGGCGGACCCGGATCAGCACACCGACCGGGCGGGTCGATCACCGGGTGGTGGCCGCCGCGCGGCAAGCGATCGCCGAGGAGACCAGCGCTTCGACCGGCACCCGCGGGCGGCTGCGCCTGCGAGTTGACCATTTGCTGGCTGCCGAACACGGGCCCGGCTGCGTGGCCCTGCCACCCAAGACCACCTTCTACCGGGTGCTGGCCGCGCTCGAGGGTGGCCGGCACACCTTCGGTGCGGCCACCACCCGACGGTCGCTGGCGAACCGGCCGGAGGCCCCGTTCGGCTCGGTCCGAGCCGCCCGGCCCGGTGAGCTGGTGCAGATCGACACCACTCCCCTGGACGTGATGGCGGTGCTGGATGACGGGGTCACCGGCCGGGTGGAGCTGACAATGCTGGTCGATTTGGCCACCCGCACCATCTGCTCGGGGGTGCTACGCCCGCACGGAACGAAGGCCGTCGACGCGGCGCTGCTGCTGGCCCGGGCAGTGGTGCCCGAACCGATGCGGCCCGGCTGGCCCGAGGCGCTGCGGATGCGGGCCTCGCGACTGCCCCACCTGGAGTTGGCCGCGGTGGACGCGCGGCTGGCCGACGCCGCAGCCAAACCGGTGATCGTGCCGGAGACGATCGTCTGCGACCGCGGCGCGGTCTATCTCTCCGAGACCTTCCTGGGTGCCTGCGCCCGGCTGGGCATCTCGGTGCAGCCCGCACATCCCTACACACCGACCGACAAGGCGGTCGTGGAACGCACCTTCTCCTCGATCAACACCCTGTTCTGCCAGTACGTGGCCGGCTACACAGGCCGCGATGTCACCCACCGCGGCCGCGACGTCGACGAGCAGGCGGTGTGGTCGATCGGTGAGCTGCAGGACTTGTTCGATCAGTGGGTGCTCGCCGGCTGGCAGCCCCGCCCGCACGAGGGGCTGCGCCATCCCGACCTGACGCGCGCGGAGCTGTCACCGAACGAGATGTATGCCGCGCTGGTCGCCGCGGCCGGCTACCTGCCGCTGGCGCTGTCCGGGCAGGACTACCTGGAATTGCTGCCGGTGGCCTGGCGGCGGATCACCGCCGAGGGCATCCGGTTGGGCTACCTGACCTACGACACCTCGGCGCTGAACCCCTACCGCGGTCAACCCTCGCCGATCACAACCAAGGGCGGCCGGTGGGAGGTGCACTACGACCCCTACGACCTGTCCCGGGTCTGGCTGCGACCACACCAGGACCAGAACTGGATCACGGTGCCGTGGATCCACCACGGCCAGGTCGCGGCCCCATTCGCCGATTTCACCCTGCGCCACGTCCGCCGGCTGCTGACCACCCGCGGACAGGACCAGAACCAAGTCGACATCGCCGCGGCCCTGACTAACCTGCTCGACCACGCCGGCACCGGGCCCGACAACGACCGGGCCACCCGCCGGGTGGTCGCAAAGACCCGTGCCGCCGCGGCCACCTCCCCACGACCCCCAACAGAGCCCGACGCCACCACAGCCATCGATACCCCGCCCCCGAAGCAGACCGACGACGGCGTCGATGACGACCCCGACCAGCCGATGGCGGTGGTGATCCCGTTCGGGGTGTTCGACGCCCGCGCCGAAGCCGAGCGATTCTGGTGAGCACCAACCACGATGATGCCGCAGCGGGGCGGGCCGCAGGCGCCCCGCCGGTCGGGCACGAACCATTGACCACCAAGGAGGGCTGGCTGCGGTTCGTCGAGGACACCCCCGACCCGCCCCAGCTGCTCGACCCGGCCGAGCTGGAGCAGCTAAGCCCGCCGCAGCGGGAGGCGCAAGACGACGCCCGGCTGGCATATCACAGCCGGCTCGCGGTGGTCGCGACCCCGACCGTCCAGACGGTCACCCTGACCGGGCGGCGGCTGATCGTGCTCAACCGCCACCAGCTCAGCGCGCGGCGCGGACTGATCGTGACCGGTGGCGCCGGCACCGGCAAGACCACCGCGATCACCCAGCTGGGCAAGGCCCACGAGTTGGCGCTGCGGCTGCGGCACCCGACCGGCGGGCCGCGGCTTCCGGTGGTCTACGTGACCGTCCCCCCGGCGGCCACCCCGCGGATGCTCGCGGTGGAGTTCGCCCGCTTCCTCGGCCTGCCAACGACCACCCGCGCCAACATCACCGACGTGACCGACACGGTCTGCGCGGTGTTGACCGACCTGGGCTGCGACCTGGTCATCGTCGATGAGCTGCACAACCTGAACCTGGCCACCCGCGCTGGCGCCGAGGTCTCCGACCAACTGAAGTACTTCTCCGAGCGGCTACCCGCCACCTTCGTCTACGCCGGCATCGACGTCGAACGCGTCGGGCTGTTCACCGGCACCCGCGGCCGGCAGATCGCCAGCCGGTTCGCCACCATCCCCACCACACCCTTCGGCTACGCCACCACCACCCAGCGAGAGCAGTGGCAGGCACTGGTCGCCACCCTCGAACAGACCCTGCGGCTACGCCGCCATCTCCCGCACAGCCTGGTCGGCATCGCCGAGCACCTGCACCACCGCACCGGCGGCATGATCGGCAGCCTGTCCCACCTGATCCGCGGCGCGGCCATCGATGCCATCATCACCGGCACCGAGAAGATCACCAAAGCGAACCTCGACGCGGTCCGCCTCGACCACGCCGCCCAAACCCACCAAGCCACCACCCCAGCCAAGCCCGCCACCAAGTCCACAGCCCGACAGGCGCGACGCCCAAGCTCCGGGGTCGCCTGATGGCCTACCCGATGATCGACCGACCCCGGCGGCTGCCGGTCCCGGTCCCCCTGGTCCGCGACGAGACCACCCACTCCTACCTCCACCGCCTCGCCCGCGCCAACCACCTCCACCCCGATGACCTGGCCAGCTACCTCGACGCACCCGCCCGCACGTCCGGCCCGCACCGGTTCGACCGCCTCGCAGCCCTGACCGGCCATCCCCCCGACCGACTGCGCGACACGCTCGCCACCACCGCCCACCCCCACCACCAGCGCCGACGGGAAGCCTGCCACCGCTGCACCGCCCAGCGCGGGATCCACACGACCGTGCACCTCGCCGCCCCCACCTACCACACGACCTGCCGCCGCCACCGGCGCTGGCTTCCCGACGGCTACCACCACCCGGATCGCCAGCAGTACGACCTGCGCGACCTACCCGAGGTCCTCACCGCGCAACGCCGCCACATCCGACTCGTCCGCCAGCACGGCATCGACCAAGCCGCCGGGTTCGTCGGCCACGCCGGATACATCACCCAACGCTGGACCCACCGCGGGGACTGGACCCAACACCGTGACCGGCGGCTGCGGCGCTTCCTCGACCCCGACAGGTGGTGGATCTCCGAAGCCCACCCCCTGATCACCATGGTCAACTACCCGGAGACCATCGCCCTCGCCACGCTCCTCGCCACCCCCCGATGGACCGAGCTGGCGATCTCGGACGACCCGGCCGCCATCGCCAGCTTCTACGCCGAAGTCAGCCGCCGACTCAACATCACCTACAAGCCCTACACCGCCCACGACCCGCTGCTCGGCTGGCAACAGCACGCCCGCGCAGCCCGCCGCTACCCAGAAATTGCGCAACTCCAATGAAACCAACGGCTCCCGGATGCCCCAATGAACCTGAACAACCCGCAGGCCAACGACCACCCAGCTGCTCACTTACAACGGGAACCGACAGACGATCGACTTCGCGCGTAACCCTCATGCCCGCGAGTTCGGCGCTTTCGGGGTCTGCAAGGTCCGCTATGGCCGCATCCGCGTCAAAGCCGCCGCCGGTGCCCCTACCCGTGGTCCGGCGCACTCGGCCAAGCAGGAGATCACCGAGGCGATCAAGTTCCTCGTCTGGCTCCACAACATCTACCAGCGGACAGCGGCGAGCTGCACCCAATCCGACATCGACGAGTGGCTGGCCACCGGGCCGACCACCACGACCGCGATCCGCACCTTCTTCATCGTCGCCAAGAGGACCCGCCTCAACACGAAAGTCGCCGTGCAACACCGCGCCGCGCGCACCAGCCCGTCGCTCACCCAGGACCAGCGGCTGGCATGGATCAATGAGCTACTCACCGGCACCAGCGAGTCCCTCCCCTACCGCGCCGCCGGCATGCTGCTCCTGCTCTATGCCCAGCCCCTGGTCAAGATCGCGACGCTCAAGCTCAGCACCATCGACGACCACCCCGACGGCATGAGCATCCTGCTCGGCCAGCGACCAACCGACGTCCCAGAGCCGTTCGCCCAGCTGCTGCGCGACCACATCGCGCAGCGCCCCAACCTCCGAACCGGTGCCGGGCCCGCCAGTCCATGGCTCTTCCCCAGCACGCTCGCCGGGCGGCACCTTCATCCCAACACCGTGATGGACCGTCTCCGCGACCTCGGCGTCAACCTCCTCGGCGCCCGCAACCGAGCGATTGGCGAACTCGTGTTCGAGGTGCCACCTTCCCTGGTCGCCGAAGCACTCGGCGACAGCCCGCAGGTCGCCTTCCTCCACGCGGACAAAGCCGCCGAGCCCTGGGCGCGCTACGCCGGACGTCGTATCGCAGGTCGATGAGATGCCGATCGAGTCTGACCAGCACTGGCGCTGCAGCTCGGGTGGCTTGGACGGGCGTGGCGTCGATGGTCGTCTCGAGATCGAGCCGGTCCCGGTCTCCTGCGGCGAACCGTCGGCCCAGTCGATGACGACGGGCCGCCCGGCGGCCGAGCGCGGACCTCGCCGCCCGCTGTGGAGTTGCTACTGGATGACTTCGTAGATCTCCTTGGAGCCTGATCGTGCCTTGTCGTTCATGGAGTCGATAAGCGCCTTTGCCTCGGCACCCGGATCGATGAAGAACCCGCGTTCCATGCTGAAATACTGATCGAGGCTATCCAATTCCCATTGGTAGATGACCGTATCCATGGGCCCGGCGTAGTCCACGTAGATCCGCCGGTTTGTGTACCCCCCCCCCTTTTCAAAGACCTGATCCAGAACCTTGAAGGCCGCTACGATCTCCGGCGCCTTCCCCCGTTCCGCCTGGTAGATCTCACGCAACAGGTACATGTCGGTCTCCTCTCGAATAGTTGCCGTCTCGAAGGTGTACGAGCACTCATAGGAACGTCGGCAAGCGGGCAGCGGTCGTACCATCGGGGCGACCGACGAGAAAAGCCACTGGCCCGAGCATTTGCAGTAATTGCAGACTGATGTCCAGGGGTATGTGATTGCGGTGCTGGGTGAACTCATTGATGATGTCTTGGCGCAGTCTCATCTTGTCCTCATCGGTGAGAGGCGCCTCTCCGCCGCGGCAGTAGTCCTCGACCATCCGGGCCACGGCGAGTAGGTACCGCTCCTGCGCATCGATCATGCCCACGTCTCCGGGCGCTCCATGACCGGGCACGATCACCCGCGGTCTCAGATCTTTGATCAGCTCCCGAAGGTGCCCGAGCTGGATGAACCAGTCGGGCACGCTCGTGCCGTCGGCGAAAAAGGTGTGGGCTCCGGGCCAGACCACGTCGGCGACGTGGAGCACTCTCGCCTGCGGGAGCCAGGCCATGGTCACGTCGACCGACTCCCCGGCCACGGTCGTGCTGTCGGTGAACTCGAAGAGCTGGACGGCGGTCCTGCCCACCCACAGTTCGCGAGAGCGGACGAATGTCTGCCGCGGCACGGCGTAGGTGGGCGGGAGGTGCTCCCCCCACATACCGGAGAGGAACATCAGGTACCAGAAGGCGCTGCCGTCGATCATCCTGGCCGTGAAGTAGCTCGATACCAGCTCAGCACCCTGTTCGAGGAACACGGGATTCCCGAAGGTGTGGTCGGGATGATGGTGACTGTTGGAGACGTACCGAATCGGCTGGTCGGTCCGCGCCCGGATCTCACGGATCACCGCCTCTGCATGGCGCGGGAGCAGTTGGCTGTCGAGGACCACGACGCCGTCGGACGTGAGGACGAACACGGAGTTCACATCGAGCGCGTAGTCGGGCGAGGAGTAGACGTGGACTCCTCCGCCGACATCGACCGTCTCTCCCGAGTCGGCGGGTTGTTCTCTTCCATGGCCGCCTCCTTGCGCCATGCGCCGCGACCGTCGCGTCGCACGACGATCCTGCCGGGAGCGACGGGAGCGCAGATGAGGCGGAGCCGCCATGTCGCGCGAGGCATGTCCCCAAATAGGCGTGCTGCACGTCCTCAGGCCGGTGGGACTCCGGTCCCGACGGTGCGAGCGGCGAGCGCCACGAGCTGGGTCCGCCGTTCCACGCCGGTCTTGGCAACCAGGTTGGCGATGTGGCGTTCCACCGTTCGGGGCGACAGATAGAGTCGGCTCCCGACCTCCTTGTTCGACATGCCCGTGGCGAGGAGGCGCAGCACCTCCAGTTCCCGGGCCGTGACCCCCAGCGCGCGCAGGGCCGGTGGGACGTCCTCGACGCCACGTCGCCGCCTGACCGGCGCCCCTGCCCGGCGCAGCAAGGACCGGCACGCCGACGCGATCCGCTCCTGTCCCAGCTGCTCGAAGAACGCCTGGGCCTCGCCGAGCCAGGCCACCGGGTGGCCCCAGTTATCGGCAACGGCGGCTTCGGCGACCAGCCGCCGCCCGTACTGCCGGAACCACTCGAACCCCTCCAGCAACCCATCGGCCTCTGCCACGAATGCGAGGGCCTGCTCGGACGATCCCGCCCGGCCCGACGCCACCGCCTCGGCGTACCGGATGTAGGCGCGTGCCAGGAAGTGCACCGGTTCGGCCGTGGTGACCCGGGCGGGGGCCTCGCCACCCCCGGCGTTGACCTCACGCAGCAGCACCCACACCCCAGCGACCGGGCCCGAGGACTGGTCACCCGACGACGCCGATGCCGATGCCATGGCCCGCTAGAGCTGGCTGATCGACTCGGGTCGATCCTCTTCCACGAAGGCGAGGACGCCTCGCTCGAAGGCGGTGATGACAGCGATGTCGGGGGCCTCGCCGCCGTGGGCCATCGCCTCCTGGGCACAGCGCTCCACTTCGTCCCGACGCCCGGCGCGGGCGTGGGCCAGCGCTTCGAAGGCGAGCGCGGCGGCGAGCGTCTGGTCGAGGCGGTGCCTTCTCGCCAACTCGGCGCCTCGGCGGGCGGCGACCATGGCGGCATCAGGGTCCTCCCGCACGGCCAAGCCGGCAGCGAGTTGCACCTCCAGGACGGCGACGGTTGCCAGCGCCCCCTGGCTCAGCGCGAGTTGCCGGGCCTCCTCGAGGCGGGTCAAGGCCCGGCCGCTGACGAGGTCGATGGTGCCCAGCTCGTGGAGGGCCCGCGACCGCCAGACCGTCAGGTCGTGGTCGTTGGCAATGGCGTAGGCCCGCGCGAAGGTGACCTCCGCTGCCTCCCGGTCGTGTGGTCGCTCGAACCGTCCGAGGACCTCGAGCGCCTCACAGGCGACCTCGGGCAGATCGAGACGCTCGGAGATCTCCAGGGCGGTGCGAGCGAGGCGGCCTCCTCCGGATGTCGCAGGATCGCGATCTGTGCCCCCCAGCGCATTCACCCGCGCCGCAAGGCGTTCGTCGGCGCCCTCCGCCGCGTCGACTCGCGCCTGCTCCAGGCGGTAGCGCGCCTCGTCCCAGTGGGTCGCTGCCACTGCGGCCCGGGTCAGCTGGAGGTGCGCCTCGGCCCGCTTGCGGGCGGCGCCGGGATCGTTGCCGAGCCGGCGGAGCAGGGACTCACCCACCTCGACGGCTCGGTCGTGTTTGCTTGCCAGGGAAAGCACTTCGACGAGGCAGCCTTCGACGTCGGCGACGATCGGGTCTTCGCCAGGGACCAGGGCATAGGCCCGTTCGAGGGTCGCCTCGGCGCTGGTGAGCGCGCCCCGGCGGAGCGCACGTCGACCTGCCTCGGCGAGGAGCGTCGCTGCTCGCAGGCGGGCCCCGGCGCCCTCGGCCAGCTCCGCGGCCAGCTCGCACCAGCCTCCGGGGAGACCGGGGTGCGCGGCCTCGATCGCCTCGAGCGCACGGCGCGACAACGCCGATCGCTCGGGTGGAAGGAGTTCGCCCAGTACCGCGTCACGCGAGAGGGCGTGCCGGAACCGGAACGCGGGCCCATCAACGTCGACGGCAACGATCTGGGCATCAACCGCGGCGTGCAAACCGGCAAGGACGACGTTCTCCGGGAGCGCTGTGAGCGCCTGAAGGAGCTCCCAGTCGAAACGCCGGCCCAGAACCGCGGCGGCGAAGCCCAGTGGAGATCCTCCAAGACGAGCAGACAGCCCCGGTCACCGGCCATGGCCCGCAGGAAGCGCAGGACCGCCTCAGCCAGCGCCACGACCGAGTCGTCCAGGCCGCCGCGCCCCTCGACGCGCCACTCCGGCACCAAACGCCCGAGGATGGCTCGGAACGGCGACAGCTCCGACGTAAGCCCACCACCGACACGCACCGCCGCGCAGAGCGCCTCCGCGAGAGGCCGATACGGGACAGGGGTGGCGGTGCCTACCGCCCGCCCCCGCAGGAGCGCCAACCCACGGCGCTCGGCATCCGATGCCATGACCTGAGCGAGGCGCGACTTGCCGATCCCGGCCTCACCCAGAAAAAAACCACACCCCCGCGACCGTTGGCGGCCGTTGCGAGTGCTTCGTCGAGCGCGGCCAGCTCGCCGTCCCGTCCGACCACGTGCGAGGACAGCACGGATCGACGGGTCGGGTCGGGCTCCTGGGCTGTCGTCCACGGTCCCATGGTGGCTCACAGGGCTACCTCGGGGCCGGAGTTGTCCTGCCGATGACCTCGTAGTCCTGTTGGTCGGCGGCCACGAACCTCTCGTTGCCGAGGTTGAACGACCAGCCATTGGGCAGCTTGCGTGACGGGGGGTCGGAGAACACGCCCTGCGTGGTCGTGCGCGGTACGGCGTGGATCGATCACCGCACATTGACGGACGCCGCCAGACGTCGCATCGCGGGGCCTTGATCGCGGGTGGATAGACCCGATCTTGATAGGCAGGGTTTCAGGTAAATCGCGTCCGCTACGAGGACACACTCCCGCAAGACCGTGCGTCTGCCTGCGCCGCGAAGCCATCACCATCGACGGGGACGATATCTGTCTGACCCTCGGCGACGAGCCCCTGATGCTGCCAGGATCGGTCGCCGAGTTGATCATGACGTTCGTTGCCCACCCGTGCTACCGGCGCAACATGGCGACCCATGTGACTCACCCCGGCTGCGATGCGCTAAGCGCGCTCGCCGGCGCCTACTATCTCCCGCACATACGCCCGGCTAGTTACTGCAACGGCACCTCGTGCCAAACCTGTCACGACACCCTCGTCAGCCGAACTGTGATGACGTCCTTGCGGGGCTAGACGGCACCTCCCTGACCTCGCAATGAGATGGTTGCGACCGACTGCTCACCGAGGTGTTGCGGGGCCGCCGACGTCGATTGGCGCTCCTTCAACGGGCCAGGCCCTGCCTGGTAGCGCTATTGTGCGCGGATCCTTCGGTCGGAAGCGGAAGGCAATATCGCAGTGCCGTTGCAGCATCGCGGTTCAGGGAGCCCAAAGAACCCAGATAAAAGGCAGCTGATCTATGCGGTGTGCGAGTTATATTCCTCCTCGGACGGAACGGGAGGAAGGTGCGCCACCAGTTCTTGCGCGCCGGCGAGGTCCGGACCACTACTTGCCGCCGATCGCGAAACGCCGGTGGCGCCTCAAGCGATGTCACACTGTGTATTCGAAGTATTCAAACAAACATGGGTGTCGTATGCTGGACTTGGCGCGCAAGCCAGGCCGGGCGTACACCGTAAGTAGGTACCCGGCGTCTGACACCTACGTCTATTTCACCGCTGGCTACGTATTAGGAAACCGACTCCATGGCTACGTAGCTCACGTGAAGACTTACGTGCGACTACTGATTGCCCGGTGCGGCGTCGCTGGGCAGGGTGTGTATTGCCGAATCGGCATGCCACCGATGAGGTGTCTTTTGCCCCGGACACCGCCGGGACTACATTCCCTAGGAGGATTCGATGTCTGATGCACTGAGCATTACCGAGATCAACGAGCAGCACGTCGAGCTGTTGCCGGCCCGTACCGTCCTGTCGCTGTTCAGCGCCGGCGCCTGCGGTGGCCGCGGCGGCAACGGCGGCGTGGGTGGCGACGGCGGCGTCGGCCGGGGTGGCCTCGGTCTCAACCTCTTGAACATCAACCTGTTCGGAGACCAGACCAATAGCGCCGGTGCCGGCGTCGGCGGCGCTGGCGGCAGCGCCGATGGTGGTGCTGGCGGCGCCTGCTACAGCTGACAGGTCGCGGCGGTGCCGCTGGGTGATCGCGTGCGGTGCCGTTGGCGAGGGAGGGGCGGCCGGAGGCGGCTGCCCCTCCCCTCATCATTGGTTTCAGCGAGTAACGAGGTGATCGTCAATGTGCGATTGTTGGGGATCCCGGCACACTAACGCTGTACTTAAGTCGCACCAGGCGCACGCCGGTGCTTATCCGACGCCTGGGAGCGGTTCCATGATGCAAATCTCGACTCACCACTTGGAGGCGCTCCGCACGGTGCTAGCAGGCAAGGTGATCACGCCGGACGACGCAGATTACGACACTGCGCGCATACAATGGAACAACGACATCGATCGTCGCCCGGCCGCGATTGCCCGCTGCATGTCGCCAGCCGATATCGCGGCAGCGCTCACCTTCGCCCGAGAGCAGATGTTGGAGATCTCGGTGCGCGGCGGGGGCCATGCCTTTTCCGGAGCCGGCGTTTGCGACGGCGGACTGATGATCGATCTCAGCGCGATGCGCCGGGTCTCGATCTCAACTGCTGATGGTCGGGCCAAGGTGGGCGGCGGTGCCACCATCGCGGAGCTCGACGCGGCAACCCAGACGCATGGCCTGGCAGTACCGGCCGGAGTGATCAGCCACACCGGGGTCGGCGGTCTGACACTGGGTGGTGGCATCGGATGGCTGACCCACAAGGCCGGGTTGAGCATCGACAACCTGGTCTCGGTCGACATTGTGCTCGCTGACGGCCGCTACGTGCACGCGTCGGCCGATGAGCACGCCGACCTGTTCTGGGCGGTCCGCGGCGGGGGCGGCAACTTCGGCGTCGTCACGGCATTCGAGTTCGAGCTGCACCCGGTCGGACCAGAGGTGCACCTGGGACTGTTTTTCTGGGGTATGGACGACGGCGAACAGGTGCTGCGTCTGGCCCGCGACATCGTTCCTGCACTTCCCGCCGACGCCGGCGCACAGATCGCGATCGGGCTCAACGCCCCGCCGGCGCCGTTTGTCCCCCAGCAGTACCATTTCATTCCCGGCTACTTGCTGATCGTGGTTGGATTCTCCTCCGCGGAGGAGCACGCTCGGCTCGTCGCGCCGATTCGCGAGGCACTGCCGCCGCTGTTCGAGCTCGTCACCCCGATCCCGTACGTTGCGTTACAGCGGACGCTCGACGAGACCGCTCCCTGGGGACTTCTGGGCTATCAAGAGGTGATATACCTCGACGAACTCACCGACGACGCGATCGCGGTGATCGTTGATCAGATACCCGCCAAGATGTCGCCGATGAGCTTCTGTCTGGTGTTCCGGCTGGACGGGGCGTATTCGGCGGTCGGCGATGACGAGACCGCCTTCGGCGGTGGGCGGGCACCACGCTACGTCGTCAACATCGCTGGGATAGGCCCGACTCCCGAGCTGCTGAACACCGAACGGGCCTGGGTCCGCTCGGTATGGAACGCGCTGCGGCCGTTCGCCCGAGACTCGGGTGGTTACGTGAACTCCATGACCGACGACGATCAGGACCGGGTGCGGGCGTCCTATGGCCCGACCAAGTACGAGAGGTTGGCCCGGATCAAGGCCGAGTACGACCCGTACAACACCTTCCATCTCAACGCCAACATCAAACCTGCCTGATCGGCTCACGGGATAGCCGCTGGGTCACATCACGGGCACCGGCCGGCGCCACGGTGGGCCGCGCTATCGTCCACCACGTGAGCCGCGACCCGGCCGCACGAACCCCCGCACCACCCCCGCGCCGATCGGCGCGCTCGGGATACCCGACACCGCACCTGCCTTCCTGTTTCGACCTGGACGGCGTGCTCACTCAGACGGCCAAGCAGCATGCGACGGCCTGGAGAAGCTGATGTTCGACGACTTCCTGGCGCAGCGTGCGCGTGCCACCGGCGAGGCCGACGTCTTCGTCGGCGACCTCGCTGAGTTGCTGGATCGGCCGTGATCGAGCAGCAGCGGTTCGCCGTCGAGCCGTGGGCGGTGCGGGAGTGCGAGCTGGACCTGGCCGCGATGGGCCAGACGGAGTCGGTCTTTGCGCTGGCCAACGGGCACATCGGGCTGCGCGGCAACCTCGACGAGGGTGATCCGCACGCGCTACCTGGCAGCTATCTCAACTCGTTCTACGAGTTGCGGCCGCTGCCCTACGCGGAGGGTGGCTACGGCTACCCGGAGTCCGGCCAGACGATGATCAACGTGACCAACGGCAAGTTGATCCGGCTGCTGGTCGATGACGAGCCGTTGGACGTGCGCTACGGCACGTTGCGCTCCCACGAACGGATGCTTGACCTGCGGGCCGGCACGCTCACTCGCCGGATGGAGTGGGTCTCCCCCGCCGGTAAGGCGGTGCGGGTGCGCTCGGAGCGGATGGTGTCGCTGGCCCAACGAGCTGTGGTCGCGATCAACTACGAGGTTGAGCCGATTGACGTACCGGTGCGGCTGGTCCTGCAGTCGGAGCTGTTCGCTAACGAGCAGCTGCCCGCCACCACCGACGACCCGCGGGTGGCTGCGGTGCTCTCCGAACCGCTGGTCGCCGAGCAGCACCGGTTCAACGACACCGGCGCCACGCTGATGCACAGCACCCGCCACTCCGGGCTGCGGATGGCCGCCACGATGGATCACGACGTGATCGGCCCCTCGCGCACGGAGTTCCACTCGTCGGCGACCGAGCACGTCGCCAGGACGACGGTGATCTGCCGGCTGGAACCCGGTCAGCGGCTGCGGGTCGTGAAGTACGTGGCGTACGGCTGGTCCTCGCAGCGGTCGTTTCCGGCGCTCAACGATCAGGTCCGGGCGGCGGTGGCGGCGGCCCGGTACACCGGCTGGGCCGGCCTGGTCACCGAGCAGCGCCGTTACCTCGACGACTTCTGGGCGGCGGCCGACGTGGAGGTCGAGGGCAATTCACAGCTCCAACAGGCGGTCCGATTCGCGTTGTTTCACGTCATGCAGGCCGGCGCGCGCGCAGAGCGGCGGGGGATCGCGGCCAAGGGCCTCACCGGCCCGGGGTATGACGGCCATACCTTCTGGGACACCGAGACCTTTGTACTGCCGGTGCTCAGCCACACCGTGCCGGACGCCGCTGCCGACGTGCTTCGCTGGCGCCAGGAGACCCTGCCAATGGCCATCGAGCGTGCTGGGCAGCTCGGCCTGGCCGGCTCGGCGTTTCCCTGGCGGACCATCCGTGGCCAGGAATGCTCGGGGTACTGGCCGGCTGGTACCGCGGCCTTCCACATCAACGCCGACATCGCTGACGCGGCGATCCGCCATGTGACCGCGACCGGCGACGCTGACTTCGAGCGCGATGTCGCGCTGGAACTGCTGGTGCAGACGGCGCGGCTGTGGCGCTCGCTCGGCCACCACGACGTGGCCGGCCACTTCCGCATCGACGGCGTGACCGGGCCCGACGAGTACAGCGCGGTGGCCGACAACAACGCCTACACCAACCTGATGGCGCAGCGGAATCTGCGGGCCGCAGCGGCGGCCGTCGAGCGGCATCTGGACCAGGCAGCGACGTACGGCGTCGACTCGGAGGAGACCGCGTCCTGGCGCGACGCGGCAGCCGCGATGGTCGTACCCTACGACGAAAAGCTCGGCGTGCACCCGCAAGCCGAGGGCTTCACCGAGCACGCGGTATGGGATTTTGCCGGTACGGCGCCGGGGCAGTACCCGCTGCTGTTGCACTTTCCCTACTTCGACCTGTACCGCAAGCAGGTGGTCAAGCAGGCCGATCTGGTGCTGGCCATGCAGCTGTGCCCGGAAGCGTTCACGGCTGAGCAAAAGGCCCGGAACTTCGCCTACTACGAGCGGATCACCGTCCGTGACTCGTCGTTGTCAGCGGCGACCCAGGCAGTGCTGGCGGCCGAAACCGGGCACCTCGACCTGGCCTATGACTACCTCTGCGAGACCGCGCTGGTGGATCTGGCTGATCTGGCGCGCAACACCGACCACGGCCTGCACATCGCGGCGCTGGCGGGTGCCTGGTCGGCGGTGGTGGCCGGGTTCGGCGGGCTGCGCCACCTCGACGACGGCGGCCTGGCGTTCGCGCCCCGGCTGCCCGAGGCGTTGACCAGGATCGCGTTCCGGCTGCGCTGGCGCGGGCAGCGGCTGAGAGTGCAGATCACCCCTGGGCAAGCGGAGTACCAGCTGCTGGAAGGTGCCGAGCTGGAGCTGAGCCACCATGGGCAGCCCGTCACGCTCACGGTGGGCTCGCCGGCGGCGGTCCGGCCGATCCCGCCGGTCCCGCCGACCGATCAGCTAGGGCAGCCGGTGGGGCGAGAGCCACTCGCTCGCAGGCTGCGCGGCGACGCGCCCGGTTAGCCGGGAGCAGGTCAGCCCAGTCCGGCCACCAAGGCGGGCAGCCGGGGATCGTCGAGCCAGCCCCGCGGACCGGTGTGCTGTACCCGCAGCGAGGCGACCGCGACGCCGAAGCTCAGGCTGTGCTGCGGATCGGTCACGCCACGGGCCAGGGCGAAGGTGACCGCCCCGTGCAGCACATCCCCGGCACCCAGCGTGTCGCGGACGGTCACCGGGGGGACCTCGACGGCGCCAGTGGCTTGCCGGGTCCGCCAGCGCACCGGCGCCGCACCGGCGGTCATCGCCACCAGGCGGGCACCATCGGCCAGCAACGCCGCGGCGATCGCGTCGAAGCCGTCGCGCTCACCTGCCATGAAGCCGGCGGAGCACACCGCGGCGTCGGCGAGTGGCACGAGCGCGGCGTATACCGGCTTGGCGCTGCCGCAGTCCAGCACCACCGGCACCCCGGCGGTCCGGGCGGCCCGCGCGGCCGCCAAGGCCAGATCGGCATGGTGCCCGTCGATCAGCACCACATCCGCGTCCCTGGCCAAGGCAGGCAGATCAGCGGGTACCGCGACGATCATGTCTTCGGCATTGCGGGACACCACCGACCGTTCTCCGGTCCCGTCGAGCACGGTGATGGCCGAGATGCTGAGGTCTGCGCCGGCTGCCCAGGCGTCCACGATCTGCACCCCGGCGCGGCCCAGCTCCCCCGCCGCGAACCGGCCGACCGGGCCAGGGCCCAACGCGGAGACCAGCACGCTGCGCCCGCCCAGCGCGCCGAACGCCACCGCAGCAACTGCGGCCGGTCCCCCAGCGGCCAGGTCGCTGCGTTGCGCGATGACCTTCTCGTCAACACCGGGCCGCCACCCCACCCGCTGGACCAAATCCAGCGTGGCAAGACCGACAAACAACCCGTGAGGCGGCATCAGCGACTCCTGCGCATTCAGCGGGCTGAGCGGGGCTATCCGGTGCCCAATTACCACGCTCAGCCCGCGGAATGCGGACTCCGACGGGTGGCGGGCGGGTAGCGTCGGTGGGGTGAGGTTTGTTGAGGGGTGCGGGGGCGGTTATGAGCTTACCTATGACGATGTCTTTCTGATGCCGTCACGCTCGGATGTGGCGTCCCGGTTCGACGCGGATCTGTCCACCGTGGACGGGTCGGGAACCACGATCCCCCTTGTGGTGGCCAACATGACGGCGGTAGCGGGACGCCGGATGGCCGAGACGGTGGCCCGCCGCGGTGGGCTGGTGGTACTGCCTCAGGACGTGGATCCGGCGGTGGTCGCCGAGACGGTGGCGTGGGTCAAGTCACGGCACCTGGTGCTGGACACGGCGCTCACGCTGGGCCCGCAGGACGCCGTCGCCGACGCGGCGAACCTGATGCCGAAGCGGGCACACCGCGCCGTGGTGGTGGTCAATGGCGGGGGCCGTCCGGTGGGGTTGGTCACGGAGGCCGAGCTCACCGGAGTGGACCGCTTCGCGCGGCTGGCCGACGTGGCACAGACCGACCTGATGGTGGTGTCCATGGACACCGAGCCGCGCAAGATCTTCGAGCAGCTGCACCACCGACGCCAGGAGATGGCGCTCGCCGTGGACGCCGACGGGATCTTGGTCGGGGTGCTGACCTCTACCGGAGCGCTGCGAGCCGAGCTGTACTCCCCCGCGTGCGACGCCGATGGCCGGCTGCGGGTGGCCGCGGCGCTCGGGGTGACCGGCGATGTCGCGGCTAAAACCGAGGCACTGCTCGCGGCGGGAGTCGACGTGCTGGTCGTCGATACCGCACACGGCCACCAGACCAAGATGCTCGACGCGCTGCGCGCGGTCCGGTCCCGGAGCCCGGGCGTGCCGGTGGTGGCTGGGAATGTGGTCTCCGCGCAGGGCACCCGCGACCTGCTCGAGGCCGGCGCTGACATCGTCAAGGTCGGGCTGGGGCCGGGTGCCATGTGCACCACCCGGATGCTCACCGGAGTCGGCAGGCCGCAGTTCTCCGCGGTGGCCGAATGTGCCGCGGCCGCTGGCGCCGCTGGTGGGCACATCTGGGCCGACGGTGGGGTGCGGCACCCACGAGACGTCGCGCTGGCGCTGGCAGCGGGAGCGGCGAACGTGATGATCGGCTCGTGGTTCGCGGGCACCTACGAGTCGCCAGGTGATCTCCAGCGCGACGAGACCGGCCGAGCCTACAAGGAGTCTTACGGGATGGCCTCCAAACGTGCCGTTGCCGCCCGCACCAGCCACGACGACAGCTTCGACCGAGCTCGCAAGGCGCTGTTCGAGGAGGGCGTCTCGACCGCCCGGATGTACCTCGACCCGAGCCGGCCCGGGGTGGAGGACCTCATCGACCACATCTGCGCCGGGGTGCGCAGTGCCTGCACTTACGCCGGCGCCCGGACGCTGCCGGAGCTATCCGAGCGGGCCGTGGTCGGGGTGCAGTCCGCGGCCGGCTACGCCGAGGGCCGCCCGCTGCCGGCCGGCTGGTGACTCCCGCGACCATGCGCCGCCGACGACCTAGCTAGAACACCCGCCCCTGGCGGAGCAGTTCCTGCAGCGCAGCAGCCGCCGGATCGCAGGCGGTGGTCTGCCCCAGCGGATGCGACACCGCGCCGGGCAGCACCGGTTGTGGGCCGTCGGCCCGGTAGCAACTCACCCGCCGCCACCCGCCGTCCGGTTCCGGCACGACCAGCGCGGCCGCCGGATGAAGCCGCTCCGCGCCCAGCCGCACCGACCAGCGCTGCGTCAACAGCCGGGACAGCGCCACCGCCCCCCGCTCCCCCGGTTCGCGCCGACCACCGGGCAGGCACAGTCCGGACTTGCTGGGCAGCAGGGTCACGTGGGAATCACTGACCCGCAACCAGGCGACCTCGTCGCGCAGCTCGCCTTCCCCGTGGGGACGCCACGCGGCGAGCCGGTCCAGCAGCGCGGCAGGGTCACTCGCCCGGATCAACGGTGCGACCGGTAGGCCGGCGCGGTCCAGCACGTCGAGCTGCTCGACCAGCGGGTCGAGCAGCCCGGTCGGATCGAGCACGCCACACGGTTTGTCGCTGAGCCCCAGGGCCTGCTCGCTGAGCAGACCAAGCAGGTCAGCCAGCACGTCGATCCCGCCAGGCAGTACCACGACGGCGTCGGACAGCAGCCGGACTGCCTCCAGCCGTGCGCCCGGCCCTTCCACTGCCCGCCGATCAGCGGCCCGGGTGCCCGGCTCAGCGCCCCGCGGCAGCACCTCCACCACGTCCACCTCGGGCCCGAGGGTGTCGAATGCGACCGGTCCGGGGACCCCGAGCACCATGCCCCAGCGACGCCGTGCCAGCTCGGTCCCCAGCCCCTTGACGGCTCCGTCCAACGGCGCGCCAGCCGAGAGCTCAGCGCCACCCAGGATTCCGATCCGCACGAACAGACACGTTAGTCCGAATGGAGGTCCCCTGGCTGCGGCTGCGCGCGATAGTCCCCCGGTCACCCGTAGAATCGGTCGAACCCGCCCGCGAGGAGTGACGAACTCGGTGCCTGCCGCATCGACCCCTGGCTGTAGTACGGAGCCGGGCTCCTGGCTCGGCGACCCCGACCCGCCGTCACCCGGGACGGCCTGATGGACGTCCTGTTCAGCATCCTGGGTCTGCTTTTCGTAGTCGCGCTGACCGCAGGCACGTTCGTCTGCGTCGCCGGCGAGTTCGCCCTCACCGCGCTGGAGCGCAGCACCGTCGATGCGGACGTGCGGCAGGTGGGGGACCGCCGGGCACAGCAGGTCAAGCATGCGCACAGCACGCTGTCGTTCCAGCTGTCCGGAGCGCAGGTCGGTATCACGATCACCACCCTGCTCACCGGGTACGTGGCCGAGCCGGTCATCGCCGATCTGATCCAGCCCTGGATCGAGGGGGCCCGGGTGTCCCCGGGCGTTGCGGACGGGGTGTCGCTGGGGATCGCGTTGACGCTGGCCACCGGGCTGTCGATGGTGTTCGGCGAGCTCGTACCCAAGAACCTGGCCATCGCCCGGCCGCTACCGACCGCACGTCGGGTCGCCGGGATGCTCAACGCGTTCTCCACCGCGTTCCGCTGGCTGATCTCGGGGTTGAACGAGGCGGCGAACTGGATCCTGCGCCGGATCGGCATCGAGCCGGCCGAAGAGCTGCGGTCCGCGCGCTCCCCTCAGGAACTCGGCTCCCTGGTCCGCAGTAGCGCTCAGCAGGGCACCCTCGACCAGGGCACCGCGACCCTGCTGGATCGCTCGCTGCGGTTCGGCGAGCGCACCGCAGAGGAGCTGATGACCCCCCGGATGCGGGTGGAGGCACTCCGGGCGGACGCGACGGTCCTGGACCTGGTGGACGCCGCGCGGCGGACCGGATTCTCGCGATTCCCGGTCTACGGCAGCGACCTCGATGACGTGCCTGGCGTGGTGCACGTCAAGCAGGCGTTCGCGGTGCCGGCCGATCAGCGCGCCGTGACCATGGCCGGTGCGCTGGCTCGCCCGGTCCCCACGGTGCCGAGCTCACTGGATGGCGATGCGCTGCTCGATCGGCTGCGCGGCCAGGGATTGCAGGTCGCGATCGTGGTCGACGAGTACGGCGGCACCGCGGGCATCGTCACCCTCGAGGACCTTGTGGAGGAGATTGTCGGCGACGTCCGTGACGAGCACGACCGGCAGGAGGTCTCCCAAATCCAGCCGCTGGGCGAGCAGCGGTGGATCATCTCCGGGCTGCTGCGAGTCGACGAGGTGGCCGATGCCGTCGGATTCGTGCTGCCCGAGGGTGACTACGAGACGGTAGCCGGGCTCGTGTTGGAGCGGCTGGGTCGCATCCCCGACGTCGGTGACGAGATCGAGTTCGACGGTTGGCGGCTGACCGTGACCCGGATGGACCGCCGCCGCATCGCGGATCTCCGGCTCACCCAGAACGCACGACCACAGCAGGTGACCCAGTGAGTACCGCCGCCCTGATCGGCGCGATGTTGCTGCTGGTCGCCAACGCCTTCTTCGTCGGCGCCGAGTTCGCCCTGATCAGTGCACGGCGAGACCGGCTGGAGTCGATGGCCGTGCGCGGGGTCCACCGGGCTCGCACGGTGATCCGGGCCGGGGAGAAGCTGTCGTTGATGCTGGCCGCGGCGCAACTCGGGATCACTATCAGCTCGCTGGGACTGGGTGCGCTCGGCGAGCCCGTCGTCGCCGGTCAGCTGGAGTGGCTGGCCGCCCCGCTCGGGATACCCGACGCGGTGCTGCACACCATCTCCTTCATCATCGCGCTGGGCATTGTCACGGTGGCACACATCCTGCTCGGCGAGATGGTGCCCAAGAACATCGCCATCGCGGGGCCAGAGCGCACCGCGCTGTGGATGGTGCCGCCGTTGGTCGCCTGGATGCGTCTGGTGCGCCCGGTGATCGCGGCGCTGAACTGGATCGCCAACCACGTGTTGCGCGCGTTCGGGGTGCAGCCTCGCGACGAGCTCGAGAGTGCTTACAGCCCCGATGAGCTGGCCAATTTAATTGCCGACTCCAGCCGCGAGGGGCTGCTGGACAGCCAAGAGCAGCGCAGGCTGACACAGACGTTGTCCACGAGGGAGCGCACTGTCGCCGACGTGCTGATCCCGATTTCTGGGCTGACCACCGTCCCCGCCGAACCCACCCTGGGCGACATCGAGCGTGCCGTGGCGCAGACCGGTTTCTCCCGCTTCCCGTTGCGCGCCGGCGAGCAGTTGGTGGGCTACCTGCATGTCAAGGACGTGCTGGAGCTGCTTGGCAGATCCCCGGACACGCCGGTGCCACCGAGCAGTGTGTACCCGCTACCCGAGGTGCAGTCCACTGCCAAGCTCGACGAGGCACTGGCGCTGCTGCGCCGCGCAAGCAGCCACCTCGCTCGCGTGGTGGGACCCGAGGGGGCAACCGTGGGGGTCGTCGCGTTGGAGGACCTGGTCGAGGAATACGTGGGTACGGTCCGCGACGCCACCCATGTCGCGAGCCCCACAAGCGCCCCGCGCTCGTGAGCGCCAAGTCACCCTCTGTCGAACGGCGTCACGGTCCGCGATTTTCGCGGACCGTCGCAGACTTCCGAGCCTTCAGCGAGCCCGCGTGGGCCTTCGCCGTCGGGTCGCGCTTGGTCTTGACCAGGCTCGCGACCGTGACGACCAACAGCACCGCGATGATTACCACGAGGCTGACCGGCGTCGAGATCTCGGGGATGCTCGGGGAGATGTCCACGTGGCCCCAATGCAGAATCAGCTTGACGCCAATGAACGCGAGGATGAGCGACAGCCCGGTGGACAGGTACACCAGCCGGTCCAGCAGTCCCTTGACCAGGAAGAACAGCGCGCGCAAGCCGAGCAGGGCGAAGGCGTTGGCCGCGAAGACGATGTAGGGCTCCTCGGTGACGCCGAACACCGCTGGGATCGAGTCGAGCGCGAACAGCAGGTCGATGCTGCCGATCGCGAGCAGCACGATGAGCAGCGGTGTCACCATCCCGCGCCCGTCCACCCGGGTCGCGATCTTGCCTCCGTCGTAGTCCTCGGTGACCGGCAGGACGCGGCGGGCGGTTCGGACGATCGCGTTGTCCTCGACGTCGGGATCCTCGTCGCGGTGCCGGAACAGCTGCACCGCGGTGTAGAGCAGCAGCAGCCCGAACAACAGGAACATGAATGAGAACAGTGACAACAGCGTGGCGCCGAGCGCAATGAAGATCGCCCGCAGGATCAGTGCGAGCACGATGCCGAATGTCAGGACCTTGTGCTGGTGCTCCTCGGGCACCGCGAACGTCGTCATGATGATCACGAAGACGAACAGGTTGTCGACTGAGAGGCTTTTCTCGACGATGTAGCCGGCGAAGTACTGGGTGCCGAAGTCGCCGCCGTAGGTCATCGCGAACCACACGCCGAACGCGATCGCGATACCGATGTAGAACACCGACCACACCGTCGCCTCGCGGAAGCCGACTTTGTGGGGGCGGACCCCCGCCAGCACGAGATCGAGCGCGAGCAGACCAACGATCAGCCCGATCGTCACCGCCCAGGTGAGCCCGGTGATCTCCAGCACTCGAACCTCCGCAATCGTCCGTTTACCAACATCTGACCGAACGGGCGGGGCGCCCCTGCTGTTCCGGCCCTGAACATGAAAGGTCTTTCATCTCTCGCTCATGCTCGTTTCGCGGTAGCGGGCAACAGTGGAGTCGTGCCACCTGCGCTGTCGGTGAGTGATGATGACAACGATGACGACGGATGCGACGGACCCGGCGGCGGTGACGACGGCCCAGATGGCTGAGCTGACCACGGTCACGCTCTCGCCTGACCCGTCGTCATCGGGCTCGGGTCCGCACGGCGCCGCGCCCGAGCGACCGCGGCGGCGAGGTGCTTCGGCCCGGCTGCAGATCATGGGCTGGTTGGTGCTGGTGCTGGCCACGGCACTCGTCTCTGTGGTGTTGGTCACCCGAAACGTGCTGATCAACGCGTTGGAGCGGGAGATCGGCGCGGCGCTGCAGCAGGAGGTCGACGAATTCGCGCAGTTCGCCCGGCAGGGCCGTAACCCTGAAACCGGCCAGCCCTTCACCACTGCAGTCGAAATGCTGCAGGTGCACCTAGAGCGGCAGCGCACCGGCGAGAACGAGGTTCTCGCCGGAATCTCCGTGACCGCCGCCACCGCACCCCAGGTGCAGGGTCAGGCCGACGCGATACGGGCGATCAGCGAACCGGGGATGCTCGCCGCGATCGCGACCGGGACCGCCCCGGCCGGCGCGCTGTCCACCCGGGAGGGGGAGCTGCGCTGGGTGCGGGTGCCGATCGAGCTGCGCGGCATGGTGGACGGTTACTTCGTGGTCGGGTTCCTTGTGATGCCGGAAAGCGCCGAGATCGACAAGGTCGTGCGGACCCTCACCCTGGTCAGCCTGATCGGGCTGGTTTTGGCCGCAGGCGTCTCGTGGATCGTCGCCGGGCAGATCCTGGCCCCGGTCCGGTTGTTGCACCGAGCCGCCGCCCAGATCGGGGAGGATGACCTGACCCGGCGTATCCCGGTGCGGGGCAACGACGACATCGCCGCGCTGGCCGAGCAGTTCAACGCCATGATGGAGCGGCTCCAGGCCGCCTTCGCCGCGCAGCGCGAGTTCCTCGACGACGCCAGCCATGAGCTGCGCACCCCGATCACGATCATCCGGGGCAACCTGGAGTTGCTCGGCGACGACCCGGCCGAGCGGGCTGAAGACATCCGGCTATGCCTCGACGAGCTGGACCGGATGACCCGCATCGTGGACGACCTGCTGCTGCTGGCGAAATCCGAGCGGCCCGACTTCGTGCGCCCGGAGCCGGTCGAGCTCGCGGAGCTGACCAGCGACGTCGACGCCAAGGTCCGGGCGCTGGGCGAGCGGCACTGGCAGCTCGAAGCCATCGGGGAGGGCACCGTCCGGGTGGACCCGCAACGCATCACCCAGGCCATGGTGCAGCTGGCGCACAACGCCGTCCAGCACACCAAACCCGGCGATGTGATCACGATCGGATCGGCGCTGCGGCTCGGCACGTTGACGTTCTGGATCACCGACAGCGGCCCAGGAGTACCCCCGCAGGACCGGCAGGCGATCTTCGAGCGGTTCTCCCGGGGGTCCACCGGCGGGGCTCGCGCGCACGGCGCTGGAGCCGGGCTGGGCCTGGCGATCGTCACCGCCATCGCCGACGCCCATGGTGGCACCGTCGGGCTGCAGTCGGTGCCCGGGCAGGGCGCCACCTTCGGTATCGAGATCCCCGCCCAGACCGCGGCCGGCACACAAGGAGAGACCCGGTGAGCAATCGCATCCTGATCGCCGAGGACGAGACCCGGATCGCGGCATTCGTCGAGAAAGGGCTGCGGGCCAACGGGTTCACCACCACCACGGTCGGTGACGGGCACAGCGCGCTGGACTACGCCCTGACCGGGGGCTTCGATCTGGTCATCCTGGACCTCGGGCTGCCTGGCAAGGACGGATTTAGCGTGCTGCGCCTGTTACGGGAGCTCGGCGCTGCCCTCCCGGTGATCATCCTCACGGCCCGGGATACGGTGCGCGACACCGTCGCCGGGCTGGAGGGCGGCGCGGATGACTACATGACCAAGCCGTTCCGGTTCGAAGAACTGCTGGCCAGGGTCCGGCTGCGGCTGCGCCCGGCCGACCGCACCCCCGAGGTCACCGTGCTCAGCGGCAACGGCGTGTCACTGGATCTGCGCACCCGCCGCGCCCAGGTCGGCGAGCGCACCATCGACCTGACCGCCCGCGAGTTCACCCTGCTCGAACTGTTCCTGCGCCACCCCGGCCAGGTGCTGTCCCGCGAGCAGATGCTCTCCCACGTGTGGGGCTACGACTACGACCCCGGCTCCAACATCGTCGACGTCTACGTCCGCGCGCTACGCCGAAAGATCGGCACCGAGCAGATCACCACCGTCCGCGGTATGGGTTACCGCTGCGGGTAGCCCGCGCATCCGGATGTACCGGTCCGCAGCATGAAAGTCTCTTCATCCGGTGTTCATAGCCCGCTCACCGGGTGGACGCAGCCTGGTTTCAGGTAACCACATCGGAACGAGTAGCCGGCACCGCAGGAGAGCTCAGTTCCGCAGCTTGGAGGCGGGTATGGACGCCCAGGAGACGCCGACGACCCGTGTTCTGTTGGTCGTCAACGACGCCCTCTACCGGTGCGGGTTGCGTGCACTCCTTGAGAGCCGGCCGGATCTCGAGATCGTCGGGGAGGCGCACGACTGCTGCGAGGCGGCCGAGTGCCTGCGCCACCTCGACCCGAGCGTCGTGCTCCTTGACCCCCGGGGCCTGGGGACCAGTCCGGTGGTGGCGATACGGGCACTGAGCTGCCGCCCACTTCTGGTGTTGGCATCGCCTAGCGGCGAACCGGTCGCAGAAGCCGCGGCTTTACGGGCCGGCGCGAACGGGCTGCTGCTCAACACTGCGAACCCGGAGGAGTTGGTAGCCGCCTTGCGCGTCGTCGTGGCGGGCTACACGCTCCATCTGCCGCCGACAACCGGCCGGATCTGCAGGCAAGAAGAGATCCACGAGACCTCGCCGGACGAGGTGCCCAAGGACTTCCGGAATCTCACCCCGCACGCGGTGATCTATGCGTATCAGAACGGCCTGGTGACGGAGCGTGGACGGTCTCCCGTGGCTGGGCTGGGCTCCGACGCGAGCGCCGTCGCCTAAACGCGGTTAGCGCGTTCCCGATGCAGAGACGTCATATTTCAGATCCTCCAATCGGAGGAATCGAGAACGAGGAAATTCCTCCTCTGGGACGGTACCGCCGCGCCCCAATAGTCATCAATACGACGGAAGACGCACACCTGTCCCGCGACATAGCATTTCGAAAATACTCGCCGCACGTGCGTTGATTCGCACGGGCCCATTACTGAGGGTGCGAAACCATGACGTTCGAGTTCGCCGCTGTGACATTGCCGGGGCTCGCCGACCCCACGATCCCGATCGCTGCCAGCAGGGCCGCAGCGATTGGCATCGTGGACGTCTCCTTGGTCGGTGATCCGCAGCTCGCCGTGGACGCGGTGCGCACGCTCGCCAGGTTCGGTCGCCACCGCTGCGGGGTCCGGCTCGATCCGCGCGATGAGGCCACCGCGGACGCGGTCAGCTCCGTACTGCGCCCACCCGTCGAGCTGGTGGTGCTCACGCCCGCCGCTCCCGATCTGCTGCGCCGCCGGGTGGACCTGTTGCGCGCCGCCGGCGTCGAGCTGTGGCTCGAGGTGACCGCTGTGGAGGAAGCCAGGCTCGCCGCGGACCTCGGTTTCGCCAGCGTCATCGCCAAGGGCCACGAGGCCGGTGGGCGGGTGGGCGAGATGACCACGTTCGTCCTGCTCCAGCAGCTGCTCGCGGAAATCGAGCTGCCGGTCTGGGCCCACGGCGGGATCGGCGAGCACTCGGCGGCGGCGTGCGCCGCGGCCGGTGCGGCCGGCGTGGTGCTCGACGCGCAGCTCGCGCTGACGCGCGAGTCGCGCCTGCCTGCGGCGTTCACGGCGGACCTCGCCCGGATGGACGGTAGTGAGACGGTCTGCGTCGGTCAGGAGATCGGTGAGCAGTACCGCGTGTACGGGAGGCCGGGCACCCCCGCGGTCGAGGAGCTGCGCCGGCTGGCACGCACCCTCGCCGCCGACGAGCCCCCGGCGGCGAGGGCAGCGTGGCTTGCCGGCCTGACCGACCTCGCCGGCAAGCACAGCGTGTGGTTGCTCGGGCAGGACGCCGCCTTCGCCACCCGGCTGGCCGAACGCTTCCGCACGGTGGGAGGCGTGCTCACCGGGCTGCGGGCGGCGGTCGCCGAGCACCTCGCGGCGGCCGACCGGCTAGACCCGCTCGCCGCGGACGGCCCGCTGGCCTCCTCCCACGTCACGCACTACCCGATCGTGCAGGGCCCGATGACCAGGGTGAGCGACGTGCCCGGCTTCGCTCAGCAGGTCGCCGAGGCCGGGGCACTGCCGTTCCTCGCACTCGCGGTCATGCGCGGACCGCAGATCGAGCAGCTGCTGCAGCGGACGCAGGAGTCGCTCGGCGAGCGGCCGTGGGGTGCCGGGATCCTCGGGTTCGTCCCGCAGGAGCTGCGCGAGGAGCAGCTGGAGGTGCTGAAGCGCAACCGGCCGTCGTTCGCGCTGATCGCCGGTGGGCGGCCGGACCAGGCGTTGCAGCTCGATCAGATCGGTATCCCGACCTACCTGCACGTCCCGTCCCCCGGGCTGCTGCGGCTGTTCACCGAGTCCGGTGCCCGCCGCTTCGTGTTCGAGGGGCGGGAGTGCGGGGGGCACGTCGGCCCGCGCACCAGTCCCGGCGCCGCCGGCGCGAGCCGGACGCGAGCAGGTCATGGCCGCCTACCTCGACACGATGGACCGGTTCCTGGAAGTCCAGCGCCAGGCCGTGCGGACTCATCTGAACGCGCCCGCCCCGCAACGGTTCCCCCTACTTGGCTCGGTGGTTTCTCATACCGAGGGCCGGGAGCTGGTCGCGCTGCGCCGCCTGGACCCCGAGCAGGACCTGTTCCTGCATGACCACACCTTCGGGCGCGCGGTCTCGCAGGCCGACCCGTCGCTGCTCGGCCTGCCGGTCGTGCCGTTCACGGTCAGCATGGAACTGCTCGCCGAAGCCGCCGCCGCGACGCTGTGCCCCGGCCACGTCGTGGTGGGGGTGCGACACGTCCGAGCCCACCAGTGGATCGCGCTGGACGACGGCCCGGTGACGCTGCGCGTGGTCGCCCGGCGGGCGGGCAGCGATCGTGAAGTGACGGTGGAGCTGCAACGGCTCGGTGACGGCGACAGCGACGGTTCGCAGACCGGGACCCGCATGGTCGAGGGCACCGTGGTGCTCGCCGACCGCTACCCCGCGCCGCCGGAGGTCGCCCCCACTCTCACACTGCGCGGCGAGCGGCCCTGCCGGCAGGCCGGGACGAGCCTCTACGCAGACCGCATGTTCCACGGTCCCCGCTTCCAGGGCGTGGTCTCGCTGGACCGCTGGGGCGAGGACGGCATCTCGGCCACGATGACGACGTTGCCGACCGGCGACCTGTTCGCCGGGATACCCGAGCCCACCCTGCTCACCGATCCGCAGTTACTGGACGCCGCTGGCCAGCTCGTCGGCTTCTGGGCACTCGAGCACCACAACCGTGGCTCGGCCTTCTTCCCTTTCGGCCTCGACGAGCTTCAGCTCTTCGGGCCGCCGCCGTCCGCCGGAACACCCGTGACCGGGCGAGCACGGATCAGCACGGTCGGCGACGCGCAGCTGCGCTCCGATCTCGACCTGGTGGGGCCGGACGGGCGCCTGCTGGCTCGCCTCACGGGCTGGGCCAACCACCGCCTCGACCTGTCCGAGCCGCTGGCCCGGCTGGGCATCTCCCCGCGTGATGCCTCCCTTGCCACGCCCTGGCCCGCGCTGACCGCCCGGTCACCCGGTGCGGTCGCCTGCTGCCCCATCGACGACCTGCCGCTGGGACCGCACCGCCGCATCTGGGAGCGGGCGCTCGCCCAGATCGTCCTCAATCGGCGTGAGCGGGCCGCCTGGTCGCGCCTGGCCGGGTCCGGCCGGCACCGTAGCGAGTGGCTCCTCGGGCGGGTCGCGGCCAAGGACGCGGTCCGTGCCCTGCTGCGCTCCACGTCCGGAGTGGCGGTGTGCCCAGCCGACGTCGAGATCGTCGAAGAGCCCGATGGCAGCCTGCTGGCCGAGGGGCCGTGGACGCAGGCGTCACCGGTCGTGTCGCTGGTGGCGCGTGACGGTGCCGCGATGGCCGTCGCCGGGCACTGTCGCGGTATCGGGGTCGCGCTCGAACATCTCGCCTCCGACGAGACGGATCGCGCACCGGCACACCCGCTGATCGCCGCCCTCGACGAGCCGCTGCGCGCGGAATGGGCCCTGCGCCTGCGGTGCGCAGGGGAGGCCGCCCTCGCACTCGGCGGCAAGCCCGCGGCCAGCCTCGTCGTCGCCGACCTGGACACCACGACCGGGACCGTGCTGCTCACCTCCGGGTCCGAGCGCCGCACGGTGCAGACCGCCCGCCGCGGTGACTGGATCGCGGCACTTGCCCTCCGGTGACCGGTACACCTGGCGTCAAGGTGGAGAGTCCAACATCCGAAAGTGTCTGTGACGGCCGCTATGGTGTCGCGGTGACAACTCGTGAGCTGTTCGGTCTTGACTGGCTGTGCCTACCGGAGTCCTTCCAGGAGGCTTTCCGGCGTGGTGAAGTCTTCACCCGCCGTTGGGTGGTCGAGGCCATGCTCGACATGGTCGGGTATACGGCCGATAACGATCTTGCCGGCCGACTTATCGTGGAGCCGGCCTGCGGTGCTGGGGCGTTCGCCGGGCCGATCATCAAGCGGCTGAGCGCTTCATGTCACGTTCATGGGCGCTCTCTGGTGGATGCAGTCCACGCTGTCGAGGCGTTTGACCTGCTGGACCACAACGTGCAGCTGAGTCAGGACCTGGCTACCCGTCAGCTGCTCGCCGATGGCTGGAAGCCTGCTCACGTCGACAAGGTGGTGCAGGGTTGGATACAGCAGGCCGACTACCTGCTCGCGGATCACGAGCCACGTCCTGTCGACTTCGTGGTCGGCAACCCACCGTACATTCGGCTCGAAGATGTCCCTGATGTGCGCATGAGTGCTTATCGGTCGGCTTGCCCGACGATGGGCGGCAGGGCGGACATCTACGTCGGTTTTTACGAGGTCGGCTTGCGAAGCCTCAGACCTGGAGGGCGGCTCGCCTTCATCTGCGCCGACCGCTGGATGCGGAACCAGTACGGTCGCAGACTGCGTGAGTTAGTGACCCACCGATACAGCATTGAACTTGTGCTGACGATGCACGACGTGCATGCCTTCCACGAGCGTGTCTCGGCGTATCCCGCCATCACCATCATCAGGAATGCTCCGCAAGGCCAGGCCGTCGTCGCCGACGCCACCCAAGCCTTTGGTCCCGGTGAAGCTGAGGAGTTTCGTGCCTGGACGATGAAACAGGAGCAGACATTTGTCAGGACGCCGTCTTACCAAGCTACACGACTGCCTCGCTGGTTCCCCAGGGAAGACTCATGGCCCGCGGCGTCACCCGCACGCTTGGCAATGCTGGAAGATCTCAGTACTCGGTTTCGGCCGCTGGAAGATCAGTCCACCGGTACCCGGGTTGGAATCGGTGTCGCCACTGGCGCGGACGAGGTCTTCATCACGCACCACAGGGAGTGTGCGGACGTAGAGGACGACCGGCTCCTTCCGCTGGCCATGGTCCGCGACATAGCGAGCGGTACTCTTGATTGGAACGGTACTTACCTGGTGAACCCGTGGAATGCCCAGGGCGACCTGGTTGACCTTGCTGACTATCCGCGGCTGGCGGACCACTTTGAGGAGCGCGGCGGTATCCTGCGCAGACGCTACATCGCTGTCAAACAGCCCCACCGCTGGTACAAGACCATCGACAAGGTCGATCATCGACTAGCCAGGAGACCGAAACTTCTGTTTCCAGATATGAAGATGACTATCCATCCAGTGCTTGACAAAGGCGGCTTATATCCACACCATAATCTTTATTATGTCGTCTCGAACGTGTGGGATCTGCGAGTGCTCGGCGGCCTGCTCCTCTCAAAGGTAGCTGAGGCGTTCGTTGCTGCATATGCGGTGAAAATGCGTGGTGGAACACTGCGGTTTCAGGCCCAGTACCTTCGCAAGATCCGCGTACCCGATCCGTCGGAGATCAGTGGGACGGATCGGGCCGCTCTGGCGGATGCGTTCGATCGACGTGACGTGCAGGCCGCCACGTGGGCCGCACTGAGCGCCTACGATCTCACCGAACTTCCCGATTGGGAGGAACGCTCTTGACGGTCAGCCGCCGAGATTTTGAGGACGCTGTTGCGGCGTATTGGGGTGCCAAGCAGACCCAGAACGAACTATCGAAGATCAAGAAGATGGTCGGAGCGGGCACCGCCGGATCCGTTCGGAGCGGGAAGCACTTCGACACCATCGCCGCGCTTCTTGCCAAGTTCTTCCTTGAGGCGGGATACCCCTCCGACACGATCCGAGTCACCAAAAGTCAAGGGCTGGAGCTCCCTGGCTACTACCGCCCACAGAAGCAGTGGGACCTCGTCGTGGCGTACGAGACTACCCTGGTGGCGGCCTTCGAGCTGAAAGCGCTCGGGGCGCCTTCCTTCGGTAACAATTACAACAACCGGGTTGAGGAAGCACTGGGTAGCGCTATCGACCTTAGGCGCGCGGCGTTGGCGAACCTCTTTCCTGGGGAAAACCTTGGCTGGGCTACTTTTTTATTATGGAGGATGCCGAGGACTCGCGGTCTCCGGTTAAGCTAGCGAAAGGAGCTATGCCGGTCGACCGACTCTGGCTAGACAGGTCCTATCAAGATCGATTCGCGATATTCTGCAAAAGACTGGTGTCCTAGGGCCTCTACGATGCGGTCTGCTACATCACTTCGTCGGCCGATAACCCGACACCCAACGAGCCGATGGAAATTCTCGACTGGCGGCACTTTTCGGCTGCCATCAGCGCCCGGCTCACCTACCTTCAGGAATTGGGATTTCCGTAGAGCGCCCTGAACCTCGGCAGGCGCCGGAGCCGTCGGCGCGGGTGATGCAGCGCTGACGTCGAACTCAGCGCACCCAGCACGAGCACGCCGCGGGCGATGGATACCCAGTGATCCGCGCGGTGGACACCTGCTCGGCACGGGGTCAGCGGTGGGCGACGATCAGGTAGCCGTGCGGCGGGTGCGGGTCCTCGCGGTAGGTCGCGGGCAGGGTCCACCGGCCGAATTTGGCCCCGGCCTCGTCGAACCGACTCACCTGCGGTCGCCAGCCGTGCATCCTCATGAGGCCTTCGGGGTCGTCGGTGCCGAAGCGGAAGGGAGAGCCGTTCGCGGCCATCATCGCCCGGAAGCCCGCCAGCCGCGGCGAGGTCAGGAACGACAGGCCGATGATGTCGGCCAGCAACCAGCTTCCGGCGACGGCCAGCTCGCTCAGCGTGCCCAGCAGGTGCTGAACCTGGCCGTCGGTCAAGTAGGGCGTCAGGCCCTCCACGAGCCAGGCCGACGGACGATGCCGATCGAAGCCACCACCCTGCAAGGTCGTGGACCACTCGCCGGTGAGGTCTACCGCGAGCGGGACCCGCCAGCAGCGGGGGACCGCGTTCACCTGCGCCAGGCGGGAGGCCTTGAGGTCGAGCACCTCGGGCCGGTCGAGCTCGAACAGAGCAAGATCGGGCGGCGGCGACAGCCGGAACGCCCTGGTGTCCATCCCGGCCGCGAGGATGACGAGCTGATCCACTCCGAGCTCACCCAGGATGCGCTCGAGTGCATCGTCAAAGAACCTGGTCCGGATGGGGACGACTGGGTTCGGCGAACCGGCTGAAGAGCTGGCCGCCAGCAAGGCGAGCACGTGGTGTCCCTGCGGCCCGGCCAGTACTTCGGCGAAGGGATCGGAGAACAGGCGGTCTGGGCGGACGGACTCCCGGGCCCGCAGCATCGCCGTGTACAGACCTGTCGCCGCTACCGGATCCATCGAGCCCTCCTCTGGTCTCACCGGCCCGCGGGCCCCCGGATCATGAGTGCAGCGCGACGATGCCGGCGCTGCCGTCGACGGTCACCAACTGGCCGTCGCGGAGCAGTTCGGTGGCGTTCCCGGTGGCCAGCACACCCGGTATGCCGTACTCGCGGGCGATGATCGCCGCGTGGGCGAGGTGACCCCCGGTGTCGGTGACCAGCGCACCCACGCTGGGGAAGAGCACCGACCAGACCGGTGAGGTGATCGGGCAGACCAGCACGTCACCGGGACGCAACGTGCCGAACCCGGACTCGTCCATGATCACCCGGACGGTGCCGGTATAGCGGCCTGCAGAGGCGGCGACGCCGGTCAGAGTGCGGGCGCCCGCTGACTGCCGGCGGCCGGAGGACCCGGACTCGTAGAGGCGTTCGAAATCCCACAGCATCGCCTCGGCCGCGAATCTGGCCTCCGGGGGCAGGCCATCAAGCACCGGCGGGTCCGGCTCGACGCCATAGCTGGCCGGCCCGGGATGCTGTTCGGTCCAGGCGCGCTCGCCCCTGCGGCGGGTCACGAGTGGGCGCCGGTCACCGCCGCCTGCCAGCGCCGCGCGGGCGTCGCTGAATTCGATGAAGAACACGTCATCGCGCCGGTACAGCAAGCCCCGGGCGGCGAGCCGGGCACCGATCTCGAGGGCGGCGTAACGCAGCAGCGCGACGGGGACGCTGACCGTGAAGAACTCGTTGCCTTCCCGCAGCGGGTAGACGCGCTCGGCGCGGGCCAGCGCGCGCTCGAAGCGGCCCCGTTCGGTGGCCGGCCGCGCCGCTAGCGCCGTCCGGGCGGACGCGACCGCGTCCCCCCGTCGCCGGGTGGCCTCGGCAGCCGGTTGGTGGCCGCGGGCGAGCTGGTCGGCGACCAGGCGCAGGCTCAGCTCGGGGACCTCCGCGATCGTCGGGTCGGCGATCGCGTAGCTGAGCCCCCGATGGCAGGATTGCTGGCAGTAGGAGTCCAGCGCCGCGGCGAACGCCGGGTCCGCGGCGGCGATCCGGTCTGCGGTGCCCGCCTCGACCTGCCCGAGCAGGCGGCGCACGACGGGCCGCTGCGATGGCTCCGATGCTCGGATCAGGTCATCCTTTCGGCGGTTCCCCGGCTTTCGTCCACCGAACGGTGGAGACCGCACAATGATCGGCGGCAAAGCCCGCATTCGTTCATCCAGACCGGCGCAGATTCTCGGATCAGCTGCTCGTCGCGACGCGGCTGGTTAGATCACCACCGCCGGCGGCATTCCAGACGGTGGTCAGCCGGCTCAATCGTCGCCATCGCTGTCGCGCCCGCCCCCGTTGTCGCGGCCGCCCCCGTTGTCGCGCCCGCCGCCATTGTCACGCCTGTCGTTGTCATGCCTGTCGTTGTCGCGCCTGTCGTCGTCGTCGCGCTCGTCGTCGTCGTTCCCGCCGCTGAAGGTGCGCTCGTCGTCGTCGCGCTCGTCGTCGTCATCGCGCCCGCCGTCGTCGCTGTCGTCGTCGCGTTCGCCGCTGAGGTCAGGCTGGTCGTTGTCGTCGTCGCGCTCGTCGTCATCCGACCCGGCGGTTCGCGGTTCGACGACGGTCCCGCCCGGACTTGGCGGGCCCGACCCTGTTGGGCCCGACCCTGTTGGGCCCGGGTCTGGCGCACCGGAGCCGCGCCCACCTGGAATGGGGGCGCCACCGGCAGCCGGCCCGGCGCCACCCGCCGGCCCGGTTGGATCGGGTGGAGGCACCTCTGCGAGTGGCGCCGGCGCCTCCACTGTGGACACCCCGCCGGGCAATGATCCTGGATCGACCGGCGGCTGCACGATCAGCCCGCCCGGTGCCTCTGGGCCGGGCGGGCTGGCGGGTACGACCGCGGGCCGTGGCGTCTCCAACTGCACATCCCCGGGCAGAATGCCCAACCCCGCCGCTCCCCAGGTGACCAGACCCGCGACAATCGGGAACGCCAGTATCGCGACCAGCAGCCCTCGTCGGCGACGCACGTCGACCGCCGGGTTCGAGTCCGCGTCCATGATGTCTGTCTTACCCTGGCTCGATGATGTCCGGATGAGCTGACCATGAAAGTACGTTCATGTACCGGTCACCGGGATCGCTTCGCTGGTGGTCACGCGGCGATCGCGGTTCCGATCAGGACCAGCCGCAGCACCCGCTCGGTGGCGTCGGTGAGGAACTCCGCGCCGCGGCGCAGGGCCGCCTCCAGGTCGATCGGCCCGGGCAGGATACCGGCGAACGCGTCGATGCCGGCGTCATAGTTGACCCTGGCCTGGGCACCGATGGTGCCGGCCAGGGCGATCACCGGCTTGCCGTACCGCTTGGCACGGCGGGCCACCTCCGCCGGCACCTTACCCCGCGGGGTCTGCTCGTCGATGGTTCCCTCGGCGGTGAGCACCAGGTCGGCGTCGGCCAGCGCGGCGTCGAGGTCGACGTGGTCGAGCATGACGTCGAAGCGGGGTAGCAGGCGCGCGCCCAGACCGGCGGCCAGGCCCGCGCCCAGACCACCGGAAGCGCCGGAGCCGGCGGCGGTGCGCAGGTCGGGCCCCAGGTCGTGTTCGAGCACCTTCGCCCAGCGCTCCATGGCGGCGCAGAGCTGCTCGACCTGTTCGGGGGTGGCGCCCTTCTGCGGCCCGAACACTCGTGCCACCCCCCGCTCGCCGCACAGCACGTTGTGCGGGTTGACCGCGACGAGCACCTCGACGTCGCGCAGCCGTGGATCGAGCTGCTCGAGATCGATTGCGGCGACCTCGAGCAGCGCACTGCCACCGCGGCCCACCGGCTCGCCCAGCGCGGTGCTCACCCGTGCGCCCAGGGCCTGCAGCGCGCCGGCACCGCCGTCGCAGGTTCCCGAGTCACCGCAGCCGACCAGGATGCGGCGGGCGCCGGCGTCCAGCGCTGCCGAGATCAGCTCCCCGACGCCGTAGCTGGTGGTGGCGCCGGGATCGCGCAACCCGCGGGGTACGAGGCGCAGACCCGCGGCGGCGGCCATCTCGACCACGACGGTGCGCGGCCCGGTGCCGCCGAGCACGGCGATGTGGGAGTCCACCGGGTCGCCGACCGGGCCGGTTACCCGCAGCGGCACGAGGTGCCCGCCGGTGGCCCGGGCCAGGGTCGCCGCTGAGCCTTCCCCGCCGTCGACCAGCGGGAGGTAGTGCACTACCGCTCCCGGCACCACCCGCCGCACCCCGGCGACGATGGCGTCGGCGGCCTGTTCGGCGGACAGGCTCTCCTTGAACCCGCTCGGTGCGACGACGAAGCGGTGCGGAACGAGTGCGGTCATGGCGTCCTCCCGATCAGGAGTTATCACAGCGGAGTTATCGAAGTGGTAGGCCGAGGTGCGGCCACAGGAACAGCGAGCAGAGCAGAATCAGGGCGGCGGTCAGCGGAGCCAGCCACACCGAGAGCCGCAGCAAGTCGGCGCGGTCGTAGGTGGGCAGCCCGTCGAGGTGGGCGAACATCGCCACCGGCTTGGCCGACGAGCTCAGCGTGTGGCAGAAGCCGGCCGCTGCGGTCGAGGCGAAGGCCACGGCCACCGGGTTGAGCCCGATCGCGATCGCGGCCGGCACCACCAGCGGCACCAACACCGACGATCGGGCGGTGCGCGACTGCACCAGCAGGTGCGCCGCGACGCTGAGCGCGATCACGACAGCGAGGAACACCACCGGCGACCCGCCAGGAACCTGGCCGAACACCGCGCCGGCCAACCACCCGGCGGCCCCGGACGTGGTCAGCGCCGTACCCAGCGCCGCCGTGCCCGCCATGAACAACAGCAGCGACCAGGGCACGGTCCGCACCCCATCGCCCAGCTTCACCGTGCCCACCCGGGGTGCGCTGAGCACCAGCGCACCGGCCAGCGCGACCAGCGCCGGCGGCAACCCGTGCAGTCCCTCGGTGCACCAGGCCACCAGCACAGCGGCCAACACGGCTGCCGCCCGCAGCTCCGCCGGGGTCAGCGGACCGGTCACCGGGCTGCGGGCCTCGGCGCCGATGTCCGCAGCCGAGACCCGCAGCGGGCTGCACCGGTCCGCCGCACGGGTGAACAGCGCCAGCACCAGCTCGGCGGCGGCGTGCGCGGACAGCACCGCCAGCGGCAGGCCGAGCAGCAGCCACTGCGCAAAGCCGATGGACTGCCCGGTCGTCGCGGCCAGGATCTGGTTGGTGACGAGGTGCGCGCCGGCACCGATCAGGGTGCCCACGGCGGACAGCAGGATGACCGTCGGGAACAACACCGCGAGCGCCCGGACCACCCGCGGCCGGTCGGCAAGCACCCGGGCCAGCGCCACGAACACCGGCACCGCCAGCGCCGCGCGCCCCGAGGTCGCCGGCACCGCGAACACGGTCAGCATCAGCGCCACCGTGACCAGGTGCGCGAGCTGGCGCACCGAGCGGGCCCGGCCGACCAGGGCCGCCGCCACCCTGGTCGGCAGGCCGGTCGCGCTGACTCCGGCCGCGAGCACGAACGCCGCCACGAGCAACCAGATCGTCTGATCGCCCAACGATGCGAACAGCCGATCCCGGTCGAGCACCCCGGCCAGCACCAGTACCAGCGCGGCGGCCAACGCGACGAGCGTCTCATCGACCCGGGTTGCGGCCCACAGCGCCACCGCGGCCACGAACACCACGAGCGTCAACCGCGCCCCCACCGGCACACCGTCCCCCGGCCCGGCCACCACGAACGCCACAGCGACGATCCCGGCGGCCAGCAGGAGCAGCCCCTGGACCAACCGGCGCCGCCCCCACGACCAGCCAGCTCCCCCGCTAGCCGAAGCCGGGCCGGACTCCGCACCCGTCGGGAACCGAGGTGATGCCGGCACCGCCGCATGCGAGGACGCCGTCTTCGACAAAACCTCCGCTGAAGCCATAGCAACGAGCGTCCGGCGCCCGCCTGAGGCGGGAGTGAACAGCAAATGAAGGAACTTTCACCGTGTGCGGTGTGCAACACCGGCGCCAGGGATCTGTGTGAGGCGGCGACACCGGCCCGCTCCTGAGCTGCTTCACCCGCTGCGGCGTGGGACGCGACGTCGCGCCCCTTCATGGCGACCTCGTACTCGCGCGGGTGGTGGCCATCGGGCAGCACGCGAAGCTGGAGCTGACCACAAGCCGGCGCGGCCCTCTGCCTCGGCGACGAGATCGTTGTCGCATTCGGCGCCCGTTATGCGCCGGACCAGTTCGAGGCCGAGCTGCCCCCGGACCTGGGGCCGTGCCATCTCGTCGCCGCGGGGGCGTCGCGGCCGCCACGCTGAGCAAGCACCGCGGGATGAAGGACCCGACCCAGATCGAGCCGCCGGCACGGCGACATCGGTGGCCTCGCTCGTGCACGGGCTGGAGGAGGGCTGGCCGGGCGCAGCCGACTACAACCTCGGCAACGTGTTCTCCGACGAGGACGAGATGAACCCGGAGGAGCTCGACCCCGCCATCGACATCCCGTACGGCGTGCGACACCCCGAGGTGGGAGTAGCCCCGAGCGCCACCCGCGAGCACCTGGTGCTCATGCGCGGCAGCTCGACATCCAGCGCGGCGGGAGCCTGCGCGACAACCCCCAGGCCGACGCGCAGGAACGCCACCGCTACGCCCGCGCCGACCACGCAGCCGGGCCGTAGGCGGCCGCCGGCGCTGGCTCGGGGATGAACAACAGGTCGCTGGCTAGACTGCGAGATGTGAGAATCGTCCGAGTCGGGGAGCCGGAGGCGACCATGAACGCGACGCCGACCTCGGCCCGCACCGGCCCGTCCCACGAAGCTGGTACCGGCCGGTGAGCATCCCCGACCGGACGGGTACCGGCCGCCAGCCTGCCGTCGATCGTCACCCTGCGCCGGACGGCAGCCCGCCGGCGCCACCACGTGGCGGGCACTACACGATGTTCCGAGACCGGATGCGGGTCCGGCCCGGTGCGAACGCGGCGTGGCGGTGCGGGGTTGGGGTACTCGGCACGGTTGTCCTCGTGGCTGGGGTTATCATGATCCCCTATCCCGGTCCGGGGTGGCTTGTGGTGTTCGCCGGCCTGGCCATCCTCGGGACCGAGTTCTCCTGGGCCAAGCGCCTGCTCGACCACGCCCGCGAACGCTACGACCAATGGAACGCCTGGCAGCGTCGCCAACACGGCCTGGTGCGCTTCGCCCTGCTCGCCGCCACCGCTGGCGTCGTGCTGCTCACCCTGTGGGTCCTGGGCGCCCTCGGGATCGCGGCCGGGTTGCTGGGTCTGGACTGGCCCACGCTGGACTCGCCCCTCGGTCGCTTGGCCTGATGACGTCCGGTCCGTAGCAAACCAACGGACTCTCACCGTGGCGGCACCTGGCCACAAAGTTGTTGGTGACTCACGAGCCGATGGCTCTCACCGTTGAGAACGGGCAGCGGGTCCGTTCGCAGGGGATGACGAGGAGTTCGCCATGTCACAACGCATAATCCGTCGCGCAGGTATCACGGCCCTGGGACTGCTGTTACTGGGAGGCGGTGTTGCTGACGCCACCGAACACGATGGTTACGGTGGACCGGCCGGGTCGCCCAGGCCGGTACAGACCGCGCAGCTGGCGGTCGCCGGGAGCTGCTCGCTGGCACCGACCGCCGGCACGATCACCCGGACGCTGGGAGCGCGTTCCTACCTGCTCCACGTGCCCGCCGGCCTGACCGGCCCATCGGTGCCTTTGCTGCTGACCATGCACGGCGCCGGCCAGGAGGGCACCGGGCTCGACTCGGCGGCTGCGATCGAGGCCGCTACCGGCTGGGACGCCGACGCCGACGCGCACGGCTTCATCGTCGCTTACCCCGCCTCCGCGGCCACCCGCCCGACAGCCTGGGACGCCACCAAGGGCGGGCCCGATGTGCAGTTCCTGCGCGACGTCGTGGCCGACATCTCGGCCACCTGGTGCGTCAACCCGAAGCGGGTCCACGCCACGGGCCATTCCAGCGGAGCGATCATGGCTGAGCGATTGGCCTGTGATGCCCCCGATGTGTTCGCCTCGGTTAGCGCGTACGCCGGGGCAAGCCCGGTGCTTTTCGGCGGCCCATGCACCCCGAGCCGCCCAGTGCCCGTCGGCATCTTCCAGGGCACGCTCGACCCCGTGTCGTCGGTGGGGGTGGGGATCGCCAACCGCAATGAATGGCTTGCCCTTAACGGCTGCCCACTGCTACCGACAACGGAGCTGGGCGTGCCGCTCGAAGCGTCGACCTATGGACCGTGCCAAGACGGCGTCGAGGTGGTCTGGCGGGTCTACCTGCTCCAGGGCCACAACTGGCCCACCGGCGCTGACAAGGCAGACATCCGTACTCGAATTCGGGCGCTATTCGAAAGGAACCCGCTGCCCTGAGTTTTGACGACGGCAGCCACCGCGGAGGGTCGACAAGGTAGCGTCCCGCGGATCTTGGCTCGCGACGAACCCCCCGGTTCCCGAACTCAACAGCAGTGCTGTCCGAGGTCGACCGAACAGCACTGCTGTTGAGCTCGGGAGGCTGAGAGCACCAGAGATCCGGTCACCTGACCCCGTCCATGATCTCTGGGACAGGGCTTGGTGTCAAGTAGTGGACGCACCACCAGCTTCAAGCAGCCTCGATAAGGAAAGTGTTGAGGACTTCGGTCGGTTTCTTCCAGTTGAGTGTCTGTCGTGGACGGTTGTTGAGTTCGTCGGCGAC
>JBQTHE010000015.1:0-72792 GCA_052390115.1 Pseudonocardiales bacterium | reverse complement strand
CTGGATGCAGACTGCGGTAATTCGGGGCGTGATTACCGCAGTCTGCATCCAGACCGCGGGAACAGGATCACGCGCGCGTGTGCAGGTAGGTGCGGCGGAGGGGGGTTTGGTCGGGTAGGTCGAGAGGGGGGAGGGGGTGGGCGGTGACTTTGTGCAGGATGTGGTCGGCTAGGGCGGGGTTGCGGGCCAGCACGGGGCCGTGCAGGTAAGTGCCGACGATGCGGTCGGTGAGCACACCCTCGGTGCGATTCCGCGTGCCGTTGCCGATACCGGTGACCACCCGCCCCAACGGGGCTGTGCCCGCCCCGAGGGTGGTGACACCGCGGTGGTTCTCGAAGCCGGTCAGTGAGCCGATGCCAGGCACCGCACAGGTGGTGATCACCTCGCCAACGGCGCGCTGGCGGCCGGGCACGGTAGCGATATCCAGCAGGCCCAGTCCCGGGTAGTCATGGCCGCTGGCGTCGCTCAACGACCGTCCCAGGACTTGCAGCCCGGCGCACACGGCCAGCGTCACCGCGCTGTTCTCCAGAGCCCGACGTAGCTGGTCATGACGGCGCAGCCAATCTGCCGCGAATTGCTGAGCGGTGTCCTCCCCGCCACCCAGCAGGTACACAGCACAGCTCGTCGCTGGGACGTCCCGAGCGGTGATAGTGAGAACCTCGGCCGCAATGCCGCGCCAGCGTAGCCGTTGCGCCAAAATCGTGGCATTGCCGGCATCGGAATAGGTGCCCAGAACGTCCGGCAGCAGCAGGCCGATCGTGACCGTCGACTCGCCGCTCACCCGACTGTTTCCCGGCTCAGCTGGCGGCGGAAGTAACGAAAAGCGGTGTAGTTGGCCACCACATCGACCATCCCCGCCGGCAGCGCCGAGAGGGCGGCCAATGGGTCGGACACGGTCTGGTGCTCCAGCCCGGCATAGCTGAGCCGCACGCCGAGGTCAGCGGCGCGTTCTCCGCTGGCCACCACCGGACGGGAGGTGATCTGCTCGAACGGGACATCCCACAACCACGAGGTGTCCCGCCCGTCGGCTTCCCGGGCATTGATAATCACCAGCAGCGGTCGCGGCTCGCTCACTATGGGCAACATCCCGGCCCATCCAGCCGGGTTCTTGGCCAGCAACAGGCGCAGGTCCTGCGATCCACGATGCACCACGGCGTACCGGCCGGCTACCACGTTCACCTCGCTCAGTGCCGGGGCGGCCTGATCGGCCGGTACACCGACGGCGCAGGCGGCGGCCAGTGCCATGGTGGCGTTGCCCAGATTGATCTGCCCGGGCAACCGGACGTCCAGCGCTAGCTTCGTGTCGACGGTGCACGCCTTGCCATCCTCGATCCACCAGTTGGGGGTGGGGCGGGACAGCCCACACGCACAGTGCCACCCGGGCTCGGTGAAGCTGAGGACCTGACCGCAGCGGGGACAGGTGGTGACGTCACCCAGCCAGCTGGCTCCCGCCGCCACCCACAGGATGCGGGTGGCCGTCCCCACGGCTGACACCACCATCGGATCATCAGCGTTGGCCACCACCACCGTGTGCGGGTGGCGGGCCAGCGCGCCTCGGATAGCGGCCGCGATCGCCCCCACCTCAGTCGCTCGATCCAACTGGTCGCGGGTCAGGTTCAGCAGGACCATCACCATCGGGTCGACGGCCCCGGCGACCGCGGCCAAGTGTAGCTCGTCGACCTCGATCACCGCGTAGTCCGCGTCCGGAGCGTCGGCCAGCGCCGCCACCACCCCATCGGGCATATTCGAGCCGCCGGCGTTGTGCGCCACCGACCCCACAGTGCGCATTGCCGCCGCTACCAAATGGCTGGTCGTGGTCTTGCCGTTGGTCCCCGACACCAGCACCGTTCGCCGCCCCGCGGCCAAGCGCCGCAGGGCCGCGGGGTCCAGGGCCAGCGTCACCCGACCACCGATGATCGACCCAGCCCCCATGCCCAGCAGTCGCGACAACCCCGCTGTCGCCAGCCCGGCCTGCACGGCAGTACGCGACCACCACGCCAACCGGCGTACTTGACGGGACGACTCACCTGCCCCGTTCACCCCGCGTGTCACTCCGCGTGCCCCTCCACCACCCCTAGCCTAGGCCACCATCCGGGTGCGAAGGTGCGCTCGTCAGTAGCGGGCTGCCCGCGGCGCTCCCGCCCCTTCCTGGGATCATCCGTCGTTGAGCGTGATCCGCTCAGCCCGCTGATCCACGGGGTACCACCCACCGGGTGTCCTGGCCGGTCACTGCGGCGATGTGGTCGAAGTCGCTGTCGTAATGCAGAACGATCGCGTGATAATGCTCCGCCGTTGACGCGGTGAGCAGGTCGACGATCCCGGCGCCACGATGCTGGCTGCGGGTGGCGAGCATCGCCTGCACGACTTGGCGCGCGCGCCGATCTCCGGGTTCAGCGGGAGATCGATGAACCCAGCGGCGCGCCGCGCGGCCGTCGTCGCATGCTCGGCGGGGGTTCGCGCGGAGTACAGCACCTCGAGGTCGACCGTCACGCAGGTCGCCAGCAGGCCGAGACGGCCGAGCCGGGTGAGTTCTCGGTGGACGGCGGGATCGGCCACCCGGGCGATGGCGCTGGTGTCCGCCAGATACAGGCCGCCCGGAATCACCGCCGCGCCTGAGCTCGGATCTCCGGATCGGCGAGGTCCGGGCTTCCCCAGATCAGGGGATCGTCAAACGCTTCAGCCCGCTGTCGCCGGCCAGCGACATACGCCAAGGCGGCGTTGACGGTCTCGACCTTGGACGTGGTCCCGAGCTCGCGCGCAGCGGCCGCAACCTTCTCGTCGTCGAGATCGATGGTTGTCCTACTCATACCGGGATGATAGCAAGCCAGGCACGGATGATGCCTCACGGTATGCCTCCGGCGGCGGGAGCAGCTAACCCCCTGGTCAGGTCAGTTCGATGATCACTTGCCGGTTCTGTGCCGCCGGGATGGGGTCGAGGTTTCCCTGCGGGTCGTGGTCCGGTACATATCCGGGAAAGTCGCTGCCCAATCCTCGGGTACTGATCCGGTCGACCGGAGCACCGAGGCTGACCAGGAGGTCACGGACGGCGTTAGCTCGTTCCTGGGACAGCCGGAGCCGGTATTCGGAGGTGCCGGCCGACGCGGTGGTTCCGGTCAGCAGCGCCCGCCGCCCGTTCGTGATCTCCCTTGCGTAGTCAGCCAGGACTGCGCGAGCCTGAGCAGCATCTCGAAAAACAGCCTTATCCGGCACGAAACCCACGGTGCCGTCCCGCAGGACCGTGATCGACGGCAGGGGTCCGATCGATTTCGCCGCCACCGGCACAACGGTCACCGGAGGCAGCCCGTCGATCGTCCGGGTGCTGGGCAGGGGCGCCTGCTTGACCTCAGCCTTTCCGCCTGCGGATTCGACGATCTTCGTCCAGAGCGCCACCAGCACGGCTCGGGCTGGCGCGGGCATCGGCTGCTGTGGTGCCGCGGTGTCGCCGAGTCCGGTGAAGACGACGCGCACCCCGGTGAGGTCGGGAAGCTGCTGCGTGCGCCGGAGAAGCTCGACCACCTCGTCGGGGTTCGCATTGAGCAGCGCACCGTCGGAGTCCTGAAATCGCAGGGCACCGGTGGTCTGCAAGCCGCTGTCGATCACCACGATGGTCTTGGGCCCGACCGCGTCGGTCACCGAACGCGCCGCCAGGTTGATCGCGGCGAGCAGATCCACCTCAGGATCGTCAGCGCGAGTCGCCTCGATCAGGTTAGTCAGCTGATTGATCTGATCCTGCTGGTAGAGGGGATTGTCGTTGGCCGTCTTGAGCGACAGTGGAGCCGCCGCGCTGGGGCTGCCGTCGTCGGAGATGACGGTGGCGGGTGATCCGAGCTCGGCTGCGGTCTCGATCTCAGCCTTGACGGTGTCCAACAGGCTGGGTGCCACCATGTTCGAGTGCGCGCCCACGATCACCGCGAGCGCTCCCGGTGCAGAACCAGCGCTGTTGTCGCCGCAGCCAGTGAGCAGAAGCAGGCCGAGAACGAACGGGATAGTGAAGGACTTCACCGTTCAACTCCCCGGGCTCTGGGTACTGGGAAGGGTCGGCCGGGACGCGCGGCCAGCTGCGATCTCGACGCCATCGGTCACCGTGGGGCTGGCCAGATCGCGGGCCAGATGGCGCTGGTAGTGGTGCTTGAGCTCGGCGGCGAGGCCATCCTGTTCGGCCCGCTTGCCGGCCCATTGTTCGGCGAGATCGGCTTCCGATTCACGAGCGCGTTCGGCGTCCAAGCGGGCGGCAACCACCTCACCGTGGGTGGCCACCAGGGCGGCCCGGACTTTGTCCACCCGGGCCCGAGCGGCGCGCAGGTTCTTCAGGTACGGGTTGTACCTGGTTGCACTGCGGATCAGGACGACTGTCCCGACGGCGAGCACGACCAGCAGCCAACCAACCGTGAGCGTGACCGGGCCGATGCCGGCCCGCTCGAGCAGGGACGTCCCGCCAGCCTGCACCGCGGAGGCGCTGGGCAGCAGCAGATAAGCCGTGCGAATCTGCGCCACGAACACTGACACGCCCACCCAGAGGGCCGCTCCGCCCACCAGGCCGGCGACCAGCACACCCCGGCCACGCCGCCCCCGGCGAACTCGGGTGAGCAGTTCGCCGAGTTGCTTGGGGAGCAGAACGTTGACCAGGATGATGGACGCCGCCAGCACCGCCGTCTCCTGCAATGAACTGCCCATCAGCTGAAACGCGGTGTAGTTCAGGCCGACTTCGGCGATTGCGGCACCCAGGTAGATTCCCCAGTCCTTGATGGACTCCCACCGGCGGTCCTCGTCGATCCGGCTCTGGGCTGCCCAGTGCCCCCCGTCGTCACCGGGCGCGGTGCCGTGCACGACGCCGTGCATCCGGTCGCGATACGCACAAGCGTCCCGCAAGTCCTGTTCGAGGTGGTCCTCGGTTTGCTCCCCGGTGGCCTGCTTACAGGTCGCGCCCCGATGGAGCAGTTGAGCTTTCGTTCGATCCCGGTGCTGGCGCATCTCCGCTTCGGCTGACCAGCGGTGATGCCACCGATCGATCTCGTGCTCCATGATCAGGGGGTGGCCGTGGGCACCGAGATTGCCGTCGTACATGCCGCTGGCCGCGTCCTTATGTGCCTCGGACTCGACGAAATCTCGCAGGGTGGCACCGTCGGCTTCAGGACCGGGATCCGGGCCCGCCACGACGTAAAGGTCGTCCTCGCTCGGAACGGGCGCCGGAGGCTCCCGGTACAGCGGCACGTTGATCACTCCTTAAATACGCGGTTCGTCCTCAACTCGCGCGCGCGACTTTTCCGAGGATGGGGCGCTGCCGGGCAGACGTTCGAGTCTCGAACTCCTTGAGGAACCAGCGGTAGCTCTGCGCGAGCTCGTCCTCGACGTCGAGGGCGAGCAACGGCATGTCACCGTGCAGCCAGGACTCGGTGCTGACCGGCGGCGTGGCAGCCCGATGCTGGTCCGGCGCCCGCCGCAGCAGCGCCGCATCGTAGAGCGCCACCAGTTGTGCGTAGCGGCAGACATGGGCGTGGGCAGCTGCCCTGGCGATCTCGATCAAGTGGTGACGGGTGCTGCCCAGTTCGCCGAGGCGCTGCTCGGCCTCGTTGCGTTCACGGACGCGGCGCTCGAACGCCTGCTGTGCCGCTGCCACCTCCCGGGCCTCGCGTAACCACGGGGCAACCCTGGACATCGGCCACGGCTCGGCATCGTCGGCAGCCGGCCTGGTCGGGGTCGTTTCCGGCGCACTCGCCGGGTCCCGACGATGCTGTTCGAGAAGGATGAGAACCTGCACGGCTTCCCGGTCGATCGGAACGATCTTGTCGTGCAGCCACCCGCCTACGGCTCGCTGGCCGGCTTCGGCCTGGGCGCGCAGCGATTCCAAGTAGGGTCGCGACAGATCTTCCCCGGCGGGTGGGGTCCTGGCGTCGCGGCGGCCATGCCAGGCCACCCGCCAGCGGTCCCAGGCCCGGATCGGCCGGGGAGTGGGAGTCTCCCCCTCGGCATTGGGCAGCAACTGCATCCGGCCCCCTCCAGTCCTGGTGTCCCCCATGTTCGACATGAATACCTGGACAACGCAGCGTTTCGTTACACATCGCATCCGATCGAGCACACTACTGACTCTCAGTAACCAACCCACCCCACCCCGGGGGTAGCCCGCCAAGTGGAACCTTCTGCTGGCAGCACACCTCGCTGAACCAGCCAAGTGGAACCTATTGCTGATGAGGTGGCTTTCCGGGGGAGCGACGTGGTGCGCGCTGGTGTGCTGAGTCGCAACCAGCTCCGCGGGCCAGCGGTGCGTCGCCTCTTCCAGGGCGTGTACTGCCCCGCGAGCGTGGCCCAGACACACGAGTTGTACTGCATTGGGGCTGGGCTGGCACTACCACCGTCGGCGGTTGTCACGGGCAGGTCCGCGGCCACGCTTCGCGGCGTGGCACTCGCCCGCCCCGGAGATCCCGTCGAGGCGCTGGTGCCGTTGGAAGCCCGGGTCGTCCGCGGCAGCGGGCTGGCCGTCCGGCGCACTGTGGTCCAGCCCGACGAATGGCTTCCGTGGTCCGGCACGCGTCTCGCCACACCGCGGCGGATGACGCTCGACCTCCTGCTCGATCGTCCGCTGCCGGATGCCGTCGCAGACCTCGATGCGGTGCTGCGCGGCCGGTTGGTGACGCTGCCCGAGGTGCGATCCATGGTCGAGCAACGGTGCGATCGCGGCATCGTGCTGGCCGGCGTGCGGTGCAGCTGGCTGACCCGCGGGCGGAATCGCGTCCGGAGTCGCGGGTGCGAGTGTGGCTCGTGCTGGACGGGTTGCACCCGCAACCGCAGTACTGGATCGAGGACTCGCGTGGCCGGCTTGCCCGGGTCGACTTGGCCTTCGTCGCGCAGCGCGTCGCGGTGGAGTACGACGGTGGCTGGCGTGAGGGTGAACTGTGGGCACTCAACCGGGATCGGGAGCGCCTGAACCGGGTGCAGGAGGCCGGCTGGGAGATCGTGTTCGTGACCGCCGCCCTGCTCCGAGACCCCGACCGCATGGTGCGCACTGTCCGGGCCGCCCTCGCTCGCCGCTCCTAAGCACCGCGCCTCCCCGTCTATTGGAACCTTTTCGCGGTTCCGGGGAGCGAGCTTGCTGTCTATTGGAACCTTTTGGCGGTTCGTGGGGCGAGCTTGCTGTCTATTGGAACCTTTTGGCGCTGCTGCGGGCGTGTAGCCTGGCGGGCGTGGCTGCCTTGTCGCTCAAGCTCGTGGCCCGCCGGCACGTCGACTACGGGCGCACTCGCAGCATGATCTGTATGTCGGCCTGACCCTGCCCGACCCCTCCATCAGCCGGGCGTGCGGTCGTGCCGTCCAGGCGCCATCGATGCCGCTCCGACGCCACCTCGCGCGCCCCCTACGCCGAGGACGTGCTCGTCATGCCATTTCATCGCAATCGTGTGCTCGCCGTCCTCATCGTCATCGCGGCCCTGGCGCTGGCCGTTGCGTGCGGTAACAGCTCTGGCTCGGCGCCGGGTCCAGCTCCGACGCTGCGGCTGGGCTACTTCGCCAACGTCACCCACGCCGCCGCCATCATCGGCGTCGACCGGGGTTTGTTCGCCAAAGAACTAGGCGGCACCACGTTGCAGACCCAGATCTTCGATGCCGGTCCGTCAGCGGTCGAAGCATTGTTCGGCGGTGCCCTCGATGCTGCGTACATCGGGCCGAGTCCGGCGATCAACGCTTTCGCGCAGAGCGATGGTAAGGCCGTCCGGATTATCGCGGGAGCGACGTCCGGCGGTGCGCAGCTGGTCGTCCGCCCCGGCATCAACAGCGCGCAGGACCTGCGGGGTAAGACGCTGGCCAGCCCGGCGCTCGGCAACACCCAGGACGTCGCGTTGCGTGCCTGGCTGGCCGAGCAAGGCCTGCGCACCAGCGTGCAGGGTGGCGGGGACGTCACGATCTCGCCAACCAAGAACTCCGACACGCTCCAGCTGGTCCGGTCCGGCGCGCTCGACGGCGCGTGGGTGGCCGAGCCGTGGGCGTCGCGCTTGGTGCTGGAGGCCGGCGCCAAGGTGCTGGTCGACGAGCCGGATCTGTGGCCAGACGGGCAGTTCGTCACCACCCATCTGATCGTCCGCACCGAGTTCCTGGAGGACCACCCGCAGACGGTGGAGGCGCTGCTGCGGGGACATGTCGACGCAGTGCAGTGGGCGACCCAGAACTCCACCGAGGCGAAGACCGTTGTCAACGACGGGATCAACGCGCGGACCGGCAAACCCCTGGCGCCGGAGGTGATCGACCGTGCCTGGCAGAACCTGACGGTGACCAACGACCCCATCGCGGCGTCGTTGCAACACAGCGCCGACAGCGCAGTGGCCGTGGGAGTGGCCAAGGAGAAAGTCGACCTGCAAGGGATCTACGAACTGCCGATTCTCAACCGGATCCTCACCCAACGGGGCCTGCCGACCGTATCGGCCAACGGGCTCGGGAAGGACTAGCTAACATGGCACATCCGCCCGTCCGGCAGCCCCTCCAGCAGGCGCGGACCAGCCGACCACTGGCTGTGGAGGAGAGCGCGTTGCCGTCCAGCGTCCGTGTCAAGCAGCTCTCCCATGCCTTCGAGCGTGACCGCCCGCCGGTGCTGGACCGGATCGACCTTGACGTCGGGCCCGGCGAGTTCGTCTGCCTATTGGGTGCCTCCGGATGCGGCAAATCCACCCTGCTGTCGCTCATCGCCGGCCTCGACACACCCACCTCCGGCAGCGTCGAGGTTACGGTGGGCCGTCCGGCGCTGATGTTCCAAGAGCCTGCTTTGCTGCCGTGGCTGACCGCCGCCGGCAACGTCGAGCTGGCGCTCAAGGCGCGGGGGGTCGGTCGATCCGAGCGCCGTACCGAGGCGCAACGGCTGCTGACCTTGGTGAACCTGGCCGGGCAGGGTCACAAGCGGGTGCATGAGCTCTCCGGTGGGATGCGCCAGCGGGTGGCGCTGGCCCGCGCGCTGGCCCAGGACAGCCAGCTGCTGCTGATGGACGAGCCGTTCGCCGCGCTCGACGCCATCACCCGCGATGCGCTGCACGAGGAGCTGGCCGGCCTGTGGTCGGAGCAGGGGCTGTCCATCGTGTTCGTCACGCACAACGTGCGCGAGGCCGTCCGGCTCGGGCAGCGGGTCTTGCTGATGAGCTCCCGGCCCGGGCGGATCGTCCGGGAGTGGCAGGTCGAGCTGTCCCAGCCCAGGACGATCGAGTCCCCCGGGGTGAGCGCGCTGGCTACCGAGATCACCCATGACCTCCGAGCGGAGATCAGCCGACATGGCCGTTGACGATCCGCCGCGGACGGTCGCGGAGAACCGCGCCTTCGAGGCCGGGCTGGATGCCCTGGAAGCGCCGGCGCTGCCACCGCGGCCCGGTCCTGGCAAGGTTTTCCTGCGCTCGGTGCTGCCCCCCATCGTGGCGGTGGTGGCGTTCGTCGCCCTCTGGCAGCTGGCCTTCAGCGCCGAGCTCAAGCCGAGCTATGCCCTGCCGAGCCCACTGGAAGTGCTCCAGACCTTCGGTCAGACGGTGAGCGACGGCCGGGCGTGGGACGCCATCTCGATCAGCGTGTCCAGGGGTGCCCTGGGGTTTTTGGCATCGCTGGCCGTCGGCACCGTACTGGGGCTGGCGATGTGGAAAAGCCGCTGGTTGCGGTCCGCTCTCGGGCCATTCGTCAGCGGGCTGCAGAGCCTGCCGTCGGTCGCCTGGGTCCCAGCGGCGATCATCTTGTTCGGCCTGACCGACGCAGCCATTTACGCGGTGGTGCTGCTCGGCGCGGTGCCGTCGGTCGCCAACGGGTTGCTCGCCGGGTTCGACCAGGTGCCGCCGTTGCTGGACAAGGTGGGCCGGGTCCTCGGGTTAGGTACTTTCGGCCGGATCCGGCATGTGCTGTTGCCCGCGGCGTTGCCGGGCTACCTGGCCGGTCTCAAGCAGGGCTGGGCCTTCTCGTGGCGCTCGCTGATGGCCGCTGAGCTCATCACCTACTCACCTGCGCTGGGTATCGGGCTCGGGCAGCAGCTCAATATCGGGCGAGAACTGAACGCGATGGACCTCGTGATCGCCTCGATCCTGCTGATCCTCGTGGTCGGAGTCGCCATCGAGCTGCTCGTCTTCGCACCTCTGGAGCGCCGGGTGCTCCGGGCCCGGGGACTTACCGTCGCCCGGGGCCGCTGACAACGGTGTTCGCTGCGCCGGGCTGCCTCGTCGCGCAGGCCGGCGACCGGTGGGCAGCCATCACGGACGGCGAGCAATCTTGCCGCTGTGCTACGAACGGGTGACATTGACCAGTTCATTGCAACCTGACTATGATTCAGGTCACAGCTAGACAGACCTGTCTGTGCCTGCCTCCTCGCCCCCTCAGGTGGTTGGTCGGCGGTAGCCACGCCCCGGGGCGGGGGTGGTGATTGCTACCGGAAGGAGTTTTAGCGAGCGACAATCAGACAATTACTGGTCAACCTGCTCAATCCAATAGAGAGGAAGTCATGGCGGATTACAATCCGAGGACAGCCACCGGAATTCCAACTGAGCCCGTTGGCTCTCTGCCCCGTCCATCTAAACTTCAGGCCGCCTACGCAGCATATGATCAAGGAACGATCAGCAAGGACGAACTGGCAGTCGAACAGGACGCTGCGGCCCGCGACTCGATCGAGCGCTTTGAAGCCACCGGATCACCGATCATCTCTGACGGCGAGCAGTGGTGGTCGAGCTTCGCCACCTACCCCATCACCGACACACTGGCCGGGACCGGCCTGGCCCCCAACCTCGGTCCGGGCGGCCAGTTCTTCGCGATCTTCGCCGACGGCCATGGGCGGCAACTGCCCCGCCTCACCGGTGGGCCCTTGCGGTACAATGAGTACGCGGCCGATGCACTGAGGAAATCCATCCGCTACGCGCACGTGCCCATGAAGCAAGCCGTGATCGCGCCGTCCATGCTGGCACTGTTGTATCCTCTGAAGGACGAGGTGCCCGGCTATTCCCGGGAGCAATTCGAGGAAGACCTCGTCAACGAATGCGAGAAGGACATTCGCGAAGCTTTCGCTGCCGGGGCTGCCCGGGTTTCAGTCGACTTCACTGAGGGCCGGCTCGCCACCAGGGAAGATCCACGCAACCCGTGGACAGGTGCCGGCTTGCTACCGCACTTCATCGAGCTGAACAACCGCGTGTTCGCTCGTTTCTCGCCGGAGGAGCGCACGAAGATCGGCGTTCACACCTGTCCGGGTGGGGACCGGGACTCGGTCCACAGCGCCGATGTCCCCTACAACAACCTGCTTCCGAGCATGTTCCAGATGAATGCCGGCTACTTCCTCATCCAGCTGGCGAGTGAGCGCGACAAGGACCCGGTCTACGAGTCCATCGGCAAGCACCTCCGCGACGATGCGGACGGCGTTGCGCAGATGGCCTACATCGGGGTGTGCGTGACGCAGAGCCCACGGCCGGAGAGCGCGGAGGAGATCTGTGATGCGCTGGTGAGGGCGGCCAACTTCATGCCGAAGGAAAGGATCGGCTCCACCGATGACTGCGGCTTCTCGCCGTTCAGCATCGATGAGAAGCCGAACCACGGTTCGCCTGATTACGCCCGCGACATTGCGTTCCAGAAGATCAAGAACCGGGTCGAGGGAACCAAGATGGCTGCGGAGAAGCTCGGCGTCAGCTGAGTCCGCTGTCCCTTGACGGGTGGCCCGCCCGCTCCCCCCAAGCGCCCGGGCCACCCGTCATCTGCGACATGGATGCTTATCGCTGTCCGGAGGCTGCCCTGCAGCGCGACATGGATGCTTGTGGTACTACGACGCGCGTACTAGGGCGTGCTCGACCAACGTCACCAGGGTGTCAAGGCTTGAGCGGGCCTCGCGGGCATCCATCCGCATCAGCGGGCAGTCAAGGGGGAGCGCCAGCGCGTCTCGCACCGTGGTCTCAGGGTAGGCGGGACCATCGGGGAACTGGTTGACCGCCACCGCGAAGGGAACCCGGCGGTTCTCGAAGTAGTCGATCGCCGCGAAGCAGTCGTCCAGCCGTCGCATGTCGACGAGCACGACAGCACCGACCGCGCCGCGGGCCAGCTCGTCCCACATGAACCAGAAGCGTTGCTGGCCGGGCGTCCCGAACAGGTAGAGGACGAGCTGGTCGTCGACCGTGATACGGCCGAAGTCCATCGCCACCGTGGTGGTCGTCTTGTCCGCAACCGCGGTTGCGTCGTCGACGCCGACCGACAGCGAGGTCATCGCCTGCTCGGTGCTCAGCGGTGGGATCTCCGACAGCGACCCGACGAACGTGGTCTTCCCGACCCCGAATCCGCCCGCTACCAGGATCTTGAGCGGGACCAGCGGGCGGTCGGCGGCTGGAGCATCTCGCCGGCCTTGCCTAACGGGTGCGGAGTCCATCGAGCAATCTCTCCAAGATCTCTTGTCCGGGCCGACCGACGGCGTCGGTGGGCGGCGGCAGGTGCACGACGAGAAAACCGGCCCTGGCCAGGTCGCTGACCAGCACCCGCGCCACCCCGGCCGGGAGCTGCAAAGCCGCCCCGATCTCCACCACCGAAGTCGGCCGCATCGTCATCCGGACGATGGACCGATGCTCCAGCTGCAGCGCCGGTAGGTTCTGCACGGCGAGTTCGGTGGCGGTGACGAGTGCCTCGAGCGGCAATACCTGGCCGCGTGTCCGGGTGCGCCCCTGGGTGAACGCATATGCCGGGACAACCCGGCCGCCCTCGCGCCAGCCGTATCCGACGTCGGCGGTCACAATGCCGCCTCCGCGGGACGAAGTACGTCGGCGGTCACAATGCCGCCTCCGTGGGAGGAAGTACGTCGGCGGTCACGGCAGTATCTGTTCCGGGGCCGCGCTGTGCTGGTCTGACCGGGGCGCCGGGGTCAGGGCGTGGCCCACTCGGGCCGCGAGCATCGTCATCTCGTAGCCGATCATGCCCATGTCGCAATGCCGCTGGGCGACGACGGCGAGCGTGGAGCCTTGGCTGATCGACGTCGCGAACAGGTAGCCGCCGGTCATCTCGATGATGGTCTGGCTCACCGGAGCCAGGCTCAGCAGCTGCGCGGCACCTCTGGACAAGCTCACCAGCCCGGAAGTGGCCGCAGATAGCTGGTCGCCGAGCATCGCATCCACGTTGGCCGACGAGGCCAGCAGCAGACCGTCGCCGGAGACGACCAGGGCATGCAGCACCCCCGGTGTGTCCCGAGTGAAGTCGTTGATTAGCCAGTCGAGTTGTCCTTGAGCCGCGCTCACGACCGACTCCCGGCGTCGCTGTCCACCTGCTCCTGCGCCATCTGCTTCTTCTGGGCGGCTAGCCGGCTGGCCTGGTAACGGGACAGCGCGTCCCTGGCCAGCTTCGCATCGGGGGTCGAGGCGGGCGCCGAGATGGCGGTCTCGCCCGCAGGAGAGACCCGGCGCAGTTCTGGAACCAGGTTGGCCTGCGGCACCCGGCGGTTGAGCGGGGGATCGGCGGCCGGTAACGCCACCGCGGACACCATCTTCTGGGCGGTCGCGCACACCGGGGCTGGGGCGACCGGGGCGACCGGGGTAGTCGGGACGACCGGGGTGGGCGGGGTGGCCGACCAGCTGGCGGCTTCCACCGTGGGCAGCCGGGTCGGCGTCCACCAGCCGGCCCAGTTCTGGGTCGGCCGAAACTGCCCCCCGAACTGCCCCCGGAAATGCCCACTGCGCGCGGGGACTCGCGGCTGCGGGATCGTGGGCGGCTGCGGCGCTTGCCCGGACTGCGTGGCTTGCGCCGGGATGCTGTTACGCGAGTCGGTTGTCGTTGCCGCCGGTTCCAGGCGATCGTCGGCGAACAGTTCTGCGGGCAATACGACCACCGCCGTGATGCCAGAACCCGGAGTGGTGGTGAGCGAGGCCCGGATGTGGTGGCGGGCCGCGAGCCGGGCCACGACGTGCAACCCGAGCCGCTGAGAGGCTGACAGGTCGATGTCACGGGGTGCGGCCAGCAGATCGTTGGCGTGGGCCAGATCCTCTGGCCGCATCCCGACGCCCCAGTCCTCGATGGTGACGACGGACTCGCCAGGAGTCCGCTGGCAGGGCCGGGTCCGGATGGTGACCTTGGCCTGTGGCGGGGAGAACCGCACTGCGTTCTCGGTCAGCTCGGCGAGCACATGGGTGAGGTCGGCCACGGTGTGCCCGAGTACCGCCAGGCGTTCGTCAACGGAGAAGGCGACCCGATCCAGGTGTTCGGTTTCCGCGATCGCGGCGCGCACGACGTCGATGAGTGCAACCGGCTCGCTCCAGATCCGGGGCGTTTCTTCACCAGAGAGCACCAGTAGGCTCTCTGCGTTGCGCCGAATTCGGGTGGCCAGATGATCGAGGCGGAACAAGTCACCCAACGAGTCGGGGTCGCGCTCCTTCTCCTCGAGCTGGTTGATGATGTCCAGCTGCCGGTAGAGCATGCTCTGGTTGCGCCGGGCGAGGTTGACCAGCAGCTCGGAGGTGAACTTGCGCTGGCCGAGTTCGGTGTCGGCTAGCTGGATGGCCAGGCGCATCGACTTGTGCTGCTCATCCTCGGTGGTGCGCCAGAAGATCACCACGCCGAGGCAGGCTAGGAGCACGGCCACGCCGTGAACCAGCGACCAGATCCACGGATTCACTTGTGCGGCCGGATGATTGAAGATCAGGTCGGCTTGCCACGCCGTCCCGATTCCGTGGCTGAGCACGGTGAACACAATGTTCCACAGGAATGGCACCCAGTCCTGGTACAGCGCGATAAATCCGATGATGATGAAGAAGTGGAAGTGGGCTTCGATGGAGCCTCCGGAGAAGACGACCAGTGCCGCTGAGCAGTACACCAGCCCGGCGGAGGTGAAGAAGGAGGCGACCCGCCGTTGCGGTTTCCAGATACCGAGCAGTATGCATCCGATCAGCGGGACCAGCCCGAAAAAGGTGGTCAGCGGGCTGTGCTGAAGCGCCAGTGCGAACACGAACAGCGCCGGCAGGTGCAGGCCCAGCACCCACAGGACGAATCGGTGCCTTTTCCGCCAAGCGGTGTCGTCGAGCAGGTTGCCACGTGGCAGGTAGTCCAGCAGCCTCGTCAACGTCAACGGTGGGCCCGCCCTTCGAGAGACGGTTGCGTAAGTCGAAACGGACTGCGCAACACAGTGATCATTTATTGGCTTCTCGCTCAGATGTGCGGTTGGCGACCGCGGCATGGTACTGCGGCATGATGGCTCCGCGAGACCTCAGCGCTACGCCGAGTAGGTGGTTCGCTCGCTATCTGCCAGCGAACAGGCCAATGTATTGGGCCGAATGGCGCAGTAGTGAGACCGGTCCTAAGATCTCGCGGCGGAGGCGTCTGGGCGCCTGGTGGCCCCCGCGGTCTTCAACACCGACGTGATCGAGTACCTCGATCAGGCGGGTTCGATTCCCGTCCGCCTCCGCCACCCCGCCTGCCGGCCTGTCCACCGACAGCCTTGCGCGCGTCGTGCCGGTAGCAGTGAGCGACCGCTACGGGAGTATCACGCAGTAGGATCGCGCCGTGCCGGACTCCCGCGATGATATCGAGACCCGCGTGACCATCCTTGAGCGTGAGGTCGTCCGGCTTCGCGAGCAGGTGGCGCTCGCCAGCTCCGACGCCGACGCCGCCCGCGTGCTGGCGGCCGGTGCCGATCATGATGTGTCGGAGGTCCGCGCTGAGCTGCGAGCCCACACCCAGGCCCTCAACGCCCTGCGGGAGACCCAACTGGAGCTGGGGCTGAAGGTCAACGGCCTGGACCAGAAGGTGACCGGCCTGGACCAGAAGGTGACTGATGGGTTTGCCATGCTCGGTACCGGCATGGCCCAGATCACCGCACTGCTGAGCGGGAACGGGGGTTCCGGACAAGATTAGGGCGGGGGAGCTACCGTGCGGGCCATGGATCTCCGCCGGCAGGTCCCACGCACCGACGCGGTGCTGGCCGATCCGGAAATCGCGGCTGCCGCCGAAAAGCTCGGGCGCGCGCAGGTGAAGCGGGCGGTGGTCGCGGCTCAGCAGCGGGTGCGTGAGGGTGCCCTGCAGCCAGACGGTGTCGTTGGTGATGTGCTCGCCAGCTTGCCGGACACTGCGACGACCCTGCGGCCGGTGCTCAACGCAACCGGGGTGCTGCTGCACACCAACCTCGGTCGGGCACCGTTGTCCGCTGCGGCGATCGAAGCGCTGGGCGCCGCCGCCGGCACCACCGACGTCGAACTCGACCTGGCCACTGGCGGGCGGGGACGGCGCGGGGCAGGCGCACTGGCCGCGCTCGCCGACGCGGTGCCCACGGCCCCGGGCGTTCATGTGGTGAACAACGGTGCCGCGGCGCTGGTGCTCGCCGCTACCGCGCTGGCGGCCGGCCAGGAGATCGTGCTGGCCCGTGGTGAGCTGGTGGAGATCGGCGACGGGTTCCGCATCCCCGATCTGCTGGTGTCCACCGGGGCCCGGCTGTGTGAGGTCGGCACCACCAATCGGGTCCAGCGCGAGGACTACGCCGCCGCGATCGGGCCACAGACCGGGTTCGTCCTCAAGGTGCACCCGTCGAACTTCCGCATCACCGGGTTCACCTCGTCGGTGCCGGTGGCACAGCTGGCCGGGTTGGGCGTGCCGGTGGTCGTCGACATCGGCTCAGGACTGCTCACGCCGCACCCCGCGCTGCCCGATGAGCCCGACGCCGCCACCGCGCTGGCCCAAGGTGCCGACCTGGTCACGGCCAGTGGCGACAAGCTGCTCGGCGGCCCGCAGGCCGGGCTGCTGCTGGGGTCCGAGCAGCTGGTGACCCGGCTGCGCCGGCACCCGCTGGCCCGGGCGTTGCGGGTGGACAAGCTCACCCTCGCCGCACTGGAGGCCACCCTGCGGGGACCGGCGACCCCCACCGCCCAGGCACTGGCGGCAGACCCGGGTTCGTTGCACCGGCGGGCGGTGGCGATCGCGGCTGCGCTCACCGCGCACGGGGTGGATGCGGCGGCGGTGGCGTCGCAGGCGACGGTGGGAGGCGGTGGCGCTCCGGGGGTCTTGCTGGACAGCGCCGCGGTCAGCCTGCCGGAGGCGTTGGCCGGGCGGCTGCGGTTGGGCACCCCTGCGGTGCTCGGCCGGATCGAGCGTGGCCGCTGCCTGCTCGACCTGCGCGCGCTGCCAGCTGAGCAGGACACCGCGGTACGCGACGCTATACTGGCATGCACGTCGTAGCCACTGCAGGCCACGTCGATCACGGTAAGTCCACCCTGGTCCGGGCGCTGACCGGGATGGAGCCCGACCGCTGGGCGGAGGAGCGCCGGCGGGGAATGACCATCGATCTCGGGTTCGCCTGGACGACCCTGCCCACCGGGTCGACGCTGGCGTTCGTCGACGTGCCCGGGCACGAGCGGTTCGTGCCGAACATGCTCGCCGGGGTCGGCCCAGTGCCCGCCGTCATGTTCGTGGTCGCGGCTGACGAGGGCTGGATGCCGCAGTCCCGGGAACACCTCGAGGCATTGCATGCGCTGGATGTTCGGTACGGCCTGCTGGTGGTGACCCGCAGCGACCTGATGGACCCCGCGCTGGCCCGCGAGGAGGCATTGCAGCACCTGGCCGATTCTTCGCTGGGTCGGCTCCCCGCGGTCTGTGTCTCCGGTGTCACTGGGGCGGGGCTGGACGAGCTGCGGGTCGCGCTGGGCTCGTTGGTCGACACACTGCCCGCGCCGGACGTCGAGGCCGACGTCCGGTTGTGGGTGGATCGGGCGTTCACCATCCGCGGTGCGGGCACCGTGGTCACCGGCACGCTGTCCGGCGGGACGATCCACGTCGGTGACGAGCTGGTGCTGGGCCAGCGGCGGGTGAGCGTGCGGGGCTTGCAGTCGTTGGGCGCACCTGTGGAGTCCGCGCCCGCGGTGGCCCGCGTCGCAGTCAACCTGCGAGGGTTGTCTCGCGATGCCGTGCGCCGTGGTGATGCCCTCCTCACCCCCGGAGCCTGGCTGACTACCCGCACCATCGACGTCCGCCTGTCCGCCTCAGCCCGACATGGAGGCATATCGGGGCAAATGCAGCCCTCATCACCCCGGTATGTCTCCATGTCGGGGTGCTCAGCTGAAGAACTGCCTCGGCAGGTGGTGCTGCATGTGGGCGCGGCTGCGGTGGCTGCGCGGGTCCGTCCACTGGGGGCGGATACCGGGCGGCTGGATCTGGCGCAACCGCTGCCGCTGCGGATCGGGGACCGCGCGCTGGTACGGGTTCCGGGCATCCGAGGACCACACAGCATTCCTGCTGGGGTCACCGTGCTGGATGTGCGCCCACCGCTGCTGCGTCGCCGCGGCGCGGCCGCTTCCCGGGCCGCCGAGCTGTCCACGATGGGCGGTGTCGCGGACGGGGCCGCCGAGCTGCGCCGCCGCGGGTTGGTGCGGTGCGACGAGTTGATCGCGATGGGTGCGCCCGCTCCTGCTGGGGCGGCGCAGGCGGGTGGCTGGCTGATCGACTCAGCTGTGTTGGCGCAGCGGGCCGACCGGCTTGCGGCCGCAGTGACTGAGCACGCGGCGGCGAACCCGCTCGAGCCGGGGATGCCGCTGGAGACCGCCCGGCAGGTCACCGGAATGCCCGACGTGCGGTTGGTCGAACTGCTGCTCGGCTCGCAGCTGACTCTCGCCGACGGGCGGGTGCACCTCGGCGAGCCGGCCACCGGGCTGCCTGACGCGGTCCGCGGCGCCATTGCTGAGGTCCGCGCCGAGCTCACGCAACGGCCCTTCGCCGCACCCGAGGCGCACCGGCTCGCCGAGCTCGGACTGGGAGCCAAGCAGCTCGCCGCCGCGGTGCGCGCGGGTGAGCTGCTCAAGATCGCCGACGGGATCTACCTCGCTCCCGGCGCCGACGGCGACGCCACCGAGCGGTTGCGGGGCCTGCCCAGCCCGTTCACCCTCAGCCAGGCCCGCCAGGCCCTGGACACCACTCGCCGCGTCGCCGTCCCACTGATGGAGCACCTGGCCCGCCACGGCCTTACCCGCCGCCTCCCAGACGGCACCCACGAGCTGCGCTGACCCACCCCCCGCGTGTCCGCACGTGGTGCACCGTGTGTCCGCACGTGGTGCACCACCACGCGCCATTCGGACAACCCTGCAGGCGATGCGCGCCGTCCTGGTGGGTGAATGGGGCGGCCGCCGCGCGTGGTCAGCGCTACCTGCGCCGAGTTCGACAGCAGGGCTGCTCGGGTCGCTTCGGACAGCCCTGGTGTCGAACTCGGCGACAGCAGAGCGGGTCGTGGTCACCCGTGTTTCGAAGCGAATCGTGGTCGTCGCCCTCGCGGGCAACGCGAGGTCGGTCATGCGGCGAACAGCAGGGTCAGGCCGCCCACCGTGTACCCGACCATCAGGACCATCAGGGGGAGCTGGCCGACGATGGCGTCGGACCGGGGGAACAGCGCGACCGAGCGATCATGGGCGCTGATGACCGCGAGGACGTGCCCTACGACGACAGCGATGACCTGGACAAAAGCGATGCCGGTCGCGGTGATCAGGCCGTAGTTGACGGCGCCGGAGATTTCCGCACTGGTGCCTACCGGATCGAAGAGCAGGACGATGGCCTGCTGTCCCTGAAAGAGCAGCAAAGAAAAGTAGTGAGCGATGACGTAGCCCACAACGATGGGGATGACGGTGTGGGCAAGCAGACCGGGAACCGGTTTTCGACCGCGGTTACCGACCCGACCGGCCAGCAGGGTCGCCCCGACGAAGGTGATGGCCACAATGGCGATCATCGTAAGCAACCCCGCAGTGGAGATCAGCGTGGCCGGGACCGGCAACGCCTGGATGGTGCGGGTCCAGTCCGCCGAACCGGAGATGCTGTCGAAGAAGGTAGAGCCCAGTAGCACCGCGATCAGGGCCACCACGCCCGGCGCGGGCCCAAACGTGGCGACCCCATCAAGCGGGTTGCGAAGCACCAGGCGACCGTCGTCACGTCGCCCGAACGGCGCCAACGTTGCGACCAACGTGGAGTAGGCCTCGAACCCGTCGCCGGTGGCGAACCAACGGTGGCCGAACAGGATGGCAGCGCTGAGATGGACGACCGAGTAGACGGTGAAGTACAGCAGCAGCACGTTGACCGCGGCGCCGCCCGGGGCTGCCAGCTCCAACCACACGAAGCTGAGCAGCGACAGCGCAGCCGGCCAGTAGCCCAGCGACTGTGGTAGCGGCAGCAGACCCCGGTCGGCGGGAATCCGGATGACGGCGGCGAGTAGTAAGTGAATCGTGCGCAGCGGGTTGACCAGGCGCCAAACGGGTCCGAACAGCAGCGACAGCGGAACGATCCCCACCCAGAACAGCACATACACCGCATAGGGCAGTGGATTGTTGCCGGGCGTGCTCCCATCGTCGGGTACCAGTAGCGCGGTGGCGACGACGTAGGCCGTGCCGGCGAGGCCGAGCAAGCGCAGCAGCCACCGGAGCCCGGTGCTGTCCACGAGCCGCTGGATCGGCAGCGGCACCGCCCGCCCCGCTGCCCCCGCTCGCAACCGCGGGGATCGCCACAGCACACCCAAAGCGAAGAACGAGGCCAGCAACGCCAAGACGGCACCCTGCACCAACAGATCCAGCGGCAACGGCAGGTCCTGCCGCCCCCCGATCCCGTGCGCGAGGAAGTCGGTGCTCATGCCGCCTCCGCGGGACCACGTGCGTCGGCGGTGATCATGCCGCCTCCGCGGGACCACGTGCGTCGGCGGTGATCACGCCGCCTCCGCGGGACCACGTGCGTCGGCGGTGATCACGCCGCCTCCGCGGGACCACGTGCGTCGGCGGTGATCACGCCGCCTCCGCGATACCAGACGCCTTACCCGACTTCCGCTCGCGTATCAGGCGCGCTCCGGCGACGAGTAGCCCCAGCGCGGTGGCGTAGGTGAGGACAGTCAAGCCACGGTCCAGCACGGCCGGGCCGGCGAACGGCAGCTGCGAGTACCACAGCACGCTGATATCCGTGGCGGCCAGCAGCAGCACCATGATCCCCACCGTGACGAGCCTGTCGGGCGCCGAGTCACTTCTGCGCAACGTGCTGACCACTGCAACAGCGCCGATCAGCAAGCTGAATGCGCTCACCGCGCCGACGCCGACCCAACCGAATACCGGCCCACTTTGTTGCGGAGCGAATCCGGTGCCAATCAGGTGCAACACGAAGGCGAGGATTCCCGCGACAATAACGGCGGCCATCGGCCGGTGCCAGTTCCGCATCCACCCGATGGCCGCTACCGCGGCTGCGAGCAACCCGAGGGCCGCCACCCATGGCCACGTCGGAGGCGGCGGTACCAGCTCCCGGGTGCCGAGGACGGTGGCCTGCTGCCCGTCCACGACCAGCGGCAGCTCCCAGAATCCGGACCCGCGTTGCGACTCCAGTGGCGGGTCGATCCGGGCGTCGGTCCAGGTGGCGCTGTCTCCGTCGCGCAGCGGCACCCACCTCGGTCCGGTCGCCGGATCCTGCGCCACCGGATCCTGGGAACCCGGGTTGCCTCGGGTCTGCCCGGTCGCGGCCGCGGTGCTGCTGAGCTCATTGACCTGCACCCGGTTCTGGGACAACAGCAGGAACGGCTCACCGCGGTAGCCGAGGATCACGATCTCCGCCGCGCCCTGGTTGGTGACGCGCACCCACTGCCCGCCGGGTCCGACGGTCACCGCCACGGTCGGTAGCGCTGGCCGGATTGCGGTCACCTCGGTCCGATAGTTGCTGGGCGACCCACCGCTCCCGGCGATGTGCGCCGCGGCCGGGGCCGGATTGATCAGTGCGAACAGCACCGCCAGCACCGCTACCAGCGTGGTCAGCGCAACGGCGTGCGCAAGCCCTCGCATTCCCTCCTGGGACCAGGGCAGTGGCCTCGATGGTCTATTCATCCGCGAACCACGAGCTGGAACAGCAGCAGCCCGCTGTCATGGGTTTCGACTTCGAAAACTCCGGGCAGGTCGGCCACGAACTGCGCGACGGCAGGGTTGCCCGGGGTCAGCGGCACGGTCTCGTCGTAACCATGAATGTGCAGCTCGTCGTTCCGGTCGCTGGTCACTTCAATGCGTACCTGGGTGCCCCGATCCACCTCGACTCGGGCCGGCACCCCTTCGACCTTGCCATCGCTGATCCGCACCGAGATGGTTCCGTCTGGGGTCTGGCTGGGCTGCTGGCCGGTAAGCTCGGCTGGCTGGCCCGTGCTCTCCGCGTAGGGCTTGGCTGGCTCCGGAGTCGCCGGCTGCACCTCACCTGCGCACCCGCCTGCCAGGACCAGCACCGACGTCGACACGGCCAGCCGGCCCATCATGCGCAGTACGCTCACCTCGACCACACCCCCGATCGGCACCGAGGTGCCCGCTTTCGGTATTCGCTTGAGTTGTCCACCCGGTTCGGGGTGCGCGCACTGACTGGTCCCGCGCCCGCGACACGTTAGACCTGCTCGTCACGGCCCGATGAACCGCCCGCGTAATGGGCTGACCCATTGGGGGTGGCCCATTGCGAACGCACGATCGTCTCGGCAATCTCGTAGGTGTTGAGCGCAGCGCCTTTGCGCAGGTTGTCGCCGCAGACGAAGAAGTCCAGAGTGTTCGCGAAATCCAGAGCCTGGCGAATGCGTCCGACATAGGTCGGGTCCTTACCGACCACTGCTGCGGGAGTCGGCCACACCGCGGCGGCCGGATCGTCGGCCAGCACGATGGTCGGCTGCGCGTCGAACACCTTCCGGGCTTGCTCGACGGTGACCGGCTGGGCGAACACCGCGTGTACCGCGAGTGCGTGGGTGGTGATCACCGGGACCCGCACGCAGGTCGCAGACACCTTGAGGTCCGGGATGGCGAGGATCTTGCGGGACTCGTTGCGAACCTTGAGCTCCTCGGAGGTCCAGCCGTCGCCGGAGAGCGATCCGGCCCACGGCACCACGTTCATCGCCAATGGTGCCGGGAACGGTGAATGCGCGGGTAAACCGGCCACAGCCAGCGCCTCGGCGACGTCCCCGCTGCGCACCCCGACGCCCTTGCCTGCCACCGCGGCGAGCTCGGCGTGCAACCGATCCACACCCTGCTGACCCGCGCCAGAGGCGGCCTGGTAGCTGGCTACCACCAGTTCGGTGAGCCCGAATTCGCGATGCAGCGCGCCCAACGCGGCCATCATCGACAGCGTCGTGCAGTTGGGGTTGGCCACGATCCCCTTCGGCCTGCGGGCAGCGGCGGCTGCGTTGCATTCCGGGACGACCAGCGGCACATCGGGGTCCATCCGAAACGCACCGGAGTTGTCCACCACGACCGCGCCCCGCGCCACGGCGATCGGGGCCCACTGCTTCGAGATCTCGTCCGGGACGTCGAACATCGCGATGTCCACACCGTCGAATGCCTCCGGGGCGAGTTCGACGACAACCCGCTGCTCGCCCTGCACGGTGATCTTCTTGCCGGCCGAGCGGGCCGAGGCGATCAGCCGGATTTCTGCCCAGGGCACCGCCGGCCGCGAGTTGAGGATATCGATCATGACGGTGCCGACGGCGCCGGTCGCCCCGACAACGGCCAGGGTGGGTGCACCTGGGTCAGCCATTACCGACCAGTCCCGGCGTAGACGACGGCCTGCTCGTCGCCACCCAGTTCGAACGCCTCATGGATCGCGCGCACCGCAGCGTCCAGGAACTCGGAGCGGACCAGCACTGAGATCCGGATCTCCGAGGTGTTGATGGTCTCGATGTTCACCCCGGCCTGAGCCAGCGCCTCGCAGAACCGCGCGGTGACCCCCGGGTGTGACCGCATGCCCGCGCCGATCAGCGACACCTTGCCGATCTGGTCGTCACACAGGATGTCGTCGAAGCCGATCTGCGATTGCATCGCCCGCAGCGCCTTCACCGCGATCGGCCCGTCGAGCTTGGGCATGGTGAAGGTGATGTCGGTGCGGCCGGTGTCGCTGTGCGAGACGTTCTGCAGCACCATGTCGATGTTGAGCTCGGCATCGGCGATCACCCGGAAAATGTGGGCGGCCTTGCCGAGCTCGTCGGGTACCCCAGTGATGGTGATCTTCGACTCGGAGCGGTCGTGTGCGACGCCGGTGAGCATGACTTGTTCCACGGTGAGATCCTCCACTGATCCGAACACCATCGTGCCGCGCTTGCGGCTATACGACGACCGGACGTGTACCGCGACGTGGTTGCGCCGGGCGTACTCGACGCAGCGCGGCATGAGTATCTTCGCCCCGCACGCCGCCATCTCCAGCATGTCTTCGTAGCCGATGGTGTCGAGCTTGCGGGCATTGGGCACGATCCGGGGATCGGCGGAATACACGCCGTCGACGTCGGTGTAGATCTCGCAGACGTCCGCGTCGAGCGCGGTGGCCAGCGCGACCGCGGTGACGTCGGAGCCGCCCCGGCCCAAGGTCGTGACGTCCTTGGTGTCCTGGGCTACTCCTTGGAACCCGGCGACCAGCGCTACCGCGCCCTGGTCCAAGGCGTCACGGACCCGGCTCGGCGTCACGTCGATGATGCGGGCCCTGCCGTGCGTGCCGGTGGTGATCACCCCAGCCTGCGAGCCGGTGAACGAGCGTGCGTCCACGCCCAGGGCGTGCACCGCCATGGCGACCAGCGCGTTGGAGATCCGCTCGCCGGCGGTGAGCAGCATGTCCAGTTCACGCTGGTGTGGTTCCGGCGAAACCTGACTGGCGAGTTCGAGCAACTCGTCGGAGGTGTCACCCATCGCCGACACCACCACCACGACCTCGTTGCCCGCGTGGCGCGTCTCCACGATGCGCTCGGCGACCTTCTTGATCCGCTCGGCGCTGTCCACCGATGATCCGCCGTACTTCTGGACAACGAGCGCCAAGCCAGCCTCCAGCGTCGGGTTATCTGATGGGCGGCCGCAGCCTGAAGACGTCGCCCCCCGTTTACCGGCACCCTACCGAGGACCGCCTCCACCGGCCGTTAACCTGGAAACAGGGTAGGAACTGATGGGTGGGAGGACGGGGTGGCATCCACGGTGCTCCCCACTTCCCCGTCCGGGCCAGCTGCGCCGGCCCTGCGGCTGGCTCGATTGCACCAGGTCAGCAGCCTGCTCGCGCCGGCGTTGGTGTACCTCGCTATCCGGCAGGTCAGCCTGCTCGTGCTGGCCTGGATGTCCGCCGCCACCGGGGTCAGTACCGGCAGCGCGCTGACCTCCTGGGATGGTGCCTGGTTCCTGGGCTTGGCTACCGGGGGCTACGGCGGGGTACCGGCCGAGCTCGTCGATGCGTTCGGGGCGCGCACTCCGCAGACCCCGCTGGCGTTCTTCCCCGGCTACCCAGCGCTGGTTGCCGCGGTGTCCTGGGTGTCCGGCATCGGGGTGACCGCGGCGGCTTTCGTGGTCAGCGCTGGCGCCGGGGTGGCGGCCGCGTACGGGCTGGTGCGGCTCGCCGAGACGGTGCCCTACGGGTCCCGAAGAGCCGGGCTGGTACTGGTCGCGCTGTTCGCCGCAGCACCGATGTCGATCGTGCTGTCGATGACCTATTCGGAGGCGCTTTTCTGCGCGCTGGCCGTCTGGTGCCTGCTCGGATTGCTACGCCGGCAATGGTTGCTCGCCGGAGTGTGTAGCGCGGCTGCGGGACTGGTGCGTCCCACGGCCGCCGCGTTGGTCGTGGCCGTGGTGCTGGCCGCGCTGGTCGCGGCGCTGCGCGGCGAAGAGGGCTGGCGCCCGTGGGCGGCCGGGCTGCTCGCCCCCAGCGGGCTGGTCGGCTACCTCGCCTTCGTCGCCGCCCGCACCGGCCGCTGGGACGGCTGGTTTGCACTGCAGTGGCAGGGCTGGGAGTCCAGGTTTGATGGCGGGCGCGCCACGCTGCGCTTTACCGGCCAGGTACTCACCACCGCGCCCTCGGTGCTGGAGGTGACCACGGTGTGGCTGCTGGCGGGCGCACTGGTGTTGCTGGTGCTGTGCATGCTGGATTGGTGGGACAGCCCGGCATGGCCGCTGCTGGTGTACGCAGCGGTGGTGCTCGCAGTGAACCTAGGCGCCAACGGGGTGATGAACTCCAAGGCCCGCTTGCTGCTACCGGCCTTCGTGCTGCTGCTTCCGGTGGCGATCCGGCTGGCCCGGCGGCGAACGCCTCTGGTAGTGCTCGCAGTCACCGCAGTGACCGCCTTCGGCGCGTGGTTCGGCAGCTACGCGCTCACCGTGTGGCCTTACGCAATCTAAGACCGCGTGCCCCCGGGCTCAGGGCACGCAGTCTTAGATCCCAACCTAGGCGTTGACGCTGCTTCGACTGCCTCTCATGGCGCTCAGGATGCCGGAACCGAATATCAGCGTGATCACAGCGGAGAGAAGGTGCAGCCAGTTGTCCGCGTCATTACCGCCCGGCACGGAGACCAGGCTGAGGTAGCCCAGGAAGCCCAGGATGGCGGCCAGCGCGTAGAAACCGCCGATGGCGAAGTTGACGCCCTCCGTCCCGACCGGCGTCAGCGTGAATGCCGCTCCGAGCCAGATCAAGCCGACGGCGAGGTGCACGATGTTGTGGAAAGGATTGATCAAGAAGATCCCGAACAGCGCCTCGTTCGTCATCTCTGTCACCCGGGTGAAGCCCGTCCAGAGAAACCCGAGCGCTCCGATCGTGACGTAGACGGCGCCGGCGAGGATCGCGTACTTCTGCTCCAGCGTCTTGCCTAGCCCCCTGCTCTGGATCTTGATCCCGAACTTGTTTTCTGGATCAACCGTCATGTCCCGTCCCTTTCCCTCGACACCGACGACTCACCGATGAGGTGTGCAGACCTCCCTGGCCCTACCCACCTAACATCCCTGGCAGACCTTCGTTACGTAGCGGTCCGCGGTTCGCTCGCTGGCCGCGCGATCACTCTATCGGACGTGGGCAGCCGCAACTAGACAGGTGGTAAGCAATCGGTCACTCCACGTGGCTGGCGCGTTCGGTGCCGGGTTCCCGCCGGCTCCACCCGGCAAGCCGCAGCGGTGAGTTGCCGACGACTCCCCCATGGCGGCGACGATGGTGGCCACGACTGAGTCAAGGCCAGTGCCGGGGTGCGCGGACCCCGGTCACAGGCCGCCAGTAGCATGCTGCTCTCCGTGACCTGGAGCCTCCGAAATGCAACCGGGGCCGTTCACACACAGTGAACATACGCTTACGATCTGATGGAAGTGGGCACCATGACAAAACTGTGGGACGCCATACGCCGGAGACGGGTGTTGGCCATCATCATCGGGGTGCTGCTGGTGGCTGGGCTCGCCTCCGGGGTGCTCGTCGGACGGGGGATCCTGACTCCTGAGGAACCGGCGAAAGCGACGAATGCCTCGGCGAACTCGGCGACGGACGCCAAACCGGCCGACTTCACCGCGTTCCGCAGTGAGCTGGCCGGTTTCGAGCTGGCCTATCCGACTTCCTGGTCCAAGCTGGACACCCAGGACCCCCAGGTCCTCCTGCTGGTGTCCCAAGGCACGCAGGACTCCTTCCTGGTCCGCGCCCTGGAACTGCAGGCGCCGGTAGGACCGCAGGAGCTCCCGGCTGCCAAGCAGTTGACGGATCAGATCGTGACTTCCAACGAGACAGTTGAGATGGTCGCCGAACCGAAGCAGATCGAGCTGGGCGGGTTGCCCGGCTTCTTCTACTTCTACTCCTTCAAGGACACCGCCAGCGGGCAGGAGGGCGCGCACTCTCACTACTTCCTGTTCAATGGCAAGACGATGATCAGTCTCGTCTTCCAGTCCCTGCCCAAGGAGCACTTCCCCACTTCTGCTCCGACCTTCGACAAGATCACCTCCACGTTCCGCGCCCTGCAGAAGTGACGATCTCACACCGCGCACCGGGCAAGGAGTCGTCTACCGGGCACGTGGTGAGCTGACAGCGTTGAAGGTCGACGAGCCCAAGTGCGCACCGCAGGACGCGCTGTGACGGCGCTGCGCTGGGCAGGCCTCAGCGATCGCGGGCGGGTGCGCGAGCGCAATGAGGACCGCTGGAGCGTCGACGTCGGCCTCGGGCTGTTCATCGTGTCCGACGGTATGGGTGGTCGGCCCGCCGGCGAGGTGGCATCCGAGGTCGTCGTCACCACCCTGCCCACCCTGGTGGCTACCCATCTCGGTGCCCCGCCGGACCTCGCCGCCCCGGACGCGACGGAGCGGTTGGGTACGGTGCTCGCCGAACTCAGCGTCGGCCTGCGCGAAGGCAGCCAGGACATGCCGTGGCTGGCGGGGATGGGCGCCACCGCCGTCGTCGCGCTGGTGAGCCAAGCCACTGCGCTCATCGCCCATGTCGGCGACAGCCGCGCCTACCTGTGGCGCGAACCCAATCTGCACCGGCTGACTCGCGACCACTCGCTGGCCCAAGCGCTCATCGACGCCGGCGCGATCACCGACCAGCAGGCCGCCGACCACCCCGGCCGCGGTCAGCTCACCCGCCACATCGGCATGGCCGGTGACGTGTTGCCCGAGATGCGCAGCATCACGCTGCACCCCGCCGACCGGTTGCTGCTGTGCAGCGACGGTCTTACCGGCATGCTCGACGACAACCGGATAGCGATGATCCTCAACGGCTGCCCGGAACCGCACCACGCCTGCCGGGCCCTCATCGAGGCGGCCAACGAGGCAGGCGGAACCGACAACATCACCGTGCTCGTGGTCGTGCACTCCGCCTGAGCGAGCGCTCGGGGCGGATCACAGCCAGCCGGGTAGTTCGGGCAGCCCGGCTGGCGCGATGAGACGGTCCCCGGGACAGCGACCGGTCAGCCAGCCGGCCAACTCCTGCACCGGCCCCGAGACCGATACTGCAGCGGTGGTCCCGGGACCGAAGATGACCGGCGCACTGCCGGGAATCTGCAATTCGATCCGGGCCGGCACCCGGGTTTGCATCCAGTCGGCAACGTCGCGTACCAGCGCGGTGGCGATGTCCTCGGGTAGCACGTCGGGCTCGACGCCGACGTTGAGGTCCACCACGTGTAACCACACCTCGCGCACCCGCATCCACGGGACGGTCGAGGCCGGGAACGGGCCATGCCGGGTGCGCACGGTGGTCTCCCAGTGCTGCGGGGACAGCTCCGCTGCGGCTGCGGCGAATGCGGCTCCGGTGCTGCGGAGGTCGTCGAGCTGCTCGGCCTGGGGTCGCCCCGCGCCGGCTTCGATGTCTGCCGCGCGGGCCTGGATCGACGGGTACATCGGCGTCTCGATCCCGGTCCGGGCCCAGGCCAGCAGCCGCACCAGGCCTTCGGCGTTGCGAGCGACGTGGGTGACCACGTGGCCCCGGGTCCAGTCGGGCAGCCGGGACGGTCCGTGCAGGTCGCTGCACCCCGCGACGGCCCGCTCGAACAGCGCCTGCCCGTCCGCGGCCCAGGCCAGCGCGGTGTCCGGCCGGCTCACAGGATCGGGGCGGGATGGTAGGTGGCGGCTTCGGGGTACCGGGCGACGACGGACTCGATCTCGGCGACGACCGCGGCGATCTGCTCGGCAGCGGACCCGGTGAAGGGCAGGCGGTCGGTGAGCAGTGCGTCCAGATCGGTGCGGTCCAGTGGCAGCCTGTCGTCGTCGGCCAGCCGGTCGAGCAGGTCATTGCCGGCGCCCTTTTCCCGCATCGCCAGCGCGGCGGCGACGGCGTGCTCCCTGATCACCTCGTGCGCGGTCTCCCGGCCCATCCCGGCGCGTACCGCGGCGACCAGCACCTTCGTGGTGGCCAGGAACGGCAGGTAGCGCTCCAGTTCCCGCTGGATCACCGCGGGGTAGGCGCTGAACTCGTCGAGCACGGTGCGGAACGTCTCGGCGAGCCCATCGAAGGCGAAGAACGCATCCGGCAGCGCGACCCGGCGCACCACCGAGTCCGACACGTCACCCTCGTTCCACTGCGCACCGGACAGCTCGGCCAGCATCGAGGCGTAGCCGCGCAGCACCACCGCCAGGCCGTTGACGCGCTCGCAGGAGCGGGTGTTCATCTTGTGCGGCATGGCGCTGGACCCGACCTGCCCGGGCTGGAATCCCTCGGTCACCAGTTCGTGGCCGGCCATCAGCCGGATCGTGGTCGCCAGCGACGACGGCCCGGCAGCCAACTGCACCAGGGCGCTGGCCACCTCGTGGTCCAGGGATCGGGGATAGACCTGCCCGACGCTGGTCAGCACCCGGCGCAATCCCAGGTGCGCGGCCACCCGCTGTTCCAGCTGCGCCAGTGCGGGCGCCGCACCACCGAGGAGATCAAGCGTGTCCTGGGCGGTACCCATCGGGCCTTTGATGCCGCGCAGGGGGTAGCGCGCCAGCAGCTCCTCGAGCCGGGCGAAGGCCACCAGCAGCTCGTCAGCCGCGGTGGCGAAGCGCTTGCCCAGCGTGGTGGCCTGCGCCGCGACGTTGTGGCTGCGTCCGGTCATCACCAGCTCGGCGTATTCGGTGGCGCGGCCGGCGAGGTGGGCGAGCAGCGCAACACAGCTGTCCCGCACGTGCTCCAGTGAACGGTGTATCTGTAGCTGCTCGACGTTCTCGGTGACGTCCCGCGAGGTCAACCCCTTGTGGATCTCCTGGTGGCCGGCCAGCGCGTTGAATTCGTCGATGCGCGCCTTGACGTCGTGCCGGCTCACCCGCTCCCGCGCCGCGATCGACTCGAGATCCACCATGGGTATCGCCCGCTGGTAGTCGTCGAGCACCCGCTGCTCGACCGGTACGCCGAGATCAGCCTGGGCGCGCAGCACCGCCAGCCACAGCTGCCGCTCGAGCACCACCTTGTGCTCCGGTGACCACAGCCGGACCAGCTCCGCAGAGGCATAGCGCTGGGCCAGCACGTTCACGCGATCACGCTAGCGTGCATCGCGTGAACGTGCCCGTGAGTGGCTCTGCTGGTTGCCGCGTGGCGGAAACACGGTTTCGCACTCACAGGGCGGCAGCCAGTTCCCGCGCCAGGTCGGGAACCTGGCCGGCGAGCGGGGCCGGCTGCCCTGGCGTGCCGGGCAGCGAGATCACCGTCAGCGTGCGTCCGTCTTCCAGCGTCACGGAGTACCCGCCCGCCGCGTCCGGTCTGGGCTCGGCCTGCGGGATCAGCAGTACGTACAGCACCCCGCCGGGCACCGGCACCGCAGCCGCCCGTGATCCAGCGGGGCACGGCTCGGGCACCTCACCGGCGGGACCGGACGCCACGCTGCCACGGTTGGCGAGCAGGGCCTTCAGGCCCGCCACCAGTTCGGCGTCGATCGGTCCGCAGCTCGGGGCGTCGAGGGTGCTCAACGTGCCGGGATCGCTCTCCCGGCCGCCGGGTGCCAGCGCGGCGTCTCGCGCCGTGGGCAACCCCGGGTCACCGGCCACCAGCCCACCCGCCACCAGCCCACCGGTCAGCACCGCGACGCCCAGCAGGGTGCCGCCCGCGAGTGTGCTGCGGCGCCGAGTCGTGGCGCGGCGGGATGCAGCCACCACATCGTCGTGCCCGAAAGACGCCGGCGGGACCTCCTCCACCGCGTCCCGGAACGCCTGGCCTAAGCGCTGCTCATCCACCGCACTGCCACCTCCTCGACGCCGTCAACCGGCGGGCCGCAGGTCGTCCAACGCGTCACCCAACACGGCGCGCAGGGCGTCGAGCCCGCGAGCCGTCTGGCTCTTCACAGTCCCCTCGGTGCACTTCAGCGCGGCGGCCACGGCCGCCACCGACTGGCCCTCCAGGAACCGCAACACCAACACGGCCCGCTGCCGGGGCGGCACCCGCTGTAGGCCGTCGACCAGCGTCGATCGGGTAGCTACCGAGTCGCCTACCGCATCAGATCCGGCTGTGTCCGCAGTGGCCTCGGGTAGTACCTCAGCGGCGTGCTCCCGCCGCCACGGCCGGCGGGACTCATCGATCGCGGCCCGCACCAGCGTGCGTCGAACGTAGGCGTCCAGGGCTGCCTTATCCCGCACCTTGGACCATCGCCGGTGCAGCGCCACGAACGCGGTCTGGGCGAGGTCGTCCGCGCGGTGCCAGTCGCCACAGATCAGGTAGGCGGTTCGCCGCACGGCGTCGCGCCGCGCCGCGAAGTACTCCGCGAACTCCTGCTCGTCGCGTTGGTCCACTCGACCCTCTCGAAGTCGTTCGGTACCCGTACCGACGGAGCCCAGCCCGCCCCCAGTTGCATACCGCCCCCCACTCCCGGCGTGTCCGTCGCCCATGCCCGGTGTGTCGTGCTCCTGTGCGCGGTGTGTCGGGCTGTGGCGCACACCGTCAGAGCCGGATCTCGGCTCTGACGGCGAGCCTATCGATCGTGGTGGCGGCGTCGACTGGGCTTGATGGATGGTTCGGTATCCACGGGTGCCGGCAGGAGGTCGCTATGGTCGAGCAGGTGATCGCCAGGCAAGCCGAAGCGGTACAGCGGGCCCTGCGTCCCTTCTTGGAGTTCATGGAGGCGGTGCCGTCATCAACGGACCAGCGAGCACGGCCAGTGATCGCCGACTTCATGGCGGGCAACCCGCAGGAGCCGGCCCTGCCCGGCTTCGTCGAGGCGCTGCGCCGATGGAGCGTTCCGGCCTCGACGGACTGGTTCGCCTACCGTCTGATGCACGAGCCTGCGCGCCGGGCAGCGGCAGCCTCACTGACCGCCGAGCTGGGGGTGGATTTCGCTGCCCAGAACGTGTTCCTTACCCGCGGCGCCTCCGGAGCTGTGGCACTCGCCCTGAGTACCGTGGTCGACCCCGGTGACGAGGTCGTCTTCCTGAGCCCGCCGTGGTTCTTTTACGAGGCGATGATCGTCGCCAGCGGTGCCACGCCCGTTCGCGTCCGGCTCGAACCGCCGGTCTTCGACTTGGATGTCGACGCCATCGGCGCGGCGCTGGGACCACGGACCCGAGCCGTCATCGTCAACACCCCACACAACCCGACGGGGCGGATCTACCCGGCCGCCACCCTTGCGCGTCTGGCGGGGGAGCTGGCGGAGGCGGCTGGACGGTACGGTCGTCCTATTTGGATGATCTCCGATGAAGCGTACAGCCGCATTCTCTTCGACAATCGCAGCTTTTCCAGTCCCGGCCTCTTCCACCCGTATTCGATGCTCGCCCACACTTACAGCAAGAGCGCGCTGGCACCGGGGCAACAGCTCGGTTTCCTGGCTTTGGCGCCCGGCCTGCCGGAGGTCGAGGTCGTGCGCAGAGCACTGCTCAGCACCATTACCTCCGAGCTGGTGATGCCGGATGTGGTTATGCAGTACGCCCTGCCCGATATCGACGGTCTTCTCATCGACGTCGCGGCGATCGAACGCCGCCGCGACCGGATGGTGGCGGTATTGCGGGAGCAGGGCTACGAGGTGGAAATTCCCGAGGGCACATTCTACTTGTTGCCGCGGGCGCCGCTGGCCGATGACCGCGCTTTTTGTGCGCTACTCGCTGGGGAGGGAGTGGTCGTCCTGCCCGGTCATGTGGTCGAGCTGCCGGGATACTTCCGCATCTCACTGACGGCGACCGACGAGATGGTGGAACGGTCGCTTCCGATCTTCGCTCGTGTCATCGAACGAGCCAGGTCCGGGCAGCCGTTTCCCGGAGCGCCCGCCTGATGTTCTCGATGGTGTACGTCGGGCATGAGAGCCTGACACACCGGGCATGAGAGCCTGACACACCGGGCAGGTGAGCCCGACACGCCGGGGTATGCGGGTCAGTCGCTGGCGCCGGCTGGGGCGGCCCGGCCGGCCTGCGCCAGCGCGTCGAGCACCATCTCCAACCAGCGCAGGCTGCGCCGGTAGCTGTCGGTGTCCTGGGCCGACGGCGGCGGTGGCAGCATGCGTTCCGGTGCACCCGGGGTACTCACTCGACCGGAGACGTCCAGCACGACGTGCAGCGTCTCGAGCATCCAGCCCCACTCGGCGGCGGCCGGATAACCCTGACCGGAAAGTTGGACCACACCACCGTGGCGGGGCAGTGTACCGAGCACCCGGGTCAGACTGTGTTCCAGATCGTGGAGGACCCAGCCCTCCCAGACCTTTCGGACCGGACCGTTCTCCTCCGTGCCGCACCAGTAGTCCACGACGTAGGCCAGCCGACCGTCGATTGTGCCGGTGGGTACCGGCAGCCCGGTGAGCTGGGACAGCGGATCTTCAGTGCAACCGCCGAGCTGCCAGCGCACCAGTTCGCGCAGCCAGGACCACTGTTCACGCAGGAAGCGGACGCCTTCCGGCGACAGCGACAGCAGCAGCTCGTCGCCTTGGCGGTCGCATATCACCATCGTCTTGCTCGGCCTCCACTTCTTCCGCAGTGATCGCCCGGGAGGCTATCGCGTCAGGCCCTCACCAGTAGCTCAAGACTCTCGGCGCGTCGCGCGTAGACCGATATCGCTGCGGTAATGCGAACCCGGTAGGTGCACCTGCGCGACGCGCTGGTAGGCCTGCTCGCGTGCGGCAGCGAGATCGACGCCGGTGCCGACCACGGTGAGCACCCGACCACCGGCCGACACGACGGCGCCGTCGTCGCGGCGACGGGTGCCTGCGTGCAAGATCCCCGCACCATGCGCTCCGGTGATCACGTCTCCGGTTCGTGGGATTCCGGGATATCCCTCGGCGGCCACCACGATGGCTATCGCCGCCCCCGGGTCCCAGCGCAGCGGCGGCTGTTGGGACAGCGCACCCGTAGCGGTGGCGTGGAGCAGCCCGGCCAGCGGCGTGCGCAGCAGCGCCAGCACGGCCTGGGTTTCCGGATCTCCGAAGCGGCAGTTGAACTCGATCACCTGCGGGCCGTCCGCGGTGAGCGCCAGCCCGGCATAGAGCAATCCGGAGAACCCCTCGAAAGATCCTTTGCCGCGCCGGCCCAATTCGTCGACCACCGGCTGCACGATCTGCGCCACGACATCGGTGGCCAGCGATTCGGGAGCCCAGGGCAGCGGGGCATAGGCACCCATCCCACCGGTGTTCGGGCCGACGTCCCCTTCGCCGACCCGCTTGAAGTCCTGGGCGGGTAGTAACGGCACCACAGCGCTGGAATCGACTAGGCAGAACAGCGAGACTTCCGGACCGTCCAGGTAGGACTCCAACAGCACCGGGTGGCCGCCGTCGAGCAGGGTCAGCGCGTACACCCGGGCCACCTCCAGGTCCTCGGTGACCACGACCCCCTTGCCCCCGGCCGGGCGGTCGTCCTTGACCACCCATGGCGGTCCGAAGTGATGCAGCGCGGCGTCGAGCCGGGCCGGGTTGTCCACCAGCTCGTTGCGCGCAGTGGGCACCCCCGCGACGGCCATCACGTCCTTGGCGAACGCTTTGGATCCCTCGATCTGCGCCGCACCGGCGGACGGGCCGAAGCAGGCGATCCCGGCCGCACGCACCGCGTCGGCGGCGCCGGCCACCAGCGGCCCCTCGGGGCCGATCACCACCAGGTCGGCCGACCAGGACTTCGCCAGTTGTGCAACTTCCGCCGGATCGGTGACGTCCACAGCGTGTTGCTGCGTGATCACCGCGGTGCCGGCATTACCCGGCGCGCAGGCCAGCGCGGTGACCGATGGGTCCCTGGACAGGGCCAGCGCCAGGGCGTGCTCGCGGGCGCCGGCGCCGATGACGAGGACTCGCACCTGCGCAGCCTACGGGCGGCCGCTACGCTCGGAACCTCCCGGTCCTGGGGAAACGACCAGGTCAGCGCGGTGACAGTCGGCATGCTATCGGAGCGTTAGGTATATCAGTGCTGCTAGGGACGCTGGGCGAGGTGAGCAAAGGGCGATGAGCGGCCAGCCTTTCCCGCGGGCGGAGCTGGCCCGCGCCTGGGCCGATGCGGTGCTCCCGACCGCTGAGGTACCGTCCCGGCGCGAGTGTGTCGAGGAATGCCTTCGTGATCAGCTCAACCTCCTGATCGACGTGCTCGGGCAGCCGCAGTTCTCCCCGGAAGCTGCGGCGGAAGTCGGCGGCAAGCTCGTCGCGCAAGGTTTCACCGGTGCGCAGAGCCTGGGCCGCACAGTGGAAATCCTCGCCCGCGAGCTACTCGGACAACATGAGCTACGCACCGTCGAGGGGCTGGCCGGCAAGGTCGCGTCCCTGCTCGGCGCGCTGGCCTCCGGGTACACCACGGCGCTGCGCCGTCGCGTCGTCGAGCAGGACGAGGCCCGGTTCCAGGAGGTCTTCGACTCCGCCCCGGTGGGCATGGTGATCAGCCAACTGGACGGCACCATCACCCAGACCAATGCTGCGCTGACCGAAATCCTGCGCTTCTCGCCCACCGAATTCGCGGTTCGCGAGATCAGCGAGCTTTTCCATCCCGACGACGCGGCGTTGCTGAAAGCCGCGTACCAGGCGCTGCGCGACGGCACGCGGGAACGTTTCCAGAACCGGGTCAAGCTCCTCGCCGCGGACGGGGACACCACCTTGGTCGCGCTGACCGCGACTGTGCTGCGCGACGTGGCGGGCAGCCCGACACACCACGTCACGATGGTCGAGGACTTCACCGACCGGCAACTGCTCGAGCAGCGGGTGCGCCACCAGTCGCTGCATGACCTGCTGACCGGGCTGCCCAACCGGCTGCACTTCGCAATCCACCTCGAAGCGCTGCTCGAGCGTGAGCGCGGCGCCGCCGTCATGCTCTGCAAGATTGACTTGGATGGCTTCGCGATCGTTAACGACGGCCTCGGTCAGGGTGTCGGTGACCTATTGCTGAGATCGGTCGCTGGGCGGCTCCAGGCGCTGGTCGCCGGGCAGCGCGCCATGGTTGCCCGGTTCGATGCCGACGAGTTCGCGATCCTCATCGAGGAATCGCCGACCACCCCCACCGCTGCCACCCTCGCTGCGAGCATCAACACCGAGCTGTCCGAACCGGTCTACCTCGCCGGCCGCGGGCTGGCCGTCTCCGCGTGTGTCGGCATTGTGCGACGTACGGCCGGGGAAACTGAGGCAAAAGAGCTGATCCGTGCCGCAGAGGCGACGCTGCACCGGGCCCAACGAACCGGCCGCGGGCAGTGGGGGCTTTACGATCCACCCGCGGACGCCGAGCAGCGGGCCCGCTATGCGTTGGCCACCGCCATGCCCGAGGCGTGGGAAAGTGGGCAGGTCACCTTGTCCTACCAACCGATGGTGCGGCTCGATCCCGCGGCGGCCGACGCTGGACGGATCGTGGCGCTTTCCGCCTTGCTGCGATGGGACCATCCAGAGCGCGGTGTCGTGGCGCATGAGGATTGCGTCGCGCTGGCCGAGCAGACCGGCCTGGTCCTGTCGATCGGGCCGTGGATGCTGCGGCAAGCCTGCGAGCAGTTTTGTAGCTGGCGGGACCAGCTCGGTTGCGCAGTGCCGCCGGTGCGCGTCGATCTGACCACTCATCTGACCCAGGACCCCGACCTGGTGGCCGTGGTGAACGGCACCCTGAAAGCGGCCCAGCTCCGACCGGAGGACATCCACCTCGGGATGCCGGTGGAGGTGGTCGTCGCGGGGCACGGCGACGCGGAGGACAACGTGGGCACCCTGGCCGACATCGGGGTGCGCACCACGCTCACCAGGTTTGGCCAGGCGGTCGGGAATCTGGCCCTGCTGGAATCCCTGCCGGCGCATGGAGTGGAACTGGCCGGCCCGTTGGTGGCCGCACAGCCGGACTCGGTGGTGCGCTCCGCCTTGGCCGGCCTGGTGCCCTTGATGCGCCGCACCGGCACCGCTGTCGTCGTGGCCGGACTCGACAGCCCCGAGCAGGTGGACTGGTGGCGTCAGATCGGAGTCGACTCCGCGCGCGGCACCGCGTTCGCCCCGCCGGTTGCCCAGCAGGCCGTCCCCGGCCTACTCGGCGCGTGAGTGCGTAACATTGTTATAGCACCGATCGCCACTCACGAGCGCGCTAGCGCCAAGAGGTACTCCGCCTCTACCCGCACCGGACCGCCGTCGGGCGACGCGTGCCGCTCGATCGCGGCGACCATCTCGCTGGCCCGATCGCCGGCCGCTTTTTTGGCGGCGACGTGCGCCGGCGAGTGCGCGGTGAGGAACGCGGTCAGCGCCGCGCCGGAGTCGAAATGCCAGGGCAGCGACCGGCGCTCGATCCGCACAGCGGTGAACCCGGTGGTGGTGAACCTCCGTTCCAGTACGTCAGCATCGCCCCAGCTCAGCGTGTCGGGGGCCGCCGGGTCGGGTGGCACGAATTCCCGGACGATGCGGGCCCGCTCGGCGATGAAGCCGTCCACGGTCCACGCCGTGAGGCCGAACCGCCCACCGGGCACCAGCACCCGGTGCAGCTGCGCCAGAGCCACCTCGGGCCGGGGCACGAAGATCACACCGAACGCGGAAAGGGCGACGTCCATAGTGGCGTCGGGCAGCGGCAGGTCCTCGACGTCGGCCTCGATCCACTCCACCCCGGACCCGGTGCGCTCCCGGCCCAGCTGCACCATCCGCGGGGCGAGGTCACAGGCAGTGACCTGTGCACCGCGCGCGGCGGCTCGCATCGCGACATTGCCGGTACCGGCCGCGGCGTCGAGCACGCGATCGCCCGTGCCCGGAGCGGCCGTGTCGACCAGCGCGGCGGCCGCCGGATCGAGCAGGTTTGCCAGGCCGGAGTAGTCGGCCAACCCCCACAGCGCCGCCGTGGCGGCTCGCCTGTCGTCGCGAGTCACGCCGCGCTGCGCAGCATCGCCAGCTCGCGGGCCAGGTCCTGGCACGTAGAGTCGCGCCGGGCGGCGGCGGCCTCCTGCAGCGGCGCAAGCCGGGCCAATACCGGCACCGAGCGGAAGTCCTTGACTAGGCCGATCGCTTGCCGGGCAGTATGCAGGCCGGATCGCAATTCCCCGCAACGTAGCTGTGCCGCCGCGAGATGGCCGAAGTTGTCCACCGAACACCCCACCGCGTGACCGGCCCCGTCCACCGCTGCAGAAAGGGCCGCTGCGGCGCGGTCGAAGTAACCGAGCGCGAGGTAAGTGCAGCCTTCAACGTGCGGCAGATTCCTCGCGAGATAATCCCACGGCCGGGGTTCGTCCCTCGCCTTCTGGTAGGTGTCGTGGGCCCGGCGCAGCGCAGCGAGTGATTCCTCAGCCAGGCCGAGCAGTCCGAGTGCAAGGGCGCAGTCGTACTCCAACATCGCGCGGACCAGGGGTGTTGGCGCGGTCGCTGCGCCGAGCTGGAAAAACTTGAGGGCTTCATCCGGCTCGACGCGCACCTCCATACTGCCCAGGGTGCCCACGCTCACGACCGCCCTGAGTAGGTCGCCCCCGGCGCCTGCGCAGTCCATGCTTCGAGCGTGGTGCTGGCGGGCGAGGTCGCGTAGCCCGGCGCCCTCGGCTGCGGCTCCGGCGATCCGGTGCGCATCGGCCAGCGCGATCAGCAATTGCTGCCGGACCGGCTCGCGCATGTCGGCGCCGAGCAGCGCCTCGCTAGTTCGGGCGTGCGCGGTGAGGGCGGCGGTCATCGGGATGCCGCCATGATCACCGACGAGCTGGCCCAGCCGCTCGGTGGCGCTCGCCACCTGCGCGATGTCGGCGGAGCCGATCCGGCGCGGCACCGGGGTCGGCGTGTGCTTGACGCGGATCGGCTCCGCTGCACCGAACACGGGCTTGCCGCACAACAGGGTGGCGGCGCGGCGCAGCAGGTTACTCCCGCATTCATCCTCGCTTGTCGCCTCGTCGGGCACTACCGGCTCTGGTCCGAGGGCTGGGTCGTACGCCAGGCCCATCCAGCCCCGGGGCACCCCCAGCCCGTCGGCGATCCGCTCCAGCAGCGCAACGGACTGCACCTGACGGCCGGAGATGATCTCAGAGACCTCCGGCTGCCGCTGGCCGGTGGCGCGCGCGATGCGAATCTGGCTCACGCCGGCGTCGCGCAGGATGCGGAACACCGCGGTAACGTCGCGCGCGGCCAGCGCGTGCCTGGCGACTGCGCCGGTCAGCAGGTCGGCCAGCTCAGCCATCGTGCCCTCCGGGTCCGTGATTGATGGTTACTTGCGGTTAGAAGTTACCTGCAGTTGCCACCTGATGAGGGGGTCTCGCGAATTGTAGCTAGGCAAGTACATTCGGTTGGTCAGGCAAAGACACCGGAGGTTCGCCATGCCCACGATCGATCCGTTGCAGCCGCTCGCCACCTTCTGCGGCCAGTGTGGCTGCGGTTGCCCGCAGCTGTTCGTCGACGAATCCGCCCCGCCCGAGCAGCGCATCGTGCTCACCGATGACTTCGGTTCCCGGGTCCGGATGAGCGCCGAGCAGTTCGGAGACCTGCTCACCCAAGCAAAGAGTGGAGCACTTGACACCGTCGTCTGATCACCGCACCGCTCTAGGAGTCCCCGCCTGCGCTGGCGCCCGCTCACCCCGGGCGCCAGCGCTGTGCTCACACCAGCCGCTTGTCCAGGTAGCACCATCGCCAGCTCTCGCCTGGTTCGGCGGACTGCATCACCGGGTGGTCGCTGCGGTAGTAGTGCACGGTGGCGTGCCGGTGCGGGCTGGAGTCGCAGCAGGCCACATGCCCGCAGCTCAGGCACAATCGTAGATGCGCCCACACCGACTCACCCAGCGCGGTGCAGTCGCTGCACGCTGCCGGGTCCGGCGGCTTGGGCGCCGGGCTGGGTAACCGCTCCACGTGTTCACAGGTCATCACTGATACCTCCCAGCGCTGATATCCCTGATATCCCACAGTGCATCCTGGCGCCATGGACGGTTTACCGCTGATCCTGTTGGTGCTCGGTGCGCTCGCGGTGACCGCGGTAAGTCGCCGGTTCAGTCTGCCCGCGCCGCTGGCGCTGGTCGTCGCCGGCTTGGCCATCTCCGCGATTCCCGGCGTCCCGGACTACCAGCTCAATCCTGATCTGGTGCTGTACGCCATCCTGCCGCCGCTGCTGTACTCCGCCGCGCTGGACAGCTCGACCATCCAGATCAGGGCGAACATCCGGCCGATCGCGCTGCTGGCCGTCGGGCTGGTGCTGTTCACCACCGCGTGCGTCGGGCTGGTCGCCTGGTGGTTGGTCCCGGGCCTGCCGCTGCCCGCCGCGCTGGCGCTCGGAGCCGTGGTCGCCCCGCCCGATGCGGTGTCTGCGGTGGCCATCGGGCGGCGCCTGGGGCTGCCCCGGCGGGTGATGACGGTGCTGGCCGGAGAGAGCTTGTTCAACGACGCCACCGCGCTCACCGCGTTGCGGGTTGCGGTGGCGGCAGGTGTCGGAGCCAGCTTCTCGCTCTGGTCCGGGCTGGGCGAGTTCCTGCTCGTCGGGGTGGGTGGCGTGGCGCTGGGTGCGGTGCTGGGTCGGGTGGTGCACCAGGTGCGGTTGCGGCTGCGTGACGCCAGGCTGGAGAGCGCGTTGGGGCTGGTGGTGCCCTTCGCGGCCTACGCCCTGGCGGAACAGGTGCACTTCTCCGGGGTGCTCGCGGTGGTGGTGACGGGGCTGTATCTGGGCCACCACGCCCCCCAGGCTGGTTACGCCACTCGGCTACAGGACCAGGCGGTGTGGCGGGCAGCGGACACCGTGCTCGAGGCGTTCGTCTTCGCGCTGATCGGGTTGCAGCTGCCGGCAGTGGTGCGCGGCGTGGGTGACGTCGGCCCGCTGCTGATCGCCGCGGCCGCTGTACTCGCCACGGTGATTGTGGCCAGGGCGGTATGGGTGTTCCCGGCGACCTACCTGCCGCGAGCGCTGTTCAGCCGGGTGAGTGCCCGGAACCCGGTGCCGCCGTGGCAGGTTCCGGCCGTGATCTCGTGGGCGGGGATGCGCGGCGTGGTCACCCTGGCCGCGGCGTTCTCGATCCCGCTGTTCACCAACTCCGGCGCTCCGTTCCCAGGTCGATCCGAGATCATCTTTCTGGCTTTCGTCGTCACCGTTGGGACCCTGCTGCTGCACGGCCTCACGCTGCCCTGGGTGATCCGCCGCCTCGGGGTTGAGGGCCGCGAGTCTCACGGCGACGCGCTGGCCGAAGCGGAGGCGATCCACATCGCGACGGAGGCCGCCCTGGCCCGGTTGGAGAGCGCCTCGGACGGGGCGCCGCAGTCGGTGACCACCCGGTTGCGCAAGGCCGCCGAGCACCGTAGCCACAGTGTCTGGGAGCGGCTGGGTCGCCCGGAAACCGAGCTCGGCGAGGCCCCCAGCGTCATCTACCGCCGGTTGCGGCTGGAGATGCTCGCGGCAGAGCGGCAGACGCTGATCTCATTGCGCGACGCCGGCCGCATCAACGACGAAGTGCTGTCGCGGACGTTGCACGAGCTCGACCTGGAGGAGGCCATGCTCAGCCGCTGACGACAGGGCCGCTGACCTGTCAGATGATGGTCTCTTGTGGTTGGCGCCATAGTGTTCCGTAGGATAACGTGTTCCACGTGGCGCGGAACGATTTCCCTAGCGGAACAGAGCTACTGAATTCCTTTGAGCAGCAGCTGCGCTCCATCCTTCCCGTCAGCTGGACACTGACGGTCGAGCCCCACTCGGGTGGTGACCGCGGCATCGACGCTGTGTTCGAGCTAACGGGCCCTGACCGTAGTCGTGCCCGCGTTCTCATGGAGATCAAGCGCGCGGTAGAGCCCCGGGACGTGGCTGCTGCGCTGAACCAGATCAAGGTGTACCAGCAACGCGAGAGCGGCGGGATAGGGCAGGAACAGTTAGCTGTTGTCGCTGCCCCTTACCTGTCTCCCCTGGCGCGCGAACGGCTAGCGGAGGCAGGTGCCGGATGGTTCGACGCGACGGGAAACATGCGTGTGCAGTTTGAGCGGCCGAGTCTGTTCATCGACCGCCCCGGCGCAACAAGGAGTCCGTACGCGGAACCTGACAACCGACGTCTGCAGTCACTTCGGGGCCCCGCAGCGGCTCGGGTCGTACGCACCATCCTGGACGGAACCGGGCGGCTAGGCGTGCGGGCGCTGGCAGCAGAGGCGAAGGTCGGACCGGCGACCAGCTCGCGAGTACTCGACCTGCTTGTACGCGATGCACTCGTCGACCGCGATCCCGCAGGCGCCGTAGCCTCCGTACGGAAACAGTCACTTGTCCGCCGGTGGGCCCAAGACTACGGGCTTACCACAACCAACCACGCCGTCTCGGTCTTGGCTCCGCGGGGTATCAACCGCCTGCTGGAGGGACTGGCCCGTCACCAAGGAAAGTACGCAGTGACAGGGTCGGCTGCGGCGAAGGCGTACCTACCCGCAGATCAGGTAGGCGTGGCCCCTCTCGTACTGCCCGTGATCTTCGTGCCCGATGCGGTTTCCGCACAGCGCAGCCTCGAGCTCCGACGGGCGGAGCGGGGCGCAAACGTGCTGCTGGTCGAGCCGTTTGATGACGTCGTCTACCGTGGTACGACGATGCGTGACGGGCTGCAGTACGTGAGTGCCAGCCAGGCCGTCGTGGACCTGCTCACCGGCCCTGGTAGGTCGCCCGAAGAGGGCAGCCAACTCGTTGATGCTCTGGGACGGCAGGACCCGGAGTGGAATCGATGAACATGCCTCGACTTCCCGTGGAGTATGTGCTTGCTCGGTGTGTATTGCTTGATGCACTCGACGCTCTGGGGCCGCATCGCGACGCCGTCGTACTCGTCGGGGCGCAGGCCGTCTATCTCCACACCGGGGACGCCGACCTCACCGTGGCCCCAACCACTACCGACGCTGACATTGCCCTTGCGCCAGATCGGCTCCGCGACAAGCCGTTACTCGAGGAAGCCCTGTGCGGTTCAGGATTCACACCAGGCAGGGACCCCGGGATGTGGCGTGGGGCTGGCGGTGTGGCGGTCGACCTTATGGTCCCCGAGGCATTGAGCGGATCAGGTGGACGTCGCGGTGCTCGGCTTCCAGTCCATGGCAATCGAGTTGCCCGCCGCACAACCGGACTTGAGCCGGCCTTAGTGGACAATGAGCAGCAGAAGTTGAGGGCGCTCGACAACGGGGACGACCGCAGCCACGTGATTCGAGTGGCCGGACCAGCTGCGCTCCTGGTTGCCAAAGTCATCAAAGTCGAAGAGCGCCGTGGACAGCCACAACGGCTCCAGCCGAAGGACGGGCTTGATGTGCTGCGCCTGCTGCAGGCCTGTGAGACCTCGCCGCTTGGCGACCGGCTCACGACCCTGGCCGAAGATCCACTCGCCGGCGACGTCACGCGCACGGCGATGTCCTCGCTCATGGAACATGGACGCGATCGCCGAGGGCCGCTGGCAACACTCGCGGCGCGAGCCGTCGCCGGCTTGGCCGATCCTGAAACCATCGTCGAGTCGCTGGTCACGCTCGTCGATGACCTTCTGGTCTCCTACCAGCAAGTCCGCCGATAGTCAGGACCTGTGAGCGAAGGGTATGGGCCAGCAACTCGTTGCCGGGTGCTCATCTCATGACGGTCGTCAGGTCGCTGGTCGCCCTCATGGAGGATCTTCTGGGAGCCCTACGCCACCAAAGTCGGCCGATAGAGTTCGCGCTGCACAGGCTGTCCATCGTTACGGTGTGCGAAGCGCGATCGTCTGGTCGCGGCCGGGGCCGACACCGATGGCTGAGATCCGGGCTCCACATAGCTCTTCTAGTCGCGCGACGTAGGCGCGGGCGTTGGCGGGTAGCTGGTCGAGGGTGCGGCACCGGGACAGGTCCTCCCACCAGCCGGGCAGCTCCTCGTACACCGGTACCGCGTGGTGCAGGTCGGTCTGGGTCATCGGCATCTCGTCAGTGCGCTTGCCGTCGACTTCGTAGGCCACGCAGACCGGCACGGTGTCCAGCCCGGACAGCACATCGAGCTTGGTCAGGAAGAAGTCGGTGATCCCGTTTACCCGGGCCGCGTAGCGCCCGATCACCGCGTCGAACCAACCTACCCGCCGAGGTCGTCCGGTGGTGACCCCGATCTCCCCGCCGGCTTTGCGTAGCCGCTCGCCCATGGCGTCGTGCAGCTCGGTGGGGAACGGTCCCGAGCCGACCCGGGTGGTGTAGGCCTTGAGGATCCCCACCACGGCGGTGATCTTCGTGGGGCCGATGCCCGACCCGGCGCAGGCGCCGCCCGCGGTCGGATTGGAGGAGGTGACGAACGGGTAGGTGCCGTGATCGACGTCGAGCAGGGTGCCTTGGCTACCCTCCAGCAGCACCGTCTCACCACGCCGCAGCGCCTGGTCGAGCAGCAACCGGGTGTCGGCGATCCGGTGCGCGAAGTGCGCGCCCTGGTCGAGCACGGTGTCCACCACCTGCTCGGCGTCCAGCGCGCGCCGGTTGTAGACCTTGACCAGCACCTGGTTCTTGAACTCCAGCGCAGACTCGACCTTCTGCCGCAGGATCTTTTCGTCCAGCAGGTCCTGGGCCCGAACCCCCACCCGGGCCACCTTGTCCTGGTAGGCGGGACCGATGCCGCGCCCAGTGGTACCGATCTTGGCCTTGCCCAGGTAGCGCTCGGTGACCCGGTCGATCGCGACGTGGTACGGCATGATCAAGTGTGTGTCGGCGGAGATCAGCAGCCGCTCGGTGTCCACGTTTCTGGCTTCAAGGCCGGCCAGCTCGTCGAGCAGCACGCCAGGATCCACCACGACGCCGTTGCCGATGACGTTGGTCACGCCCGGGGTGAGGATGCCCGACGGGATGAGGTGCAGCGCGTAGTTCTGCCCGTCGGGCAGAACTACGGTGTGACCCGCGTTGTTGCCCCCCTGGTAGCGCACCACCCACTGGACCCGCTCGCCGAGCAGGTCGGTGGCCTTGCCTTTGCCCTCGTCGCCCCACTGGGCGCCGATCAGCACGATCGCCGGCATGTGGTACTCCAACAACGGTGGGGATGTGACGCGCTGCTGCGCTGACCGAGCGTAGCCCCCAGGAGGTGGATGTGGTCGGGGCTGTGGTGCTGACCTGCGGGTCCGCCCGGTGGCCCGGTGCTGGGGAGGCCGGGGTCGTGGCCGCGGTGCCGGCCCGTCCTGGGCGTGGGGAGCTCGACGAGCCACTGGCCGGGCTGGACGGTCGGCGCCTGGTGGTCTGCGGCACCGACGCCGACCTTGCCGCGGTGCTACTGCGGCTGCTGCGCACCTCGATCCTGAGGGCGGTGCCGGTAGGTTACGTGCCTTCCTCAGCCACGTCGGTGGTGGCCCGGCTCTGGGGCCTGCCGGTGGTGCCCGCGGCGGCGGCCTCGCTCGCGCTGCGGGGTGCGCCGGATCGGGTGCCACTGGTGCGTGACGACGCGGGTGGGGTGCTCGTGGGGCTCGGGGTCGTACGGCCGCTTAACGGAGTGGCCTACTGCGACGACGAGGTGGTGTTGCGCGGGCAGGCCGCCCGGCTGGAGGTGGTGCCGGACCACGCGCACGGCTTGGTGGTCCGGGTGGTGCGTCGCGGACTGCTCGGGCGCCGCGCTGTGCGCCAGGCCGCCGGGCGTGCCGTGCAACTGGGCTGCCAGCCGACCGGTGTGTGGCGCGACGGCGTCGCAGACCGCACCACCGACCGCTGGACCTGGTACCGGCACACCGATGACTGGCAGCTGATCCGGAGCCCAGGCTAACCCCCACCCCGGCGTGTCCGGCCTTCATGCCCGGTGTGTCGGGCGCTTGTGCTCGGTGTGTCGCGCCGTCGTGCACGGTCGCCCGCGGTCAGCCCAGCCCGAGGGCATCGGCCGCGGCCGGATCGCATTCGTCGAGGAAGTCCCGGCACCGCCGAGCCTCGGGGTCCTCGCCGATCTCGGCGGCCGCTCGGGCCAGCGCGGCAAGTGCTCGCAGGAAACCCCGGTTGGGGACATGTGACCACGGCACCGACCCGTGACCTTTCCAACCGGCGCGGCGGAGCTGGTCCAGGCTGCGGTGGTAGCCGGTGCGGGCGAAGGCGTAGCCAGCGACGGCATCGCCCTCGTCGAGGGCCCGTTCGGCCAGGGCCGCCCAAGCGGCGGGGAACTCAGGGTGGGCGGCGGCCGCCGTCGCCGGGTCGTTCGCCGCCGCGAGAGCCGCCTCGGCGTCGGGCTGCTCGGGCAGCAGCGTCGGGTTGGGTCCCAGCAGGTTGCCGTGCAGGCTCATCGCTTCGTCCTCCTGTGGTGCCGCGACGCCTCGGCCGATGCGTCCGCGCACACTCGTCGGCCGGGGTTGGTAGTAGTTAAGTGCAGTGGTGACTGGGGTTGGTAGCTCTTGAAGGGCTACTAACCGGCCAGGGTGCGGCCCGCGGAGCGGAGGTCCTCGCAGGCCTGCGCGACCCGGGCGGCCATCGACTGCTCGGCTATCTTGAGGTAGGAGCGCGGGTCGTAGACCTTCTTGTTGCCGACCTCGCCGTCGACCTTGAGCACCCCGTCGTAGTTGGTGAACATGTGCGCGGCGATCGGGCGGGTGAAGGCGTACTGGGTGTCGGTGTCGACGTTCATTTTGATCACCCCGTACGAGAGCGCCTGGTGGATCTCCGCCAGCTGCGAGCCGGATCCGCCGTGGAATACCAGGTCCAGCGGCTGGGCGCCGGTGGGCAGACCCAGCTTGCGGGCGGCGACCTGCTGCCCCATCTGCAGGATCTCCGGGCGTAGCTTCACGTTGCCTGGTTTGTACACACCATGCACGTTGCCGAACGTCGCGGCCAGCAAGTACCGGCCCTGCTCGCCGCCGCCGAGGGCATCGACGGTGTGCTCGAAGTCCTCAGCCGTGGTGTAGAGCTTCTCATTGATCTCGTTGGCGACGCCGTCCTCCTCGCCGCCCACGACACCGATCTCCACCTCTAGGATGATCTTCGCCTTGACGCAGGAGGCGAGCAGCTCCGCGGCGATGGCCAGGTTGCGGTGCAACTCGGTGGCCGATCCGTCCCACATATGGGACTGGAACAACGGGTGCTCGCCACGGGCCACCCGCTCCTGGGAGATGGCGATCAGCGGCCGGACGAAGGTGTCGAGCTTGTTCTCGGGGCAGTGGTCGGTGTGCAGCACGACGTTGACCGGGTACTTCGCGGCCACCACCTGGGCGAACTCGGCCATCGCCACTGAGCCGGTGACCATGTCTTTGACCTTGCCGCCCGAGGCGAACTCCGACCCACCTGTGGACAGCTGCACGATGCCGTCACTCTCAGCCTCGGCCAACCCGCGCAGTGCCGCGTTCAGCGTCTCCGATGAGGTCACGTTGATTGCCGGATAGGCGAACTGGTCGGTCTTCGCGCGGTCCAGCATCTCGCTGTAGACCTCGGGCGTCGCGATGGGCATGGTGGCTGACCTCCGGTACTCGCCAATGGGGTTGTGCCGCAGTATGGCTCACCCGCCCAGCGAGAGGAGATCGGACGGGCGCGGTGTCTGCCACACGTGCCCGCAAGTACGTTTCTAGGGTGGCCCCCGACGAACCGCTGGACCGTGCGACTGTGCAGCAGTCGGTCGAGATGACCCTCGGCCACCTGCGGGTGCTGGACGCCGGGTTAGACGACGACGCCCCTGCCGCCGTCGAGGCACCGCTGACCCTAGAAGACCTCTACCGCCAGCACCGGATGCGGCTGGTTCGTCTGGCGATCCTGCTGGTAGACGAACCGGCCACCGCCGAGGACGTCGTGCAGGAGGCATTCACCGGGCTGCACCGGCACTGGTCGGGGCTGCGTGACGAGGCTGCCGCGCTGGGCTACCTGCGCACCGCTGTGGTCAACGGCTCCCGTTCGGTGCTGCGCCGGCGTAAGACCGCCCGCGGCTACGTCCCACCACACCAGGCCAACGCGCGCTCGGCGGAGTCGCTGGCGATGCTCACCACCGAGCACCAGGAGGTGGTGGTGGCGATGGGTCAGCTGCCCCCGCGGCAACGCGAGGTGCTGGTGTTGCGCTACTACGGGGGGATGAGCGAGGCGGAGATCGCCGCAGCCACCGGCGTAAGCCGCGGCACCGTGAAGTCAAGCGCCAGCCGCGCCCTAGACGCCCTACAACGCATCCTGGAACAACGGTGACCCCCGCCACCGTCCCCGCCCCCGTCCCCGCCCCCGTCCCCGCCCCCGTCGCCGCATTGAGCGAGCTCAACGGGGTTATTCGGCTGCTGTTTACCACGCTCAGCCTGCTGAATGCGGTTGCGCCCGCGGAGATGGCGCGATGACGGTAGATCGGCGGCTGGCGGCGGCGCTGCGGGCTCAGGCCTCGGGGCTGGGTGCGGCGTCACCGATACCGTCGCGTCGCCATCTGGCGCGGCACCGGAGCGGGTTGCCGGCCTGGGCGGTGCTCGCCCTTGCGGTGTTGCTCGGGGCAATGGCAGGCGGGCTGGCGGGACTGGTCAGCGTCTGGTGACCGGGCCTAGTCACCGGGTCCGGCAAACGCGGCCCGGTGACTGTAGGTGCACAGCCGGTCACAGATGGCTCCCCGGTACCGTGACACGGTGCCGCCCGCCCTCGCCGCCACGTCGCTGGCCCTTGGCCCGTCCTGGCTCGATCCCGATCAGCTGCTGCGGATGCTGGGTCCCTACGTGCTGGTCGGGCTATGCCTGATCATCTTCGCTGAGTGCGGCCTGCTCATCGGGTTCTTCCTGCCGGGCGATTCGCTGCTGTTCACCGCCGGGCTGTTCGTCGCCAATGGCATCATCGGCACCCCGATCTGGCTGGTCTGCCTGCTGCTCACAGTGTGTGCGGTGGTGGGCAACGCGGTCGGCTACTTGATCGGCTTCAAGGTCGGGCCGGCGCTTTTCAACCGCCCGGATTCCCGGCTGTTCAAGCGCGAGCACGTGGACAAGACGCACGCCTTCTTCGAGAAGTACGGGCCGCGGGCCATCGTGCTGGGCCGTTTCGTGCCCATCGTGCGGACCTTCATCACGGCGATCGCGGGAGTGGGCAGGATGGATCCCCGCAAGTACTTCACCTACTCGGTCATCGGTGGGATCGCCTGGGCCACCGGAGTCACCCTGCTCGGCTTCTGGCTGGGCCGGATCACGTTCGTCAAGGAGAACGTGGAGCTGATCCTGATCGGCATCGTGGTGCTGTCGGTCCTGCCGATCCTCATCGAGGTCGTCAAGGCCCGCCGGCAGAGCCGGCGGATCGCGGGCGCCGCGGGGTGAACCCTGTTGCACCCACGAGGCGCTCCTCCGGCCGCGCTGACCGACCCGCCATCGGTGGCCAGCACCCAGCGGCCGCGGCTAGGGTGGCCGGCGCTGGTCAAGACCCTCGTGGTGCCCCGCCGCACGGTCACATTGGTAGCCGGGCATTGGCGCTACCACCCGCGCAGCGGCGCTACCACGATCGAGTAGGCGAGATGGTGCGGATGCCACGTCACGATGCCTCGGTGACCCCTGCCCCGGACCGCCCCCGCCGTAGCTTCCGGCTGATCGCTGGCGGAGCGGTGCTGGGCGCGCTAGTGACGCTGGTGGTGGCCGCGACGCCGACCAAGCCGAGTGCCTTGCTCACCGTCGCTGCGCCAGGTCCGGTCAGCACGCCCAGCGCGCAGCCGCTGCGTGCCCCGGTGCACACCTGCCTGACCTGGCAGCAGCCCGACGCCGTCGATGCGAGCCAGGTGAGCTGCCAGCAACCGCACCTGTTCGAGGTCACCGGGACGCTGGAGCTCCTCGACTTCGACGCCCAGGCCGCCTACCCTGACCCGGCGCGCTGGGAGCAGCTGGTGACCGAGCGCTGCACTGAGCGCACCACTGCGGCGCTGGCCGAGCGCTTCGACCCGTTCGGCCGGTTCACCGTGGGGGCGATCAAACCCAGTGCAGCGGGCTGGCTGAGCGGGGACCGGACGCTGCGCTGCGGGGTGCAGACCGCCGGCCGCACCGGGACGCTGTTCGCCTCCACCGGCAGCGTGCTGCAGCAGGACCAGTCCGACGTGCATCCCCCCGGCGTCTGCCTGGGCAACGACGGCAAGGCCGTGGGCGACCCGGTCGATTGTGCGGGCCCCCATGCTGTGGAGATGGTCGGCGTGGTCGATCTCAAGGACGCCTTCCCCGATGGATATCCCGACGAAGCCGCGCAGGACCGGGTGTTGAACACCGAGTGCACCCGGCTGGCGAAGGACTTCGCCGGCGGACCTGAGGTGGCCGCGAACAAGGGACTCACGCTGTTCTGGGAAACCCTGCGCCCGGAGAGCTGGCAGGCCGGGAGCACCCGGGTGGATTGCCGGCTCGGCGCATTCCTGCCGGACCGTTCCGGATTCGCCCCGGTCACCGGCAGCGTGAAGGGGGAGGTAAAGGTGGGCAAGGAAGCTGCCCCGGCCGCTCCGAAAACCAGCGGGCCGCTGCCCGTCGAGGGGCCTGCGGTGACCCCGATCGAGGCTTCTGACCCCCCTCCGCCCTGATGGGCACGTGGTCGGAGATGAGCACCTGATCCTCATGGGCACCTGGTGCAGCGCCGACAGATTCGACGAACTGGTGGCTGAGGCTCTGGACCTCATCCCGGCCAAGCTCGCCGAGGCGATGGACAACGTGGTGGTGCTGGTAGAGGCCCGCAACCCAGATGATCCTGGGCTGCTCGGCCTGTATGAGGGCATCGCGCTCACCGTGCGGGACTCCAACTATGGCGGGGTGCTGCCCGACCGGATCACCATCTACCGCGACGCCCTGCTCGATGTCTGCAGCGACGAGCAGGAGCTGGTGGACGAGGTCGCGGTGACCGTGGTGCACGAGGTGGCCCATCACTTCGGGATCCCCGAGCACAGGCTGCACGAACTCGGCTGGGGCTAGCGGGACGAGGGGGCCGCTGGACCATGCTCGGCGTGGGTGGCGTCGTCGCTGGTTGCTCGCCTGCGGCTCTAACCGCTAGCCTAGACTAAGTCTATTCGTGAGGTGTGGAACAGATGACGGTCAACGTCAACATCCATGAGGCCAAGACGCATCTTTCCCGCCTGCTGGAGCGCGTGGCGGACGGCGAGCGAGTCATCATCTCCAAGGCCGGCCGGCCGGTCGCGGACCTTGTTCCACATCAGCGGACGCCGGTGGTGTTGGGGGGTCTGCGCGGCGAAGTGAGCTACGACGACGACTCCTTCGTCGGGCTTGATCCGGACATCCAACGTCTGTTCTGCGGTGATGACGTTGTTACTCCTTGATAGCCAGGCGGCGCTATGGGTGCTCGACGACAGCCCTCGACTCGGACCACGTGCTCGCCAGATCATCGTGTCGGCGACGACGGTTCACGTCTCGGCCGCCACCGTCTGGGAGCTGACAATCAAGGCGATGCTCGGCAAGCTGTCGGTTCCGGACAAGTTCGTGTCCCGGCTCGCCGAGCAAGGGCTGGTCCTGTTGAGCATCACGGCTGAGCACGCTGACGGCATTCGCGAGTACCCCGAGCTCACCCGATATGACCCGTTCGACCGGCTCCTCGTCGCGCAGGCGAGCCAAGCGGGGCTGCAGCTCCTCACCGCCGACCGCGTGCTCCTGGACCTCGGCCGTGACTTCATCGTCGACGCGACGCGCTAGCTGTCCATCAAAGTGGGCGACGTCTGCAGCGGTGCCGTCCAGATGCGCTGAACGGATTGCTGCGACGTCGGCGAGGTAGCGGTCCAGCAACCGATACCGTCTGGGACGTGTTCGACGGTCCTGGCCCGGCGCGGACCACCGCGGCGGTGGACGTCAACCGCAGCGACGGCGAGACGGTCATCGCCCAGGACGAAGAGCGACCCGCCCGCCGGCTCACCGGCCCGGTCGCCGCCGGGGTCACCGGGGCCAGCGCGCTGGTCGCGGTGTCAGTGCTCTACCAGGTGTTCTGGCCGCTTGCCCAGGGCAACCAGTTCTCGCTCATCTTGTTCCTCGCCTCGACTCTGCCGCTGGTGTTTCTGTGCTACCGAGCCGGCCCCAGACCCGGTAGCCGCTGGCTGGCGGGCCGCAGCGACAGCTCAGATAACCCCGCCGTCGCGGATTACCTGCTCGCAGTGTTGGCCTTCGCGGTCTGTCTCTACCCCGTGCTTCCGGTAGCGCTCGGGACCGGCGGTGGCGGCTTCGACGCGTTTCTGGACCGCCAGGGCATCCTGGCCGCACCGGACGTGCTGGCCGGGGCCGTGCTGCTACTCCTGGTGCTGGAGGCCTGCCGGCGGACGACCGGGTGGGTGCTGCCCGCGGTCTGCCTGCTGTTCCTCGCCTACTCCTATTACGGCGGCCTGGTGCCGCAGAACTGGTCGATCGCACACCAGGGCCTGAACGTCGACGAGATCGTCAATGCACTCTACAACGATGCGTCCGGCTTCTACGGCGTGCCGCTGGATGTGGCGGCGAGCTACATCGTGCTGTTCGCGATCTACGCCGCGCTGCTGGAGCTGTCCGGGGCGGGGCGGTTCTTCATCGAGTTGTCGCTGGCGGTATTCAGTGGCTCCCGCACCGCGCCGGGCCGGACCGTCGCGCTGTCCGGATTCCTGCTCGGCACGGTGTCGGGCTCCGGCACGGCGACGACGGTCAGCCTCGGTTCGGTGACCTGGCCGATCCTGCGCCGCGCGGGCTATCCGGCCGAGCACGCGGGCGGGATGCTGGCTGCGGCGGGAATCGGCGCGATCCTCTCGCCACCCACGCTCGGCGCCGCAGCCTTCATCATCGCCGAGTACCTGCAGGTATCCTACCTGCAGGTACTGCTGTGGGCGATCATCCCGACGCTGCTGTACTACCTGGGCATCCTGCTCGCCGTCGAGATAGACGCCCGGCGCCAGGGGACCACCGGGGTCGACGTGGCGACCGCGTCGCCGTGGCGGCTGCTCGGTCGCTTTGGCTACCACTTCATCTCGCTGGCCGTGATCGTGCTGTTCCTCGCACTGGGCATCCCGCCGTTCACTGCCGTGGTCTATGCCTGCGGGGTGCAACTGGTGCTGTCCTTCCTGGACCGCCGTCATGCGCTCACGCCCTACCGGCTCTACACGGCGCTGGCCACCGGGGTGCGCAGCGTGCTGCCGGTGATCGCGGTGTGCGCCGCCGCCGGCATCATCACCTCGACCATCGCCAAGACCGGGCTGGGCCTGCAGCTGTCCTCAGTCCTGGTCGGCGCTGCCCGGGCCGTCACGGACAACCCCACCGGCACGCTGATCGCCACCGCCGTACTCGCCGCGGTGGCCGTCGCGTTGCTGGGGTTGGCGGTGCCGGTGACCGCGTCATTCATCATCGCCTGGGTGATCATCGGCCCGGCCCTGATGAACCTGGGGGTGGCGCCACCCGAGGCGGCGATGTTCCTGTTCTACTTCGCGGTGCTCTCCGAGGTCACCCCGCCCACCGCGCTGGCCGCTGTCGCGGCATCGGCGATCACCGGCGGCCGGGTGATGGCCACCATGATGCAGGCCGCCAAGTACGCGTTGCCCGCATTCCTGGTGCCCTTCGCCTTCGTGCTCACCGGCAACGGCGCCGCCCTGCTCACCCTCGGCTCGCCGGCGACCGTTGTCTGGACGGCTGTGATCTCGGCGGTCGCGGTGGCGGCGCTGGCGGTGGCCACCGGCGGCTGGCTGATTCACCGGGCCGGATGGGCGGAACGGGTCCTGTGCGTGCCGGCCGCGCTGTTGCTGCTCTACTTGGAGCCGACCGCGATCGCCGTCGGGGCGGCCCTGCTGGCTACCGCCGTCCTGATCCACCTGCTGACGTTCCGAGCACCTGCCGCACCTGGGAGTTATGGATGATGCTGCACCGATCTGCGTGGGCGTTGCTCATCGCTGCGCTGGCCATGACCAGCCTGGTGGCCTGCGGTGGCCGCCAGCAGACCGCCGCCCCGGGTGACGGCGCCGGATGCGAGATCACCGCGGACAGCCGGATCAGCATCGCGACCGGTAACACCGGCGGTGTCTATTACGTCCTCGGCGGGGCGTTCGCCGAAGCCGTGAGCTCGGCCACCGGCGGCAAGCTCAAGGCCACCGCCGCCGAGACCGGCGCCTCGGTGCAGAACATCCAGCAGGTCGTCGCGGGTAACTACCAGGTGGCGTTCTCGCTGGCCGACACCGCCGCCGACGCCGTCAACGGGACCGGCTCCTTCGCGGGCACCCCGCAACCGATCAGGGCGCTGGCCCGGCTTTACCCCAACTTCAGCCAGGTCATGGTCCGCTCCGACGCCAGCATCACCACCCTGGCCGATCTGCGCGGCAAGCGGGTATCGACCGGATCACCGAAGTCCGGCACCGAAGTGATCGCCAACCGGATGCTGGCCGCCGCCGGGCTGAACCCCGACACGGATCTGGTTGCCCAGCGGCTCGACATCGGTACCAGCGTGGATGCGATGAAGGATGGCACGATCGACGCCATGGTCTTCTCCGGTGGGTTGCCGACACCCAACATCACCGACCTGTTCACCAGCCTCGGCGACCAGGTCCGGTTGCTGGACACCTCCGCCGTACTGGGTGCGTTGCGTGAGGTCAACCCCGTCTACGACGTCGCCACCATCCCCGCCTCGACCTACCCGAACGCCACCGATACCCCGACCATCGTGGTACCGAACCTGCTGGTGGTGCCCGAAAGCCTGGACCCGGCCACCGCATGCGTCCTGACCAAGACCCTGTTCGACCGCCAGAGCAACCTCGTCGCGGTCAACCCGGCCGCCGAGGACATCACCCTGCAGCAGGCCCGCCAGACCGGCCCGGTCCCCCTGCACCCCGGCGCCAAGCAGGCCCTCGACACCCTAGGCGCCCCCTAACCCCGGCGTGTCCGTCTCTCGTGCACGCTGTGTCCGTCTTTCGTGTACGGCGACTGCCGCGACCCGGCGGGCGAAGGGGAGTCCTGGCGCGAGCCAGCTCTCGAGGATGAAGTTCTCCATGATCGGGCCCACTAATGCGCGTCCCGCAGATCTTCGGGTTTGTGATCAACCCTCCGGTTCCCGAGCTCAACAGCAGAGCTGCCCGCCGTCGGGCGAACAACTCTACTGTTGAGCTCGGGAGGCTGAGAGCACCCAAGATCTGGCCCCCCGACCCGATCCATGATCTACGGGACAGGGCCTAGTGCGGTGGGATGCTTTGCAGCTAGCCCAGCTCGATGTCGTCCCAGCGCAGGCAGCGCCAGCCGTCCCCGTCGGCTTCCAGCAGGACGGTCGCGGCATTGGGCAGCAGGCGCGGCGCGGCGAACGAACCGTCGACGTTGGCGGCTAGCGCGACGATGGCCAGGCGGGCGGCGGCGCCGTGGCTGACCAGCACGGCGGTACCGTCCCGATGTGCGCACCGGATCGCCGCGACGTCGGCGAGGTAGCGGTCGAGCACCTGCTTACCCGACTCGCCACCGGGTCGCGCCGCCTCAAGGTCACCGCAGTGCCACGCGCGATACATCTCGTGCAGAATCCGATGAGCGTCCGGCGCTTGGCGGCCCTCGAGATCACCGATGAACACCTCGTGCACCCCATCGAGGACCTGCATGGTCAGGCCGTGCCGGGCCGCGATCGGCTGCGCGGTCTGCTGGGCGCGCAATGCACGGCTGGCGTACACCGCAACCACGGGTTGGCCGGCCAGTTGCTCGGCCAGCTCGTCGGCTTGCCGGTGGCCCTCCTCGGTCAGTGGGTGTCCCGGCAGGCGAGTGTCCAGGATGTCCTCGGCGTTGGCCGTGGTCTGCCCGTGCCGGGCCAGCACAAGCCGCAGCGGCGCGGTGGTCACGCCGCCTCCACAGGCCGTGTCGGAGGCGCCTCAGCGGCGAAGACTGCCTCGGCGGTCACAACGCCGCCTCGGCGGGACGGAGTGCCTCGGCGGTCACAACGCCGCCTCAGCGGCGAAGACTGCCTCGGCGGTCACAACGCCGCCTCGGCGGGACGGAGTGCCTCGGCGGTCATGCACTGCGCCCGGCGCGCACCGCGGTGAGCCACTCCCGGGCGGCGGTGAACCCGGCCTGGTCCGGACCGGGCCGGGATGCACCGGTCCGAGGATACGAGCCCAGGAAGCGGACCCAGGTGCATCGCCGATGCAGCTCTGCCAGCGCGTCCCCGACCGCATCCTCAGCCACGTGACCCTCGCAGTCCAGGAAGAACTGGTATTCGCCCAGCTTGCACTTCATCGGCCGGGATTCGATCCGGGTGAGGTTGATCCCGCGCAGAGCGAACTCGGCGAGTACCTCGAGTAGCGCCCCCGGCCGGTCGACGGCCATCGCGACCAGCGAGGTGCGGTCCGTGCCGGTGGGCGGTGGCACCGCGCCGGGATGGCGCAACAGCAGGAAGCGGGTCATCGCATCGTCCTGGTCGTGCACTCCGCTGGCCAGTTCGGTCAGCGGGTAGTGCCGCACCGCGACTGGGGCGCACACCGCGGCGTCGGCCTGGCCGTCGAGCACCGCGATCGCAGCGGCCGATGTGGAGGGGGTCAGCACCGTCGCCGCGCTCGGCAGGTGGGTAGCGACCCAGGTCCGGACCTGGGCAGCGGCGTGCGGGTGGGTGGCTATGGTGCGGACGTCCACCGCGCCGGTACCCGGACGCACCAGCACGCTGAACCGGATCGGCAACACGGTCTCCGCCACCGCCAACACCGGCTCGCCCTCTGCCATCGCATCGAGAGTGGCCGGCACGGAGCCCTCCACCGAGTTCTCCACCGGCACGCATGCCGCGTCGACCTCTCCGGCCCGCAGCGCGGCGATCGCCGCGTGCACCGACACCGCGGAACGCAACTCGTCGCCAGGGGTCAGGAGGTGAGCAGCCTGCTCGGCAAAAGTGCCCTCGGGTCCGAGGTACGAGGTGACGGCCATGGCGCGAGCCTACGAGGTACCCGGAAGACGTACACACCGTGCACCAGAAGCGGACACACCGTGCACCAGAAGCGGACACGCCGTGGGCGGGGGGTGGGGTTAACCCCGGGATACTCGGCGGGGGGTGGGGTTCGGGAGTAGTCCCAGCCGGATCAGATCGGCCACTGGGCCGGTCAGCGACATTGACCCGTAGCAGGCGAACACATCGCGGACGATCCGCGCGCTGTCCTTGGACAGCGCGCCGGCCTCGGCGGCCAACGCTGCCGCGTCGGTACAGCGCAGCGCCTCGTGCACGCCCGCGCCTGATATCGAGCGGGCGGTGCCGACGAGCATGTTGAGCAGCCCGTGGTGGATCAGCCCGGTGCGGTCGTCGTGATGGCGCACCGCATGGTGCAGCCCGGCGGTGGCCTTGAACGGCTGGCCGGTGCCGGTTGCGATGGCCAGGAAATCAGCCACCTCGTCGATGCTGGGAAACGACTCCGCGGAGGCGCCGCCGCAGCGCAGCTTTGGCCAGCAGCCGGCCTCGGCGACGCGGCGCACGCCATCCAACCAATCCGGCCGCCCACGGCGTGGCTCCACCACCCGGACCACGTCGTCGGGCACGAACTCGGTGAGCTGCACCAGCCAGTTGGCGTCCACGTCCGACGGTGCCGGCACCTCGATCATCCGCAGATCCAGGAGCTTGCCGTTGTCCAACGCGGTGGAGATAGCCTTGGGCAGGCCCCCCAGCCCGGTGTTGGCCACCAGCGACAGGGCCACCGGTTGCGCGGGAGGTGCTTTGCGCAGCGCAGTGACCAGCGCGCCGAGCCGTGAGGTCGGGCAGAGCAGGAATCCGATCACTCCCGCGTATGGCTCGCTGCGGGCGGCGAGGTGCGTCGCAACGACATCGACCAGGCTCGTCACCGACGGCGGGAACAGCGCCGCATCATCGACCAGCCTGGCAAGCAGGGGTGGGACGCCTCGTGAGCCGGAGGCATGCAGATTCAGCACCGTTGACACCCGACGCACCTTAGTAGCGGTCTCTCCGGCGCTTGTCGGGGCTACCGTGACGACGTCGGTTTGACCAGGCTGGCCCGCACCTCACGGGTCACGCTGCGCTCGGCGACGAAGGACATCAGGGGGATCGTGCCGGCCAGCGCCACCAGCACCATCCTCCCTGGCCGCCACCGCACGGCGGTACCCAGCAGCACCGTGCAGACGAGATAACCCATGTAGAGAAATCCGTGCACCGGTCCGCTCCAGACGAGCCGCTCGTCGGCGAAGCCGTAGCGCAACACCATGGATAGCGTGAGGACGAGCAGCATCACACCGGTGGCGTAAGCAGCGATCCGGTAGCCGATCAGCCAGGTCGTGACCCGGTGGCTAGGACTGCCGGTCCTGCTCGGCGAGCCGGGCGAGGTAGGCGTTGTATGCGGCGAGCTCATCGTGGGGATCGTCCTCCGGGATCGGTCGTTGCCCAATGCGTTGTGCAGGGCGTCGAGTAGCCGGCGGGATCAGGGTCGGTGGATCGGGTGCGGGGACTGCCTCGGGGACGCGACGCTGCTCCAGCCACAGGAACCGGGCCCAGGCCGCGACCAACACGACCGCGAACAACGGCCATTGCAGCGCGTAACCGAGATTCTGCCAGTCACCCGAGGCTGACTCCGCCCGGTCCCATTGCCAGCGCCCCAGCCGGATGAACAGCCCACAACACAAGGCGACCAGCAGGTGCCCGACCCACCATCGCCGGGAGAGCGCGAACCGCCACACGCGGCCACGATACGCGGGGCCGCAGGCAGCCGGATAGCGTCGCGGGGTGAGCGCACGGGCCGGTTGGTTGGGGGCATGGCTTGCCCCGTCGCGACCGGAGCAGCTGGCGCTGGTCACCGATCCCGCGCAGCGCCGAGCCCTGGTCGTCGAGGTCGTCCTGGTGTTGGCGGTGACGCTGGGACTGTCCGGGCTGCGCAGCCTGCTGGCGCTGCTGGATGCATTGCTGGTTCCGGGGTCACTGGCGGACCAATCGGTGGCGATCAACGCGCCAGGCCGCAAGGCGGAACTGCTGGATCTTGCCTACCAGCTCACCGGGGTGATCCAACTGCTGGCCTGGGGTGGCCTGGCCGGCTACCTGCTGTGGCGCAGCGGGATCCCACTGCGCAGCCTTGGCCTGGACGGTCGGTCCCGCGGTCGGGATGCTGGGCTTGGCATCGGGCTCGCTGCGATGATCGGCGTGCCGGGGCTGGGCCTGTACCTCCTGGCCCGCGCGGCCGGTCTCAACCTGACCGTGCTGCCGTCCGCGCTGGATGACACCTGGTGGCGCGTCCCGGTATTGCTCGCTGCGGCGGTGGCCAACGCGCTGGCCGAGGAGTTGCTGGTGGTCGGGTACCTGATCACCCGGTTGCGCCAGCTGGGATCGGGGGAGGGTAGTGCTCTGCTGGCCAGCGCGGTGCTCCGCGGCTCCTATCACCTCTACCAGGGATTCGGCGGGTTCGTCGGGAATCTGGTGATGGGGATCGTGTTCGGCCGGATATGGCAGCGAACAAACCGCCTGTGGCCCCTGATCGCCGCCCACACCCTGCTCGACGTAGTCGCCTTCGTCGGCTACGCCCTCCTCCGCGGCCGCCTCACCTGGCTCCCCTAACCGCGCCCTCCGCATTCAGCGGGCTCAGCGGGGTTATTCGACGCACGATAACCCCGCTGAGCCCGCTGAATGCGGGGAAGCCGGGGTGAAGGGGTCAGCGGAGGGTGATTTGGCGGTTGCGGAGGCCGCGCAGGGCGCGGCGTTCGGGGTCGGTGAGTGGGGTGTCGTCCAGTGACGCCAGTGCCTGCGTTAAGCGGGGGGCGAATGTCTCTGCGGGGGTGATCCATTCTCGGGCGTGCTGCTCGCGGTCGAGATCCCAGACCGGCACCAGCACACCGTGCGCGCGGAACGAGCCTGCGTAGCGGGAGCCGTCGCCGAGGTCCAGCTCATCACGGGCAGCCAGCCGGGCCAGGGCGGTGAGCAGCTGTTCCTCCGGCTCCGGACGGACCCATCGCAGGTGCGCCTTGTCACCGGCGTCGACCCAATAGGCGGCATCGACCCCTTCTCCGATGACCGCTTCGGTCGGCATGATCGCGGCGTTGGCCTGCTGTATCGACAGCGCCGCCTCCTTGGACGGAGGTTCGTCGCCGGGGATCCACCAGGCGAAGTCGGAGTACCTGGTGACGTCGAGTGGCGTGTCCGGGGTCAGCAGATCCTGCAACCGGATCTGCTCGCCCTCGGCGGTGGTGCTCACTTTGGGCAGCACTGAGCCGGGCTCCGCGGTCAGTGCCCAGGTCACCGCGCGGCCGAGGTCCCGGGACAGGTCGCCGGACCGGGTCAGCACCTGCAGCCCGACCAGCGCCGCACCGTCGGGCCGCACGATCGCCGCGGCCGCCGTCGGCAGCACAGTGGCCAACGTGACGTCTCGCCCGGCTGGCTGCGCCAGGGGTAAGGGTGCGGTCGCCGACGGCACGAACTCGCGCAGCGCGACGAGTTGGCACTCCCCGGCCAGTCCCGCGAAGGGACGGCTGACGATGACGTCCTGGGCGCCGCCCGGGGCACCGTGGCAGGCCTTGTACCTCTTGCCGGAGCCACACGGGCACGGCTGGCGGGGGTTGTACTGGCTGTCGCGTTGGCGCACCTTGGTCGCGCTGCGTTTGGTCACGGCGGGCACGCTATCGTTTGGTCACGGCGGCCACGCGATCGCGTGGCCGCCGTGACCGTGTGAGTGAGGAACAGCGTTCCAGCACCGGTCGCCACTCACGGGCGGGTGCCGTCCGGCACCCGCACCACCACCATCCGGCGGGCGCCGGCCAGTTTCGCCGGGCTGAGCAACCGGGTCAGCCGCCGCACCACGACGATCGTGGTGATCGCGACAGCCCCCGCCACCAGGTCGGTGGCCGCGTGCAGCAGCACTCCGTCGGCGCGGGCCTGCACCCCGTCGCGCAGGTCCCACAGCATGGTCGTGCCGGCCAGGACCAGCCCGGTCGCCCAGACCGCCCACCATCCGACGACCAGCCGGGACGGGCGCGGTCGACGGCCCGGGTCCCGGCCCAGCGCCGCGTGCTCCAGTTCGGCGAGCACCGCACCCGGCACCACCAGGTTCACCCCCGGCACCAGTACGCCCGCGACCAGCTGCCAGGCGCGCCGGGCCGGTGTGACCCCGGCAGCCCGGGCCGCGACCGTGCAGGCGCGCACCAGCCACCCCACCGTGACCGCGCCGGCCAGGATGCCGGCCAGCAGCGAGATCACCCCGCCGGTGATCACCAGCGCATCGCTGGCGTGCAGCGGCCCGGCGGGCACCGCGTCGGTGCGGCTGTCCAGCAGCAGCGCGTAACGCCACGCCTCGGCGCCTGCGGTGGCCAGCATGAGCACGGCGGTCAGCCCGAGCAGCGGGACCGCCGCAGCGCCCAGCGCGCGCATCTGCTCCAGGGACGCCACCGCTGGGGCGGTCCCCGCCACCGGCGACCGCTGGCCCAGTCGCGGGAAACCCCAGCGTGGCGGGATGGGATAGGACGGTGGGCCGGTGTAGCGCGGGTGGGCGGGCACGCCGGACCTACAGGACTCGGGGAGGCGCGGTCGACTCGGTCACCATCGGACGCCCGGCAGCAGCCCAGGCGCGCATCCCACCGTCGACGTTCACCGCGTCCCACCCTGCCTGCACCAGATAGGTGGTGACCCGTGCCGACCGCCCCCCGGACCGGCACACCACGTGCACCGGGCGATCGGGGAAGGTGGTGGCGAGCTCGTCGAGGCGCTGCGGTACCTGCCCCATCGGGACGTGCACGGCCCCCGGCGCATGCCCGGCGGCCCACTCGTCGTTCTCCCGGACGTCGAGCAGCACAGCGTTGTTGGGCACGTTGGGCACGAGCACGGCCGGGACTGGGGACGTCATGGCCGAATCGTGCCACAGCTACGGCTGTGGCGTTGGCGGTCCGGCCTAGCCGCCCCGCACCAGCGCCTTCTCGGAACCGGCACCGGTCAGCGCCCGCACCTCCATCTCGGCGAACTTCGCCTCGTCGGCGTCGTCCTTACTCAGCACGGTCGCGAGGTAGCCGAGGAGGAAGGCCAGCGGCACCGAGACCAGGGCCGGGTTCTTCAGCGGGAAGATCGCGAAGTCCACGCCCGGCACCATCGCGCCCGGGCTGCCGGACACCGCCGGCGACAAGACGATCAACAACACACTGCTGATCAGGCCGCCGTACATGCTCCACAGCACACCGCTGGTGTTGAACCGCTTCCAGAACAGCGAGTAGAGAATGGTCGGCAGGTTGGCCGACGCAGCCACCGCGAAAGCCAGCGCTACCAGGAAGGCGATGTTCTGACCGAGCGCGACGATGCCGCCGAGGATCGCCAACGCCCCGATGACGCAGGCGGTGATGCGGGCGACTCGCACCTCGCTGTCCGGATTCAGTTCGCCGTGCTTGATCACGTTGGCGTACACGTCGTGCGCGAAGGACGCCGACGCGGTGATCGTCAGCCCGGCCACCACGGCGAGAATGGTGGCGAAAGCCACCGCCGAGATGAAGCCGAGCAGCACCTCCCCGCCCAGCTCGTAGGCCAGCAGCGGCGCCGCCGAATTCTCCTCACCGGGCATGCTGGCGATCCGCTGCGGACCGCCCTCCACCAGTGCCGCCGCGCCGTAGCCGATCACCAGGGAGAACAGGTAGAAGGCGCCGATCAGCCAGATCGCCCATACCACGGTGCGGCGGGCCTCCTTGGCCGTCGGAACCGTGTAAAAGCGCATCAGAATGTGCGGCAGGCCTGCGGTGCCCAGCACCAGTGCGATCGCCAACGACACAAAGTCGATCTTCGTTGTGGTGTTCGCCCCCCATTGCAGGCCGGGTTCGAGCACGGCCGTTCCCTGCGAGGACTTCGCTGCGGCCTCGCCGAGCAGGGCGGACAGGTTGAGCCCGAAGGCGCCCAGCACCCAGGCAGTCATCATGCCCGCGGCGATGATCAGCAGGGTAGCCTTCACGATCTGCACCCAGGTGGTGCCACGCATCCCACCGACCAGCACGTAGATGATCATCAGGATGCCGACAATCGCGACCACGAGCGCCTGGGCGCCGCGGCCCTGGACGTTGAGCAGCAGCGCGACCAGACCACCGGCGCCGGCCATCTGGGCCAGCAGGTAGAAGAACGACACCGCGAGCGTCGATACCGCCGCGGCCGCCCGCACCGGTTGCCGGCGCATCCGGAAGCTCAGCACGTCACCCATGGTGAATTTGCCGGTGTTCCGCAGCAGTTCGGCGACCAGCAGCAGAGCCACCAGCCAGGCGACCAGGAAACCGATCGAGTAGAGGAAACCGTCGTAACCGTAGATAGCGATGGCTCCGGCGATGCCTAGGAACGACGCCGCGGACAGGTAGTCGCCGGAGATCGCGACACCGTTCTGCGGGCCGGTGAACGATCGGCCCGCGGCGTAGTAATCGGCTGCGGTCTTGGTGCTGCGGGAGGCCCGGACCACGATCACCAGGGTGATGACCACGAAGAACAGGAAGATCCCGCCATTGAGTAGCGGTTCCCCCACCGACCCTTGGGCTAACCACGCTGGGGCCGACGTAGCCGGTGTGATCGAGCCGGTCACCGGGCCGCTCCTTCGATCTGTTCGCGGATCCGGTCGCCCACCGGATCCAGGTACTTGTTCGCGAACCGGACGTAGATCGTCGTGATCGCGAAGGTGGTGACGAACTGCAGCAGACCGATGATCAACCCGATGTTGATATTCCCGACGACTTTGATGGCCATGAACTGCGGGGCGAACGCAGCCAACAGCACGTACAGGAAGTACCAGGCCAGGAAGAACGCGGTCATCGGGAAGACGAAGCGGCGGAGCCTCCCGCGCAGGGTGACGAACTCGGCGCTTCGTTGGGCGGCGGTCCAGGGGTCCACAGGCGGCGGGGCCTCGGCACCGCCGAGGCGCTCGGTGGTGCTCATGCAAACACCTCCAGGACAGTCATCATGATCACGCTGTTGGCCTGGTCGCCGACCGTGCGCAGCACACTGGCCGATCGGTGCAGCTACCGGCGGTGCCGACCGCCACGCGGTCGCAGCAGATTAGCTGCTATCCCTAACCGGGCGATGTCCCGGTCCTCGGCCAACCCTAGCCGGTCCGGTGCATGCAGCCGCAGCAGGATGCGCGTGACATCGGTCGGTACCCGATCCCTCGTCCGGCGGCTCACCACGACCATGGTCAGGAACGCCAGCGGGACGGTGAACACCGCCGGCTGGGCCAGCACCTGCTGCCACTCGGTCGGGAGCACGTCGGCTGCGGCGGGCAACACCGCGAGGAACGCCAACCCACCGCCGACCACGAGGCCGGCAGCTGCGCCGGCGTCGGTCAGCCCGCGCCACCAGATACCCAGCACCAGCAGCGGACAGAACGAGGAGGCTGCCACCGCGAAAGCCAGTCCCACGCCCTGTGCCAGGTCCAGCGATGACACGGCAAGCGCGAAGGCCAGCGGGACCGACCAGGCCGCCAAGGTGGCCACCTTGAAGCTCCGGAGCCGGCTGGGCAGGACGTCGCTGGACAGTACTCCGGCAACGCCAACCACCAGCCCCGATGCCGCGGCCACGAAAGCGGCGAACGCGCCGGCGGCGATCAGTGCGCCGAGCAGCTGCCCCAGCCAGCCGCCCAAGGCCGCAATGGGCAGCAGCAGCAGCGCGGCGTCGGTGTTCCCGGTGACCAGCAGATGCGGGACGTAGAGCCGGGCAAGCCACCCGGAGATCATCGGGAACAGGTAGAAGACGCCGAGCAGCGCCAGCACCACCAGCGTGGTCTTGCGGGCGGCAAGGCCGTCGGGATTGGTGTAGTAGCGACCCAGCACATGCGGCAGCCCCATAGTGCCCAGCATGAGCGCCAGCACGAGCGAATACGTGGCGAGCAGCGGGCTGTGCGCCGGACCGCTGGACGTACTGCTGAACGGGCTCAGCCAGGTGTCATTGTCCGTTGCGGCGCCCCGGATCACCGGAACTCGGCTACCCGCGTCGAAGTGCAGTGTGGTGCCCTTGGCGACGCCGTGCTCACCGGGCTGCCAGGTCACCGTCTCCGCGGCCGGGCTTCCGTCCGTGGTGATCTTCAGCGGTGTCGGCGCCGTGACCTGGAGCACGACATTGCGGTCGAGGCGGACCTGGGTCGCCTCGGCGAAAGACGGCGGCGCCGAGGCCGCCAGCGAATCCCGGAACCCCTTGTCTTGGCCGGCGTGGTGAATCAGCAACACGAAGACCGGCACGGCGAGCGCGGTCAGCTTGATCCAGTACTGGAAGGCCTGCACGACGGTGATCGAGCGCATCCACCCGGTGTAAATGTTGACCGTCACGATCACCATGACGACGGCTGCGCCGACCCACAGCGGATACTTCGAGTTCGAGACAGTGGCGACGGTGAGCCCGGCGCCCTGCAGCTGTGGCACCAGGTAAAGCCAGCCGATGATGATCACGAAGACGGTGCAGATCTTGCGCAGCCGGGCCGACCTCAACCGCTCCTCGGCGAAGTCGGGCAGCGTGTACGCACCGGATCGGCGCAGCGGCGCCGCCACGAACAGCAGCAGTGCGAGGTAGCCGGCGGTGAACCCGACCGGATACCATAACGCGTCCACCCCGCCCTTGAGCACCAGCCCGGCGATGCCGAGGAACGACGCGGCGGACAGGAACTCTCCGGAGATCGCCGCGGCATTCCAGCGCGGTCCCACCGTTCGGGAGGCCACCAGGAAATCCGAGGTCGAACGGGTCCTCGTCCCGTAAAGCCCGGCGATCATGGTCACGGCGGCAACCGCAACCATCGCACCGATGGTGAAGAACAAGTCAACCTGCTCGCGCACGTTCGCGCTCAGTTCTCGACCATCTCGGCGAAGTCCTGCTCATTGCGCTCGGCGCTGCGGTTATAGGACCAGGCCACGGCCACGAAGAACGGGTAGACCGCGAGCCCGAGCAGCAGCCACGGCAGCCGCAACCCGAGGACACTGATCGTGCCCACCGACGGTGCCAGCAGGAACACCAGCGGGATGGCACCTAACACCACCACGGTGAGCAGCATCAGCCGGATCGCCAGGATCAACTGCACTCCCACCAACTGGCGGACCAACACCTCACCGACGCCGGTCTGATCCTCCAATTCGGCGAGCGTGCGCACCACCCGACGGCTACTGCGCCGCTTCGCGAGCACGATCCGTTCCCGCTTGCCGAGCTTGGCCTTCCCGCTGGGTGGGGTTGGCCCGCCGGAGGGCCCACGGATGGCTTCCTCCAGGGCCGCCCACGGATCGTCGGGCGGGCCGGCCCCACCGTTGCTTACCGAGCCGTCACTCATAGGGACTCATAGGAGCTCATGGGGACTCATCGCGACGTCCAGCCCTGTTTGGCCGCGCGCACCAAGCGATCCTTGAGCTCGCGGGTATGCCGCCGGCTGACCGGCAGCTCGGCGGCGTCGTCTCCGTTGCCCACTCGCACCACATAGCCCGAGGCCGACATGCGCAGCTCGGTGACCAGCGGCAGGGCGACCAGAAAGGAGCGGTGGATGCGCACGAAGCCGGCCTCGGACCAGCGGTCCTCCAACTGGGACAGCGGGATGCGGACCAGGTGGCTGTTGCCCTCGCCGGTATGCAGCCGCGCGTAGTCTCCCTGGGCCTCCACCCAGCGCACCGACGAGCGCGGCACCAGCTTGGTGGTGCCAGCGAGCTCGACCGGGATGACCTCGTCCTCGGTGGCCTGCTCCTCGACCGGGATGGCTGCGTTGCGCCGGGATTGCACAATCCGCCGCATCGTGTTGGCCAGCCGTTCCCGGCTCACCGGCTTCTTCAGGTAGTCGGCCGCGCCGATGTCGAACGCGTCGAACGCCTTGTCTTCGTAGGCGGTGACGAACACGACCACCGGGGGGTCGGGGATCATGGCCAACACTCGGGCCAGCTCCAGGCCATCCAGCCCGGGCATCCGGATGTCCAAGAACACGACATCAACCCGGGAGGGCGCAGTGCCATTCGCGATGCGTTTGTCTCCCCGTAACGCCTCCAGCGCCTCGGTGGCGTTGGAGGCCCGCAGCACGGTGCCGATCCGCGGCTCGGCGTCGAGCACTTCGACCAGCAGAGACATCGCGTGCTTCTCGTCGTCTACTGCGAGCACGACAAGCCCGGGGTTGCTGTCGTTGTCGCTCATCGACCGCCCTTCTGACACTCCGGTCCCCCCGGACCCAACAATCCTGCCCATGGCCGGTATCGCTGTCCACGGTTGCGGTCACTCGGCGGTGCGGCTGTCCGGGTGGTCAGCCAGATTCACAGGCCGAAGCGGGACCAGGTTGCGCGGTGTTCGAGCGCCTCGAGAACGGCCAGCGCGGAGTCCGGACCGCTGTGCCCGGTCAGTGAGTCCGCCGCGGGGCGTAACCCCAGGCGAGTCAGCAGCGGGCGGCGCGCCTCGACCATGACGACCTCCGCGTCCGGGTAGCGCTTGGCGATCTCCCCGCGCATCGTGCCCAGCCTGTCGATCAGGCCCAGTTCCAGGGCTCGACGGCCGGTCCACACCTCCCCGGTGAACAGGTCTTTCTCGTCGGCGGCCGCTCTGGCCAGCACGTCACCTCGGCGCGAGCACACCCAGTCGCGGAACATGCCATGCAGTTCCGTTTGCATGCCCTTCAGCCACTCCACGTCGTCCTGGCGCTCCGGCAGGAACGGGTCGAGCCGAGCTTTGTTCGCTCCGGCGGTGTACAGCCGCCGTTCCACGCCGAAGCGCTCCAGCAGGCCGTGCAGCCCGAAGCCCTGGCTGACCACCCCGATGGAGCCGACCAGCGAGGTGGGATGAGCGACGATCTCATCGGCGGCGCACGCCAGCCAGTACCCGCCGGATGCGGCGACGTCCTCGCAGAACGCCAGCACCGGCACGCCTTTCTGATCAGCCAGGCCGCGAATCCGATCGGCCACCAGCGCCGACTGGGTAGCCGAACCACCCGGCGAGTTGATCGACAGGGCTACTGCCCGCAGCCGGTCGAAACCGAAGGCGCGGGTCAGCACCGTGTCCAGCACGGCCAAGTTGATCACCCCGCGGCTCAGCGGGGCCGGCGCCGGGGTGATCACGCCGTGCAGTTTCACTGCGGCCACCACCGGGCCGCGCTCCCGCTGGTTGCCGGGCAACGGCAGCCGCGAGGTCAGATCCTTGACGTCCATTCGCCCAGCGTACGTATGACGGCGGGTCCCCGAGGTTCGCCTTGCCGGATGAGGTTGCTATGCGCTCACCGGGGGTTGCGATCGGGAGGGGTTTGGCGTCGGTGGAGCGGCGGCACGCACCCCGCGGCTGAACTTGGGCACTCGCATGCTGACCTTGGTGCCCACCCCGGGCCCGGTCTCCACGACCAACCCACACTCGTCGCCGAAGGCTGCCCGCAGCCGGTCGTGCACATTGCCCAGCCCGACATGCGCGCCGGAAAGGTGCGAATCGGTCATCTCGTCCCGGAGCCGGGCCGGATCCATCCCGACGCCGTCGTCCTCCACGCTGATCACGCACTCCGCCCCGGCGTCCTCGGCGACGACGGACACGGTGCCGCCGCCGGGCTTGCCCGCCAGGCCGTGCCGCACGGCGTTCTCCACCAACGGCTGCAACGCCAGGAACGGCAGCACGACCGGCAGCACTTCGGGCGCGATCTGCAGCTTGACCTGCAACCGCTCCTCATACCGGGCCTTTTCCAGGATCAGGTAGCGGTCGATGTTGTTGAGTTCCTCGGCCAGCGTGGTGAACTCCCCGGCGGTTCGGAAGGAGTACCGGGTGAATTCGGCGAACTCCATGAGCAGCTCGCGGGCTTCTTCCGGGTCGGTGCGGATGCACGAGGAGATCGTGGTGAGCGCGTTGTAGATGAAGTGCGGGGAGATCTGCGCGCGCAGCGCCCGCACCTCGGCATGAGCCAGCCGGGATCGGGACTCGTCGAGCTCGGCGAGCTCGAGCTGGCTGGAGACGTACCGGGCGACCTCAGCGGTGGCCCGCATCACGCCGGCCTGGGCGGTGCGCTGGCTGACCACTCCGAAGGTTCCGACGACGCTGCCGTCCACCTCCAGCGGGGACACGATCACGGCACGAATCGGGCAGTCAGCGCGCCCGCAGTCCATCTCGCGCTGGTTGCGGACCTGCTGGCGGCCAGTGCTCGCCACCTGGAACGCGGCCTCGGCGACCCACTCGGCATGATGCTGCGCCTCGCCGTCCCAGGCCAGCATCACGCTCTCGTCGTTGGTCAGCGCGACGGCTGAGCAGTTCAGCAAGGCCCGCAGGTGCGGTGCTGCGGCGGTCGCCGAGCTGGCCGAGAGTCCGACCCGCAGTGGCGGTGAGGCCTGCGCCATGGTGAGCAGCGCAGTGTAGGTGGCGCGGTCGGCGTCGGTGCCGAACGTCCCCCTGGTGCGCACCCAGTACAGCAACCCGGCAGCGAACACCGCGGAGAAGAGCACGGCGAGCACCGCCAACAGGGCCACGAACCCATCGTCGCGGTCCCGACACCCGCTGGCAACGTCGACGCGCCACTGCCCAGGGTGGACAGCACTGCGCTAGGTAGACAACACGGTGTCGGCGACCTCGGGCCAGGCGATGCCGGCCGTGATCCAGCTTGCCGCCGTGTCGGCCGAGTATCCGGCCTGGATCCATCGGGCGGCGATCACCATGGGATGGTCGGGCCCCTCATCGAGGGCATCGGCGAGCGTCAGCGCCAGCGCGATCACCTCGGGGTCGCGGGTGACGTAGCCGATCAGCCGGCGGCTGCGAGCTCGCGGCGCCAACTTGACCTGCTCGAGCGAATCGCCCGGGTACAGCAGCAGGCCACGTTCGCCGAGCAGGTGGACGGTCTGGCGTTCCGGGGCCGGTAGCTGGGTCGGTACCCCGGAGCAGATCCACTCCACTGCGGGACCGGTCAGCACCCCTTCCTCCACCGGCCGCAGCTCCACCGTCCACGACATCCCGACCGAGCAGCACCATGAGGCGGCGAACACGCAACTGCTGGTGATGTTCTCTTGGACCGGGCGGTCGGCGGGATGCAAAGATGAGGCAAACCACACCACGGCAGGAATCGAACCCTGTCAGGCCACGGCGCACCACCGCCGGAAGGGGGAATCGGTTCCTCCTCATCCCGGTTCATCCCTGGTACAGCCCGAGCCGTCAACGTGGTGAAGCTCAGCGAAGCAGCCGGGACAGCCTGCGATCGGCCAGCGGCTTGCCCCCCGTCTGGCAGGTCGGGCAGTACTGGAACGCGCGGTCGGCGAAGGACACCTCGCGGACGGTGTCGCCGCATACTGGGCAGGGCAGGCCAGCGCGGGCGTGCACCGCCAGACCGGCCCGCTTCTCTCCCTTGAGCCGGGCGGCGTCCTGGCCGACGGAGCGCGCGACCGCGTCGTGCAGCACCTGCTGCAGCGCCTCGTGCAGCCGGTCCAGCGCATCGTCGGACAACCGACCCGCGGTGGCATAGGGCGACAGCCGCGCGGCATGCAGCACCTCGTCGGAGTAGGCGTTGCCGACCCCGGCGATCAGCGACTGATCGGTCAGCGCGGTCTTGAGCCGCTCGGTGCGCCCGCGTAGCACCTCGGCGAGCTCGTCACGGGACAGCGCCAGCGCGTCCGGGCCGAGCCGGGCGATGCCGGGTAGTGCAGCCACGCCATCCACCGCATCGACCACATACACCGCCAGACGTTTCTGGGTGCCCGCCTCCGTGAGATCGAAGCCCGAGCCCCCGCGCAGGTGCACCCGCAGCGCGATCGGCCCCTTGCCGGGGCGGGGCGCGGTCGGGGCCAGCGAGTCGGACCAGCGCAGCCAGCCGGCCCGGGCCAGGTGGGTCACCAGCACCGGCCCGTCGGTGTGCAGCGCGAGGAACTTGCCGTGCCTGCTGGCCGAGGTCACGCGATGGCCATGCAGCGCGCTCACCGGCGGCTGCACGGTCTTGAGCACCGTGAGGGAGGCGACGTCGACCCGGGTCACGGTTGCGCCGACAGCGTGCTGGCGCAGGTGGTGAGCCAGTGCCTCGACCTCCGGTAGCTCCGGCATGGGTTCAGTGTGCGCTCACGGGTACCCGCACCGCACGATTACGTGACCTGCCGGAGCGGCCCGGTACCGTCGTCAGGGATGGCCCGCGCCTTCAGGCTCTGGACTACTTGACGAGTGTCCTGCCGGGCCGCCACCATGCCGTGCACGGTGCCCACCCAGTGTTCGGCGGCGCTTTCGGTCGGCTCAGAAACGGTCTTCGCCACGATGGTCCACGGCCGCCGTAGCGCCCACTGCATCGGCAGCACCATCAGCAGCAGCAGGAACAACAGCACCAGCCATGACGGCACGACCACCCCTGATGGGGTCCAGAACAGCACGAAGAGCACCAGAGCAATAACGACCCCCAGCATCGCGATCCCGGGCACGTAACCGGCGGCCATGTCGTGCTCGAACTGCTCCGCCGTCGCCGGTTGGGACCAGTTGATCCTGCTCTGGACCGTCCAATTGCGCCCGTCGGCGGCCCGCACCCGCGTCATGTCCGACCTCCCTGCGCCTGCCGGTAGAACAGCCCATTGACCAAGTCTTGATCAGCCAGATCTTCGCGAACCCAGCGTAACGCCGAGTTGCTGGGGCCCACGGCACGGCCGAACGGCCCGGTTGATGACCGCGGCATGGGACGCTGGTGTCGATGACGGAAACCCGCTCGTTCACCCGCCGCAGGGAGGACTTCACCTGCCTGCGCTGCGGTGCGCCGGTGCGCGGCAGCGGTTACACCAACCATTGCCCGCGGTGTCTGTGGTCGCGACACGTAGACGTCAACCCGGGTGATCGGGCCGCCGAGTGTGGCGGGGCGATGGAGCCGGTCGGTGCTCTGTCCGAGAGTGGTGGGATTGTCCTGGTGCACCGGTGCCTGGTGTGCGGGCACGCCCGGCGCAACCGCAGCGCCGCTGACGACGACCCGGATGCCCTGCTCGGGCTGTTCGGCCAGCCGGTCCCCGATCCGCCACGCTGAGGTCACCCTCAAGTGGCGATCACTGAAATGCGGGGCACGAGGAAGTGGGCCGTTGCGTGCCCGACAATGGCCCACTTCCCATTCTGGGGATCAGCAGGTTTGCCCGGTGTTGATGCAGTCCGCCATCTGCGTCAACAGCGTTTCGGGCATGATGGCCATGAAATCGGCATGGTCGGTGGCCGGATTGTGCCGCTGGTCGGGGAAGGAGTCCAGGGCGAAGTTCCGGTCGGCCGGCTGATCGTAGGTCAGCGTGATCCGTAGTTGTGGGATGGTCACTGTCCCGCCACTGCATGACCCGTCCTGTTGCGGGAAGGCGATGTGGTCCCGGTGGTTGGCCGAGTCCAGGTTCTGCCCATCCCAGCAGCTGGGGAAGTCCAGGATGCGGACCAGTTGGCTGCCCTGCGGGCACAGCGGGTACTTGGTGGTGGTGCGGTCCTCGAAACCGGTGCAGGTCCACGCCGCCCTGGCGTTGGCATCGCCGTTGGTCACGGCCTTGGCGTCGCCCATGATCGTCGTCAGGTCATCCGGCATGGCGGTTACCTTGCTGGTCGGGTTGCCCCGGAATTCTAACTGCGCCGTGACGGGCTGGAGGATCTCGCCGAAGTTGCCGTCCAGGCCACCGCCGTTGACCAGGGCGTCGTCGCCCTGCTTGCTGGTGTCGCGCAGCACGGGCCAGAAGTAGGTCGACAGGTCGCCGTTGGTGCAGGTGGTGCCGGCGGCGTGCAGGCTCTCGTCGGTGGAGAACGCATTGGTC
>JBQTHE010000014.1:0-23620 GCA_052390115.1 Pseudonocardiales bacterium | reverse complement strand
TCGACACCGCAGGCCACGTCGGCTTCGGCTCGCTGGAGGTTCGGCGCAGCACTCGAGATGGGCGGATGCTCATCACCGAACCGACCGTGGGCCGGCCGGACCTGCAGACCGCACTGGCCGCCGCCGCCGGGATGAACCTGGTGGAAATCGCCTATCGCGACGCACTCAAACTGCCAGAGCCACCGAGGCGACCCCACCGAGAGGCGATCTGGATTCACGAGACCGCCTTTCCGCGGTCGGTGCTCGTCGCGGCCCGCCGCCGCCGACTCGACACCCGCACCCTCCTTGCCGCGTTGCGGACCAGGCGGGCACCCACCGGCGCGTTCTTCTCAGACCGCGATCCGCTCCCACTCCTCCTCGAGACCGCCAAGGTCGCCAACAAGATCTTCCGCGCGGCACTGATCACCGGGCGGAGACCCCCTCAGCCACCCCTCGTCACCCGCAGCGGCGAGTCGCCCTGGTTGTCTTGGCGCGCGCGGTTCTTCACTGCGACTCGAACACATCCCGTTGAGCTGGAGCGATCGTCGGCGGGGCGGGCGCAGACTAACGGTGCGGACCCACAAGACCATCCCCTGGCGCCACGCACGGTACGAGGCTCACCTGGACGAGGCAGACGCTCCCAGGCAGGAGATCGCGGACTAGGCGGAGCTTGACCTATCCAAGTTGAACCTTGACGAATACGACGACTCGGTCATCGCAAGTCCGCCAGATGAGCGCGACGTTGACTTGCTTGCGCACGAACAAGTACTTGAGCCCGGATCTCGGCCTGACGAGGATCAGCTGGCGCGAGCGCGATCGAGGAGGCCCGCGAAGGCGGCCTGCTGACGATCCGCCGGCTTCGCTCCCGGGCCGAGGCTATCCACGCCCGGGCGGCGCTGCGCATGGCCCTCGCGCAACGACTCCTCAGTCGCTCGAACGAGTCCGGTGTCGGGTTCGACCGGTTGCGCCGCCGCGTCCTCTTCGAACGCATGGTTGCCCGTCTCAAGTCGGCTGAGCCGGGTACTCAAATATGTATCAATTATCTATCAGGCTGCTCCATGAGCAACCGCTGCCACACTACATCCATACGCTGCCTTATCATGAAGTCGAGACTGAGGTACACCGTGCACTGCGGCCGCTTATTCCAGAATCGCCACCCGCGCGATGCTGCGCAGAACCGGCATTGACCCCGGTTGTTTAGTTCATGCTGCCTGAGGTATGCTCAGGAAGGGCAAGCGGTCCGTTAGCGAAAACTTCACCCTCGATGACCGCTTCGCTCGCCCCATCAACTCGCCGCCGCAACCGAGGCTCGCGCTGGTCGGCTGGCACGACGCCGGTCACGGCGACGAGATGTACCCAGTCATCGCATCCTCCCCAGCTTGCCCGCAAGGACAAGTAGCTTATTTACGCCTTTCCGGCGGGGTTCGGGATCCGATGTGCCGGGTCCTCGTCGCCACGCCCCAGTCCCCGCCGGTCGACCCAACCGGATCTCAGGTGCGCTCAGCCTCCCGAACTCAACAACAGTGCTGTTCGGTCGACCTTGGGCAGCACTGCTGTTGAGTTCGGGAACCCGAGGGTTGATCACAACCCGAAGATCTACGGGACGGGGCCTAGCTCGATGAGGCCCCGGTTGAGATCCTCGACGCAAACAGGTTGGCGATCACGGCCCAGGGGATGACCGTCGAAGAGCCGGAGGCCTGACGAGGCGCTGCAGGAGAGGGCTGCAGGAGAGGATCGTGCCCTGGGCTACGAACGGTGCTTGGTGTGCCAGCGGGGGAGGCTCACCGCAGCACTGCCTCCTGCACCAGCACCGTCCCGAGGTGGATACCCAGCAGAAGCGCCAGCGGTAGCACCACGGCGAGGACCGCGAGGACGACGATTGCCCTGGTCCACATCGCTCAGCCGCCTTCCCGGTCAGCGATTGCCCGCTCGCCGGTTTGCCCCCCTCGGCAACCTGTTCATCGCCGCCGGGGGGGCCGGAGGTTACAGCGGTCGTTCCAGGTCACAGTGAACGTAGAACCCTGAACGTGTGGCCGTCCTTGCGACGCTCGGCACCGGCGTCGACAGGGCTGAGAGGGCTACTCGAACCGGGACGGATCGCCGGCGCCCCGGCGCACGATCTCGGGTTCGGATCCGCACAAGTCGATCACCGTCGTCGGCTCGGTGCCGCAGTCGCCCGAGTCGACGACCGCGTCGACCGCGTGGTCGAGCCGCTCTTTGATCTCCCAGCCCTGGGTCAGCGGCTCGGGCTCGTCTGGGAGCAGCAGCGTGGATGACAGCAGCGGCTCCGCCAGCTCGGCGAGCAGCGCCTGCGCGACGGCGTGCTGCGGGATTCGCACCCCGACAGTTTTCTTCTTCGGTCGCAGCAGCCGGCGCGGGACCTCTTTGGTCGCGGGCAGGATGAACGTGTAGCTGCCCGGGGTCGAGGTCTTGATCAGCCGGAACGCCGTGTTGCTGACGTGGACGAACTGGCCGAGCTGGGCGAAGTCCCGGCACACCAGGGTGAAGTGGTGCTTGTCGTCGAGGTCGCGGATCTCGCGGATCCGGCGCAGGCCCTCGGTGTTGCCGAGCTGGCAGCCCAGGGCGAAGCAGGAGTCCGTGGGGTAGGCGATGAGCCCACCGCCGCGAACCAGGTCGACCACCTGACCGATCGCGCGCCGTTGCGGGTCGACCGGATGCACAGTGAAGTACCGCGCCATGGAGGGAGCTTAGAATCATGCGGCCGAGCGTTCGAGAAGGACGATGTCCCAACCGAAGGCGGCCACGATGCCGCCCGCTGGGGTGCCCGTGACGGCTTTGACGTCGCTGGGCAAGTAGATCTGATCGATTCGAAGTCTCGTCCGGAGATCCCAGAGCCGCACCGTGTGGTCCGGGCCGCTGGTGACGGCGATGGGGCGGCCGTCGAGCTGGGTGCACGCCACCGCGGTGACCGGGCCGGTGTGGCCAGTGAGCAGGTCAATCGGGATGCCGCTGGTGAGATCCCAGATCCGCACCGTGTGGTCCCAGCTTCCGGTGACGGCGACGGGACGGCCGTCGAGCTGGGCGCAGGCCACCGCGGTGACCGGGCCGGTGTGGCCAGTCAACAGGCCGATAGGGGTGCCGCTGGTGAGGTCCCAGATCCGCACCGTGTGGTCCCGGCCGCTGGTGACGGCGATGGGGCGGCCGTCCAGGTGGGTGCAGGCCACTGCCGCCACGAGGTCGGTGTGGCCGGTCAGCGGGTCACCGATGGGGGTGCCGGTGGCCAGGTCCCAGATCCGCACCGTCTGGTCCCGGCCGCTGGTGACAGCAACCAAGCGGCCATCCAGGTGGGTGCAGGCCACCGCGGTGACGGTGCCAGTGTGACCCCTGAGGGGGTTGCCGACCGGGGTCCGGTGGGTGAGGTTCCAGATCCGCACCGTGTGGTCCCAGCTTCCGGTGACGGCGATGGGGCGGCCGTCGAGCTGGACGCAGGCCACCGCGGTGACCGGTCCGGTGTGGCCGGTGAGTAGGCCCATGGGGGTCCCGGCGGCCAGGTCCCAGATCCGCACCGTGTGGTCCCGGCCGCTGGTGACGGCCACCGGGCGGCCGTCCACATGAGTGCAGGCCACCGCCTCGATCAAGCCGGTGTGGCCAGTGAGCCGCTTGCCGAGGGGGGTGCCGCTGGCCAGGTCCCAGGTCCGCAACGGGTGGGCCCGGCCGCTGGTGACGGCGATCGGCCGGCCGTCCAGATAGGTGCAGGCCACCGCCTCAATGAAGCCGGTGTGACCGGCGAGGGGCCCGCCGACGGGGGTGCCGGTGACCAGGTCCCAGACCCGCACTGTGTGGTCCCGGCCGCTGGTGACCGCGATCGGATGGCCGTTTAGCAGGGTGCAGGCCACCGCGGTGACCACAGCGGTGTGGGTAGCGAGCACGCTCATGAGGGCGCCGGTGGCGAGGTCTCGGACCTGCACCGTGAGATCCTCACCGCTGGTGACGGTGATCGGGCGGCCGTCGAGCTGGGTGCAGGCCACTGCGGTGACCGGGGTGGTGTGGGCGGTGAGCAGGCCAATGGGGGTGCGGCTGGTGAGGTCCCAGATCCGCACTGTGTGGTCCTGGCCGCTGGTGACGGTGATCGGGCGGCCGTCGAGCTGGGTGCACGCCACCGCGGTCACCGGGACGGGGTGGCCCATGAGCGGCTCACCAATCGACGTGCTGGTGGCCAGGTCCCAGACCCGTACCGTGCCATCGACGCCGCCGGTGACCGCGACCGCCCGGCCGTCGAGCAGGACACAGGCCACTCCGGTCACACCGGTGAGGGTGACGTGAGATGTGTTGCGGACCTGACTACCGGTCGCCCACTGTGCCTGCCATGGCGACTGGCGCAAATCCCGCCGTGATCCCTCCGCCATTCGCCCAACAGCCTTCCCGCGCTCGACGCCTCCCGTGCGTGACAACCATCAGGTTGCAACTCATCCCCCGATTGGGCACATCATGTATCAGGCGATCCCGCGCTGCGCTCCCCACTCGCGAGCAGCACGTCGTGGGGAGGGGTTATGGGTGACGTGCCGGCGCGGCTGGGCGTCCGTCCCGTGCTGAGCCGAACGTACCGCTTCCCGCTCAACGGGAGCACGGTCCCGCCCGGCCAGCCGCTGCTCGAGATCAGCGGGGTGGGGTTGCGCTTCGGCCACATCCAGGCGCTGGACAACGTCGGCCTGACCGTCGTCGCAGGCAGTGTGCACGCGGTCATCGGCCCCAACGGCGCGGGCAAGTCCTCCCTGCTCAACTGCGTCTCGGGGCTGTACCGGCCGCATTGCGGGCAGATCCGGCTGAATCGCGACGGCGAGGCGGTGAACCTCCTCGACCTTCGGCCCCACCAGATCGCCCGCCTCGGTGTCGCGCGATCGTTCCAGAACATCGAGCTGTTCAAGCACCTGACCGTGCTGGAGAACCTCATGCTCGGCCGGCACACCCGGATGAGCACGGCGCTGCTGCCGGCGCTGCTCTGGTTCGGCCCGGCCCGCAGGGGGGAGATCACCCACCGGGAATACGTCGAGGAGGTCATCGACCTGCTCGAGCTCCAGGCAGTCCGCAACAAGCCGGTCGGCACCCTGGCCTACGGCTACGCCAAGCGCGTGGAGTTCGGCCGGGCGCTGTGCCTGCAGCCCGCGGTGCTCCTGCTCGACGAGCCGATGGCCGGCATGAACGCCGAGGAACGGGAGTACATGGCCCGCTACATCCTCGACGTGAACGAGCTGCGCGGGGTGACCGTCGTCCTCATCGAGCACGACATGGATGTGGTCATGGACATCTCCCATCGGGTCACGGTGCTCGACTTCGGCAAGCTCATCGCCGACGGCAGTCCCGACGAGGTGCGCGGTGACCCGGCCGTGATCGAGGCGTACCTCGGGGAACAGTCGTGACCGCCGACGCATTTGGTCCCGCGGAGGCGGCATTGTGACCGCCGACGCGCTTGGTCCCGCGGAGGCGGCATGGTGACCGGCACCTTCCCCCGGCTGCTGGCCGAGCTCGCCCGGACCAGCCCGACCCGGGCCGCCCTGCAGGAGAAGCGCTACGGCATCTGGCACCTGCTGACCTGGGCCGACTACCTGCTGCACGTCCGCGATTTCGCCCACGGACTGGCCACCCGGGGCGTCGGCCGGGGTGACGTCGTCGCGGTCATCGGTGACAACCGGCCGGAATGGCTGGTCACCGAGCTCGCCGCCCAGTGCCTCGGCGCCGCCGTCGTCGGGGTGTACCCAACCAGCATCGGTGCGGAGGTGTCGCACATCCTGCACGTCGCCGGTGTCCGCGTCGTGGTCGCCGAGGATCAGGAACAGGTCGACAAGGTCGTTGCGCTGAAGGAGCAGCTGCCGCGGCTGGAGTCGGTCATCTACTACGACCCGCACGGCCTGGAGGGTTATCTCCAGCCGTACCTGGCGGCGTTTACCACGGTCGAGGCGGACGGCCGGCGCGACGCCGCCCAGCGCCGAGGCTGGCTGGACGAGGAGATCGCCAAGGGCGAGCCCGACGACACCGCCCTCATCTGCCCCACGTCCGGAACCACCGCGCTGCCCAAGCTCGCCCGGCTCACCCACGCGAATCTGCTCGCCATGGCCGAGAATCTCACCAGCGTGGACCCGGTACGGCCCGGTCAGCGGTACGTCTCGTTCCTGCCGCTGGCCTGGATCGGCGAGCAGATGCTGGCCGTCGCGTGCGGGCTGCGGTGCGGGCTGACGCTGTCGTTTCCCGAGGACTCCGCGACCCAGCGGTCGGACCTGCGCGAGATCGGCCCGGATCTGATGTTCGCCCCGCCCCGGATCTGGGAGTCCATGCTCTCCGACGTCCAGGTCCGCATCGACGAGGCCGGCTGGCTCAAACGCCGTGTCTTCGGCTGGGCGTACAGCGTCGGCGATCGAGCCGCTGCGCAGCGGGTACGGGGTAGCAAGCCGGGCGTCGCGCTGGCGGTGGCCTCCGCGATTGCCGACGTGGCGGGGCTGCGGCCGGTACGTGACCAGCTCGGGCTGGCCTGGATCCGCCGGTGCTACACCGGCGGCGCGCCACTGTCGCCGGATGTTTTCCGCTTTTACCACGCGATCGGCGTCAACCTGAAGCAGATTTACGGTCAAACCGAGATCTGCGGCATCGCGGTGGCGCACCGCGACAACGACCTGCGCTTCCACACCGTTGGCACCCCGATCCCGGGTACCGAGCTGCGGATCTCCGGCGACGGCGAGATCATGCTCCGCTCAGCCAGTGTGTTCGCGGGGTACCTGCACAACGTCGAGGCCACCGCGAAGGTCGTGGACGGTGCGGGCTGGCTGCGCACTGGCGACGCCGGATACCTCGACGACGGGCACCTCGTCGTGATCGACCGGCAGGCTGACGTGGTGACCCTCTCGGACGGGAGCCGGTTCTCCAGCGCGTTCATCGAGAACAAGCTGAAGTTCTCCCCGTACATAGCCGAGGCGGTCGCCTTCCACGGCGAGTCCGGGATCACCGCGATGATCTGCATCGAGGCGGCGACGGTCGGCGCGTGGGCCGAGCGTCGCCGCCTCGGCTACACCACCTACACCGACCTCGCCGGCAAGCCCGAGGTCAGTGCGCTGGTCGCCGAGGAGGTGGCCCGCGCCAACACCGATCTGCCGGAGGCGATCCGGGTGCGCCGGTTCGTGCTGTTGCACAAGCAGCTCGATCCGGACGACGACGAGATCACCCGGACTCGGAAGGTTCGCCGCGGGGTCATCGCGCAGCGGTACGGCGACGTCATCGCCGCGCTCGATCAGGATGAGCCTGAAGTGAAGATCCACGCCACGGTGCGGTACCAGGACGGCAGCCGCGCCGATCGCCCTATCACGCTGGCGGTCCACCGGCCGCTGGAGCCGGATGCGCTCGCCGGCCGGCGCCGGCGACCGGTCTGGAGTGGTCGCGCGTGACCCAGTTCATCCAGCTGACCGTCTACGGGTTGGCCAACGGCGCGATCCTGGCACTGGCTGCCCTCGGGTTCGTCCTCATCTACAAGGCGACCAGTGTGATCAACTTCGCCCAGGGCGAGTTCCTTCTGGTCGGCGCGTACCTGTTCTACACCGCGTACGTGTTGCTCGGGTTGCCGCTCGTTGCGGCCGTGATTGCGGGCGTCGTCGCCGCCGCCACACTGGGTGTCCTCATCGAGCGCCTGGCCTTGCGGCCGCTCATCGGTGAGGATCCGATCACGGTCATCATGGTCACCATCGGCCTCGCGGCGATCCTCAAGGCCGTGGTGCAGATGTTCTTCGGCACGATGCCCCGCGAGGCGCCCAAGGTGCTGCCCGCCGCGACGGCGGACCTCTTCGGCGCCGCGGTCCCGGTGGACCGGCTGGTGGCGGTCGTCGTCGCGGCCGTGGTGTTCGCCGCGTTCACCGGGTTCTTCCGCTGGTCGCGGCACGGGATCGCGATGCGCGCCGTTGCCGACGACCAGCAGGCCGCGCTCGTGCAGGGCATCTCGGTACACCGCATCTTCGCCCTGGCGTGGGCGCTGGCCGCGGTGAGCGCACTGATCGGCGGCATCCTGCTGGCCGACATCTCCGACGTCTCCGGCAACCTGGCCGGCTTCGGGTTGATCGTGTTCCCGGTCGTCATCCTCGGCGGTCTGGACTCGGTACCCGGCACGATCGTCGGCGGTGTCGTGATCGGCCTGATCAGCCAGTACGCCGAAGGTGTCTCGCCCGGGGCGTCGCAGGTCGTCCCGTACGTCGCGCTGGTACTGATCCTGTTGCTGCGGCCGTACGGGTTGTTCGGCCAGCCCCGGATCGAGCGGGTCTAGCGGAGATGGCCGCGACCGGTGTCTACCACACCTCCTACGCCGCCGAGCTGCGGCTACGGCACACCCGCGCAGAGCACGCTCGCCTGATCGTCGTGCTCGCCGCGCTGCTGGCCCTGCCGTTCGTGGTGAACAACTACTGGCTCGGTATCGCGAACACCATCGGCATCGCGGTTGTCGGCGCGGTCGGGCTCAACATCCTGGTCGGTTTCACCGGACAGATCTCGCTGGGCCAGGGCGGCTTCCTCGCCGTCGGCGCGTTCACCTCGGCGATCCTCGCCGGTCGCGCCGGGTTCCCGGTGCCGCTGTCGATGCTGTGCGCGGTCCTGCTCACAGCGGGGGTCGGTGCGTTCTTCGGCCTGCCGGCGCTGCGGCTCAAGGGGCTGTACCTGGCCATCGCGACCCTGGCCAGCCAGGAGATCATCATGTTCGTCGTCCGCCGCTGGGGCTGGCTCACCGGGGGACAGGGCTTCCTCGACGTCGAGCGATTGACCATCTTCGGCTGGCGGCTGCCCCGGCAAGGCTTCGAGTTCTCCTGGTACTGGATCATCCTTGTGATCGCGGTGCTCGCCGTGGTCAGCGCTCGCAATCTGTTCCGCACCGCGCTCGGCCGGTCCTTCATGGCCGTCCGGGATCAGGACATCGCGGCCAGCGCGATCGGTGTCGACCTGACCCGGACCAAGCTCGTCGCGTTTGCGGTGTCGTCCGGGTACGTGGGCCTGGCCGGCGCGCTCACCGCCCACTACACCGAGATCGTCACCTGGGAGCGGTTCACCCTGGATGTCTCCATCCAGTTCCTCGCTATGATCATCGTCGGGGGGCTCGGCAGCATCGCCGGGTCGGTGTACGGGGCGGCTTTCATCATGCTGTTGCCGCCGCTGCTCGCCGAGCTGGCCGACGCGCTGCGCGGGGTGGCCCCGGTGTTCGCTGCCCAGCTGCCCGCCGTCCAGGCCGCGACGTTTGGCTTGGTCATCGTGCTGTTCCTGCTGTTCGAGCCGCGCGGCCTCAACCGGATCTGGCAGCGCGCCAGGGACTACCTCCGGTTCTGGCCGTTCCGTTACTAGATGTCAATGAGGGAGTGGTGATGAGGAAGCTGTGGATCGTCGGCGCGACGCTGCTGCTCCTGGCCGCCTGCGGCGGACCGGCCGGCGGGGGCGCGGACGAGCAGGGTGACAAGGAGATCGTCATCGGCGTGCTCGCCGACCTCACCGGCGCCACCGCCGACGTGGGCACGCCGTACAACGAGGGCATGCTCGCCTACGTCGACAAGCTCAACGCCGGCGGCGGGATCGACGGCCACAAGATCAAGGCGCTGAGCGAGGACTACGCCTACAAGGTCCCCACCGCGGAGGAGAAGTACAAGAAGTACGTCGCTGCGGGCGCGGTCGCGATCCAGGGCTGGGGCACCGGTGACTCCGAGGCGTTGCGCGGCAAGGTCGCCGACGACGAGCTGCCATTCATGTCAGCCTCCTACGCCGAGGTGCTGACCGACCCGAGCCAGTCGCCGTTCAACTTCGTGGTCGCGCCTACCTACTCCGACCAGATGCGCGTGGCCCTGGACCAGATCGCCAGCCAAGACCCGACCGCGCAGGTGGCGGTCTTCCACCACGACTCGCCGTTCGGCACCGCACCGCTAGCCGACGGGGAAAAGTGGATCGCGCAGCGCGGCTACCAGCTCGGGTTCAGGGCCTACCCGATGAGGGCCGGCTCGACCGACTTCGTCGGGCTGCTCCAGCAGGCCCAGAGCCAAGGCGCGAAGTACATCGTGCTTCAGCAGGTGGCGAGCCCGGCCGCCGTGGTAGCCCGTGATATCGCCGCGCAGAAGCTGGGCATGCGTATCGTGTGCCTCAACTGGTGCGCCGACGAGCTGTTCGTCAAGACCGCCGGCGCCGCCGCTGAGGGGCACTGGATGATCCAGCCGGTCGCCCCCCCGACCGCCAACAAGCCCGGTCACCAGGAGGTCCGCGACTACGCCAAGTCCAAGGGTGTCGACCTCGAGGCGAAGGGTCTGCACTACGTGCAGGGTTGGTACACGATGCACGTGATGACCAAGGGCATCGAGAAGGTCCTCAGCGACGGCAAGGAGCTGACCGGGCCGGAGCTGCGCAAGGCGCTCGAGTCCATGAGCCCCGTCGACACCGGCGGCGTCATCGGCCCGGTGAAGTTCTCCGCCGAGAGCCACCGCGGCGCCACCGCATCTGGGGTGTACAAGGTGGAAGGCGGCAAGCTCGTCGAGACCGCCGCGGGCGTGACGCCGAAGCCGTGAAATCCGCAGCCCTGCTCGATGTGGCCAACGTCGAGGTCATCTACGACGAGGTGATCCTGGTCCTGCGCGGGCTGTCGCTGGCGGTTCCGGCCGGCCAGATCGTGGCCCTGCTCGGCGCGAACGGCGCGGGCAAGTCCACCACCCTCAAGGCGATCTCCGGTTTGCTGCCCACCGAGCACGGCGCGGTCACCGACGGCACGATCACCTTCGACGGGGTCGATATGACGCGCTGGGACGCGTCCTCCCGGGTCCGGCGCGGAATCGGCCTGGTCATGGAAGGCCGCCGGGTCTTCGAGCACCTGACCGTGCACGAGAACCTGGTAGCCGGGGGGTACACCAAGGGGACTCGTGCCGACTACGAACGCGGGTACGAGTTCCTGCCCCACCTCGCGGCCCTGCGCGGCCGGCTCGCCGGCTACCTGTCCGGGGGCGAGCAGCAGATGCTCGCCATCGGGCGGGCCCTGATGGCTGATCCACATCTGCTGATGCTGGACGAACCGTCGCTCGGCCTGGCTCCGCTGATGGTGGAGGAGGTCTTCGGCATCATTCGCCGGCTGAACTCCGAGCTCGGGCTGACCGTGCTGCTGGTCGAGCAGAACGCCCGTCGCGCTCTGGAGGTGGCCGACCGCGGATACATCATGGAGTCCGGGCGGATCATGCTGGAGGGCCCGGCTGCCGAGCTCGCCGAGAACCCGGACGTCAAGGAGTTCTACCTCGGGCTTGGCAACACCGGCGCCCGCAAGAGCTACCGCGACGTCAAGCACTACAAGCGCCGCAAGCGCTGGCTCTGACGGGAGGATAGAAGTGGTCGCGGATCTGATCCGGGCATACACCACCAGCCTCGACAAGGCTGTCGTTGCGGCCGTGCGGGAGGCCGCCAGCCGAGTGCCGGCATTGGCCGCCCGGCTGCCGTCCGAGATGTCCACAGTGGACGACCTCGCCCTGGTGCCGGTACTGACCAAGGACGAGCTGATCGCCGCGCAGCGGGATGACCCGCCGTGGGGTGGCGCGGTGGCTCCCGGCACGACGCTGCGGAAGGTCTTCTGCTCACCCGGCCCGCTCTACGAGCCACAACTGCCCGGGCCCGACCCGTGGCGCTGGGGCGAAGCACTACGTGCCCTCGGCATCGGTTCGGGCGACGTGGTCCTCAACTGCTTCAGCTACCACCTCACCCCGGCCGGCGCGATGTTCGAGGAGGGCGCGCTCGCCGTCGGCGCCACCGTCGTGCCGGCCGGGGTCGGCCATGTCGACCTGCAGGTGACGCTCGCCGCCGCGATCGGCGCGACCGCGTTCACCGGCTTGCCGTCCTACCTCAAGGCACTCGTCGACAAGGCCGCCGAGCTGGACCTGCGATGGACGGTCCGGCGGGCGCTGGTCACCGCCGAGCCGCTGCCCGACTCGCTGCGGGACTGGCTGGTGCCGCACGTGCCGAGGGTGTTGATGGCCTACGGCACCGCCGAGGCGGGCCTGCTCGGCTACGAGACTCACCCGCGCTCCGGACTCGCCCTCCCCGGCGGCGTGCTCGTCCAGATCTGTGACCTCGACACCGGACTCCCCCGCTACGACGACGGGCCCGGTCAGGTAGTCATCACCCTGCTCCGGCCGCAGCAGCCGCTGGTCCGGTTCGGCACGGGCGACCTGTCCGCGTGGACTGTGGGCTCCGACGGTTCGCTGCGGCTGGCCGGTGTGCTTGGCCGGGTGGGTGAAGCGGTGAAGGTGCGCGGGATGTTCCTGCATCCGCGGCAGGCGGCGACAACGCTGGCCCAGGAGGCGTCCGTCACGGCATACCGGTTCGTGATCGGCCGGCACCAGCATCGCGACACGCTCCGGTGCGAGATCGTCAGCCCGGATCCGGACGCGGCCGCCGCGGTGTCCGCACTCGTGCGTTCCCAGCTACGCCTGGCCGTTGACGTCGTCGCCGTCGACGCCCTGCCGGATGGGCCGGCGATCGTCGACGAACGCGATTGGTCCTAGCGTTCCACGTCGCTGGGCAGGACTGAGCGGAGAGGGGTTCAGATGGAGGACCAATCGGGCACCGTCGCTAGCGAGCTGGTCGCCCAGACCCAGCGCGAGTTGGTGGAGACTGCGGACGCGGTCCGCTCTCATCGTTTCCTCGCGCGGCTGCGGGCGCGGGATGTTCCCGTTGCGCGGCTCCGTGCTCTGGCCGGGGAACAGCACGCGATCGTGTCCAGCGATCGGCGGAGCTTCGCGCAGTTGGCGACCCGTTTCCCGGCAGGGCTGGCGGGCGAGTTCTTCCTCGGCATGGCCGAGGGCGAGGGCCTGGCGCTGGGCAAGCTCCGGGGTCTGGCTGGCTGGTTGGGTCAGACCGAAGACGATCTCCGAGCACATGAGCCGCATCCCGGCGCCCAGGCGTACCCGGCGTTCGTCGCCTGGCTCGCGCTCAATGGCTCGCGGGCCGACGTCGTGTTGGCCTTTCTCGCCAACTTGGCTGCCTGGGGTGAGAACTGCGGGCAGGTCGCGGCCGCCCTGCGCGAGGTCTACGGGGCCGGCGCCGACGCGGTCGCCTTCTTCGAGTTTTTCGCCAATCCGCCCGAGGATTTCGAGTCCCGCGCGTTGGCTGTTCTCGGCGAGGGACTTGCCGCAGGCGACTCACCCGTGCTGGCTCGCCGGGCGACCCGGCTCCTGCAAGCATACGAGCTGTCCTTCTGGGACGCGCTCGCAGAAGGACTGTGATGAGTGGACCCCAGATGAGCCGACCCCAGATGAGTGGACCCAGATGAGTGGGCCCAGCGCAGACTTACGCACCGCCGCAGGCGAGATCTGGGATGCTCAGCATCGCCACCCGTTCGTGCGCGGGATCGGGGATGGCACGCTTGACCTGGAGCGGTTCCAGTTCTGGATCCGGCAGGACTACCTCTTCCTCATTGAGTACTCCCGCCTGCTGGCATTGGCCGCCGCGCGCGCTCCCGACTTGGACACCATGCGGAGGTTCGCAAATCTCGCGCACGAGACGCTGCACGAGGAGATGGACCTGCACCGTTCCTACTCCGCTGATCTCGGCATTCCTGCGGCAGATCTCGAGCGGGAGAAGATGGCGCCGACCACCCGCGGCTACACCGATTTCTTGCTGCGCACCGCCACAGTCGGTGACTTCGCCGAACTCGTCGCGGCTGTGCTGCCCTGTATGTGGGGCTTCAACGAGATCGGGCGCCGGCTGGCTGAGCACGGATCGCCCAGCGTCGAACGTTACGTACGGTGGATCGAGATGTACGCCTCGGACGAGTTCACGTCGCTGGTTGACTGGCTACGCGAGCTGACCGACCGGATCAGCACGAACCTGCCCGGTGCGTCCTGGGACAGGATGCGCGACGTCTTCCTCACGAGCAGCCGGTACGAGCTCTCCTTCTGGGAGATGGCCTGGACGTTGGAGACCTGGCCACAGCTGCGCCGGTGACAACGCCCGCAGGACACGCCCCACTCCCAGGGGCTGGAGTGCACTCAGCCTCCCGAGCTCAACAGCAGAGCTGTTCGGCCGACGATGGACAGCTCTGCTGTTGAGCTCGGGAACCGGAGGGTTCGTCGGGGATTTCCCGACGGGCTGACCGAGAGGCGATCCAGCCCGGGCGACACTGTTTGCGATGGAGCACGATCTCCCGGTGGGACCCAGCCGTTGCGTACGGTGCACCCCATGGCACCCGGTAGACCTCACGACGGAACTACTGCCGCGACGGACGGCATGAGGCAGCTCACCGAAGCGATGTCCGGCCTCGGACCCGGTGAACTCCAGGATGTGTTGAGTCGGATACTCGCTGCCAGGAGGGGTGGCGTCGATCCGTTCGAGCGGACGCCACCGCCGTCACCACGGCGCCCACGCCGCCCCCGACGTCGTCACCTATCGGGTCGTGGACCTGCGTCAAATCAGCGCAGCAGGCGGGGCTGCTGCGCAAGCACCGGGGCAAGCTCCTGCTGACGGCGCAGGGACGTGCCATGCGCGGTGATCCGATCGCGTTGTGGTGGCTGCTCGCTGAGAAGACACCGCCCCGCTCCACTGATGCCTGCCAGACACAAGCCGGGCTCATTCTCCTGATCGCAACCGCCGCCCAGATCACGGACGGGCTGAATGCGACTGTCGCCGATCTCCTCGGCGCGATCGGCTGGATGAGCGGCGATGGCACCCCGCTGACGGGCTCGATGGCCAGCCACGCCGCGTGGAACACCACAGCCGTGCTCCGCCGAGTGGGAGCCTTCACCGATGAACACGACTTCGACCGGCAAAAACGGCCGACCCCAAACGGAATCACCTTCGCCCGAGCAGCCCTCACCACGTACCCGAAGTCCCACGCGCGTTCTGGAGACAGACTGCAGTAATTCGGGCCTGTTTTGCTGCAATCTGTCTCCAGAACGCGCTTACACAGCGTCCTCCGGCTAGCCCGGTGGTGTCCTCCAACGGCCACAGGGCACCAACCACGTGCCGGTAGCCGGCGAGCTGGAACGCCGACGCGATATGGATTGCCGCGGCGATCCGTTCCTGCAGAGAGTTCAGCAACCGCTCATGGTCCACCTCGGCAAGGCATCCAGCGGACCAAGATCCGGCTACAGCAGCGGTCGGAGCGCTCGTTGACGTCGAGATCGGGCTGCTCGGCATAGCTGAAGGTGACGGTGGCGACCTCGGTGCGCGGGCGGTACGTGGGATCGAGCCGGACAAGATCCCACTCGTTGGTCCAGGCCCGCACGTACTGGCACATCCGGGTGGTGCCGAGCCGTTCGAGACCCGTCACGTCAGGGGTGTTCCAGCCGAAGGCACTAAGAGTGCATGGCCTTGAGCCGGGACCGCCGTTGAACTGGGCGGCGGCTGGCACGGTCTGACGCGAGCTGATTGGTATGTGGTGCGCCACGCTGGGGTAGGACCCGGCATGCCTATATACAATCCGTGATAGGATCACAGTGTGGATGCGAGTTCCGGAGCGATGATTCGTGAGGCTCGTCGCCGAGCTCGGCTGTCGCAGACTGACCTCGCGCGACGCGCCGGTGTCGCGCAGTCGGTGATCAGCGCGTATGAATCCGACCGGCGTGAACCGGGCCTTCGTACCCTCGCCAAGCTGATCGAAGCTACCGGCCATCAGCTCGCCTTCGAGCTGATGGCAGCACCGCGCAATCTGCTCGGGCTGCCCGACACTCGACTTGGCCGGCGTCTGCGTCGGCACCGCCGTGCCCTCATGGAGATTGCCGCTCGACGTGGCGCGCGCAACGTGCGTGTCTTCGGCAGCGTTGCCCGCGGTGAAGACACCGATACCAGTGACATCGATCTGCTCGTCGACCTTGACGACGGCGTCGGCCTTGTGTCGCTGGCCGGACTGAACAGGGAACTTGCCGAGTTGCTCGGTGTCGACGTCGATGTCGTGCCGGCCGCCACCGTCAAGCCTGCGGTTCGAGATGAAATCTTGAGTGAAGCGATCGCGCTGTGAGTCGCCGCGACGACCAACGGTTGGCCGATATCCTCCCCGCTGGCGCCGCCATCGCCGATCACATCACGCGAGGCGAGCTCGATGACGGGCTGATATTTGACGCCGTCCGAGTTCGTCTCATCGAAATCGGCGAAGCAGTCAAAGCCATCGACCCCGACCTGCTCGCACGGGAACCAGCCATCTCCTGGATCGACGTCGCCGGTATGCGCAACCACCTCGCCCACCGATACTTCGATACCGCCCACGCAATCGTGCAGGCCACCCTCTCCGAAGACTTACCACCCCTCATGGCCGCGGCGAAGCGGCTCCTCGATCAACTTGCTGATCAACGGTCATGACGCGTGGGCGCTTCGGCGAACAAAGCGTGCCGCGCCCTGCAAGCCGACCGATTTCACACCTCAGAACGGCGTGTAGCTCGACGGTACACGCAAAACCGCGATTCGGCTCCGAATGGCGATGAGCGGCTTGTCGTCGAGCTCGACTGTATTTCTGTGGCGTGAACTCGACGTCACCGACGTTTCGAGCGCGTGGGATGTCGGTGACGTCGAGTTCACGCCACACACAGATCATGGAGGGTCGGCGCGGGCTCGTCAGGGCGGCGGGTTTTCGGGGAGGTGGCAGGCGACGTGGTGGCCGGGGGCCAACTCGGTCAGGGGGGGTTCTTGGGTGCGGCAGATCTGCTGGGCTTTCCAGCAGCGGGTGTGGAAGCGGCAGGCTGAAGGCGGGTTCAGCGGGCTGGGTACGTCGCCGGTGAGCAGGATCCTGCGACCCGCGTTGCGCTGCTTCGGGTCGAGCACCGGCACCGCCGAGAGCATGGCCACCGTGTAGGGATGCATCGGCCGGGAGTACACGGCGTTGCGGTCACCGAGTTCGACGATCTTGCCGAGGTACATGACCGCGACGCGGTCTGACACGTGCCGTACCACCGACAGGTCATGGGCGATCAGCAGGTAGGTCAGGTCCAGCTCGTCCTGCAGGTCTTCCAGCAGGTTGATCACTTGGGCCTGGATCGACACGTCCAGCGCGGAGACCGGCTCGTCGGCCACGATCAGCTTCGGCCGCAGTGCCAGCGTGCGGGCGATGCCGATGCGCTGGCGCTGGCCGCCGGAGAACTCGTGCGGGTACCGGTTGTAGTGCTCGGGGTTCAGACCGACCAGCTCCAGCAGCTCCTGCACCGCCGACCGCACCCCGCCGGGCGGATCCACGCCCTGGATCCGGAACGGAGCACCGACGATGGTGCCGACGGTGTGCCGCGGGTTCAGAGACGAGTACGGGTCCTGGAAGATCATCTGGATGTCCCGGCGCAGCGGGCGCATCCGGCGTGCGGGCAGATGCGTGATGTCGCGCCCGTCGAAGACGATCGATCCGGCAGTCGGCTCGAGCAGCCGGGTGAGCAGCCGCCCGGTGGTCGTCTTGCCGCAGCCCGACTCGCCCACCAGCGACAGCGTCTCGCCGCGGCGCACCTCGAAGTCCAGCCCGTCGACGGCCTGCACAGCGCCGACCTTGCGCCGCAGCAGTCCCCGCCGGACCGGGAAGTGCTTGCGCAGCCCGGACACCCGCAGCAGCGCCGTTGAAGCGCTCACAGCTTGGGCCGGATCTCGTTGTCGAAGATGTGCGCCCGGTGCTCGTCGGAGAGGTGGCAGGCGACCAGGTGGTCCCCAGACCCCGTCAGCCGTAGCTCGGGCCGGCTGGTGCTCGCCTGCCCCCCGGTCTGCTCGGCGTAGGCACAGCGGGGGTGAAACGGGCAACCGGACGGGACATTGATCAGGCTCGGTGGGCTGCCCGGGATCGGCGCCAACCGCTCCGAACGCTCGCGGTCCCATCGCGGCGCCGAGCCGAGCAGGCCCCAGGTATAGGGGTGCTGGGGCGAGGAGAACACCGCATTCGCCGGCCCGTACTCGACGGCTCGTCCCGCGTACATCACCAGGATGTCGTCGGCTAGCTCGGCGACCACGCCCAGGTCGTGGGTGACGATGATCACCGCGGAGTCGAACTCGGCCTGCAACTCACGGATCAGGTCGAGGATCTGGGCCTGCACCGTGACGTCCAGCGCGGTCGTCGGCTCGTCGGCGATGAGCAGCGAAGGGTCGCACGACAGCGCCATCGCGATCATGGCGCGCTGCCGCATGCCGCCGGAGAATTGGTGCGGGTAGTCATCGACGCGTGCGGGCGCCTGCGGGATGCCGACCCGGTCGAGCAGCTCCACCGCACGCCGCCGCGCGGCCCGCTTGCTGACGTCGTGGTGCAGCCGGTAGGCCTCGATGATCTGGTGGCCCACGGGGTAGTACGGGTGCATCGCCGACAGCGGATCCTGGAAGATCATCGCCATGCTCCGGCCGCGCAGCTTGCGGACCTGCTCGGTCTCGGCCGAGACCAGCTCTGCGCCCCCGAGCCAGATCTCGCCGGAGATCCGCGCAGATCCCGGCTGGTGCAGGCCCATGATCGACAAGGCGGTCACGCTCTTGCCCGAGCCTGATTCCCCGACCACCCCCAGCCGGCGCCCGCGGTCCAGTTGCAGCGACAGCCCATCCACCGCCTTGACCACGCCGTCGGCGGTCGGGAAATGCACCCGCAGGTCACGCACGTCGAGAAACGGGCTCATCAGCACCGCACCCTCGGGTCGACCACGGCGTAGAGCAGGTCCACGACGAGGTTGGCTCCGATGATGAAGATGCTGCCGACCAGCACCACCCCGAGCACCTTCGGTAGGTCGTTGCTGACCACTGCGTCCACCGCGTACTTGCCGATACCCGGCAGCGAGTACGTGCTCTCGGTCAGGATCGCGCCGCCCAGCAGCAAACCGAGGTCCAGCCCGAAGATCGTCAGGATCGGAGTGAGCGACGCCCGCAGCCCGTGCTTGACCACCACGGTGCGCTCCGGCAGCCCCTTGGCGCGGGCGGTCCGGATGAAGTCCTCGCCCATCGTGTCGAGCATGCCCGCCCTGGTCAGCCGCGCGTAGCCAGCGGCGTAGAGGAACGCCAGCGTAACCCACGGCAGGATCAGGCTGTACGCCCAGCGCAGCGGATTGTCCTCGATGGGAACGTAGCTGCCCCCCGGTGCGGTGATACCCAGCCCGTAGCTGAAGATCGACAGCGCCAGCAGTCCGGTGAAGAAGATCGGCAGCGAGACACCGGCCAAGGCGACGCCCATCGTGGCACGGTCGAAGACACTGCCCCGGCGCAGCGCGGAGACCACACCGGTGGACACTCCGGCGACCAGCCAGATCAGTGCTCCGCCGGCCGCGAGCGACATCGTCACCGGCAGCCGGTCGATCAGGTCGGGCAGCACCGGGTTCTGGGTGAGGAAGGAGTACCCGAAGCACGGCGCCGGGCAGTGCACCGTGGTGGGGCCGGTGCTGTAGTCCGCGCCGACAACCAGGCCTTTGACGAACCGGCCGTACTGAACCCAGATCGGGTCGGTGAACCCGAGCTTGTCCGCGATCTCCCGGATCACCTCGGGAGAGGCGGTCCGGCCGACATAGCGCGAGGCGAGATCCTCCGGCGTGGCCCCGGCCAGCCGGGGTACCAGGAAGAAGATCGCGAACGTCGCCGCGGTGACGATCGCCAGCAGGATCACCGCCGCGACCATCCGCCGAACAATGTATGCGAACACAGCTACTTCCTGGTGGTGCCCAGCGCCGGGTAGTCGTACATCTGGTAGCCGTCGCTGATGAACACGTTGGTCAGGTTCGGCGGCCGGTACAGCAAGCCCTTGGCCCAGACGCCGGGCAGCACGAACGCGTTCTCCATCACCTTGCGGTCGATGCCGACCCAGAGCTGCTCCCGGGCTGCGGCGTCGGTGGTCACCAGCACCTGGTCGAGCAGCTGGTCGATCGCCGGGTCCTTGATTCCCAGGTTGGAGTTGCCTCCGGTGGCCCGGATGACCCGGCTGTCGACGAGCTGGGAGAGGAACCCGTAGCCGTCGGGCCAGTCCGCGCCCCAGCCATAGACGATCAGACCCAGGCCGTTGGATTTCGCGAAGTCCGGCTTGCCGGCGTACAGGCGCAGGTAGTCGGCCAGCGGGTACGGCTTGATCTCCAGGTTGATCCCGGCCCGCGCCAGCGACTGCTGCAGTGCCTCGGCGGTGGCCTTCTCCTTGGGCCGCTCGGCGCGGTAGGAGATGCCGGTGGTGAAGCCGTCGGGCCGGCCGCACTGGGCAAGCTCGTCGCGGGCTTTGGCGATGTCGCCGGTGTTGTTCGGCGACGGGTAGAGGTCGAACCGCTCCGCACCGGGGATCACCGGCGGCAGCAGGTTCGTGGCGATCTCGCCGCCGGTCGCTCCGCCGTAGGCGCGCTGGTAACCGGTCCGGTCGGTGGCATACAGCACCGCCTTGCGGCAGTGGATGTTGTCCAGCGGCGCGACGTCGGAGTTCAGCGCGGTGAACCACAGCCGGGCGACCAGCGCGGAGTCGGTGTTCGCGCGCAGGCCCTGGTCGGCGAGGATCCGGCCCTGCGCCGAGGGCCCGACACCGGAGCCCTCGATCGAGACGTCGAGATCACCGGAGATGAGCCGGTTGTCGACGTCATCAGCGTTGACGTTCAGGTCGACGGTGATCCGATCGGGCAGCGGCCGGCGGTTCGGGTCGGTAGCCGGGTCCCAGTGCGGGTTGCGGACCATCGTGAAACGCTTGCCCAGCTCGTTGGTCTCGAACATGTACGGGCCGGTCGAGACGACGTGCTCCTTGTACTTCGACCCGGTGTCTTTCGCCTGCGGCACCGGAATGGTGGCCGGCAGTTGCGCCAGGTAGTCGAAACCGCTGAACGCCTTGCGCAGGCGGAAGACGATCGTCCGGTCGTCCGGGGTCTCGATCGCCTTCAGGCCAAGCTTGTTCGGGTCGGGATCGGAGTACGGGCTGGTGTAGCCCTGCAGGTCCAGGACGTCGTTGAAGTACGTCGGCCCACTGGGAAAGGTCGTCTTGTCCAGCGACCGTTCGACGGCGTACTTGACGTCCTTGCTGGTGACAGGCGTGCCGTCCTCGAACTTCACACCCTGGCGCAGGGTATAGGTCCAGGTCTTGGCATCGTTGCTGGAACGGCCGAGCGACTCGGCGAGGTCGGGCACGAGCTGAGCGCCCTGCTGGCCTGGAGCCGATTTGAACATCAACAGCGCCCGCCCGTAGTTCCGGACGAAGTTAAAGGAGTAGGCGTAGTACGTGTCGGCCGGGTCGAGGGAGTCCCAGTCCCCGGAGTTCGCGTACCGCAGGGTGCCACCCGTCACGTCGGAAGGGTTATGGACTCCTCCGACCGTGCCGCCGTTCGCGTTACCGCCGCCGGACGTCGGCCCGCCACAGCTGGCCAGCACCAGCATTGCGAGGACGCCGAGCCTGACTAGGCGACTTCTGCTCATCTCGGGATACCCCTTCGTCTTCTTCATCGCGACCGCGGGTCCAGCGCGTCGCGCAGGCCATCGCCGAACAGGTTGAACGCCAGCACCGTGATGAAGATCGCCAGCCCGGGGAAGAGCATGAAGTTCGGCGCAATCTGGAACCAGTGCGTGGCCTCGGACAGCATCCCGCCCCAGGTCGGGGTGGGCGGCCGCACGCCGACGCCGAGGAACGACAGCGCCGCCTCGAACAGGATGTTGGTCGGGATCAGCAGCGTCGAGTAGACCAGGATCGGCGCGGCCAGGTTGGGCAGCATCTCGGTGAAAAGGATCCGCGGGCTGCCAGCGCCGAGGCTGCGCGCGGCGTCGATGAACTCGCGCTCGCGCATCGACAGTGCCTGCCCGCGGATGATCCGGCCGATGTAGGGCCAGCTGAAGAACCCGATGATGAACACCATCAGCGCGATCCGCAGGGTGTCGCCCTCCAGGCCGAACGCCCGGTCCGGCACCACACCGGCCAGCGCGATCGCGAACAGCAGCAGCGGGAACGCCAGGAAGACGTCCATCGTCCGGCTGATCAGGGTGTCGACCCAGCCCCCGAAGTACCCGGCGATGACGCCCATCACGGTGCCGAGCACCACCGAGAGCAGCGTCGCGAGGAACGCGATGAGCAGCGAGATCCGCGAGCCGTAGACAACGCGGCTGAACACGTCGCGGCCGTTGACCGGCTCGGCACCGAAGAGGAAATCCGGGCTGATGCCGCCGAAGTTGCCGGCGGGCACCTGCAGTTCGGGGTCGACCTTCTCGTAGTGGAACTCAAGCGGCGGATGCCCGAGCACCGCGACGATCACCGGCGCGAAGATCGCAACCAGGATGAGGCCCGCGACGACCCCGCCACCGGCCAGGGCGACCTTGTCGCGCTTGAGCCGCAGCCAGGCGATCTGACCGGGGGAACGACCCTGGATCGCCGTACCCATTCCCGCGGTGACAGCCTCGGGTCGGCCGTGGGCTGGCGAGCCGGGGCCCTCCAGCGGAGCGGTCATGGCCGAACCGTCGCGCAGCCCAGCTCCGCTAGCGCCAACACCGCAACAAGGCGGCGCGGCGAGTCGGTCACGACGTACCCCTCTTTCGTGTCCACGCGGACATCGCGGACATCGTAGAAGCACGACCCTCGGCCCCCACCAGCACGACCACCTCCAGGTGTGTCTGCATCGTGAACTCGACGTCACCGACGTCCGAGCCGCCTGGGAGGTCGGTGACGTCGAGTTCACGATGAGAACAGCCGCCAGGGGCGGCTCCACGACTGGAGCTGCCCCTGGCGGGTGGTAGCTGTGGCCTGAGTCAGGTGGCTGGCGGCGACAGCACCTGGCCAATCACGAACACGGTGGCGTTCTCGGTGGGGATGTTGCCGCACAGCACCGGGTTGCCGTTCACGGTCGGTGCCGCTTCGGTGCCACCGATCGTCACGGTGCCGCCTTGCAGGCTCTCTACCGAGCCGGCCTGGACGAGACCGGCGGCGTCATAACGCTGCCCGACCACGTGGTACTTCAGGATCTGGGACAGCTGGCTGTCCGCCGATGCCACGTTCGGGTCGGTGGTCAGCTGGTTGATGATGCCCGGGTTCTTGGCCTCCAGGTCCGCGAAGGCAGCGTCGGCCGGTGCGAACACGGTAATGGCCTCGGCACTGTTCAGCGTGTCGCCCAACTCGGCGGCGGTCACTGCCGCCACCAGCGTCGTCAGCAGCGGATTGTTGCTGGCCGCAGTGGCCACCGGGTCATCGACCATGCCTTGCGGCGAGCCCTCGCCTTCCGTCGGTACCTGGCTGCAGGCCGAACCGAAGATGTCCGTGATCTGGGTGACACCGGCACCCGTGGTGGGTGTAGCTGGCTCGTTGGCCGGTGCCGCAGGCGGAGCTTCGGCGCCCGGCGTCTGCGTGCTGCTGCACGCACCGAGCGCGACGGTCAGCGCCGCCATAGCGCCGACCGCAGCCAGTCGCTGGATTTTCCTCACTGGATTTCCCTCATTCGCTCTCACTCCTCATTGACTGCCCGGCTAAGTCCGGACCTCTCTTGTGTTACTTCGTTAATCCGCAGCGGCGGGTTCACGGTTTGCAGATTACGAATAGGGCACATTGTGCTGTACCCGGTAGATCCTCATCGGACGGTGAACTGGGTCGAGTGCCATCCGTGCGCGCCGTCTGGAATTGGTGCAGCCCGGTCTGGATCTGCGTGTACCGGCTTTAGCGCGTACAGTCTCCATAGAGAATTCAGGTGGTCTTCACCCCCGGGCGGGGGTGAAGACCACCCGCTACAGATTGCGGGGCGAGTTCACCCAAGGAACCCACGGAGTCCGCGGCTGGTGTGACGATCGGAGC
>JBQTHE010000013.1:0-66493 GCA_052390115.1 Pseudonocardiales bacterium | reverse complement strand
GGGTGGTCGGGCGGGGCGGGGGGGGGGGGGGGGCGTCCCTGCCTGTGCGGGGGCCGCCCGCGCTGCCCCACCCCCCCCCCGCCGGGGGCGGGGTGGCCCCGCCGCTCGTGAGTGGCATTGGGTGCTGGAACACTGTTACGCACTCACGACCGCGACGGCGACCCGCACAGCCAGACCGTCACCTACCATGCCAGGGAAGCCGTCGCGGACAGGGCCGTAGCACACCTGCCGGGCGAGCACTTCGCCTGCGATGAACTCCTCATACTCCCGGGCTGCAGCGAGCACCGCGTCCGGCGCGTCGATGGTGAGCACGATCCGGTCGGTCACGTCCAGCGCGGCCTGCTTGCGGGCTTGCTGCACGACGCGCACCAGGTCCCGAGCGATGCCCTCGGTAGCGAGCTCCGCGCTGACCGCGGTGTCCAGCACCACCAACCCCGAGCCAGCCGGCAACGCGGCGGCCTCACTGGCGTCGGCTGCGACCAGCCGCTCGGTGTACTCGCCCTCCAGCAACGGGATACCGCCAGCCGTCACGGCTCCGTCCAGACCGCGTTCCCACTCCCCTGCCTTGACCGCCCGGATCACCTTCTGGGTGTCGCCGCCCAGCCGGGGCCCGCAGGCCCGGGCGTTGACGGTGAGCTCGAAGTGGCCGTGCGCGCCGACGTCCTCGGTGAGCTCTACCGACCGGACGTTGACCTCGTCGCGGATCAGGTCGGTGAACGGCGCGAGCGCGGCGACGTCCGCAGCCGCGACGGTCAGCGTGGGCAGCGGCTGGCGGACGCGGAGGCCTCGCGACTTGCGCACCGACAAAGCGGCGGACACGACCTGGCGGACCCGGTCCATCGCGGCGACGAGATCCCGGTCCGCTGGCAACAGGGCCGGGTCGGGCCAGTCGCTGAGATGCACTGAGCGCTGCCCGGTCAGGCCTCGCCAGACCGCCTCGGTGGTCAGCGGCAGCAGCGGAGCAGCCACCCGGCAGGTCACCTCGAGCACGGTGTGCAGGGTATCGATCGCGTCGGGCTGACCGGCCCAGAAGCGGTCCCGGGACCGGCGCACGTACCAGTTGGTGAGCACGTCACAGAATCCGCGCACACTGTCACACGCCCCGGCGATGTCGTAGCGGTCCATCCGCGCCGTGACGTCGACGACCAGGTCATGCAGCTTGGCCAGCACATAACGGTCCAGAAGCTCCCGGCTGTCAGTACGCCACTGCCCGTCGACATCTGCGGCGTTGGCATACAGGGTCAGGAAGTACCAGGAGTTCCACAGCGGCAGCAGCGCTTGGCGGACGGCCTCCCGGATACCCTGCTCGGTCACCACCAGGTTCCCGCCCCGCAGGATCGGCGAGGCCATCAGGAACCAGCGCATCGCGTCCGAGCCGTCCCGGTCGAACACCTCGGTGACCTCGGGATAGTTGCCCTTGGACTTGGACATCTTGAGCCCGTCGTCGCCGAGCACGATGCCGTGCGCCAGGCAGGTGCGAAACGCGGGCCGGTCGAACAGCGCCGTGGCGAGCACGTGCAGTGTGTAGAACCAGCCACGGGTCTGCGAGTTGTACTCCACGATGAAGTCGCCCGGGTAGTGATGGTCGAACCAGTCGGCGTTGTCGAACGGGTAGTGCACCTGCGCAAACGGCATCGAGCCCGACTCGAACCAGCAGTCCAGCACCTCCGGCACCCGGCGCATGGTGGAGCGCCCGGTAGGGTCGTCCGGGTTGGGCCGGGTCAACTGGTCGACGAACGGGCGGTGCAGGTCGGTGACGCGTACCCCGAAGTCACGTTCCAGCTCGTCCAGCGAGCCGTAGACGTCCACCCGCGGGTAGGCCGGATCGTCGGAGACCCAGACCGGCAACGGCGAGCCCCAGTACCGGTTGCGGGAGATGTTCCAGTCCCGGGCGCCTTGCAGCCAGGCGCCGAACTGCCCGTCGCCGACGTTGTCCGGAACCCAGGTGATCTCCCGGTTCAGCGCCACCATCCGGTCCCGGAACTTGGTCACCTCGACGAACCAGGACGACACCGCGCGCTGGATCAGCGGGGTGTTGCAGCGCCAGCAGTGCGGGTAGGGGTGCTCGTAGGTCTCGTACCGCAGCAGCACGCCGCCGACATGAGGCGCGCTGTCACGCAGATCTCGGACAATCGCCCGGTTGGCGTCGAACACCTGCATCCCGGCATACGGCGCCACCTCGGCGGTGAACTGCCCCGCCGAGTCCACCGGTACCACTGTCTCGATCCCGGCGGCGTCGGTGATGGCCTTGTCCTCCTCGCCGAAGGCGGGGGCCAGGTGCACCAGGCCGGTGCCCTCCTCGGTGGTCACGTAGTCAGCGGCAAGCAGCTGGTGTGCATTGGCCCGGCCGACGAAGAAGTCGAAAGGCGGCGTGTAGCGGCGGCCCAGCAGCTCCGATCCCTGGTATCGGGCCACCACATGCGGCGCCTCGCCCAGCTCCCGGGCATAGGCCGGCAACCGGTCCTCGGCGATCAGGTAGCGCTCGCCGCCAGCCTCGACGGTGACGTAGGTGAGACCCGGATGCACCGCCACTGCCAGGTTCGACGGCAGCGTCCACGGCGTGGTCGTCCACACCAGGGCCAGTTCTCCACTTTCCAGCCGCAACCCGACGGTGACCGCAGGATCCTGCCGGTTGCGGTAGACGTCGTCCATCTTCGTCTCGGTGTTGGACAGCGGCGTCTCGCAACGCCAGCAGTACCACAGCACCCGGAAGCCCTGGTAGATCAACCCCTTGTCCCAGAGCGTCTTGAACGCCCACAGGACGCTCTCCATGTAGTCCAGGTCGAGGGTCTTGTAGTCGTTGTCGAAGTCCACCCAGCGGGCTTGGCGGGTGACGTACTCGCGCCACTCCTGGGTGTAACGCAGCACCGAGGCACGGCAGGCGGCATTGAAGTCCGCCACGCCCATCTGTTCGATCTCGGACTTGTGCGTGATGCCGAGTTGGCGTTCCGCCTCCACCTCCGCGGGCAGCCCATGGCAGTCCCAGCCGAAGCGGCGCTCCACCCGGCGCCCGCGCATTGTCTGGTAGCGCGGCACCACGTCCTTGACGTAGCCGGTGAGCAGGTGCCCGTAGTGCGGCAGGCCATTGGCGAACGGCGGACCGTCGTAGAAGACGAATTCGTTGGAGCCGAGATCTCCGGGCGGACGGGCTGCGACCGACGCGGGGAAGGTGGCGTCAGCGGCCCAGTACCGCAGAACTCCGGCTTCCAGGTCGGGGAAAGACGGTGCAGCGGTGACGGTATCCCCGCTGACCGGGACCTTCGGGTAAGCCATGGTGGTGCGCTCCCAAGTGCGGTCGTTCCTGTGCAGTGGTGTCCTGCTCGCTGCACGGGGACGACCCGAAGCTCTCACCACGGACCGCGGTACCACCCCGCTTGCTGCCCGCGCGACGCGGGCAGCCACTCATCGCGCGGCTATTACGGGCCGCTCCCGCCCGGTTCTACTGAGGGCTCGACGCTGCCCCGTTCTTCCGGAGGCTCCCCGGTGATGGCCGGATCGGTGCCTGTCAAGCCAGGATACCGGGGCGGTGCCACTGGATTTCGCCGGGCCACTCGTGCGTCGGATCATTGCCTGGGTCCCATACTCGACGCAGTGCTGGCCCGGATGGCCGCGGAGGATGGCGAGCCGAGCGAACGGGATCTGGCGTGGGTGCAGCGGGTGCTCGCCCGATAGTGCTCGATGCCGGCGCTCTCATTGCCTTCGAGCGCGGCGTGGTCCGGATGCGGGTCCTCGTAGAGACGGCGTTCCTGCAGGGCAGACGCCTGATCGTGACCACCGGAGTGGTAGCGCAGGTGTGGCGCGACGGGGCACGGCAGGCGCGCGTCGCGGCACTTGTGCACGATCGACGCCTCGAAGTCATGCTGCTCAGTCTCGGCAGGGCGAAGGCAGTCGGCGTGCTGTGCGGACGCAGCGATGCATGTGACATCGTGGACGGTCACGTCGCCCTCTTGGCCGCAAGTCTAGACGGTGTCGTCGTGACGTCCGATCCCGCTGACATCACGCGCTTCGGTGACTCGATCGCAATCGAGGCCATCTGAGCCGACGAGTCGGCGTTGGACTCCGGCCGGGACTGCCCCGAGCTCAGCTCCCGCCCGTGGCCGCACTCGCGGTCCGGTGCCGGCGGGCTAGTGCAGTATCCGGCCGGCACCGGTCGCACGGGGTGAAACCCAGTTCCCTGGCCTCGCGCACCGGCAGCCGCTCGGCTCGCGCCTGGTCGGGCCAGGGGCAGCGGGTGAGGTGGTAGCGCGGGTGCTCGTCGACCACCAGCACCTGATCGTTCAGCTCGTAGACAACCAGCAGATCCGCAGCATCGGTGTCCTCCTCGCCGGGCTCAGCGGGCCCCCTCTCAGCGAGTTCAGCATCCTCTGCAACGTGATCCGCGCCCGCAGACGCGGCTGGCGCCGCCACCGGACCGGCATCCTCCCCCGCGATCACCGACGCAGGCTGCGGCGGTTGCTCGACCACCGCAGCGTCCTGCGCAGAACCAAACAGCGGGTCAACGTAGGTGACATCGACCGGCTCGTCATCCAGCAGCACAACGGGCTCGACGTCGGGAGCATCCCGGCGTCGCCGCCACCGTGCGACGATCATCGCGGCCACCACTGCACTGAGCGCGACAGAACCCCAGGCCAGAGCTATCCGGCCAGTGCCGAGCGCAGCAACGAGCAGGACCACCGCCACGAGTAGCAAACCCACGGTAAGCCGCATCACCGCTCACCCACGCGATCAGGGTGCGACGACCGTGGGTCCGCGCGGCTGATCGGCGCTGACCGGCCCGCGTCAGCTACCAGCTTCGGCACGCGCGCCGAACCCGGAGGTGGCGAAGCCCTGCTGGTTACGCACCGTATCTGCAGGTGCAGCAGATCCGCGCCCGTCCAGCTCTCGAAGCTGCGACTCCAGGTAGGTCTTCAAGCGGGTGCGGTACTCGCGTTCGAACGTACGCAGCTCGTCGATCTTCTTCTCCAGGGTGTTCTTCTCCTGGTTGATCGAACCGATGAGCTCGGTGTGCTTGCGCGCTGCATCGCGCTCCAGCGACGAAGCCTTCTCGCGGGACTGCCGGTCCAGGGTTTCCGCCCTGGTGCGGGCATCGTTCAGCATGGTCTCGGCCCGGGTTCTGGCCTCGTTGACCATGCCATCGGCCTTCGCCCGTGCATCGGAGAGCAGCTGCTCGGACTTGGTTCGGGCCTCGCCCAACATCCCGTCCGCTTCGGCCTTGGCCTCGCCGGTCAACCGGTCGGCCATCTCCTGGGCCAGGCCCAGTACTTTGGCGGCTTGGACGTGGTGATCACCACCCGGCGCGGTCTGCTCGACCATCGGCGGCGGCGGCACCGGGGCCATCACCGGCCGTGGCGGCTCCAGCGGACGAAGATTACGTCCGGTGTCGATCGGCGAAGCATTGAGCCGCCGATCGAGGTCCTCGACCTGGTTGCGGAGATCGTTGTTCTCCTCGATCAAGCGAGCCAGCTCGGCCTCAACCAGGTCGAGGAAGGCGTCCACCTCGTCCTCGTTGTAGCCCCGCTTGCCGATCGGCGGCTTACTGAACGCGACGTTGTGAACGTCGGCGGGGGTCAACGGCATCGGATCACCTCACGCACTCCTCGACTTTGCACACCCTGGTGTGTCGGCCCCGAGCCCGGCGGCCGTTACGTTCTCGGATCTACCACTCGCATCAGTATGAACACCACGAGCAGCAGAACCATAATGGACAGGTCCAGGCCCACGCCTCCGATGCGGATGGGTTTGACCACCCGACGGAGCGCCCGGACCGGAGGATCGGTCATGGTATAGACCGACTCAAGCGCGATCGCCACCCCTCCGACTGGCTGCCAGCTACGAGCGAAGGCACGAACAAGTTCGACCACGATACGCGCAGTGAGCAGCAACCAGAAGAAGAAGAGCACGTAGTAAACCACCAACCGGACCACGTCCACGCCGACACTCTGCCATCGGTGGCGAGGCGGGGGTGAGCCGGGTCGCTCTACTGCCGAGTTAGTTGAAGAAGCGACCTTCCGCGATGCGGCGCCTGTCCTCGGCCGACACGTCGACATTGGGCGGCGACAGGAGGAACACCTTGTTGGTGACCTTGTCGATCGAGCCTCGCAGCGCGAAGGCCAGCCCGGCCGCGAAGTCCACCAGGCGCTTGGCGTCCCGGTCCTCCATCTCGGTCAGGTTCATGATCACCGGGTTGCCCTCGCGGTAGCGTTCCCCGATCGGCCGGGCTTCGTTGTAGTTGTGCGGGTGCAGGGTGACGATGCGTGACAGCGGGAACGCTTCGGCGCCGGCGAACGGGTCGCTGCTGGCCAATGGGTGGTTAGGCGGGGCTGGCGGGACCGGTTGGCGGGCGGTTGGCGCCGTATCGATGGCCAGCGAGCCGTGCACCGGCGCCTCTGCGGACCAGGACTCTGTGACCGGGGAACCCGTGGCCCGGGAACCGGTTGACCAGGAGGGGGGCCGGCTGGGATGCACCCGAGGTGCTGCAGGGCGCCCAGATTGGGCAGCGATGCCATCGTCGTAATCGCCGAAATCTGACCGGTGGGCCCGGCCAACGCCGGGTCGCTCAGCCGCGCGGTCGCGCCCCCTGCCGGGGTGGGCTGCGGCTAGCTCGTAGTCGGGGTGATAGCCGGGGTCGTCGTAGCCGGGGTCATACCCAGCACGGTAGTCAGGGTGATAGTCATCGAACTCCTCAGCGGGGACCATGCCGAAGTACGCCTTGAGCCTGTGCAGCGCGCTCATCGCCTCGCCTTCCTGTCCCGACCCTCGCGCGAGGTTAACTGCCTGTCGCCCAGTAACGCGGTTCCGACACGCACGCAGGTTGAGCCCTGTGCGATGGCCTGCTCGAGGTCCCCGCTCATCCCGGCAGACAGCTCGGCTGCGCTCGGGTGCGCCCGGCGCAGTCGCTGCGCGGCGGCGGCGAGCTCCGCGAAGGCCGTCTCGGGAGCAACACCGAGCGGGGCGACTCCCATCACACCCTCCAGCCGCAGCCCAGGGGCGGCCGCCACCCGGTCGGCCAGCGCCTCGAGCTCGGGCAGGGGGCAGCCGCCCCGCACCGGGTCGCCGTCCAGGCTGGCCTGGACGAGCACACCGACGGCACCGTCGCGTTCCCCAGCGTCTTGCGCGGCGCGGGCGGCTCGGTCCAGCGCATCGACCAGTCGCATCGAATCCACTGACTGCACCTGCAGCGCCCACCGGGCCACTGAACGGGATTTGTTGCGCTGCAGCCGGCCGACCATGTGCCAGCGCACCGGGACCGCCGGGCCCAGCGCGCTGACTTCGGCCACTTTGGCAGCGGCCTCCTGGTCGCGAGCCTCGGCGACGTCGCGCAGGCCGAGGTCGGCGAGCAGCGCCACGTCGGTGGCCGGGAACGTCTTGGTGACCGCGAGCAGCCGCACCCCAGCGGGATCCCGGCCCACGGCGGCGCACGCGGCGACGATGCGGTCGCAAACCCGCGCCACCCCCGCAGCCAGCTCGTCGCGGCGGTCGTTCACCACCCGATTCTCCCCCAGCCCCTCACACCTCGAACCAGGTCAGGGCGGCAATCCGGCCGGTGACGCCCTCGCGCCGGTAGCTATACAGCGCGGGGTCCTCGATGGTGCACCGCGGGTCGACACCGACCCGGGCCACGCCGGCGGCCGCGAGCTGCCGCCACAACCCGGCCCGCAGGTCCAGACCCGCGGTGCCCCGCCGGGTCCGGCAGGCACTGCCAGGCAGGCGGGCCTCCACGTCGGCCTGCATCGCCGCGGGTACCTCGTAGCACTGCCCGCAGGCCGACGGCCCGAGCAACACCTCCACCTGCTCGATCCGTGCGCCGAGCCCCCGCATGGCCTCCAGCGCCGCGGGCAACACCCCGACCCGGGCTCCCACCCGCCCCGCGTGCACGGCCCCGACAACCTTGCCCACTGGGTCAGCGAGCAGCACCGGTACGCAGTCGGCGACCAGCACCGCCACCGCGAGTCCCGGTTCGGCGGTGACCAGCGCATCGGTGGCCGGCACCGGCGCGGCCAGCGGGCCGTCCACCGCAGCAACGGTTCGACCGTGCACCTGCTCCATCCAGACCAGCCGCTGCACAGCCAGCCCGACACCGGCGGCCAACCGCTCCCGATTTGACGCCACCGCCTCGGCACGATCACCGACGTGCGCACCCAGGTTGAACGAGGCATACGGGGGCGCGGAGACCCCGCCGTGCCGAGTGGTCACCACCCGGCGGATGCGGATGGCGTTCACCGCCTCATGAACGGCGGAACGTCCACCTCGTCGTCGTCGAAGTCCCCGGTCACCGGTATCGCCCGGCCCGGTCGGTTTGCTCCTGGACGGCCCGATACCGAATCGCCCGGCGCAGCGCTGGCCGGTCTGCGCGCGCCGGTGGCGGGCTGCCACGCGGTGTTACTGGGCTGGGGTTTATTGGGTGGGGACGCGGCCTGGCGTGATGGAGTTGCTGCTGCGGGCGCGGACATCGGGGCCTGCGGTGATCTGCTGGAGTGACCGACCTTCCCCGACTGGCCGCTGGCCACCGTCCGCGCGGCGACCGGCGACGGGTTCAGCTTCTTGTGCGAGGGTCCGCCGGTGTCGAAACCGGCCGCTATCACCGTAACCCGCACCTCATCACCCAGCGAGTCGTCGATCACCGTGCCGAAGATGATGTTGGCGTCAGGATGCGCGGACTCCTGCACCAGCGTGGCGGCCTCGTTGATCTCGAACAGGCCCAGGTCCGAGCCGCCGGCGATGGACAGCAGGACACCGTGCGCCCCCTCCATCGATGCTTCCAGCAAGGGCGAGTTGATGGCCTTCTCGGCGGCCTGCACCGATCGGCCCTCCCCCCTGGATGACCCGATTCCCATCAGTGCACTACCCGCACCGGACATGACGCTCTTCACGTCGGCGAAGTCCAGGTTGATCAGACCGGGGGTGGTGATGAGGTCGGTGATGCCCTGGACGCCGGACAGCAGCACCTCGTCAGCGGAGCGGAAGGCGTCCATCAGGCTCACGTTGGCGTCGCCGAGTTGCAGCAGCCGGTCATTGGGGATCACGATCAGGGTGTCGCACTCGTTGCGCAGCTCGGCGATGCCATCTTCGGCCTGACCGGCCCGCCGCTTGCCCTCGAAGGTGAACGGCCGGGTGACCACGCCAATGGTCAACGCGCCCAGCCTGCGGGCAATGCTCGCCACCACCGGAGCGCCACCGGTGCCCGTCCCACCACCCTCACCAGCGGTGACGAACACCATGTCAGCGCCCTTGAGAACTTCCTCGATCTCCTCGCGGTGGTCCTCGGCGGCCTTGCGGCCGACCTCCGGGTCGGCTCCCGCGCCGAGCCCGCGGGTGAGCTCCCGACCGATGTCGAGCTTGACGTCAGCGTCCGACATCAGTAACGCCTGAGCGTCGGTGTTCACCGCGATGAACTCGACGCCCTTGAGCCCGACTTCGATCATGCGGTTGATGGCGTTGACACCGCCACCACCGATGCCGGCGACCTTGATCACGGCGAGGTAGTTATGCGGCGGTGTCATCCGATCGCGCCGTCACTGTTCAAACCTGTGCCGTCCAACCCATCGCTCTTGAACACAGTGCGGCCTTCCTCGTCGCTGCCGACACCGCGCCGACGTCCAACCATCCCCGCTCCCCTCGGCGTGGCAGAACCCTCAACCTCATCTAAAGGATTAGAGTTATGTCAGCTTTGTCTTCTGGGCGACGGTAGGCACCGCCACCGGCAGGGTCCAGCAGGCTCGCCGGACACGTCGACGATCCGGCGAGGCGAGTGTATGCGGCGGCGGTATCTGGCTGCGACAGGGTCACGGCCCCCTTCGGCGTGCACCAGCAACCGAGCCAGAATCAGCTGGTCGAACGCTCGGGAGCGCGCCCGGTCACCGCGTTGGTCGCCGCCTCGCACCACCCATGCCGACCGATCATCGTTTGTGCAGCATCGTCGGGTCGACGTCGCTGACCGTATCTACCTCGAGTGTTGTCCTCCGGCTACGGCAGCTTGGCTGTGAAGTGGGCAGGGTGCCACAGTTCATCGCGTGAGCATGATGGTGACAGCCGACATCAGAATCAGGGCAGCGGATGGGGTGCGGCTCGACGCAGTGTGGCAATCGCCGGTAGGACACCGCGCACGAGGGGCGGTCGTGCTTGCACACGGGATCAGTGTGGATATGGACGAAGGTGGCATGTTCCAGCGGCTCGCTGACAGCTAGTGGGCGAGCGGTTCGGAGTGCTGCGCTTCTCGTTTCGGGGTCATGGTCGTAGCGGAGGTTCGCCACGGGGGGTGACTATCGCCGGGGAGATGCTCGACCTGCAATCGGCGGTCGACCATGTAGGGGAACGATTCGACGGTCCGCTGTCAATCGTGGCAGCGAGTTTCGGCGCGGTGTCGACGTGCGTGTCGCTTTCCTATCTTGAGCGTGACTTACGTGCTTTGGTGCTGTGGAATCCGGTGCTCGACCTGCAGCGCACCTTCATCGAACCCAGCTTACCGTGGGGGGTAGAAAACTTCGGCCCATCGCAGCAAGCGCTGCTGTCGTCACTGGGGTTCCTCTCGATCGACGGCACATTCGAGGTGGGCCACGTGCTGTTCGAAGAGATGCGGCACTACCGTCCGCTGGAGCGGTTTATCGGGAGTCGGGTTCCGGCGCTGGTGGTGCACGGGGATCGTGACGAGGCCGTGTCATACGACATCGCTTACGCGGCGGCGCATGCCCGTGGTGGATGTGAGTTCCACACGGTGGCGGACTCGGATCATGGGTTCGACAGCCGGGAGCGCGAGGACGAGGCGATCGCGGTGACGGTGGCGTGGTTGAGCCGACAGTACGAGGGTTGACGTGCGGTAATTCCGCGGGCGACGGTGCGAGTCGCGCCGAGTGCGGTAATCGGCGAGTGCTGCGTACTGGGGTGCGTGAAGGAGGCTCGCTTGCGCGGCGCGGGGGCCGATCTCGAGGTGTGTGCCCGTGAGGCGGCCGAGGTGGTGATCGGCGAACGCTGCCTGCTCTTCAACCAGGTGGTTGTCTACGAGGGGAGCCAGCTCGGCGACGGTTGTGTGGTCGAGGATCGCGTGCGGATCGGCTACGACACCTGCGTCGGGCACGACGCCCGCCTGCTGTACGGCGCCTTCATCTGCGACCGCGTGAGCATCGGCGACGAGGCCAGGGTGGCGGGTTTCATCTGCGACGGCACAAGCATCGGAGACCGTTCCACGGTGATGGGACAACTCGTGCACGAGTACAGCCGTCCGCATTGTGGGTGGTGGGAGGTGGACGAACCGTCGCCGGTGATCCATGAGGATGTGGTGGTCGGCTTCAACGCGACAGTGGTAGGTGGCGTGTCCGTCGGCCCGCGTAGCTATGTCACGGCAGGTGCGGTGGTGACGAGTGATGTGCCCCCGGAGCACGTTGTCACCGGGACAAACGGATTGACTCCGGCGTCGGAGTGGCCGGGGACGAAGCTGAAGGATCTGCTGGCGCACTGGCAGCGCCTCTCATCGGGGTGAGGCCAGCTCGGGCACGAACTCGGTGTCCTCGGTATCGCTTCCAGCGGTGAGCTTGGGCAGTTGGTGAACCAGCGGTGGGTCGAACGCGAGTGCGCGTAGCCGGGGTGGAAACCGGGTCCGCACGTCGGCCCGGGGATGGTCGATGTACATCGCGGGCAGGAACTCATCGACCGGGATCAGGGCGCCTCCGAGGTCTGCAGCAAGAAGGAGCCGGGCGGCGTGCAAGGTCAGCAAGTAGCCGTAGGTGCAGTGGCTGTAACCGGGCACCGCGAAGCCGTTGACGCTGCCCCGGTCGGGCTCCTGTGGGAGCCGGCCCAGATACAGGAGGTCGAACCGGCCGGAGACTTCGGCGAGGCCTTTGAGCAGGCGCTGCAGGAAATCCTCGGTCAAAACCGCGTCATCCTCAAGGACAACGGCGATGGGCACCTCGCGACGCGCGATGTCCTGCCAGCAGCGCAGGTGGCTGAGCGTGCACCCGATCTCACCGTACTTCAGCGGCCGTGACCACCATGGATTGGAAGACTCGATGCGCCAGGGGAAAAGCCGGTAACCCTCGTGGACGAGCCGCGGCAGTGTCAGGTCCTGGCCGTCGAAGGGCCCACACCAATCTGAGGTGAACGTCAACGCAAGCTCAGCGGGCAGAGTTGCAACGATGCGATCCCGCCGGTCGGATCGGCGCCGGAGGTTGACGACATAGCAGTGCGGCAGGACGTGCTGTGGACCCGTCACGGGTACGGATGCCGTTGAGTGTTGTCGACCAGCACCTCGAAGTGACCGTCTGCCCCACGGGCGAGCAGGACCAGGGGGGTTGATCGGGCCAGGTCGGCGACGTCGGTGATGCCGCCGAGGCGGGCAGCTTCGGTGACGAGCACGAAGTCCCGCTCCTCCACCAGGTCGGTGATATACCGGGCGTTGGCGGCTCCGCGTTCGCCCTGCAGGAAACACTTGGCTGCGCCGAGAACACCAAGAGTCAAGCAGCCCCCGAGCAGGAACACGGTGGTTCCCTGGCTCAGGGTGAGCCGGACAAAGACCGCGATGTCGGATAGCAACTCGGATCGTGGGGTCCACAAGGGTCCAAGCTTGCGGTTGCCGAGCGACGGGATGACAAGCGGGTCGTCCTCGCCGAGGGGGTGGGGTTCGAAGAAGAACGGCAGCTGGGGAAGGAACTCGCGGAACTTGGCATTCCAAGGCGGGCCGCCGATGACCACGAGCGCGTCAGTTCCAGCGTTGTAGTACTCCGACGGGGAGAAGTCGCGGATGCTGACCGTTGGCAGGGCCTGCAGGAGACGAGCTTGCACGTAGACGAGGCTGTCTAGGTCGGCGAACTTGGCGTAGCGAAGATAGTTGCGGTCGCGCGGTGACGCGAACTCCGGCCGCTCCTCCTCGGGGATCTCCGAGCACACGATGTCGACGGTGGACCCTGATGAGAGCCGCCAGAACCGGGCGAGCACCTCCTGCCAAGACGGTGCACCGTCTAGCTGGACGGCGTCGGTGGCGGTCTCGATCGCATCGACCCCAGGCGTGCTGCCCCTCGCGGTCAGTAGGCGCACGGCGATGATCTCCAGAGCACGATCGGCATGACGACGCACCGTCTTCGCCGCGCACCCCAGCTGCTGGGCGAGAGACTCTTGGCGCTCAGTGAGCGTGGGATAGGAGTGCTCCTCGGCAAGGTTGAAATCGACGGCCGCGTATCGACGATGGTGCCGGTCGAGATCCACGATTACCGAAGTCAGCGCCGCGACCACCTGCACTGCCTCGCTCGCCGCGTCCGCAGGCGGGGCCAGCATCCGGCGCACCGGCGCACTGAGATCCAGAACGGCCGTGGGGTGTGCCAGTCCTGGCCCCTGCCGCAACCGCACTAACTCCTGACGCACGAGGCGTAGGCGATCCGGTGCGTCAGGGGTGCAGGGCATGTGTCCAGATTATGACCAGCGGGCAGCATCTGTCCAAGATCACGGGCACGTGTCGGGCTAGCCAGTCGTGCAGGCGCTGCCGCACGCTCGTGGCACAAGGCGACCGGTCCACCCAAGAAACAGGAGAAGTGCTCGTGAACCAGCGCGCCGCCCTCGACGTTGCGCTCGCGTCGAAGTCGAAGGCGGCGCGCGGTGAACCGGTGGGCCTACCACCAGTGGTGGAGGGTTTACTTGTCGACATCGTCGCGGACGGGTTTGTCCTGTACTGCTGCGGACACCGAGTCAAGCCGAACGCCCTCGTCGCGTCCTACCAATGGGAGAACTGCCTCGATCTGGTCACCATCCGGAACTTCGATCGGGTCAGCGCAGCCAGAGTCCCGACGCCAAACCGGGGACACGTCGATGTATTCGCACCCGAGGTTGTGGTGTGGGCGCGTGAGGGCCCACCACAGTGGACGCTGCAGGCGATGCTGAACCTGGTTCACCCGGCGCACCCCGAAGCCCCCAGTGCCATCTCCCCCGCGCCACGATCCCTCCATATCCCCCATGGCGAACGGCGGCCATTGACGATCCGTCCACCGTCGCCGGTCCGGGCTGGCGTGCGAGCCGCCCGGCTCGCAAGAGAGGCATTGACCATGGCCAAACACGACCAGACTCGCGACGGTGGTAGGCCGCAGGACCAGGTGGACCCGTCGAAGATCGTTCGGCCGAGAGATGAAGACGACGGCAAGCACAGCGGCGACAGCAGCCGCGACGACCAAGACGACAAGTGATCGAAGCACAGCGGGAACTGGCTGTTCGTCTTGGCGACACGCTACCTGCCTACTGGCGCGCCGCCTACGAGGCCAACCCCCGGCATCTGTTCCTCCCCGACCGCGTCTGGCGAGCGGCCGGGGATCCACTGGACCGCGCCACCGACCCCGACGGCTGGCTCGCCTACGCATACAGCGATGACTCAGTGATCACCCAACTCCACGATGGCGCGGAATGCTCCGAGCACGGTTACCCGATCAGCAGTTCCTGCTCAATGCCCGCTGTCGTCTTCACCATGCTGTGCCACCTCGACGTGCACCCAGGGCACCAGGTGCTGGAGATCGGCACCGGGACCGGGTGGAGTACGAGCCTCCTGTCTCATCGACTGGGCGACGACCACGTGGTCAGCATCGAGGTAGACCCGTCAGTGGCGGATGCCGCGCGCCGCAACCTTGCGGACGCTGGCCAAGCACCGTTGGTCATCACCGGGGACGGAGCCGACGGCTACCCCCCTGCCGCTCCCTACAACCGCGTGATCGCCACCTGCTCGGTGCGGACCGTGCCTTATGCCTGGGTGGCGCAGACGCGACCGGGCGGCATCGTCCTCACCCCGTGGGGAACCACTTTCGAAAACAGTGCCCTGCTCCGCCTGGTTGTCGACGACAACGGCGACCGGGCTGTGGGCCGCATTATCGATTGGGCCACGTTCATGCTGCTTCGCACCCAACGGCCGGTGATTCCCGATGAGCCTGATGACTTCGACGTTATCTCCGAGCGGTCCCGAAACGACGTCGACCTGGCTGATTTCCTCAGCGAGGATGCTCGCTTCGCCATCGGCCTGCATGTCCCGGACTGCCGGCTGACCTGGGAAGTGGACGATAACGGCTACCTGGAAACGCTGTGGTTGCTGGCGCCCGACGCCTGGGCCTCGGTGCACAACACCGTGGTTCGGCAAGCCGGAGCACGCCGACTCTGGGAGGAAGCTGCCGCTGGCTACGTCTGGTGGCTGCAGTCCGGACGCCCACGCCGTGACCGCTACGGCGTCACCGTCACAGCCGATTACCAATGGGTGTGGCTCGATCACCCAGCAAACCCCATCCCAGGTAAATGCGCCCCTGGTACAAGCGGCTGTGTGTCCGCACGGGATACACGCAGTACGAGGGATTCGGGGGTATCGCCATGACTATCCGGCCGATCACCACGGCCTCCGTCACGGACGTGGCCGTAGCCCCTGGCATGGTGCTGGACCACGCGAGGACCGCGGTGACGACGGTGGCTACGCGGTTATGGGCGGGCGAGAGCGTGCGCGTCGGGCCGCAGCTTCCATCGGTGACGAACTATGTCACTTTGCTGCGGGTCGGTGGACGGTCCTTCGTGGCGAAATACTCGCTGCTCGGGATATCCCTGGTGTCGGTGGTGCGCGGCCTGCGTGGCACCTGGCCGGAGGTGGAGAGCAACCAGCTGAGCTACCTGGCCGACCCTCGGGCGCAGCTCACCCGGGAACACGAGCAGCTACGAGTGCTGGCCACTGTCACCCGTCACGGCGCAGTGCCGTTGCGAGTCCCACAGGTGATTGCCTACGAGGCCGCTGCGATTCGTCGCAGGCCGGTACTGGAAGGACCCACCCGAGCAGTCCCCCACCGAGCAAGCCGCCCTCAACGCCAGCGCACGCCGGCTCAAGATCCTCTATGACCACGTTCAGAACCATCTGTAGAGCCCGAAAGGAAGCGAGCCGTGCCTACCTCAACCCCGCCGCACACCCTGCGGGTCAGTGCCGGACCCGCCACCGTCCTCGTCTCCAGCGACACGTCCACCATCACCGACTGGATCACCCGATACTTCGGTTGCTGGTGGGCTGTGCGACCCATCAGCTCAGCGGCCGAGACCAGTGACCCCGTGCTGCACTGTCAAATCGATCCCGACCGCTTCGCCGCCAGCCGGGACAGCCTCAGCACCCGGGCGCACCGAGTCATCGAGTTCGCCCGCAACCCCGTCTACGTCACCGACAATGCCGACCACACCGTCGTCGCGGTCAACCCGACTGAGCAGGTCGTCTACCATACCGACACCGGCCGCAACCGGCTCACCCTGACCGCCGCCGGTTCCCTCAAGCTGTGCCTGGCAGCCGCACGCATCACCCGCGAACTCATCCGGACCCAGCTCGAAGCCGACGGGTGGGCGATCATGCACGCCAGCGCCGCCGTCCGCGACAATAACGCCACCCTCGCGCTCGGACCCAAAGGCGCCGGCAAGACCACCACCGCGCTGCTGCTCACCACACAGGGGCAGCAACTACTGGCCAACGACCGGGTCTTCCTGCACCCCGCCACCCGGGCCTTGCTGCCGTGGCCCGCCGCCGCGGCGCTCGGGCTCGGCCTGCTACACGCCCACGGCTTCCTCGACGGCGTGCGCGCCCGGCTGACTGCCGGGCAGCACCTGCACCCCACCGTCGACCCCGCCGTCACCACCGCCATCCTCAACGGCCGCACCAGCCCACTGCGTGACCCACGCGGCCGTGAGCTAAAAACGCAACTATTCCCGCACCAACTCACCGACTGGCTCGGGCTACAACTTGCCCGCTCCGCCACTGCCACCGCGCTGATCTTCCCCCGCCTCGACCCGGACGGCGAACCCCACCTCGACGTCCCACCGCGCACCCTCACCAATAGCGACTTCTTCGACCCCGACCACGACGACCGCTACCCCGACTTCCTACGCCTGACCCGAATCACGCCCGAACACCGCCACCAGATCTGGGCACACACCCGCAACGCGCTGGCCACTGTCCCCCACCACAGCGTTGGCCTCACCCACGACACCACGCGCTCAGGACAGCTACTCGCGGCTCAGGCAATAGTGGGCAGGGTGGGGCTGGAGACGTCATAGATCTTGCCGGGTTGGGTGAGCAGCGGGCCGAGCACCGCCGCCTTGCGGTCGCTCTGCTCGACACCCCCCCAGCGCACCTCCCGCCCGTTGCCCCCCCGCCCATTGTCCAGCCGCAGCACGACGTCGGCCGGAGATTTCGCGGCAACTACGAGCACCTGGGCCCGCAGCGGCTCGGGTAGGCCGGTCAGCACCGTCAGCGCGGCGGCGGTGGCGGCATCCTGGGGCCCGGCCCGGGCCACCCGCAGCTCGGGCAGACCAGGCGGTCGGACGGGCACCGCCGCGTAGTCGGTGCCGGTGGCGTCCACCAAGTGCACGCTGTTGGCGCGGTGAACGACCGCAACCGGGGTCCGCTCGGTGAGCTCGATCCACACCGTGCCGTCCAGGGCGCTGCGCACCTGCACGCTCGCCACCCTCGGTACCGCAGCCACCCTGTCCTGGATTCCCTTCGTGTCCAGCCGCAGCATCGACGTACCCAGTGGGACTGCTGCTGCGGCTCGCACCTCGTCGACGGGAAGTTCTCTGGTACCTACCACCTGCACCGAGCGAGTGTCGAACAGCGAGCTCACCAGCAGCGCCCAGGCCAGCGCCCCGGCCAGGGCCAGCACAGCCAACCCCGCGATCAGCCAGGGCCACCAGCGTCGGACGGGCCGGGCCGGTCTTGGCGGCTGGGGCGCAGTGGCCGGCTTCGCCGGCGGCCCATGATCGCCATTCGGGAAGCGAGAGCCGCGGTCAGCGCGGCCGATTCTTCCGAAACGACGATCACGGGGGCCGCTGGTACGGCTCGAGACGCTGCGTTCCCGCGCACCAGCCGACGCGCGGGGGGTAGCGCGCCGGGGCCGGCGTCGGGCGCTCGAGGCGCCGGGACCGGCGGTACTCACGGCGACCCGGCAACACAGCGGCGCTCCAGCTCGGCGATCAGCTCCGGGCCGAGCACCGTCACGTCACCGGCTCCCATGGTGATCACCACGTCACCGTGCCGGACCAGGCCGGCCAACCGTGCGGGCACGTCCGCCCAGCACGGCTCGTAGTGCACACATCCGGCCGGCAGCGGCACCGCTTGCGCGATCAGTGCTCCGGTGACACCGGGCAGCGGGTCTTCCCGGGCGCCATACACGTCCAGCAGGAGCACCACGTCGGCCAGCGCCAGCGCGGTGCCGAACTCAGCGGCGAAGTCGCGGGTGCGGGAGTACAGGTGTGGTTGAAATGCCACCACCAGCCGCCCTGCCCCCGCTACCTGGCGGGCGCCGCGTAGCGCGGCGGCCACCTTGGTCGGGTGGTGGGCGTAGTCGTCGTAGATCCGCGCGCCGGCCGCCCGACCCTTGAACTCGAACCGGCGGCGCACTCCACTGAACCCGGCCAACCCCGCCAGCAGACCGGGCAGCGGCGCGCCCAGCTCCACGCCGGCCAGCAGGGCCGCGACGGCGTTGCTCGCCATGTGCTCCCCGGGCACCGCGACCTCGAGCTGCACCCGGCGGCCCTGCCGATCCGACCCGGTCAGGTCCACCGTGGCGATACCCCTCCCGCCGTCGGGGGTATACCCCAGCAGCCGGGCGCCCTCGACGGCAGCGGCGGTCCGTCCGTAGCGGCGCACGCGTACCCCGGAGGCGTTGGCCCGCGCCGCCAGGGCTGCCGATCCAGGGTCGTCGGCGTTGGCGATCAGCACCCCGTCCGGCCGCAGCCGGGCGACGAAGGCGTCGAAGGTGGCGGTGTAGGCCTCGACGGTGCCGTGATGGTCCAGGTGGTCAGACTCGACGTTGGTGACCACAGCGAGGTCGGGTGAGTAGGCCAGCAAGGAGCCGTCACTCTCGTCGGCCTCGGCCACGAAGATGTCGCCGCTGCCGTGGTGGGCACCGGACCCGGCGACGGTGAGGTCGGCACCGATGAGGAACGACGGGTCGATGCCGCAGTGCTGCAGCGCGACGGTGAGCATCGACGTGGTGGACGTCTTGCCCGCGGTCCCGGTGACGCAGGCGACCCGGTAACCGGTCATCAGGGCCGCCAGTGCCGCGGAGCGGTGGATCACCGGGATGCCCCGCCGGGCGCCCTCGAGGAGTTCCGGGTTGTTCGGGTCGGTCTGGTGCACCGCCTTGGTGCTGATGATCGCCGTGGGGTCGGCGCCGAGCTGGTCGAGATTGGCCGCAGCATGCCCGACGGCCACCTCGGCGCCCAATGCCCGTAGCGCGAGCAGCGCACCGGAGTCCTTGGCGTCCGAACCGGACACGGCACCACCTCGGGCCAGCATGATCCGGGCCACCCCGCTCATCCCGGCCCCACCGATCCCGATCAGGTGAGTGCGGGCGAGTTGCCCCGGCAACGCTGCCGGTGGGGGCGGGGGACCGGCGGTCACCGTGCAACCTCGAGCACGATCTTGGCCAGCACGTCGTCAGCGTCCGGGTGACCGGCCACCCGCGCGGCAGCGCTCATGTCGGCGAGCCGGTGGGGATCGGTCAGGACCCGCACCACCTCTTCGACCACCTTGGCCGGCGTCAGCTCCGCGTCGGGCACCAGCATCGCACCTCCCGCCGCGACCAGCGGCTGCGCATTGAGTCCCTGCTCGCCGTTGCCGTGTGGCAGCGGCACATACACCGCGGGAAGGCCGACGGCGGACAGCTCGGCGACGGTCATCGCCCCGGCCCGGCACATCGCGAGATCGGCGGCGGCCAGCGCCAGATCCATCCGCTCCAGGTAGGGCACCGCGACGTACGGGGGTGCACCGGGCAACGCCGCCACCTGCACGGTGTTACGCCGGCCGTAGGCGTGCAGTACCCCGATCCCGGCCGCGCCGAGCTCGGCGGCAGCACCCGCCACCGCGGCGTTGAGGGTACGGGCACCCTGCGAGCCCCCGGTTACCAGCAGGGTCGGCGCCTGCGGGTCCAGGCCGAAGTGCGCCCGGGCCCGATCCCGCAGAGCGGTTCGGTCCAGCGACGAGATCGCCTGCCGCAGCGGGATCCCGATCACCTCCGCTCCTGGCAGTCCGCTGCCGGGCACCGCGGCGAGCACCCGGACCGCGAACCGCGCCCCGACCTTGTTGGCCAGCCCGGCGCGGGCGTTGGCCTCGTGGACGACGATCGGCACCCGGCCCCGGGCGGCGAGATAGGCGGGCAACGCGACATAGCCGCCGAAACCGACCACCACGTCCGCGCCGACCGCGTCGAGCACCTCCCGGACCCGGCGCACCGCAGCGCGGACCCGCACCGGCAGCCGGAGCAGGTCCGCGCTGAGCTTGCGCGGTAGTGGCACCGGGGGGATGAGCTCCAGCGGGTAGCCCCGCTCGGGCACCAGGGTGATTTCCAGCCCCCGCTCGGTGCCCAGCGCGGTGATCCGAGCCTCGGGTGCCGCACGGCGCACCGCGTCGGCCAGTGCCAGCGCCGGTTCCACGTGCCCCGCGGTGCCGCCCCCGGCGACGACGACGGACACCGGCTTCGACACCCCGGCGCTCATCGTCTGCTCCCGGGCCTGCCCCCGGTTCGGGCGGTATGCGGGAACTGCTGCCGTCTCGGCGCTGGGGTGTAGGGCACTGGTGGGCGCAATCGCAGCAGTCGGGAGACGACACCCTGATACCCGGCACGGCTGACCTCCGAGCGCAGCGCGGACACGGCCTGCGGTTCGTGCCGGGCGAAGTTCGCCAGCAGGCCGAAGGTCAGCATCGTCAACGCGATGGAGGTACCCCCCGAAGAGATCAGCGGAAGCGGGATACCGGTGACCGGCAGCAGGCCGACTACGTACCCGATGTTGATCGCGGCCTGGCCGACCAGCCAGGTGGTGACAGTGGCGGACACCAGCTTGATCCATGGGTCGGTGTTGCGAGCCGCGATCCGGATCCCCACGTAGGCCAGCGTGCCGAACAGCAGCAGCACCACCAGACAGCCCAGGAAACCCAGCTCCTCACCGATGATCGCGAAGATGAAGTCGTTGTGCGCATTGGGCAGGTAGTCCCACTTGGCACTGCCCTGCCCGAGCCCCACCCCCCACCAGCCGCCGTCGGCCAGCGAGAACAACGCTTGACGGGCCTGGTACGCCGCGCCTTGCGAATCAGCTCCGGGATGCAGAAAGGACTGGATCCTGGCCGATCGGTAGCCGGCGATAGCGGCCATGACGAGCGCTCCGGCGACCGCGGCGACCGCGACCGCGCCGAAGAGCTCACCCGGCGCACCGCCGAACCACAGCAGGGCGAGCAGCACGATGGCCAGCGTGATCGTGGTACCAAGATCAGGCTCCAGCATCACCAGCGCGAAGATCACCACAGCCACCGGCACCACCGGCACCAGCAGGTGGCGCCACTGATGCAGCAGCGCTCGCTTGGTGATCAGCACGTGTGCGCCCCAGAGCGCCAGCGCGAGCTTGGCCGGCTCGGAGGGCTGCAGGGACAGCGGACCCAGCCGCAACCAGTTTTGCGAGCCGTTGATTTCGGTGCCCAGCGGGCTGAGCACCATGACCAGGAGCACCACGCACACCACGAGGAACAACCCGCTGGTGCCGCGCAGTAGCCGCACTGGCATCCGCAACCCCATCCAGAACAACACCAGCCCGACGCCGCAGTACGCCAGCTGGTGGACAAACACCGCATAGGATGATCCGTCTCGGGTGTAGGACTGCACGTTGGACGCCGAGAGCACCATCACCAGGCCGAACAGGGTCAGCAGGCCGAAAACGGCGAGCACCAGGTGCAGCGAGGTGAGCGGCCGGGCCAGCCAGGTGGTGAGCGCCTCGCGGGCGACCGCCAATCGAGCCGCTGGGTACGCTGGCTGCCGGGAGGATCTACTCCGCACCGGTGCCCCGGATGGAACCGTTGCCTGCTGGGTCGGTGCGGCGAGTCTCGGCGGTGTGGGCGGCCACTGCGGCGGCAAAGGCCCGACCACGCTGCGCGTAGTCGGCGAACATGTCCATCGACGCCGCCGCCGGGGCGAGCAGCACGACATCACCCGGGCGAGCCAGCTCGGCGGCGGCGGCCACCACCTCCATCATGGCGTTATCGTCTCCCGAATCCACCACCCGCACCGGGAGGCTGGGCGCGTGTCGTGCCAACGCGGCGGCAATCACCGCGCGGTCCGCGCCGAGCAACACAGCGCCGACCAACCGATCCCGGGTGTCTGCGACGAGGGAGTCCACGTCGACGCCCTTGAGCAGCCCCCCGGCCACCCACACCACCCTCTCGTGGGACAGCAGGGCGGCCCGCGCCGCATGCGGGTTGGTGGCCTTCGAATCATCGACATAGGACGCCCCGGCGTAGGTGCCGACGGGTACGCCGCGGTGCCCGCCCGGGATGAACGAGCGCAGTCCCTGGGTGACCGCCCGCGCTGAGACTCCAGCGGTATCTCCAAGAGAGCGAGCCAGTGCCGCCGCGGCCAGCGCGTTGGCAAGGTTGTGCGGCCCGGGTGGGCGGACGTCGGCGACGCCGGCCAGCACGGCACCCCCAGGGTCACTGCTCAAGGCCCGGTCCACCAGCTGGTCACCCACTATGCCCAGTTGGCCGGCTGCCGGCTCACCGGTGGTGAAGCCGACCCCGCCGTGCCCGGCGGCCAGCCGCGTCGACCACTCGTCGTCGACATTGAACACCGCCGTGGTGTCCTCGGCGTACACGCTGCCCTTGGCCGCTGCGTACTGTTCCATGCAGCCGTGCCAGTCCAGGTGGTCGGCGGAAACGTTGAGCACCGCAGCCGCCCGCGGAGCCAGCCCGCGTGACCAGTGCAACTGGAACGACGACAACTCCACGGCGAGCACCCGGTGCCCGGCCCGCACCGCATCCAGCACCGGGAGCCCGACATTGCCACACGCCACCGCGTCCACCCCGGCGGCGCGCAGGATCGACTCGAGCATCCCGACCGTGGTGGTCTTACCATTGGTGCCGGTGACCACCAGCCACTGTGCCGGGGATCCCGCGGTTCCCGATCGGGCACTGTCCAGCCAGTGGGCCAGTGCTACGTCCCCGATCACCGGCACACCGGCTCGGATTGCGGCCAGCATCAGCGGTGCGTCGGGGCGGAAACCCGGGCTGGTCACCACCAGATCGGTACCCGGCGGTGGGGCGGCCAACCCGTGGGCCAGCCGCACGGAGCTATGTACCCCCGCGTCATGTACCCCTGCGCCAGTGACCCGTGGGCCATCGACCCATGGGGTGCCGGCCAGCGCCTCCAACTGGGCCGGCGACGAGTCGGTGACGGTGACCACAGCGCCCAGCTCGGCCAGCACCCGCGCGGCCGAGACACCGGTGACGCGCGCCCCGGCCACCAGCACCCGGGCCCCGGCAAGGTCGGCCACCCCACTGATCGATGTTCGCAGTGCGGTCACCCCCCGGCAGCCGTCAGCCACTCGCTGTAGAACACCCCTGCGCCCAACGCACAGCAGATGGCCGCGAGCAGCCAGAACCGGATGATGACCGTGGTCTCGGCCCACCCCGCCAGCTCGAAGTGGTGGTGAAACGGTGCCATCCGGAACGGCCGGCGTTGGGTGGTCCGAAACACCGCCACCTGGATCACCACCGACAGCGCCTCCACCACGAACAGCCCCCCGATCACCACGAGGAGCAGTTCGGTTCGGGTGACCACGGACAGGCCGGCCAGCAGCCCACCGATGGCCAGTGACCCGGTGTCACCCATGAAGATCCTCGCCGGGGGGGCATTCCACCACAGGAACCCGATGCACGCACCGACCGCCGCGGCGGCCACCACCGCCACGTCCAGCGGGTCGCGCACGGTGTAGCAGCCGGGCACCGCCTGCACGGTGCAGTCCTGAGTGAACTGCCAGAACGAGACGATGACGTAGGTCACCAGCACCATCGCAGCCGCCCCCGCCGCCAGCCCGTCCAGGCCATCGGTGAGGTTCACCGCGTTCGACCAGGCGGACACCAGCAGGTAGCAGAAGACCACGAAACCGACGGCACCGAAGGAGACCACGGCGACATCCCGCACAAAGGACAGCTGCATCGAGGCCGGGGAAATGCCGTTGACGTCGCGGAAACCCATCGCCAGGATCCCGAAGAGCACTGCGGCGACCAGCTGCCCGACCAGCTTGGCGGTCTTGCTCAAGCCCAGGTTGCGCTGCCGGCGAACCTTGATCAGGTCGTCGAGGAAGCCGACCACACCGAGCACGGTGGTGAGCAGCAGCACGAGCAGGCCGGAAGCGGAGATGCCGTGCCGGGTGACGGTGGCATGGGCGACCAGGTAACCGCACCACATCGCCAGCAGGATGGCGACCCCACCCATGGTGGGCGTGCCCCGCTTGCTCTGGTGAGTCTGCGGCCCTTCCTGCCGGATCTCCTGACCGAACCCCTGCCGGATGAACAGCCGGATCAGGTAGGGCGTGAACAGAATCGAGGCCAGCAGGGCGACCCCGGACGCGACCAGGATGGTGCTCACTGGCTACCCCTGCCGTTGGCGCCGAGCAGACCTTCGGCAACCCGTTCCAGCCCGAAAGCCCGGGACGCTTTGACCAGCACCACATCGCCCGGGCTCAGCTCACCGCGAAGTAGATCGAGCACCGCAGGCACATCAGCCACCAGCACCGGCCCGGCGCCCCCGGCGCGCGCTGCGCCCCCGGCGTGTCGGCCTCTGGTGCCCGGTGTGTCGGCTTCCAGTGCCCGGTGCTGCGCTGCAGCCCCGTCTTGCGCCGCCCGGCAGATCGGCCGGGCGCGCTCTCCCACCACGACGAGCCGATCGACACCGAGGCGCACCGCGAGCGCGCCGATCTCCCGATACGCCTCGGTCTCGGCCTGGCCGAGCTCGGCGAGCGGGCCGAGCACCGCCCAGCTGCGCCGGTCGCCACCGGCCATCGCGACCAGGGTGCGCAGCGCGGCGGCGACCGACTCGGGGTTGGCGTTGTAGGCGTCATTGACCACGGTCACCCCGTCAGGGCGATCGGTGACCTCCAGGCGCCAGCGCGACGCCGGCCGGTAGCCGGCGAGCGCCTCGGCTGCCAGCAGTGGGGTAGCACCCAGCTCCAGTGCCACGGCGGCTGCGGCCAGTGCGTTGGACACCTGGTGCTCGCCGGGTACCGCCAGCTGCACCGAGGTCTCACCGGCCGGGGTCACCAGGCGGAACGAGGGGCAACCGCGATCGTTCAGGACGACGTCGGCGGCGCGGATCTGGGCCGCAGCCGACCGCCCGAAGCGCACTACCCGGGCGGCGGTACGGCGGTCCATCGCGGCAACCGCGGCGTCGTCGGCGTTGAGCACCGCGACCCCGGTTGCCGGCAACGCCTCGACCAATTCGCCCTTGGCAGTGGCCACCGCGTCCCGGGAGCCGAACTCGCCAAGGTGCGCCGAGCCGACGTTGAGCACCACCCCGATCGACGGCGGCGCCACCCGGCACAGCGCGGCGATCTGGCCGGGGCCTCGAGCGGACAACTCCAATACCAGGTGCCGGGTGGCCGCGTCGGCGCGCAGTACGGTCCAGGGGTGGCCGATCTCGTTGTTGAACGATCCCGGCGGCGCGACGGTGGGACCCAATCTGGCCAGCAGCGCCGCGACCATGTCCTTGGTCGAGGTCTTGCCCGACGAACCGGTGAGGCCCACCACCTGAAGACCCGACGCAACCTCACCGCGAGCCTGACTGAGCCGGTCCACCACGGCACGCGCCAGCCGGGCCAGCGCGGCCAACACCGCCGCACCCGCGCCGTCAGGGTCCACCGCCAGCGGGTAGGCAGTCGATGCCAGGCAGTTGACCGGCGCCGCGAGGACCGCGGCAACGCCAACCGGGCGCCCGGCAAGTACCCCGGCAGCGCCCGCGGCCATCGCGGCAGCGGCGAAGTCGTGCCCGTCGACCTGCTCGCCGGGTAGCGCGACGAACAACCCACCTGGCCCGATGCGGCGAGAGTCGAACTCGACACTGCCGGAGACCACGTCGGCACCGTCGCAGCCGTGCACGGCGCCGCCGACCGCGCCGGCCACCTCGGCCAAGGTCAACGGGATCACCGGGTGCCCCGGCCTGCCAGGGCTCGCGCCAGCACCTCCGCGTCGGAGAACGGGTGCGTGATGCCGTGTACCCGCTGGCCGGTCTCGTGGCCCTTTCCTGCGACGACCACCGCGTCCCCGGGGCCGGCCCGGGCGACGGCGTGCGCGATCGCCTCGGCCCGGTCTGCGATCTCCACTACCTCAGCGGACCCGGCGCGGGCACCGGCGAGCATCGCGGCGCGGATCACGGCGGGATCCTCGGTGCGCGGGTTGTCGTCGGTGACCACCAGTAGGTCCGCGCGACGAGCCGCCTCGGCGCCCATCAGCGGCCGCTTACCGGTGTCCCGGTCCCCGCCACAACCCAGCACCACCAGCAGCCGCCTGGGGATTTGGGCGCGCACCGCGTCGAGCAGTGCAGCGACCGCAGCCGGCTTGTGCGCGTAGTCCACCACCGCCAGGAAGCCCTGGCCGGCGTCTATCCGCTGCATCCGGCCGGGCACCTCGGCGGTACTCATGCCCCGGGTCAGCCGCACTGGATCGGCTCCCGCGGCGTGCCCGACGGCGAGTGCCAGCAACGCGTTGGTCACGTTGAACGCGCCGGGCAGTCGCAGGGTCGCTGGTAGCTGCAGGCCCCCGGGGCCGAGCACGCGGAAGTGCTGGGTGCCGTCCGGATCTGCCACTATGCCGCACGCGCTCCAGGTGGCAGCACGGTCTCGGGGACCGTTGCGTGACACAGTGATGCTGGCGGGGGTGACCAGCCGCTGTCCCCAGGCGTCGTCGATGCACACCACCTCGGCGTCGGCCCGCCCGTCGAACAGCATCGCCTTGGCGGCGAAGTAGTCCTCGAGGTCGGTGTGGAAGTCCAGGTGGTCCTGGGACAGGTTGGTGAACGCGCCGACCGCGAAGGCGGTAGCCGCCACCCGGCCCAGCACCAGTGCATGGCTGGAGACCTCGATGGGCACGTGAGTGACGCCGCGCTCGACCATCAGCGCCAGCAGCGCTTGCAGTTCCGGGGCCTCGGGGGTGGTGCCACCCCTGGTGGGCAGTTGCTGCTCACCGATCCGCAGCTGCACGGTGCCGAGCAGGCCGGTGGTCACGCCGGCCGCCCGCAACCCCGCCTGGAGCAGGTACGCCGTGGTGGTCTTACCGGAGGTACCGGTGATCCCAAGCACCGCTAGCCGGGTGGAGGGATCGCCGAAGATGTGGGCAGACAGCGCACCCAGCACCGACCGTGGGTTGGGGTGCACCAGCACTGGGACCGCGGCACCGGTCAGCGCCGACCGCTGCGCTCCGGCGGGGTCGGTGAGCACCGCGACCGCGCCGGCGGGCAGCGCGATGCCAGCGAAGTCGGCTCCGTGCGGGCGGCCCGGAGCCAGGCTGGGCAACGCCGCGAAGAGGTCGCCGGGAATCACCTGCTGGGCACGCAGCGTGATACCGGTGACCAGGGTCTGATCCAGGAAGGTCTGATCCGGGGATCCGCAGACGGTCGCGCCGACCAGTGCAGCGAGCGCGGTCGCTGGGATCGGAGCGGTCTGCGACGGCCGCAGCGGTGTCTCGGTCGACGAGGAGGTCACAGAGGCAGTCACAGGGCAGTCAGGTCCGGGTCGGGTTGCGCTGGAGGTCCAGGCGGTAGGCGGCCACCGTCGTGATGGGTCGGCCTTGAGTGGGCACGCTAGTCCAGGGTGAGGGTGGCAATCGGACTGGGCCCGGGGGACAGCGGGATCTGGTAGCGCCCCGCCAGGTAGGAGGCGATGTCGTGGAACAGCGGCGCGGCATTACCGATGGCCGGGTCGTCGAGGGCGATCCCGACCACGAAGCGCGGAGCGTCGGCGGGCAGGATCCCGGCGAAGTTGATCCAGTAGTTGGAGTTGCTGTAACAGCCGCAGGCCGGGTTGACCTGTTGCGCGGTGCCGGTCTTGGCGGCAATCTGGTAGCCGTCCAGCGCCGCCTCCGGGCTGGTCCCCTGCTGCCCACCGGGCTCGTCCTGCACGACTGCGCGCAGCATGTCCCGCACGGTGCGCGCGGTCTCCGGGCTGACCACCCGGACGCCCTCGGGCTGCAGGGTCGCGGTGCGGGTGCCGTCCGGGGCGATCTCTGCGCTGACGATGCGCGGCGGGATACGCAGGCCGTCGTTGGCGATCGCCTGGTACATGCCGGCCATCTGCAACACGGTCATCGATAGCCCTTGGCCGATGGGCAGGTTGGCGAATGTGCTGCCCGACCACTGGTCACGGGGCGGTACCCGGCCTGCGCTTTCCCCGGGCAACCCCACACCGGTGCGCTGGCCCAGACCCATCCGGTGCAGCATGTCCACAAAGCGGTCCTCGCCGAGGCGCTGCGCGGTGAGCAGCGTGCCGACGTTGGACGAGCGGGCCAGCACCCCGGTGAACGTCAGGTTCAGGGTGCCGTGTGACCACGCGTCGGAGACGGTCCGGTCGGCGATCCGGATGTCTCCAGGGACTTGCAGCGGGGTATCCGGCTGCATGACGCCACTCTCGATAGCCGCGGCGGCAGTAACTATTTTGTTCACCGAGCCCGGTTCGAAGGGTGCTGACACCGCCGGATTGGCCAACAGCTTTGGAGTTGCCGACGCGAGGTCGTTCGGGTCGAAGGTGACGTCATTGGCCATGGCGTACACCTCGGCGGTGCGCGCGTCGAGCACCACCGCACTAGCCCCTTTGGCGCGGTATTTCCGCGCGAAGTCGCCGAGTAACTGCTGGAGGGTGAACTGCAGATCAGAATCCAGGGTGAGCTCCAGCCCCGAACCGGGTACCGGTGTCCGAACGGCGCGCTCGCTGCCCGGGATGATCGCGTCCGAGCCCTCCGCGGTGTCCACCACCCGGCGACCGTCCCGGCCGGCCAGTAGGGTGTCGGCGTAGTTCTCCAGACCGACCAGTCCCCGCACTTTGCGCTCGTCGGCCCGCCAGTTCGCCACTCCCAGGACGTTGGCTGCGAGCTCACCGCCGGGGTACTGCCGGATCTCCCGGTACTCCGCGCTGATTTCGGGGAAGTCCTGCTGGATCACCCTGGCCTGGGCCGGCCGCACGAGTGGTGCGAGCAACACCGTGGTTCGGTCGCTGCGTAGCTGGCTGAGAACCTCCCGCTCCGACACCTGCGGCCCGAGCACCTCGGCTACCCGGCGGGCCATCGCCTGCTTGTGCAGATCCGGATCGACCCGGACCGCACGCTGCTCCTCGACGATCCGCTTGGGCTGGGCATAAAGGGCCTGGGCCTGCACGCTGAACGCCAGCGGCGTGCCGTTGCGGTCGGTGATCCTGCCGCGCTCGGCAGGCAACATCTGGACCGTGGTGCGCTGCTTAGCGGCCCGCGCCGAAAGCTCCGCTGCCTGCAGTCCCTGCACGTGGACCAGTTTGAGTCCAGCGGCCACCAGTGCGAGGACGAGCACGATCCGCCCCAGCACCAACCGGTTGCGCAGGCTGCCGGCCGACGAGCCGCGTCCACGGCGGCGACGGGTGCCCATCAAGTACCGCCAGCCGGGACTGGTTGAGCAGGCTCCGGTTGGGCGGGCTCCGGCGGGGCTGCAGGTGCTGGTGGGCCAGGCGCCGGTTGGGCGGGCCCCGGCGGGGCAGCAGGTGCTGGTGGGCCAGGCGCCGGTTGGGCAGGTGCTGGTGGGCCAGGCGCCGGTTGGGCAGGTGCCGGGGGAACAGCCGCCGCAGGCGCTTCTGCCGGGGCAGGCGCTGGCGGCGGGGCCGGCGCCCTGGCCGGTCGAGGCTCGCCGATCCGGACGACGGTGCCGTCCGGGTGCACGAGCAGCCGCGCTGGATCTCCAGCCGGCACCATGCCCAGCTCACGAGCCCGGCGAGCCACTTCGGGCGCCGTCTCCAGGTTAGCCACCTCGCGGCCCAGGTTCTCCGAACGCTCCGCGAGGTTCCTAGCTTGCTCCTGGGCGCGCTGCAGGTGGTAGGAGTCCGCGGCGGCCGCTGTGGACAACCACAGAGTGACCACCAGTGCCACCGCCGCCAGCACCATCACCAACACCACGAAGGGCGCCCGGCGTACAGCGTCTGAGCTGTCCCGAACAACGTGCGGTACCCCCGTGCGCTGCGCGCGCCGAGCATATGCCCGCTGGACGGCCCTGGACCGCACCCGTTCGGATTCGGCGCCCCGGCGGCGGGTGAGCAGGGCAGACCTGCTGCGCTGCGCCATCGGCGGAGTCGTGGTGCGCGCCGCAGCCGTCACGGGGTCGTCCCCGGGCGCTCAAACCTGTGATGGGGGGCCTCGGCGATGCGTTCGGCGGCCCGCAGCCGCACCGAGGCTGCCCGGGGGTTGGTCTCGGACTCGGTCGGTCCGGCCCGTTCGGCGCCGCGGGTCAAGGTGCGCAGCTGGGGTCCGTGGCCGGGCAGCTCGATCGGCAGGCCGGGCGGGGTGCGCGAGGCGGTCAACTGCGCCAGCGCCCGTTTCACGATGCGGTCCTCCAGCGAGTGGTAGGACATCGCCACCAGCCGACCACCGACCGACAGCGCATCCAGTGCGGCGGGTATCGCCGAGCGCAACGCGGTGAGCTCGCCGTTGACCTCGATGCGCAACGCCTGGAAGGTCCGCTTGGCAGGATGGCCACCGTGGCGACGGGTGGCTGCCGGGACACTCTGGTAGATGATCTCGACCAGCCGGACCGTGGTGTCGAAGGGCCGCCGGGCCCGCTCGGCCACGATCGCAGCAGCGATCCGGCTGGCGAAGCGCTCCTCGCCGTACTCCCTGAGCACCCTTGCCAGCTCGGCCTTCGGGTACTGGTTGAGCACGTCAGCGGCGGTGCTCCCGGTGCTGGGGTCCATCCGCATGTCGAGTGCGGCGTCGCGAGCGTAGGAGAAGCCCCGCTCCGGGGCGTCGAGCTGCAGCGAGGAGACCCCTAGGTCGAACAGTGCACCGTCCACCCGCCTGATGCCGAGGCGTGCCAGCACGTCAGGTAGCTCGTCGTAGACCGCGTGCACCAGGTGGGTACGGTCGGCGTGGGCCTGCAACCGGTCGCTGGCCAGGGCGAGCGCCTGCGGGTCGCGATCCAGCCCCACCAGGGTGAGCTCGGGATGAGCGTTGAGCAGGGCGGCCGCGTGCCCACCCAGGCCCAGCGTGGCGTCGACCACCACGGCCGGCCGGTTCGCCAGCGCGGGCCCGAGCAGGTCCAGGCAACGGCGCAGCAGAACGGGGGTGTGCTGGGGCGACCCGGCACCACCGAGCGGGCGATCGGCCACCGCCAGCCTCCCTTCGCTCACACCCACCTCCCCCACCTCACTCCTTACTCCCCACCTCAGTTCACTTCTTGGCTGCAGCGCGGCCCGACCGAGATCACCGGCGCGGCGTCAAAACAGCCCCGGTGCCGCCAGGTCTCCGCCCGGTACGAGGTCCTGGCGCCGGGGAAGGTGCGTCAGGGCCCTGCTGTCCGCGTCGTTGCATCGGATTCGATGCAGACCCGGACGGAGGCCTCACGGCACCGGGACTGAAGGGCTGCCGCACTGGCAGGCCCCGCCCGGGTACCAATCAACCCGGTCACATCACGCCGGGCAGCACCTCCTCCTGCGCCTGTGCGTAGGACTCCTCGTGCTCTTCCAGGTAGCGCTGCCAGGCCACGGCATCCCAGATCTCCAGCCGGCTGATCGCCCCGATCACCGCGCAGTCCTTGCTCAACCCGGCATAGCGTCGAAGCTCGGCCGCGATCGAGATGCGGCCCTGCCCGTCCGGGCGTTGCTCGTCCGTGCCGGCGAACAGGTAACGCTGGTAGGCCCGCACCGCCTCGTTGGTGAAGGGCGCCTGCGCCACCTTGCGGGCCATCTCCTCGAACTCGGCGCGCGGGAAGACGTAGAGGCAGTGATCCTGTCCCTTGGTGATCATCAACCCCCCTGCGAGCGCGTCGCGGAACTTCGCCGGCAGCGTCAACCGGCCCTTGTCGTCGAGCCGGGGGGTGTGCGTGCCCAGAAACACGGTCACCCACCTCCCCAGCAGCCCGGTGGACTGGCCCGGTGGACTGGCGCAGAGCACCCTTGTACTCCACTGCCAACCACTCTACCCCACTTTACGCCACTGTCAACGCATGAACATCGCGTTCGCTTCCCGCAAGATGCGATCGTGGCAGCTCAGGGATAGTGCCGTCAGGTGGGGGATGCCCACGCCACACCGTCCTCAACCCGCTCATCAACCCATCACGCCGCTCCGCAACTCCCTTCCGCCCTTCTCCGGTGCGCAGGGGGTGGGGCAAAGTGGTGGGCGTTGCCACATGGATGCTTGTCGCTGCCCGGGCGGTTAAAGTCGTGCAAAACGGTCAGGAGGTCGCGTGAGCGTGCAACCCACCGGGATGCAGCAGCCGCAACTGGCGGACCTGCGCGTTATCGCGCAGCGGATCGCAGCCAACGTCGAACGAGTGCTGGTCGGTAAGCCCGACGCGGTCCGGACCGCGTTGATCACGCTGCTCGCCGAGGGTCACCTGCTGGTCGAGGACGTGCCAGGAGTGGGCAAAACGTCGCTGGCCAAGGCGTTGGCCCGGTCTGTGGACTGCACGGTCAGCCGGATCCAGTTCACCCCGGACCTGCTGCCCAGCGACATCACCGGCGTGTCCGTCTTCAATCGCAACACCGGAGACTTCGACTTCCGGCCAGGCCCGGTCTTCGCCAACGTGGTGGTCGGCGACGAGATCAACCGGGCGTCCCCCAAGACCCAGTCCGCGCTGCTGGAGTGCATGGAGGAGCGCCAGGTCACCGTCGATGGGCGCAGCTACCCGCTGTCCGGCCCATTCATGGTGATCGCGACCCAGAATCCGGTGGAGATGGAGGGGACCTACGCGCTACCTGAAGCCCAGCGCGACCGGTTCACCGCCCGCGTCTCGCTGGGCTACCCGGATCCCGCCGCGGAGCTCGCGATGGTGGACGAGCACGCGGCTAGCGACCCGTTGGCCACGCTGAAGCCGGTCTCCACCGCGGTCGAGGTGCGAGCCCTGTGCCAGGCGGTGCGCCTGATCCACGTGGCCGCCGATGTGCGCCGCTACGTCGTGGAAGTGGTCGGCGCCACTCGCCGGTTGCCCGAACTTCGACTGGGCGCCTCGCCACGGGCCACCCTGCAACTGATCCGCACCAGCCGGGCGGCAGCGGCCCTGCTCGGCCGGGACTATGTGGTCCCCGACGACGTGCAGGCTGTCGCGCCGCAGGTGCTGGGTCACCGGCTGGTGCTCACCGCCGAGGCGCAGGCCGACCGGCTGTCACCGGAGGTTCTGGTGCGCAGTGTGCTGGCGCGAGTACCGGTACCCCAAGCGCCGGCCGGTGCGGCGCCGGTCAGTGTTGACGGCCGCGGCGACCGCAATGGCGCCGTGGGCTGGCACCGCACGCCCCGGGTGCCATAGGTGCCCCGGCTGCGAGGCGGCCTGACCACCCGCGGTCGGTGCCTGGTAGCCGCCGGTCTCGCGGCGGTGCTCTGTGGGGTGCTGCTCGACGAGCGGGACCTGCTGCGGGTGGCGGCGTTCGCCGTGGTGGCACCGCTGCTGGCCACGCTGGTCGTCGGGCTCACCCAGGTCAGGCTACGAGCCATCAGGGAGCCCGGACGATCCCGGATCCCGGTCGGCAGCGATTCCCAGGTGCACCTGGTGGTGCGTTCCACCGGGCGGTGCGGCGGCAGGTTGCTACTCGAGGACGGGATGCCCTCGGCGCTGGGTGCGTCGATATCGGGCGACTCGATACCGGGCTACTGGGCCCGGTTTACGGTGACGCACCTGCCGCGGGATCGCCCGGTGCGGTTGAGCTACCCGCTACACCTGGCAGAACGCGGCGTGCACACCCTCGGTCCACTGGTCGCGCGGATCACCGACCCGTTCGGGTTGGCCGAATACCGCTGCACGCTCGCCGGGCGCAGCCGGCTGGTCGTGACCCCCGCGCTGGTGTCACTGACCGGGATGCCCGCCGGGGGTGAGCTGGGTAGTGGCACAGCCGGCGCCGGGCGGGTAGGTGCCGGACCCGGCCAGGACGCCGTCGTGGTGCGCAGTTACCGGCAAGGCGACGACCTGCGCCAGGTGCACTGGCGCACGACGGCCCGGCGAGACGAGTTGATGGTGCGAGTGCAGGAGTGGCCCTGGCGCGGCGGTGCCACTGTGTTGCTGGACCACCGCGCCGCGGCACACCGCGGCAGTGGACCCAACTCGAGCCTGGAGTATGCGGTGTCGCTGGCCGCCAGCATGTACGTGCACCTCGCGCGGCATGGGCAACGGGTACGGCTGGTCACCGAGGACGGCGTGACGCGCGCCGGCGGAACCGATGTGACCAACCACACCATCGACACCGGGCTCGACGCGCTCGCCGCGCTGCGCGCCAGCCACCGGCCTGACCTCGCCAGCGGCCCGGCGCTGGCCGGGGGCCAGGAGGTGATCGCGGTGCTTGGGGCGGTCGGGCCGGCCGCTGTCGACCAGCTGCTGGCGCACCGCCCGCGCAGGATGCGCAGCCACGCGGTGCTGCTCGACGTCGCAGCCTGGAGCTCAGCGGGGGATGGCTCATCTACGGCGGCCCCGCCCGATCCTGCGCAGGCCGCCCGGCTGCTCGTCGCAGCGGGCTGGTCGGCCACGGTGGCCCGCCCGGACCAACCGCCGCCGCTGGTGTGGGATCGCCTGTGCATCAGCTCCCGCAGCAAGTGGGAGGCGCTGCGGTGAGAGTCCTCAGCGCGCTCGCCGCCCGGGCGCTGGCCTTGGCGATGAGTGGCGCAGCAAGGGGCATCGCGACCGGCGCAGTGACCAGCATAGTGGCCGGGCTGGCCGTTGCGCTCACCGCGACGTCGTTGACCGGATTGATCACCGGGTCGCGCTGGTGGGGCTTGGTGGTGGTGACCACTGCGGTGGTGGTCGCGGCCGGGGTGCTGCTGCGTTCGCTGCGGATGCCGCCGTTCGTGGTCGCCCTCGGTCAGTTCGCCGCGCTGGTGGGGCTGCTCACCGCGGTGTTCACCCGCAGCGGCCGGCTCATCGTGCTGCCCGGCTCAGCCGCAACCGCCGAGCTGGGCTCCCTGCTCGGCCGGGCCGCCCAGCAGGTTCGGGACGGCATACCCCCCGTACCCCAGAGCGCCGAACTGCTCTGCCTGATGGTGGTCGCTTTCGGACTGGTCACCATCGCCGTGGACATCCTCGCTGTCTCGGCCGCCGCACCCGCCACCTCTGGGTTGGTGCTGGTGGGCGTGGTCGTAGTGCCTGCCGCGCTGTCGGATCAGCTGCTGCCCTGGTGGAGCTTCGCGCTGGGGGCGCTGGGTTTCGCGCTCCTGCTGCTCACCACCGATAACGAGGACCGACCCGCTCAGCGCCGGCACCTGGCCTGGCGGAACTTCGCCGACCTTGGGAAGCACCTCGGTACGGCACCCGCGGCGATCGCGGTGGGCGCCGGTGCCCTGGTGGTGGCGTTGCTGGTCGGCGCGTCGGCCACCGCCGTGGGTACCGGTCGGCCGGGCGCTGGCAATGGCCGCCAGATCAGCGGGATCGGGCTGAACCCCTTCACCTCGCTGCGCGGCCAGCTCGACGCCGGGGACGTCGTGGACCTGTTCCGAGTCCGGGGACTGGAGCAGCGCGCCTACCTGCGGGCGCTGACGCTGAGCCGGTTCGATACCCGGGTGGGCTGGCTGCGAGGCCCGCTGGATGGCGCGGTTCCTGCGGGCGGCGGGCAGCAGCCCACCCGGCTGCCGCTGCCCGCCGGGGTGACCGAGCCGGTCTCCGGATCGGTGGTGCAGGTGCAGATCGAACCGATCAACTACGTGGACAGCTGGCTGCCGTCCTTCGGCTACCCGCTGGTCCTGGCGGATATCGGCCCGGACTGGAACTACGACCCCGACGCGACCACCATCTTCTCCGACCGCCGCCAGCGGGCGCAGCCCTACACCGAGTTCGGGGTGCTGCCCCAGCCGGATCCACAGCTACTCCGCGCGGCAGGTCCCGCCGCCGGCGCGCCGTTTGCCACGATCGATGCGCGGTACCTCGACACCGGTGGGGTGGACCCACGGGTAGCCCAGCTGGCCGCCCAGGTCACTGCGGGCAGCCGCACGGCCTTCGACGCCACCGTCGCCGTCAACGAGTGGTTCAGCCAGCCCGGCAGCAGGTTCAGCTACGACCTGCGGACCGCACCGGGTAACAGCGGGGACGCCCTGGTGGACTTCCTGTTCACCGGCCACCGGGGCTACTGCGAGCAGTTCGCCTCGGCAATGGCGATCATGCTACGGACACTGCACGTGCCGGCCCGGGTAGCGGTGGGCTTCACCCCCGGCGTCGCCACCGGCGACTCCCGGTTGATCACCACCGATGACGCGCACGCGTGGGTGGAAGCCTGGTTCCCGGGTGCTGGGTGGCTGCCGTTCGATCCGACCCCCCTGGCCGACGGGCGCACCGCGATACCAGGCTATGTGGCGCCTGACGGGACCCAACCCGCGCAAGCGCCGCCGCCGGCCCCCCCTCCGGCGGCCGCACCCACCGCGCCGGCGCCGGACGTGGTCACCGGGGTGTCGCAGGGTCCTGGCCCTGGCGAGTCCGGCCTCGGCGTCGGCACCAGGATCGGGCTGGCCGTCGTCGGGCTGCTGGTGGTCGCCGTGCTGGCGGGCCTCACCCCGCTGACGGTGCGCGAGATCCGCCGTCGGCGGCGGTTGTACCTGGTCGGCGCCGGCGGACCGGACGCGGTCTCAGCGGCGTGGGAAGAAGTGTTGGCTGAGTCGGCAGACCGTGGGGTGGCGCTCCCGGTTGGCGAGACCGTGCGGGCGACGGCCCGGCGGCTGGCCGACCAGCACGCCTTGGACGAAGCTGGACAAACCGGGCTGCACACCCTGGTCGATGCGGTGGAGCGGACCTGGTACGCCCCTCAGATTCCCGGCCACGCCAGCACCGGCACCCGTGACGCCGATCGTGAACTCCGCGGTGCCCTCGATGCCGTGCGCACCAGCTTGGCCCAGTGTGCCCCGCCGACCAGGATGACCCGGCTACTACCGCGCTCGGTGCTGCGCCGGCGGCGCTGACCTAATGGTCCTCGAAGCGGCGGCGGAACCGCTGCTCCATCCGCTGGGCCAGGGTGGCCCGGCCTTGCCCGGCGGCCGACCGATCAGGGGACGCACCGCCTCCTCCGTCGCCTGCACCACGGCGGGAGAAGATCGCAACGACGGCCCCGGCAAACATCACCAGGAAGCCGAGGACGCTGATCACCGGGATCCCGAGTGGGCGGACTGGGAGCATCACACCAGCGATCAGCAGCAATAAGCCCAGCACGAAAAGCGCGATTCCCTGGATCCGGCGGCGGTGGTACCGGTTGCGCATCCGGGCACCCCGGACGTTCGACGCGAACTTGGGGTCCTCTGCATAGAGCGCGCGCTCAATCTGCTCGAGCAGACGCTGCTCGTGCTCGGAGAGTGGCATCGCTCCTCCTCCGGCACTCCGGTTTTCGATGGTGGACGCTGGTGGCTAGTCCCGACCGTAGTACGTGGCGTCGCCGTGCGCCCACCGTGGGCTCCTGCCATCGAGGATACGAGCCTGCGGCTGCGCGGACCAGCCGATCCACTCACTCGTTTCAGGTGACAGCCGGTTTATCGCCCGGATCGGACCGCCCCGGGGCGTCCAGCAGGGTCGCCAGCTGCACTGCTGCGCTGCCGAATTTCGACCGCGCGGCGTCGGCGGCCCGTTCGGCGTCCGGCCAGTTCGCGTTGCCCCAGTTCGCGTTGCCCCAGTTCGCGTTGCCGTCCAGGGTGAGCTGCCCGGCCGCAGCACCCCCGACCAGCTGTTCCAGCCGCACCCCCAGCAGCCGGACCGCCACCCCGCGCGGCAGGTGACCATCCAGCAGTTCGGCGGCCACCCCGAACACCTCCTGCGCGCAGTCGGTCGGACCGGTCAAGGTTCGGGCGCGAGTGATGGTGGTGAAGTCGGGATAACGGACCTTCAGCGCGACCGTCCGCCCGCACAGGCCGCGGGAACGGAGCGTGGCCGTCGTGCGCTCGGCCAGCCGCAGTAGCTCGCGGCGCAGCACCGCCCGGTCGGCCACGTCGTGGGCGAACGTCTCCTCCGCGCCCACGGACTTCTCCGGTGCATCGGGTACCACCCGCCGCTCGTCGCGGCCGTTGGCGAGCTCGTGCAGGTGCCGAGCCGATGCGACGCCCACCGCGCGGCGCAGCGCGGGCAGCGGGGTGCTCGCGACGTCGGCCACGGTGCGGCACCCCAACCGATGCAGCGCCTCAGCGGTGCGCCGGCCCACCCCCCACAACGCCGACACCGGCAACGGGTGCAGGAATTCCAGCGCGCCGTCGGCGGGCACCACGAGCAGCCCGTCGGGTTTGCACAGCCCGGAGGCGAGCTTGGCAAGGAACTTGCTCCGAGCCACACCCACCGAGCAGGTCACCCGGTGGGCGTCAAAGACCTGCCCGCGGATCCATTCCCCGATCCCGGCCGGGCTCATCCCCAGCCTGCGCAACGACCCGCCGACGTCGAGGAAGGCCTCGTCCAGGCTCAGCGGCTCGACCAACGGGGTGATCTCGCGGAACAGCGCCATCACCCCGCGGGAGACTTCCGCGTAGCGAGGGAAATGCGGCGGCACGAACTCTACCTGCGGGCACAGCCGGCGGGCCTGCGCCACCGGCATCGCCGAGCGGACCCCGTGCGCCCGGGCCTCGTAACTCGCCGAGAGCACGACACCGCGGTTCCCGGCCGGGTTGCTGCCGCCCGCCACCACGACCGGCAAGCCGGCTAGCTCAGGACGTTCGCGAACCTCGACTGAGGCGTAGAAGGCATCCATATCGACATGCAGCACGGGGCAGCCGGTGTCGTCTGCCCAGCTCGCCACCGCCCGTCCTCGACGGCCAGCACGGGCTGAATCAATACGGGGTAGATCAGCACTGCGCCCCACGGCACCCTCCGCTATCGAACTGATGTTCGACATCTGCCATCCTAGCCGCTGCCCTGGGGGACGCGGCGGCGTACCACTGAGTGGGGGCACCATAGGCTGCACCGGTGCGAACCGCGGCGGTGCTCAGCCTCAAGGGTGGAGTGGGCAAGACGTCGGTGGTGCTCGGGCTCGCCGGGGCTGCCCTGCAACGGAAGATCCGGACCCTGGTCGTGGACCTCGATCCGCAGGGGAACTGCACCGCAGCACTGGATCCGGACTCGACGAAGTCGACGCTGGCCGACGTGCTGGCCGATCCGGACCTCTCGGTGCTGCGGTCGGCGATCGCGCCCAGCGGCTGGGGCGAGGGTCTGGATGTGCTGGTCAGCGCAGAGGAGGCCGAGGCGCATAATCGGCCGGCTCCCGACGTCGCTCAGCTCAGCTGGCTGGACCAGGCGCTGTCCATGCTGGATGACGCAGCTGACGTGAGCGATGATCCACCGTACCGGCTGGTGCTGTTGGACTGCCCGCCCTCGCTGGGCCTGCTGACCCGCTCGGCGTTGGTCGCCGCCGATCGCGCGCTGCTGGTCACCGAACCGGCCATCTACGCGGTCGCCGGCGTACAGCGCGCCTTCGAAGCCGTGCAGTACGAGCGAGAGCACAACCCCGACCTCCAGGCTCTGGGCGTGGTGGTCAACCGGGTCCGGGTGCGCTCCAGCGAGCACAACTACCGGATCAACGAGCTCCGGGAGATCTTCGGGCCGCTGGTACTGCCCACCGTGCTACCAGACCGCTCGGCCGTGCAGCAAGCCCAGGGCGCCGGCCAGCCGATCCAGCGCTGGGGCACTCCCGGAGCGCGGGAGATCGCGGTGGCCTTCGACGTGCTCCTGGCCCGGATGCTGCGCACCACTCAGCTCCGACGGCGCACCGAGGCCGATCCGCCAGAGGCCTGAGCGTGGCCGATCAGCCCTGGCCGGGCTGGGGCTGGCTGTTCGGCGGCAGAGCCTGCTGTGGCGAGGCGGGTTGTGGTGCGGGCTCACCAGCGGTGACCTCACCCGCGACCGGCGCCCCGTGCATCGAGGCACGGATCTGGTCCAGCCGGGAGCGGCCCGCCATGTCCAGCGTCGACTGCTGCACCTCGAGCATCCGCCCCTGCACGGAGTTCTGGGCCAGTTCGGCGGATCCGACGGCGTTGGCGTAACGGCGCTCGATCTTGTCCCGGACCTCGTCGAGGGACGGTGTGTTGCCCGGCGCGGCCAGCTCGGACATCGACCGCAGCGAGGAAGAGACCTGCTCCTGCATCTTCGCCTGCTCCAGCTGGGAGAGCAGCTTGGACCGCTGCGCGATCTTCTGCTGCAGCATCATGGCGTTGCGCTCGACCGCCTGCTTGGCCTGGCCAGCGGCTTGCAGAGCCTGGTCGTGCAGCGTCTTGAGGTCCTCCACGGACTGCTCCGCGGTCACCAGCTGGGTCGCGAAGGACTCTGCAGCCTGCTCGTATTGCTGCGCCTTGGCCTCATCACCCTTGCCCCGCGACTCTTCAGCGAGCACCAATGCCTGCCGCGCCGAGGATTGAAACTTCTCGATCTCACCGAGCTGCCGGTTGAGCTTCATCTCCAGCTGGCGCTGGTTGCCGATGACGGCGGCGGCCTGCTGGGACAGTGCCTGGTGTTGCCGCTGCGCATCTTCGATGGCCTGCTGGATCTGCACCTTGGGATCGGCGTGCTCGTCGATCTTGGACGAGAACGCAGCCATCAGGTACTTCCATGCCTTCACGAACGGGTTGGCCATCTGCTCCGCTGCCTCCTTGTGACGAATCGGGCCCGGCTTCGCCCCACCCGACAAGCGCCTCACCGATCAGCTTCAGGCGCGTGCTGGCTCCATCGTGTCAGGTGCGGGGCAGCGCTTCCACCGGCCCCAGGGAGAACTGGGGGTTACCCCGGATCCGGCTACCAGGGTTCAGGCCGCAACCAGCTCGGCCGGGACCGTGTCGGGCACCTCGGGCAGGTACACCGGGCCGAGATCGTCCGCCACCAGCCGCAAGAGCTCGTCCAGCGGTAGGTCAAGCGCATCGCAGATGGACCCGAGGAGCTCGCTGGACGCCTCCTTGCGACCCCGCTCCACCTCGGAGAGATAACCCAGGCTCACCCGGGCAACCCGGGACACCTCGCGCAGCGTGCGGCGCTGGGAGGTCCGCGTCCGGCGCAGCCGCTCGCCGATAGCCTCCCGCAGCAGCGTCATCGCGTTTCCCTTCTAGGTGTCGGCCGGGCCTATCGGGCACCGGTTCCCTTGCCTCTACCGTACTCAGAGCCAGGCTGCTCGGGCGTCCGCCGTGGGCGAACGCCACCGCCGGTGGGTCATGGCAGCGCGACCGCCCGGCGACCGGTGGCGCGCAGCCGCAACGCGCGCACCACATAGTCGATGCCGGTGATCACGGTGAGCACCACGGCGACACCCATCACAGCCCAGCGCACCGGATAGGCCGACAGCGGCAGCGGCAGCACGTAGAGCCCGATCGCCACAACCTGCGCCAGGGCCTTCACCTTCCCACCACGACTGGCTGGGATCACCCCGTAGCGCAGTACCCAGAACCGCAGCGCGGTGACACCCAGCTCGCGGACACCGATCAGGATGGTGATCCACCAGGCCAGCTCGCCGAGCAGGCTCATGCCCACCAGCGCTGCTCCCATGAGCGCCTTGTCCGCGATCGGATCGGCGATCGTGCCGAAGTTGGTGATCAACCCGCGACGTCGGGCCAGATCGCCGTCGAACCGGTCGGTGAGCGAGGCGATGCCGAAGATGATGGCAGCGGTCACCCGCCACAGGGGGTCGGTGCCGTCGTCGGTGAATAGCGCGAACAGGAACGCCGGCACCAGCGCCAGCCGCGACATGGTGAGCAGGTTGGCCAGGTTCCAGAGCGGGACATCCGCGGCTGGCGGCGGGCTCACGGCGAGCCGCCGGCAGGCGCGATCAGCTCAACCGGCTCGACGACCAGGTCGACGCCTTGGGCCTCGACCACCCGGCAGCGCACCAGGTCGCCGACCGTGAACGAGCCGGCTCCCGGCCCGGTGACCACGCACTCGCCGTCCACCTCGGGGCCCTGGTGTTCGGCGCGCCCCACAGTCTCGTCACCGCTATCGTCTTCGACCAGTACAGCGACGGTGTCCCCGACCCGTTCCTCGGCGCGCTGCGCGGTGAGCTGCTCGACCAGCCCGCTGATTCGGGCGACGCGCTCAGCGACAGTGTTCTCGTCGTGCTGCCCGGGCAAGCCGGCGGCCTCGGTACCGTCCTCGTCGGAGTAGCCGAAGACACCCACCGCGTCCAGCCGGGCCTCGGTGAGAAAGCGCTCCAGCTCATCGACGTCGGCCTCGGTCTCGCCGGGGAAACCGACGATCACGTTGCTGCGCGCCCCCGCCCTGGGGGCGTGCTGCCGGATCTGGTCGAGCAGCGCCAGGAAGGACTCGCGCGAACCGAACCGGCGCATTCGTCGCAGCACTGGCTCGCTGGCGTGCTGGAAGGACAGGTCGAAGTAGTCGGCCACCCCGGGGGTCCCGGTGATCGCGGCGACCAGCGAAGGACGGGTCTCAGCCGGCTGCAGGTAGGAGACCCGGGTGCGCAGGATGCCTGCGACGGCGGCCAACCGGCGCAGCAGCTCCTCCAGGGCACCGGGACGGCCCAGGTCCTTGCCGTAGGACGTGGAGTTCTCGCTGACCAGCACCAGCTCGCGGACCCCCGTGCCGGCCAGCCACGCCGCCTCGGCCAGCACCTCGTCGGCCGGGCGGGAGACGAACGCGCCGCGGAAGGTAGGGATGGCGCAGAACGCGCAGCGCCGGTCGCAGCCCGAGGCGATCTTCAGTGGCGCGACTGGGGAATCATCCAGCCGGCGACGCGGCACACGCGGTCCCCAGCCGTGCCCGGGCAACGCCGGACCGGCCGCGAGCGCAGCAGGCCGGGACACCGGGCTGATCGCCAGCAGGGTGCGGCGGTCCACCGGCCGGTGCGCGGGCACCGGCCGGTCGGCGAGTACGTCGCGCAGCCGACCACCCAGCTCCGGGTAGGAGTCGAAACCCAGTACCGCGTCGGCCTCCGGCAGGCTGCGCGCCAACTCGGTGCCGTATCGCTCGGCCAGGCAACCCACCGCCACGACCTTGGCGCCGGTGTCGGCGGCGGCCAGCAGCGTGTCGATGGAGTCCTTCTTGGCAGCGGCGACGAAACCGCAGGTGTTGACCACCACCACGTCGGCCGCGCCACCGTCGGCATCCACCAGCTCCCAGCCGTCGTCGGTCAGGCGGCCCGCAAGCTCCTCGGAGTCGACCTCGTTACGGGCGCAGCCAAGGGTGAGCAGCGCGGCGCGCGGGACCTGCGGCAGGGGGCACACCGGCTCAGCGTAACCGGGCACCCTCCCTGGCCTGCCCTGCCACATGGATGCTTGTCGTCGTTAACTCACCCGCTGGGACGACGACAAGCCTCCATATCGCTGTCCAAGGTGCCTCGACAAGCATCCATGTCGCGGCGTCGCTCTTCCCTGCGGTGCCGATAGGTTCTCTTGCGTGCCTCCTCCGATCACCGTGCGTCGGGCGAGGGTCGGGGACGTCCGCGGGATCAAGGATCTGGTGGACTGCTACGCCGGTGTGGTCCTACTGACCAAGCAGCTCGTGACGCTCTACGAGGACGTCCAGGAGTTCTGGGTGGCTGAACGCGACCGTGTGCTGATGGGCTGCGGCGCGCTGCACGTGCTCTGGGAGGACCTGGCGGAGATCCGCACCCTGGCCGTACACCCGAACACCGTGGGCCAAGGGGTGGGACACGCGCTGGTCAGACAGTTAATAGAGCACGGCCGGACACTGGGGCTACGACGCATCTTCGTACTGACCTTCGAAGAGTGCTTCTTTTCCCGGCACGGGTTCAGAGCGATCGAAGGGACCCCGGTGACGGCGGAGGTCTACGACGAGATGCGCCGCTCACACGACGAAGGCGTCGCGGAGTTCCTCGACCTGCCCTACGTCAAGCCCAACACCCTGGGAAACACCCGCATGCTGCTCGAGTTGTAACCCAGGTCAATCTGCTCCACCGCTACTGCCACCGTCACCGCCACGGATCGAGTACAGCAACCCGTCGAGCTCGTCGGGCTTGGCCAGCACGTCGCGCGCTTTGGATCCTTCCGAGGGGCCGACCACACCGCGGCTCTCCAGCAGGTCCATCAACCTGCCCGCCTTGGCGAAGCCGACCCGCAGCTTGCGCTGCAGCATGGAGGTGGAGCCGAACTGGCTGGTCACCACGAGCTCGGCGGCCTGCAGCAACACGTCGAGATCGTCGCCGATGTCCGGGTCGACCTCCCGCTGCTCGCCGGCCTTGGCCGCGGTGACCCCGTCGGTGTAGTCCGGGGTTGCTTGTTCCCTGGCATAGCTGACGACCTTGGCGATCTCGGCGTCGCCGACGAAGGCACCCTGAATGCGCACCGGCTTGGAGGTGCCCATCGGCAGGTAGAGCCCGTCACCCATGCCGATCAACTTCTCCGCGCCGGGTTGGTCCAGGATCACCCGGCTGTCGATCAGCGAGGAGGTCGCGAAGGCTAGCCGGGACGGCACGTTGGTCTTGATCAGTCCGGTGACCACATCGACACTGGGCCGCTGAGTGGCCAGCACGAGGTGGATCCCGGCTGCCCGCGCCTTCTGGGTGATCCGGACGACGGCGTCCTCGACGTCCCGCGGGGCGGTCATCATCAAGTCAGCGAGCTCGTCGACGATCGCCATGATGTACGGGTAGGGGCGGTACTCCCGCTGCGAGCCAGGCGGCGCCTGGATCTCACCGGACCTCACTTTCGCGTTGAAATCGTCGATGTGGCGCACCCGGCTGGCCTGCATGTCCTGGTAGCGCTGTTCCATCTCCTCCACCAGCCAAGCCAGCGCCGCAGCCGCCTTCTTCGGCTGCGTGATGATGGGTGTGATCAGGTGCGGGATGCCCTCGTAGGGGGTGAGCTCCACCATCTTCGGGTCGATGAGGATCATCCGGACCTCGTCGGGGGTGGCCCGGGCCAGCAGGGAGACGAGCATCGAGTTCACGAAGCTCGATTTTCCCGAGCCGGTGGAACCGGCCACCAGCAGGTGCGGCATCTTGGTCAGGTTCGCGGTGACGAAGCGGCCCTCGATATCCTTACCCAGCCCGATCACCATGGGGTGCTGGTCGCGGCTGGAAGTAGACGAGCGCAGCACGTCGCCCAGCCGCACCATCTCCCGGTCACTGTTGGGCACCTCGATGCCGACCGCGGACTTGCCGGGGATCGGAGCCAGCAACCGCAGGTTGTCTGTGGCCACCGCGTAGGCGATGTTGCGGGTCAGCTGAGTGATCTTCTCTACCTTCACCCCAGGCCCCACCTCCACCTCGTAGCGGGTGACGGTCGGGCCTCGGGTGAACCCGGTGACCTGGGCGTCCACCGAGAACTGGTCGAGCACCCCGTTGATCGCCTCGATCATCGCGTCGTTGGCCCTGCTTCGAGCTTTGGGTGGATCACCCGTGAGCAGCAGGCCGGGTGGGGGCAACTGGTAAGGCCCCTCGACAACCCGCTGCACGGACATGCCTGCGCGGGGCTTTTCCTCGACCGGCGCGGCGGTCGCCGGTACCGCAGGCTCGGCCGGTGTTGCGGCAGCGGCATCGGTGTCAGTGTGGATCTCCGCGGTCTGGGTGGCCTGCCGGCGTCGGGACGGGCGCCGCAGCCGGGCGGCGGCGGGATCAGCGCCGGTCGCAGGAGCATCAGGATCGGCGGCATCGGTGTCCTGGTCCTGACCCGGCGCCATCCCGCATAGCCGGCGGATCCGGTGCGGTACTGCACGAACCGCAGTCCCGGTCAGCACCAATAGCCCGTAGCCGGCCAGCAACGTCAACAGGGGCGCTGCCACCCAGACCGTGAACCCGTCAGCCAAGGGGTCGGCGACCAGGAACCCGATGGCGCCGGCGGCGTGGGACCGTCCCACCGCGTCGGCGGGCGCGCCGGCCGCCAGGTGCCACAGGCCGAGTGTCCCCAACGTCAGGAGCAGGGTGCCGACCGTGCGACGGGGCCGGGCCGCCGGGTCTGACTCGGTGCGCATCAGGGCCACCGCGACCCCAGCGAACACCACCGGTATCCCCAGCGATGCGGTGCCGAACACGACCCGCAAGGTGTGCTGCACGCCGACGCCGACCGGTCCGCCGGCGGTCCACCACATCGCGGCGGCAATGACCACGGCGAGCGCCACCAGGGCCAGCGCCAGGCCATCCCGGCGGTGCGCAGGCTCGAGTTCACGGGTCCTGCCCAGCGCTCTCATGATCCCGCCGGCGCACCGAGCCAGCAGGGACCACATGGCGGACAGGCTCCGGCCCAGGATGCGGTCTCGGCTTCTGCGCGACGCTGGGCGCCGGAGCGGCCGCCGCACGGTGGATCGCGAGCGCGGCCTGCTGGCCGGGCTCCTACTCCGAGAACTCTGAGACCGCCGGTTCATCGTCTTCGTGGTCGTCCCTCCCCGGGGCGTGTCATGCTGCTCGGTCATGGTCGCCTGGAAGGGACTCATGGCGTCCGCGACACGCCGGAGCACGGCACAGCCACCTGTGCCACTAGCGGCCCGGCTGCTGATCGTGGCCGGCCGCTTGGTCACTGCCCTGACCGGCAGCCTCGAAGTGTCCGGCACACTGCCCGACTCGCTGCGGGGTCGCCCGTTCCTGCTCGCTGCCAACCACATCGGGGTGTTCGACGCAGCAGTGCTGCTGTCGGCCTGCCACCGGATCGGCCTCGCGCCCCGGTTCGTCACCAACCGTGGACTGTTCGACACCCCGCTGATCGGCGGGGTGTTGCGGCGGGGTGGGCACCTGGGGGTCGACCCGCTCACCGCCGGCTGTGCGGTGCGAGGGACCGCGCTGCTGCCGCAACTCGGCTCCGACCGGCCGGTCCTGATCTACCCCGAGGGCCGGATCAGCGCCGACCCCGACCTGTGGCCGGACCGCGGCCAGACCGGGCTCGCCCGGCTGGCCCTGGCGACCGAACTGCCGGTGCTGCCACTGTCCCAATGGGGAGCGCAGGAGGTGATCCCAGCGGCCACCCAGCCGGTGCGCAGCAGCTCGGGCCTGATCAGGTTGACCATCGTCTGGCTCAGTGCCGTGCGCCTGCGGCGCCGGGTCCGCTTCCAGGTGCACCTGGGCCCTCCGGTCGACCTGGCCGGGCTTCGTGCAGGACGGCCCGGGGACGCAATGCGAGCGCACGCCAGGATCATGCTGGCGATCACCGCAGGACTGGTGCCGCTGCGGGCCGGGCAACCCGATGCGGCGCACTACGGTGACCCGACTCGCCCGCTGGGCCGTCCCAGCCCGTGGCGTCCACCGCAAGACAGCCCAACGTCGCCGGATCACACCCGGCACCCTGGATGATCAAGCTCGGTCCCCATGGGTAGCTCAGTGCGTGTCCGGGATCCGTTCCAACCCGACCACGAGGACGTCAAGCCCGAACTCGAAGCGTTCCTCGACGCTGCCCTCGGTAAGCGGACCGGCGAGCGCCACAAGGTGGGAGAATCGGTCCGGGGGCAGCGAGGCGAAGTAGTCACGGATCTGGTGTGCCCGCTCCGCCGCTGCTGCGGGATCAGCAGCAGCGCCAGCCCAGGTGCCCGCCTCAAGGGCAAACGCCGAGACGTAGGTGGCGATGAGGTCACCAGCGAACGCCGTCACCCGATCAGGTAATCCACCCGCGCGCAGGATGGCCAACATCCCTTCCATGACACGTAGCGCGTTGGTTCCGGTCGGGACGGTGGTGGCGATAGCCAACTGGGCGCTGCCCGGGTGGTCGGTCATCACCCGGACCATCGAGCGCATCAGCTCCTTGAGCTGCTCCCGCCATCGTCTCGGGTCGGGTTCGGGCACGGTGACCTCACCGATGAGCTGGTCCAGCATGAGCTCGTACAGCTCCTCCTTGTTGCGCAGGTGCGCGTACAGCGAGGCCGGACCGGTACCGAGCGCTTGCGCGACCCGTCGCATGCTCACCGCGTCGAACCCTTCCTCGGCAAGCAGAGTGAGCGCGTGGTCGACGATGCGCTGCTGGCTCAGTGGCGGGCGGTCCGGGACGGACCGGGACGGGCGGCGCCAAGGCGGGGTCGGGATGGCCATCAACCACCTCCGACGAACACCGTACTTGACACGAACGGCGTTCTAAGCTCGAATGGCGTTCGGATCACGAACGCTGTCCTACCATGGAGTGACCGTGTCTGTTCACCGTGTCCCCGTGTTAGTCGTCGGCGGCGGCTTGGCCGGTATGTCGGCGGTGTTGTTCCTCGCCCACCACGGCGTCCCCGCCCTGCTCGTGGAGCAACATCGCACCACATCGGTCCACCCGAAGGCGCGGGGCCAGTCACCCCAGACCATGGAGGCACTGCGGATAGCCCGCATTGCCGACCGGGCCAGGGCCGCCGGACCGGCTGGAGACGCGCGGCTGCACATCACCATTGCCGAGAGCATCGTCGGGCGGACGCTGCGCACGATCGTCGAGGACGCCCCAGATCTCGCTCACCTATCACCCGCCGGCTTTGCCATGGCCAGCCAGGAGCGGATGGAACCGATTCTCGCCGAGCGGGCAACCGAACTCGGTGCACAGCTGCGGTTCGGCACCCGGCTGGAGATGTTCACCCAAAACGGCGACGGCGTCACCGCTACCCTGCGCGACGTCACCACCGGGCAGGCCGAGACCGTCCGCGCTGATTACCTGATCGCTGCGGATGGCCACCGCAGCCCCATCCGGGCGGCCTTGGGCATCGGCACGCATGGGCGCGGAACCCTCAACCATTACCTGATGTGGGTCTTCGAGGCCGACCTGGCCCATCTCATCGATGACAGCACGGTCACCCTGTATTACCTGCAGAACCCAGCCCTGCACGGCGGTAACGGCGCGCTCGTCACCACGGACCATTCGGGCCGCTACGCCCTCGCCGTCGAGTACCACCCCGAACACGGCGAGAGTCCCGCCGACTTCACCGCTGAGCGCGCCGTCGAACAGATCCGCGCCGGTGTTGGCATCCCAGACCTGCCGGTGCGGATCCGGCACTCGGACCAGACGGAGTTCGCCGCCCGCGTCGCCGACCGGTTCAGTCTCGGCCGTGTGCACCTCATCGGTGACGCCGCCCACGTCATGCCCCCCACCGGCGGGCAGGGCGGCAACACAGCCGTCATGGATGGCTTCTACCTCGCCTGGAAGCTCGCCATGGTGGTCACAGGCGCAGCCGGTTCGGGGCTGCTGGATAGCCACGACGCCGAACGCCGTCCCATCACGGAGCTACTCGTCGAGCAGCAATACGCCAATCTCGTCGCGCGGATGGCGCCCCACCTCGCCGACGGCAGTGAGGCGGCGCCTATCGACTCTGCCACCCTGTTCCTCGGCTACCGCTATCCGACCGGCGCGATCGTCGGTGAGCCCAGCGACGACGGATCCCTGCTTGAGGACCCGAGTGCCCCCACCGGCCGTCCGGGTTCCCACGCGCCGCATGCCCCCCTGGTTCGCGATGATGTGCCGATCTCCACGATCGACCTCTTCGGGGATTCCTTCGTGCTCCTCACCGGCAGCCGAGGCCAGCGCTGGCGCCAAGCCGCCGATGAGGTCTCCCACCGGCTCGGCATCCGGCTGGACACTCACCAGATCGGCGCCGACGGCGTGGCCGACCCCGCCGGTACCTGGACCACCCGCTACCGCGTCACCGACTCCGACGCGGTCCTCATCCGTCCCGATCGGTTCATTGCCTGGCGGTCAACCGGGCACAGCCACCCACAGGAATTGGAGGCCGCGCTGCGGCACATCCTGGACCGGTAAGCCGACTGCCCGCCCAGGCCGCGGCAAGTTGGTAGTCGAAAACAGCAGCCGTGAGGGGGGTTGGCGGTACTTGAAGGGCGACCAACTGCTCAGCCGACGGGAAGCACGGTAGGCACGATCATTGGTCGGCGCCGGTAGGTGTCGGCAACCCATTTGCCCACCACGCGCCGCACCGCCTGAGCGATCCGGTGGGTGTCGGTGATCCCCTCAGCTTCGGTGCGGGCCAGCTCCATCTCCACTAGCGGCACGACGTCGTCGAGGGCCTTGGGATCGTCGGAGAACCCCCGACCCGAGATCGTCGGCGGTGCCACCGCCCGGCCGGTGGCCGACACCACCATCACGGTGATTGCGATGAACCCACCCTCGCCGAGGACCAGCCGGTCGGACAGCGTCGACTCCCCCACGTCGCCGACCGACAGCCCGTCCACGTAAACCTGCCCCACCTCGACCCGGCCGGTGATCTCCGCGCAGCCGTCCACCAGATCCACGACCACGCCGTCCTCGGCGATCACCACCCGCTCCGGCGGCACCCCGGTACGGACCGCCAGGGCAGCGTTGGCTCGCAAGTGCCGCCACTCGCCGTGCACCGGCATGACGTTGGAGGGGCGGATCGCGTTGTAGAGGAACAGCAGCTCCCCAGCCGGCGCGTGCCCGGACACGTGCACCTTGGCCGTGCCCTGGTGCACCACGGCGGCGCCCAACCGGGTCAGCCCGTTGACCACGCGGAACACTGCAGTCTCGTTGCCCGGGATGAGTGAACTGGCCAGCACGACGGTGTCCCCGGAACGGATCCGGATCTGCCGGTGCTCGCCGCGAGCCATCCGGGACAGCGCCGACAGCGGTTCACCCTGCGAGCCGGTGGAGACGAACAGCACCCGGTGCTCGGGCATCGCCAGTGCCTCATCGAGGTCCACCAGCAGGCCCGGCGGGACCCGAAGCAGCCCGAGATCGACCGCAACGCCCATATTGCGCACCATCGACCTACCCACCAGCACCACCTTGCGTCCGTGCCCGGCAGCCACGTCCAGCACCTGCTGGACCCGGTGCACATGGCTGGCGAAGCAGGCCACGATGACCCGCTGGGTGGCCTTGCCGATCACCGAGTCCAGCACCGGGCCGATGTCCCGTTCCGGGGTGACGAAGCCGGGCACCTCGGCGTTGGTGGAATCGATCAGGAGCAGATCCACACCCTCGTCGCCGAGCCGGGAGAACCCGGCGAGATCGGTCAGCCTCCCATCCAGCGGTAGCTGGTCGAGCTTGACGTCACCGGTGTGCAGCACCAGCCCGGCCGCGGTGCGGATAGCCACCGCCAGCGCATCGGGGATGGAGTGGTTCACTGCGAAGAACTCGCAGTCGAACGGCCCGCAGCTGTACCGGGAGCCCTCCCTGACCTGCACCAGCTGCGGCTTCTGATGGTGCTCACGGCACTTCTCCGCGACCAGCGCGAGGGTGAACTCAGAACCCACCACCGGCAGGTCGGGCCGTAACCGGAGCAGGAATGGCACCGCCCCGATGTGGTCCTCGTGCCCGTGGGTGAGTACTAGCGCCTCGATCTCTTCCAGCCGCTGCTCGATCGCCCGGAAGTCGGGCAGGATCAGATCGACCCCGGGCGCGTCGTCCTCGGGGAACAACACCCCGCAGTCCACCACGAGCAGCCGGCCGGCGTGCTCGAAGACGGTCATGTTGCGGCCGATCTCCCCGATACCCCCGAGCGCGACCGTGCGCAGGCCGCCGTCGACCAGCGGCGGCGGGGCGGTGTTGGGGACACCCGGAACGGGCAGATGGGTGCCGATGGGGACGGCGCGGCTCACGCGAGGACTCCGACCTTGACCAATGCGGCGGCAATCGCGGTGACCTGGTCGGGGTCAGCGGCGACCTGCGGTAGCCGGGGGTCACCGACGTCGAACCCGGTCAGCCGCAACGCCGCTTTACCGAAGGCCACCCCGCCGACCATGCAGAACGTCCTGATCAGCGCGAGGGTGGTGGCGTGCAGGTCCCGTGCAGTGTGCACCTGGCCGGCATCGAACGCGGTGATCATGGCCCGAAGCCGGTCGGCCACCACGTTGCCGATGACGCTGACAAATCCCACCGCACCCACTGACAGCCACGGCAGGTTGAGCACGTCGTCGCCGCAGTAGTAGGCCAGATCGGTAGCCGCGATCACCTCCGCACCCATTCCGAAGTCTCCCTTGGCGTCCTTGACTGCGACGATCCGCGGGTGCTCGGCGAGCCGGTAGATGGTCTCGATGGCGATCGGCACGAGGGAGCGCGAGGGGATGTCATAGAGCATCACCGGCAGATCGGTGGCATCGGCGACCGCGGTGAAGTGCGCGACCAGCCCGGCCTGCGGCGGGCGCGAGTAGTACGGGGTCACCACCAGTAGGCCGTGCGCGCCAGCCTGCGCAGCCTGCTGGGCCAGCCGCGCGCTGTGCGCGGTGTCGTAGGTCCCCGCACCTGCCACCACGGCCGCCCGGTCCCCCACCGCCTGCACCACAGCGCGCACCAGGTCCGCCTTTTCGGTATCAGTGGTGGTCGGCGACTCGCCTGTGGTGCCGTTGACCACCAGCCCGTCGCAACCACGCTCCACCAGCTGGTGGGCGAGTTTCTGAGCGGTATCCAGATCGAGTTGCCCCTGGGCGGTGAAGGGGGTGACCATGGCGGTGAGCACCCGACCGAAGGGCCGGCCGGACGTCGAGGTCGGCGCAGTACTCATGGGCGGAACGCTACCGGGCGGCGCCAGGACCCCCGTTCGCCTAGGTGGGTCGGTCCACTACAACCCGCGCTGGCTGCTCCGGAAGCCAACCACGTCCACCTGGTCCCCCTCGATCTCTACGATCGCCTGGTCGCGGCCGAAAGCGTGCAGGGTCAGCTCCTCGGGCGAACCGACCACGGTGACCGAGCGTTCACCGCGCCGAACGGTGCGCTCGGACCCGTCCGGAGTGCGCAACACGACGCCGACCGGCGATTTCCGGTACAACACCCGGGCCCCCCGGCGCAGCAGTCCCCACAGCACCCCAGCGCGGCGCGGGTCGGCCGATCGCGGTTCCCACCCCGTTGCGGCCCGGCGCACGTCCTCGTGGTGAACGAAGTACTCCATTGTGTTGATCTTGTCACCCAGCCCGGGCACACTATACGGCGACCACCATGGCGGACCGCTACGGACCAGGTCAACGAGCTGCGGCCAGGGCCGCTGCGCGATGCTCGACTGCACCCGAGCGGTGTAGCGGGCCAGCGGCGGCAGCAGGATGCCCCCGGCGGCATCCGGCCGGCCCTCCCGGACCACCAGATGCGCCGCCAGATCGCGGGTCGTCCACCCCTCGCACAGCGTCGGGGCATCCGGGCCCACCTGATCCATCAGATCGCACAACTCGCGCCGCTCGCTGGCCGCAAGAGTGATCTCCCCCATCGTCAACTCAGCCTTCCCGGTCGGGCCCGGCGGAGGTGAGCTCGACCTGCAGGAGAACCCGCTGGTCGCGCTGCATCGCCATCCGGTAGTCCTCCCAGTCCGGGTGTTCGCCCGAGATACTCCGGTAGTAGTCGACCAGCGGCTCCATCGCCTCGGGCAGCTCCACGATCCGCGCCCGACCTCCTATGTGAACCCAACGGCCGCCGTAGAAACCGTCAGGCAGCACGCACAACCAGGCTCGGGGGTCCCGACGCAAGTTCCGCACCTTGAATGCACCCTGCCGGGTGCTCACGACCACCCGTCCCTGACCATCAACCGTCGCCGACACGGGAGACATCTGCGGGGTGCCGTCCCTGCGCAGGGTAGCCAGCACCGCATGGTGCTGCTCGGCGACGACGGCCCGTGCCTCGTCCAGATCCATATCTGCACGCTACGCGGTCTCGATGTGTCAGCCCTCTGACACGAACGGGCTGGACGCTATCTCCGTCCCGTCAGGCAGGCCAGAGATCTCGAAGTCGTTGAAAGCGTTAGGGGCCGCCTTGTGCAGCTGGCGCAGGCACTCCACCGCCAGCGCGCGAATCTCCACGTCGGCGTGCTCGGTAGCACGCATCGCGATGAAGTGCCGCCAGGCCCGGTAATTACCGGTGACCACGATTCGGGCCTCCGTGGCATTGGGCAGCACCGAGCGAGCCGCCTGGCGGGCCTGCTTACGGCGCTGCGTGGCGTTCGGCTCGCCGGCGAAGCGCTCCTCCAGCCCGGCCAGCAAGTCGTTATAGGCCTGCTGGCTAGCCCTGACCGCGAGGTGAAACCGCTCGTGCAGCTCCGGGTCGTCGGCGATGACCTGTGGCTCGACCATGGCAGCGTTCCGTTCGGGAACGTAGCGCTGGGACAGCTGCGAGTAGGACAGGTGCCGGTGCCGGACCAACTCGTGGGTCAGTGACCGGGACACTCCCGTGATGTAGAAGCTGACCGTGCCGTGCTCGAGCACCGAGAGGTGACCGACCTCGAGGATGTGCCTCAGGTAACCGGCATTCGTGGCGGTCGCCGGGTTGGGCTTGCGCCAGGACTGGTAGCAGGCCCGGCCGGCGAACTCGGCGAGTGCCTGACCGCCGTCTGCGTCGGTGGACCACGGTACATCGGCCGGCGGGAAGAACTCGGTCTTGGCGACCAGCTGAACCCGCAACCCCACGGTATTCACGGCTGGGGCTGGGTTGCTCACCGCCAGGTCGGCTCCGTCGGACTGGCTCACGGCGCACCCTCCTCTCGAACGGGCACCGCAGCCTAGCCGCAGCACCAGTGATGTCTTGACTGACGTCAGAGTTGACGTCATAGTTGACGTCATGGATCTGACCCCCTATATCCGCCAGCTGCGCGAGGACCTCACCGCAGCGGCATCGGCGGGCGATGAGCAGACCCGGCGTACCGGCGCCGTACTGGGTGCTGCCCTGGAGCCCGCGGCCCGGCTGGCGATCATGAATGCGTTGTCCGACCTCGCTGCCGAGGTCACCGCGGCGCTGGACGACCGGGTGGTGGAGGTACGGCTCGACGGCCGGGACGTGCGGATCGCGGTGAGCCCGCCATCCACCGAGCCGCATGCCGATACCCCGCCGCCACCCCATGAGCCCGGCACAGTTCCCTTCGGCGACGCCGGCGGCGACATCAGGAGGATGACCCTGAGGCTGATCGACCAGGTGAAGAACCAGGCTGAGCGCGCCGCCGCCGAGCAGGGCGTCTCGCTCAACACGTGGGTCTCGCAGGCCGTAACGGGCGCGCTGCGTGGTGAGCCGTGGAACGACCCCCGGGCAGGCCGGGATGACCGCCGCAGTCGCAATCGGGTCCAGGGCTGGGTCCAGGGCTGAGCAGGATCCCCAAGCTGGGCAACGTCGTTGAGGAGCAAACGTGGAGCATGACGACACCAACGTGCCGGTGGTTCGGAAGCAGGACTTCGAGTGTGCGGGACCGATCGACGTCTCAGCCGAACTCGACAGCGGACGGCTGGACATCCAGCTTGAGACAGACACTGAAGGCGCTGTTCGTCCTGGGGTGGCCGTGCAGGTCCGCGCCGACCCGACCGGCCAGGCGCCGTGGACGGCCGGGATCGCCAGCCTGCTGAGCTGGTTGGGCGAGCAGACGGGGGGTGCCCCACCTGGCGAGCTGGCGGCCGAGGCCGTGCGCCGGACGGTGATCGACTTCACCGGGCAGCGGCTCACCGTGCGCAGCCCGCGGGACTTCCCGCTGCGCGCCGTGCCGCTGACCATCCAGATCAGCGCTCCATCCGGCTCGTCGATCACCGCCCGTAGCGGCTCAGCGGACATCGCCGTCGAGGGCGTGGCCGATCGGTTCGACGCCTCCACCGGCTCGGGACAGGTCCGTGCCCAACGATGCACCGGACCGACCGATGTCCGGACCGGCTCGGGTGATGTGCGGCTGGGGTCGATGCTGGGCAGGTTGCGGGTGCGGACCGGCTCTGGAGAGGTCGAGGTGATCTCGATAGACACTGCAGGCGCCGCACCTGAACGCGGCACCGTGCAGACCGGTTCCGGCGACGTCCGGCTTGGCGCCGTCACACACGATGTGAGCGCGCGCACCGGCAGCGGTGACCTCACTGTGGTCGACGCCTCGGCGGGCGGTCTCGAGCTGACCACCGGTTCGGGCCAGCTACGAGTGGGGATCCACCCCGGCGTCCGGGCCGAGCTGGACGTCAGCTCCGGCTCCGGGCACGCGCGCAGCGACCTGCCGGTCGGCGGACCTCCCCCCGAGGGCGACGTCCCGCTGCGGGTGCGGGCCCGGACCGGATCGGGTGATGCGCTGGTCACTGCGGCACCCTCCTGACCGAGCCGCTACCTGGTCGCGACTCGCGCCTGTCCAGAGCCGCGACCAGGTCACCCCGCGTCCCCATCGCGATGCCGTCCAGCTCCAGCCACTCAGCCATCTCCCGTAGTGCCCTGTTGAGCTCGGCGGTCACCCGCGAGGTGTCCGCTACCCCGGGCTCGGCGAAAGCACCCGGCACCCGCAGCACACCGGCCGCACGGTCGGCCTTGAGATCGACCCGCGCGACCAGCTGCCCGTCCAGCATGAACGGGAATACGTAGTAGCCGTAGCTGCGCCGGTGCTCCGGAACGTAGATCTCGACGCGGTACCGGAAGCCGAAAAGCCGCTCCGTGCGCGCCCGGTCCCAGATCAGCGGATCGAACGGGCACAGCAACGCGGCGCCGGTGATCCGCCCCGGCATGCGAGCATCGCGATGCCGGTAGGCCGGGGCCTGCCAGCCTCGGACCACCACCGGTTCCAGCTCCCCGGCCGCCACCAGCTCGGCGACCGCCTGCCGGCTGCGCTCGGGCCGCAGCCGGTAGTAGTCCCGCAGATCGGCCTCGGTGGCCACCCCCAGCGCGGCGCCCGCCCGGGAGATCAGCTCGCGGGCACCCTCCTCGGCACCGACCTGGTGACCGAGCACCTCGGGAGGCAGCACGCGCTCGGGAAGGTCATAGAGCCGCTCGAAACCACGCCGGGCGCCGGTGGTGAGTTCACCGATGCCGAACAGCCACTCACAGATCCGTTTGGTGTCCGTTCGGTTCCACCACGAGCCCGGCCCACGGCGGGCCCCGTCACCCAACTCCCGCTCAAGGGTGCCCGCGCCGACCGGACCTCGCTCCCGGACCGCCTCCAGCACCGCCGAGACCAGTTCCGGTGCTTGGACCGCCAGGCTCTGGTACCCCTGCCACCACCCCGGCTTCTTGGCCCCCGAATGCAGCAGCGGCCAATCAGCCACCGGGACCAGGCTCGCCTCGTGCGCCCAGTACTCCACCAGCAGGCGAGGACGGCGGACCGTGGACGCCCATGCTGCGCCGTCGAGCAGTTCCTTCGGATAGGGACCCAGCCGGCTGAACACCGGCAGGTAATGCGCCCGGGCCAGCACGTTCACCGAGTCCAGCTGCAGCAGCTGGATCCGACCCAACACTCGCAGCAGGTGCCGGCGGGTCACCGGCCCGGTGGGGCGGTGGTCGGCGAAACCCTGCGCGGCTAGCGCGGTGCGCCGCGCGGCGGCGGGTCCGATCGTCTGCACGGTCACCGATGCTGCCATCAGACACTGACAATCCGCCGTTGCCGACCTCGATACCGTGACGGCATGGCACTGGCCCGGGTACGCGCCGCGACTCCTGCGGACGCGTCCGCGCTTGCTGCCCTCCACCGTGCGACCTGGCGGGCTGCTTACTCTGAGCTTTTGCCGCCCGAGGCCCTGGATCGGCTGGACGCGCCACAGGTGCAGCAGGCCTGGGCCGACACCGTCGCGGGTGGGGCCACGGTACTGATCGCCACCGAGGGCGACCAACCGGTCGGCTTCGTGGTGGCCGGCCCGGCACCCGAGGATGAGGTGGCCGCCGCCGATGGGGCGCTGCCCCCCGACGCAGCGCACACCGTGCTGGTGAGCACCCTGCTGGTGGAGCCGAGGTGGGGCCGTCGCGGCCATGGCGGCCGGTTGCTCGCCGCGGCCGCAGCGGTGCTGCACGATGCCGGCGCCACCCGGGGGATCGTCTGGGTACCCACCGAAGACCCGGCCTCGCTGAACTTCTACCGCCACGCCGGCTGGAACCCCGACGGCACCATCCGCACCCTAGACGCTGCCGGCCGCCCCCTGCGCGAGCTCCGCCTCACCGGCCCCCTCAACCTCGCCCTGCGCTGACCCCGCCCGCTTCGCGCCCCCGAGAACGCCATTCGGAGCCGAATCGCGCTACGTGCACCCTGGAGACCGCCATTCGGTGCCGCATAGCGGATCGGGGTGGCACCGGACCGCGATTCGGCTCCGAATGGCGGGAGCGGGGCGCCGGGCTGTGGACCACTTCGGATGGCCTGTGGATGGGCGTTTGGCGTTATGACGCTATAGCGGCAGAGTTGCCGGGCATGCGGAGAGAGATCAAACTCGGTGCCCCGGCAGTGGTCTTCCGGGGCACTGATGCGGTGGTCGCGGGCGCGCTGACCCGCAGCCAGCTGCGTGGACCAGCGGTACGGCGGCTGTTCCAGGGCGTGTACGCGCCCGCGAGCGAACCGATCACGCACGAGCTGCGCTGCTCGGCCGCAGCGCTGGCGTTGCCTCCTGAGACGGTGATCACCGGTAGGTCAGCGGCCAACCTCTGGGGTGTGCAGCTGGCCCGCGCCCAGGATCGCGTCCACGTCGTGGTCCCGGACCGCACCCGCATCGCCCGTCGCGCCGGTCTGGACGTGCGGCGGACCCTTGTCCGACCAGACGAGCGCACACCCTGGTCCGAGGTCGCCGTCGCAACTCCCCTGCGGACCACTTTCGACCTGTTGCTGGATCAACCGCTGCCGGACGCGGTCGCCGATCTCGATGCTGTGCTGCGAGCTGGTCTGGTGACACTGCCTCAGATCGCGGCGATGGTCGAGGAACGCTCGGGCAAGGGAATCGTGCTTGCTCGTCGCGCCGTCCAGCTCGCCGATCCCCGGGCCGAATCCCGACCGGAGTCGCGGGTCCGGGTCTGGCTTGTGTTGGACGGCCTGAACCCCGAGCCGCAGTACTGGATCGAGGACTCGAGCGGCCGACTCGCACGGGCCGACCTGGCCTTCCCGGAACAGAAGGTCGCCGTGGAGTACGACGGCTCCTGGCGGGACGGCGAGTTGTGGGCGCTCAACCGCGATAGGGATCGACTCAATCGAATACAGGCTGCCGGTTGGGAAATCGTCTTCGTAACCGCCCAGCTCCTGCACGACCCCGCCCGCATGGTCCACACCGTCCACGCCGCCCTCAACCGGCGCCGCTGACCGCACACAAACCGCGATTCGGCTCCGAATGGCGATCAGCGGGGTTGAAGGTTGAGGGGTTACAGGTTGAGGAGGGGTTCTAGGCCTACGGTGAGGCCTGGTTGGTGGAGTACTGAGCGGACGGCTAGTAGGACGCCGGGTGTGAATGCCGAGCGAGCCAACGTGTCGTGCCGGATCGTGAGCGTCTCGCCCTCGGTACCCAGCAACACCTCCTGGTGGGCGACGAGCCCGGCCACCCGCACCGAATGCACCCGAACCCCGTCGACCTCAGCACCCCGAGCCCCGGGCAGGGACTGGGTGGTGGCATCCGGCGGCGGACCCATCCCGGCCTCGGCCCGGGCGGCTGCGATGAGCGCCGCGGTGCGGGCTGCGGTACCCGAAGGCGCGTCGGCTTTTCGCGGGTGGTGCAGCTCCACGACCTCCACCGATTCATAGAACCGGGCGGCCATCGCGGCGAAACGCATCGACAGAATCGCCCCGATAGCGAAGTTCGGGGCGATCAGCACCCCGAGGTCGGGCTTGGGCGCGAGCCATTCGCGGACCTGGTCCAGCCGGGCGTCGGTAAAGCCGGTGGTGCCCACGACGGCGTGGATACCCTGATCCACGCAGAACCGTACGTTGTCCATCACCACGTCGGGGTGGGTGAAGTCGACGACCACTTCGGCGCCCGCGTCGGCGACGTTGAACATCCAGTCACCCGCGTCGACCATCGCGACGAGTTCCATGTCCTCAGCGGCGTCCACGGCCTTGCACACCTCGGTACCCACCCGGCCGCGGGCCCCGAGCACCCCGACCCTGATCGGGTTGTCCGCCGAGCGGTCATTGGCGGAGGTGGGCTGCTCCTCGGGGGTCATGCGGTCAACTCCGCAATCTCGCCGGGCAAGTCCTCGGCGTGCGGGTAGGGACCCACCACGGCGGCGGTGACCGGCTGGCGCAGGAACTCGCGGGCGAGCTCGGCGACCTGGTCTGCGGTCACCGCATCGATCCGTCGTCGCTCTTCGGTGACGGTGCGGTGCGCACCGTGGTGCAGCTCGGCCTTGCCGATCCGGGTCATCCAGGAACTCGGATCCTCCAGACCCAGTACCAGCGCGCCGCGCAGCTGCCCCTTGCCGCGGGCCAATTCGGCATCGGACAGACCGTCGCGGGCCACCGAGGCCAGCACGTCGCCCACCACCGCCGCCACCTCGCCCAGCCGCTGCGGGGAGCAGCCGGCATAGATCGACAGGCTGCCCGTGTCGGCGTAGCAGGCCACCGAGGAGTACACCGAGTAAGCCAGCCCGCGCTGCTCGCGGACGTGCTGGAACAGCCGTGAACTCATCCCGCCGCCCAGCGCGGCGTTGAGCACGCCGAGCACCGAGCGCCGGTCGTCATGCCGGTCCATGGCCTGCACGCCCAGCATGAAGTGGGCCTGCTCGGAATGGTCGTCGCAGACGGCCAGCCGGCGCCTGCCGGTGATTCTGGCTCGGCCGCGCCGCGGGCTGACCGGTTCCGCGGAACCGGTCAGGTGGTGTGCGAAGCTGTCCTGCAGCGCAGCCAGCACCGCGCGGTGGGTGACGTTGCCGGTCACCGCCAGCACCATCCGCTCCGGCCTGTAGCACCGCCGGTAGAAGCGGTGCAGCGCCTCACGGGTCATCCCGGTGATCGACTCCTCGGTGCCCAGAATCGGCCGACCCAGGGGATGCGATCCGAGCAACGCAGCACAGAACTCGTCGTGCGCCAAGTCCTCCGGGTCGTCGTCGCGCATGGCGATCTCCTCGAGCACCACGCCGCGTTCGAGATCCACGTCGGACGGGTCGAGCAGCGCGTCGCCGAGCACGTCGCACACCAGATCGACGGCCAGCTCGAGATCCGAGTCCAGCACGTGCGCGTAGTAGCAGGTGTGCTCCTTGTCGGTGAACGCGTTGAGTTCACCGCCCACCGCGTCGATCTCCTCGGCGATCGCCGCCGCGGAGCGCCGCGCGGTGCCCTTGAACAGCAGGTGCTCCAGGTAGTGCGCCGCACCGGCCACCGCGGTGGGTTCGTCGCGCGACCCCACCGCTACCCACATCCCGACGACGGCGGAATGCGAACCGGGCAGCTCCGCGGTCACCACTCGCAAACCGGAGGGCAGCACGCTGCGCCGAAGCGTTCCACCATCGGGGCCCTGCCATGGGGTCACGTGCACTGCGTCACGTGCTGGCCGGCGCCTCGCTGACCGGGTCGACCCCGGAGGCGGCGACGTCGGTGTTGGCAGTGTCCGCAGTATCGTCCTCGGAAACCGGCACCAGGCTGATCTTGCCCCGGTTGTCGATGTCGGCAACCTCGACGCGCAGCTTGTCGCCGACCTTGACCACATCTTCGACCTTGCCGATGCGCCTACCGTTGCCGAGCTTGGAGATGTGCACCAGGCCGTCCTTGCCGGGCACCAGCGAGACGAAGGCGCCGAAGGCAGCGGTCTTGACCACCGTCCCCAGGAACCGTTCTCCGACCTTGGGCAACTGCGGGTTGGCGATTGCGTTGATCCGGTCGATGGCGGCCTCGGCGGACAGACCGTCATTGGCGCCGACATAGATCGTGCCGTCGTCCTCGATGGAGATGTCCGCCCCGGTCTCCTCGGTGATCGAATTGATCATCTTGCCCTTCGGGCCGATCACCTCGCCGATCTTGTCGATCGGGATCTTGATCGCGGTGACCCGCGGGGCGTACGGGCTCATCTCGTCCGGCCCGGCGATGGCCTGGGCCATGACGTCGAGGATGGTCAGCCGGGCGTCCCGGGCCTGCGACAGCGCCGCAGCGAGGACCTCGGAGGGAATACCGTCCAGCTTGGTGTCCAACTGCAACGCGGTGACGAAGTCCTTGGTGCCAGCCACCTTGAAGTCCATGTCGCCGAAGGCGTCTTCGGTGCCCAGAATGTCGGTGAGCGCCACGTAGGCATTCCATGAACTCCCAGCAGCGTCTTCGACCGCGCCGGAGACCAAGCCCATCGCGATACCTGCCACCGGCGCCTTGAGCGGCACGCCAGCGTTGAGCAGCGACATCGTCGACGCGCAGACCGAGCCCATCGACGTGGAACCGTTGGAGCCCAGCGCCTCGGAGACCTGGCGAATGGTGTAAGGGAAGTCCTCGCGGCTGGGCAGTACCGGCACCAGCGCCCGCTCGGCCAGCGCACCGTGCCCGATCTCGCGCCGCTTGGGTGAACCCACCCGACCGGTCTCCCCGGTGGAGAACGGCGGGAAGTTGTAGTGATGCAGGTACCGCTTGCTGGTTTCCGGGCCCAGCGAGTCGATCTGCTGCTCCATGCGCAGCATATTCAGCGTGGTGACGCCGAGGATCTGGGTCTCGCCGCGTTCGAACAGCGCCGACCCGTGCGCTCGGGGAATCACCTCGACCTCTGCCGACAACGGCCGGATGTCGGTGATGCCACGGCCGTCGATGCGCACCTTGTCGCGCAGGATGCGCTGGCGCACCACGGATTTCGTCACGGCTCGGAACGCGGCGCCGATCTCCTTCTCGCGGCCCTCGAAGGGCTCAGCCAGCTGCTCCAGACAGCTGGCCTTGAGCTCGTCGAGCCGGTTCTCCCGCTCCTTCTTGCCCATGATGGTGAGTGCCGTCGCCAGCTCGTCGGCCACCGCCTCGCGCACCGCCTCGATGACGTCGGGCTGGTAGGCGAGGAAGGTGGGGAACTCCAGCGTCGGCCTGCCGACCGCCCGAGCCAGCTCCTGCTGGGCCTGGCACAGCACGCGGATGAACGGTTTGGCGGCCTCCAACCCGGCAGCCACCACCTCCTCGGTCGGTGCCTGCGCACCGCCGGCCACCAGCTCGATGACAGTCTCGGTGGCCTCGGCCTCGACCATCATGATCGCGACGTCGCTGTCGGGGCCGGAATTGACCATCCGGCCGGCGACGACCATGTCGAACACCGCCCGCTGGATCTGCTCGTGGGTCGGGAATGCCACCCACGTGCCGTCGATGAGCGCGACCCGAGTGCTGCCGACCGGACCGGAGAACGGCAGACCGGACAGCTGAGTGGACGCCGACGCGGCGTTGATCGCTAGGACGTCATAGGGGTCGGCCGGGTTGAGGCTCAGGACCGTGATGACGACCTGGACCTCGTTGCGCAGGCCGTCCACAAAGGTAGGACGCAGCGGCCGGTCGATCAACCGGCAGGTGAGAATCGCGTCGGTGGAAGGGCGGCCCTCACGGCGGAAGAAGGAGCCGGGAATTCGCCCGGCCGCATACATCCGCTCCTCGACATCGACGGTCAGGGGAAAGAAGTCGAACTGCTCCTTGGGCTGCTTGGACACCGTGGTGGCGGACAGCAGCATCGTCTCGTCATCGAGATACGCGACCACGGATCCAGCGGCTTGGCGGGCCAGCCGGCCGGTTTCGAAGCGCACCGTGCGGGCACCGAAGGCACCGTTGTCCAGGACTGCGGTGGTCTCATGCACGGCATCTGCGGAAGTGGTGATGGGGTCGGTCAATTCGTCTCCTCCTCGCTACGCGGACCGCGCAGGTACCACCGGTGCGGGAGCGAGGACGAGGCCGGTCTTCGATCGAAGCTCTCGGGAGCATCACTGTGTTCCCGAGAGCCACTACCGAGGACCGGCGGACGACGCTCCCCGACGACGGGTGGCGAGGCGGCTCGTGCGGCGATGTGTGGTTGTAATTCAGCAGCCTGGGTCAACAGCGCGGGTCAGCGGCGCAGGCCGAGGCGCTCGATCAGCGATCGGTAGCGCGCGATGTCGACCTTGGCAAGGTAGTTCAGTAGGTTGCGGCGGCGGCCGACCATCAGGAGCAGGCCCCGCCGGGAGTGGTGATCGTGCTTGTGCTGCTTGAGGTGCTCGGTGAGGTCCACAATCCGCTTGGTCAGCAGGGCCACTTGCGCCTCAGGGGAACCGGTGTCCCCCCCACGCAGCCCGTACTCGGCCAGGATCTCGCTCTTCTGTGCGGTGGACAGCGCCACGGGTCGATCTTCTCCTGTCGTCTGCGTACCGTGCGGGCCCCGGGACTCACCCTGCCCCGTGCCTGAGAGAACCGGGGCATGATGGGCCGCGAAGCCGGGGCAGGCCTCTGCCGTCAGTGCCGACCGCCACGGACCGCAGCCGGACCCGAGCTGAGGTTACCAGCTCACCCGTCGGCGCCCGGCATCGGCCCAGATCGTTCCAGATCGACATAGAGCACTGGGCGAGCTACTCGACGTCCGGGTCTCCGTCATGGTGGTCGGCGCCAGAAGCACGGCGTAGCAATCCGGCGAGCAGCGGGAATTCCTCCTGCAGCAAGTCGGCCGCGGCCGCCAGCTCGGCGGGCCCGGCCAGTCTGCGCAACCTCGGGACGAGGACCTCGTCACCGCGTTCCTCGACCGGCAACGTGTCGCAGCCGACGGTGGGCCGCGAGTCGCGCACCTCCTCCAGCGCCGCACGGATCCCGGCCGGGTCGCCGGAAGCAACGTCAGGGGTGAGCACCCGTCGCTCGAGCATCACCATTCGAGCCAGCACCGCGGGATTGCCGATCTTTGCCCGGCGCCCGCTCATCAGCTGGCTGAGCATCGGCGGACTCAGCCCGAGAACGTCGGCCAACTGCGCCTGGGAGATGTCGAAAGCGACCACAAGTCGCCGCACCCGATCGCCGAGCGGCTCCCCGTACCACTCCCGCTGCAGGGCGACGTTGCGCGTGACGGTGAGCTGCTCCTCCACCGGCCTCCCCTTCCCCGCCCAATACCCGCACCAGCCACATACTCACATCGCGCAGTAACCGGCATCCTGCCAGGCCGCAGACGTTGACGGCGGCGAACGGCAGATCACTCACCTGTTCTGGTCGAGCACCTCTCGAGTTCGCGCCACGTCGTCGTCAATCTGAGAAACGAGCTGCTCAGGGGTGTCGAACCGCCACATGCCACGCAGCCGGTCGACGAAGTCCAGCGCAACCAGTTCGCCGTAGAAGTCCTCGTCCACATCCAGCACGAATGCCTCCACCCGGCGCTCCCGTCCGGAGAAGGTCGGGTTGGTACCGACCGACCCCGCCGCGGCCAGCTCCCGACCGCGGTGCACGAAGCGGCACGCGTACACGCCGTCGGCGGGGATCGCGGTGTGCCGTGGGGTCGACAGGTTCGCCGTCGGGTAGCCGATGCTGCGGCCGCGCTGGTCACCGCGGACCACGATGCCCTCCACCCGGTGCGGGCGACCCAGGGCGGTGGCAGCGGCCGCCACGTCCCCAGCGTCGATGCAGGAGCGGATGTAGGTGGAGGAGAAGGTCAACCCACCCTGGGACAGCAGCCCCACGTCCGCGACAGTGAACCCGAACCGTTGGCCCAAGGCGCGTAATAGCTCGACGTTGCCCAGCGCCTTGTGGCCGAAGGTGAAGTTGTCCCCGACAACCGCCTCAGCCACGTGCAGGCGCTCCACGAGTACTTCGTGGACGAACTCGTCGGCCGGCATCCGGGACAGTTCGACGCTGAACGGCAGCACCAGGAACACCTCGACCCCGAGCTGTTCGACCAGCTCAGCGCGGCGCCGAAGGGTGGTGAGCTGCGCTGGGTGGCTGCCGGGGCGGACCACCTCCGAGGGATGCGGGTCGAAGGTCATCAGCACGCACGGAACGCTCAGCTCCCGGGCGCGCCGCACGGCCTGCCCGATCAGCTGGGCGTGACCGCGGTGCACGCCGTCGAACACCCCGATGGTCACCACGCTGCGGCCCCACCCGTTCGGGATGGCCTCAATCCCTCGCCAGCGCTGCACGGGCGATGAGACTAACCGGTCCATGCTGCGCCGCGACCTACCCGCCTGCGGGACGCAGCACCAGGACCGGGCGAGCCTGCCCGGCCCGCTCGGCGAGCAGCGCGACCGCGTGGCCTTCGGAGTCGATCGCGGCGTGCGTCCCGGCCAGCCCGGCCGCCGGCAACCACCCACCATGCGCGAGTACGCGGACCTGCTGGGCATCTACCGCCCGGTGCGGGAACGCGGCCACCACCGCCTCGTCCAGCTCCACCGACAGACCCGGTCTGCTCGCGAGATCATCGAGGGTACGGGCGACATCCAGATCGAAGAGGCCTACCCGGGTGCGGCGCAGGGCGGTGAGGTGCCCCCCGACCCCGAGCGCCGCGCCGAGGTCCCTGGCCAGCGCCCGAACATACGTGCCGCCGCTGCACTCCACCAGCACGTCGAGGTCGGTGACCAGGTCACCACGGCGCAGCTCGAGCAGTTCGAACCGGGTCACGCTGACCGGCCGGGCGGCGAGCGTGACCTGCTCGCCGGCGCGGGCCAGCGCGTAAGCGCGCCTGCCGCCGATCTTGATCGCGCTCACCGCGCTGGGCACCTGCTCGATAGCGCCGCTGAGATCCGCGATGCCCGCGAGGATCGCCTGTTCGGCGATTGCGGACGCGTCGGAGCCCCCGGTGCGTTCGCCCTCGGCGTCGTCGGTGCTGGTGGACACGCCCAACCGCACCGTGCCCCGGTAGACCTTGGGTTCCAGCGGGAGATATCCGAGCAGCTTGGTGGCCCGCTGCACGCCGCAGACGAGCACGCCGGTAGCCATCGGGTCCAAGGTGCCGGCATGCCCGATCCGGCGGGTGCCCAGCAGCCGCCGCAGCCGGGAGATCACGTCGTGCGAGGTCATCCCAGCCGGTTTGTCCACCACCACCAAGCCGGCGGGCACATCCGGAAGGCTCATGGCGCAATCCTGCCGTGAGTGGGGGTGGGGGGGCGGTCGCGCCGCGCCACCCCCGGGCGGCCCCCCGCGCCCGGGCCCGCCCCGCGGGGGGGGGGGGGGCGGGGCCCGACCCATCCCCGGCGCCGCCGCGAGAACGC
>JBQTHE010000012.1:0-110604 GCA_052390115.1 Pseudonocardiales bacterium | reverse complement strand
CTGAGCGATCATGGACCGGGTCAGGCGACCGGATCTCGGGTGCTCTCAGCCTCCCGAGCTCAACAGCAGTGCTGTTCGGTCGACCTCGGACAGCTCTGTTGTTGAGTTCGGGAACAAGAGGGCTGATCACGAAGCCGAGGATCCGCGAGACGCGCCCTAGTGCAGTATCGCGTTAATTCTTCGGGGGTGCTTTCTGCCTCGCGGTTGGCTCATTGAGGTAGAGGCCGCAGGCGCAGTCGAGGGCTTGTTCGAAGTGCCGGTCGGGTTTCCTGTGCGCAGATAGGTGCCTTCGCAGCCCGTCGATGCTGACCCGTTAGAGGGCGAATCCCATTGATCAGCCAGGCCGAGGTAGCGTAGCCAACAGAAGGGAAGCTCGTCGCTACCAGGGAGGTGGCCGGTGACGTAGCCGGATGAGCCGCGCTAGCCAGTGGTAATCTCCTCCAGTCGCGGCCAGCGCTGGGATGCGTAGTGGTTCTGACCGGCTTGGGGTACGGGCACAGAGTTCATCGTGCCGTATCGCCAGGACTTTTCTTATTTCCAGGTGCGGGTCTCGTTCAATGCCTCCTTTTTCCTCAACGCGTCGTCAATGCTAACTTCTAGGCGATTCGCGATCGCGCAAAGAAAAATCAGTACATCGGCAATTTCTTCATCAACAGTGCCAGTCGCAGAAGTCCCTTCGATCCGCATTTTTTTATGCTTGCGAACCGCCTTGAACAATTCACCGACTTCTTCGCCTAGTTGGAGACATTGCTGAACGACGTCACAGTGGCTGAAGCCCCGCTCTTCCTCCATCTCTGCAACGTAACGCTGAAGGTCATCAAGCGCCGTGGCTTTCTTTAAGGGGAGCACGTGGCGGCCTCGCAGGGGAGTTTAAGCGCCTTTGCGACAGGGCGGGATGAACGAACGACCGGTAACCTAGCCAGGGCTACTTGGGGAGCGCTACGTGTACAACAAGGCGCTGCATGAGGATAACCTGGAATTTGGCGTAACAAGCTGTGGATAGTTCTTCCTCTCACCGGATGTATGCCCAAGCCAAGGATGTGGATAACCACGGTGTGCCTGTGGAGCAAAGGAAGACACAGAGATACCCACGATCGGGTGGGCCTGGCCGGCGCTGTCCACCACGACACACCTGAGCTCCGGGTGTTGATGGCCAGCGAGCGCCACGGCTTGGCGCCGTCCTGGCAACCGGGGTGCACCGAGCCACCGGCATCTTCCCGTTTCCGCCCACGATGGCCGTACGCGGACCGGTTAACTGGGTGTACCCATCCCACACAGGTGCACTCCGCTTGTGCCGGGAGATCGACGTTTCGGGGCGGTGCGTACCGCACAATGCAACCCGTCCATCTGAGCGGTACGGGCCCCGCCGGTGGTGAACCGCGAGGAGGTCGACACGCCGGGGCGGCATGGCGTAGGACAGACACGCCGGGCTGCGGTCGGGAGTTTTGCCCACAGTTGCGCACAGGGCCTTGAGCAGCCAAGATGCCGAAAATTTATCAAGTTCTCCCCAGGTTGTCCCCAACCCTGTCCCGCGCAATAGATCGTGTTGGGCGCTCCGTCCTCCAGCGCTCCCCAGGCTGTCCCCATGGGCCGCTTGCCTAACGTGTCAGGCCGACCTAACCTCGCCCGGCGCGGCTGGTGGGAACGAGTTTGCGGGCCCACCGGACGGTTACTGTCGGTGTCATCTGGTAGAACATGTGTTCGACAAGGTTGGGCAGTCGGGGAAGTAGGGGAGGTACCCACGGGTGGCGCTGGTGGACGACCGCGGTGTGCGGCTCGAGGACAGTGGGCAATCCTTCGACCGGCAGCCGCCACAGGACATCACTGCCGAGCAATCAGTGCTCGGCGGGATGCTGTTGTCCAAGGACGCCATCGCCGACGTGGTCGAGGTGTTGCGGCCCGGAGACTTCTATCGGCCGGCCCACCAGGCACTCTTCAACTGCGTGCTCGATCTGTACGGGCGCGGCGAGCCGGCCGACCCGGTCACCGTCTCAGCCGAGTTGGAACGCCGCGGTGAGCTGCTCCGGGTGGGCGGGGCGCCGTACCTGCACACGCTGATCTCGATCGTGCCCACCGCGGCCAATGCCGGGTACTACGCCGAGATCGTCGCCGCTAAGGCGGTGTTGCGGCGTCTGGTGGAGGCCGGCACCAGGATCGTGCAGCTGGGCTACCACGGGTCCGACGGCGCCCCCGTGGATGAGGTGGTGGACCGCGCTCAGGCCGCGATCTACGAGGTCACCGAGCGGCGGATGAGCGAGGACTACATCGCGCTCGAAGAGCTGCTGCAGCCCACGATGGACGAGATCGACGCGATCGCCTCCCGGGGTGGCGCTTCGGCCGGCGTCCCGACCGGCTTCATGGACCTCGACGCGGTGACCAACGGCTTGCACGCCGGGCAGATGGTGATCATCGCGGCTCGCCCCGGGATCGGGAAGTCAACGCTGGGGTTGGATTTCGCCCGCTCCTGCTCGGTCGCCCATGGCATGACCAGTGTGATCTTCTCGCTGGAGATGAGCCGCACCGAGATCGTGATGCGGTTGCTCTCCGCCGAGGCCAGGATCCGGCTGGCGGATATGCGGTCCGGTCGGATGAGCGACGATGACTGGACCCGGCTGGCCCGGCGGATGGGCGAGGTCAGCGAGGCCCCGCTGTTCATCGACGACTCGCCGAACATGACGATGATGGAGATCCGGGCCAAGGCCCGGCGGCTCAAGCAGCGCCACGACCTGCGCTTGATCGTGGTGGACTATATGCAGCTGATGACGTCGGGTAAGAAAGTCGAGTCCCGCCAGCAGGAGGTCAGCGAATTCTCCCGGCACCTTAAGCTGCTGGCCAAGGAGCTGGAAGTGCCGGTGGTCACGATCTCCCAGCTCAACCGTGGTCCCGAGCAGCGCACCGACAAGAAGCCCATGCTGGCCGACCTTCGCGAGTCGGGCTGCCTCACCGCCGGTACCCGGATCCTGCGCGCCGACACCGGCGCCGAGGTCACCCTTGGTGATCTTCTTGCCAGCGGCGAGCGGGATGTCCCGGTGTGGTCCCTGGATGAGCGTCTGCGACTGGTCGCCCGGCCGTTGACGCACGCCTTCCCGAGCGGCACGAAGGAGGCGTTCCGGGTCACTCTCCGGTCGGGACGGGTGGTCGAGGCGACAGCGAACCACCCGTTCCTGACCGTTGACGGATGGATCCCGCTTGGTGAGCTCACCGAGAGCTCCCGGGTGGCCGTGCCGCGATCCGTGCCCGAGCCACAACACGTAAAGACATGGCCCGAACATCACGTGATCCTGCTTGCTCACCTCATCGGCGACGGTTCGTTTGTGCGGCGGCAGCCGCTGCGCTACGCGAGTACTGACGAGGACAACCTCCGCGCCGTGTCCGAAGCCGCCGCGGCGTTCGGCATCACCGCGGTCCGCGACGACCACGAGGCAGCTCGGTGTACCTCACTGCGGCTTCCGGCACCGTTCAGGCTCGCTCGCGGCAAGCGCAACCCTATCGCGGCCTGGCTGGACAAGCTGGGCCTATTCGGGCTGCGCAGCTACGAGAAATTCATTCCTGACGAGGTGTTCGGTCTGTCCCGTGCCCAGGTGGCATTGTTCGTGCGGCATCTGTGGGCAACGGATGGCTGCATCCGGTATCCCAGTGACTCAGATCGGCGGGTCCAGATCTATTACGCGACGACGAGCCGGCGCCTCGCGGACCACGTCGCGCGCCTGTTGTTGAGGGTGGGAGTGTTGGCTCGGATCGCCGTGGCGCGCAAGCCCGGATATCGCGACAGCTACCACGTGAGCGTCACCGGACTCGACAACCAGCGCGTCTTCCTCTCCGAGGTGGGATGCCACGGTGCCTGCGGAGTGGCCGGAGCCCGGGCGTTGGAAGCGCTGGACGGGCTAACCGGCAACACGAACGTCGACACCGTTCCAACTGAGGTGTGGGAGCGGGTCCGTTCGGCTCTCATCGAGCGTCGCATGACGCATCGAGCCTTTGCCGCTGCGATCGGCACGAAGTTCTGTGGCAGTACGTTATGGAAGCCCAATACCCTATATAAGCCCAGTGTGGGCCGGGCTCGCTTGGCGCGGATCGCCGCAGTTCTTGAGGATTCAGACCTTCATCTGCTTTCCACCAATGACGTGTTCTGGGACGAGATTCGCTCCATAGAGAGCATTGGAGAGCAGTCGGTCTACGATGCTACGGTCCTTGATACGCACAACTTTGTGGCGAACGGTATCGCCCTACACAATTCTTTGGAGCAGGATGCGGATATGGTGATGCTGATTCACCGGCCTGATGCGTGGGAGCGGGACGATCCCCGCGCCGGTGAGGCGGACCTGATCCTCGCCAAGCATCGCAACGGACCGACCACGACCGTGACCGTCGCCCATCAACTGCACTACAGCCGCTTCAACGACATGGCCCAGGGTTGACCCGCACCGCAAGCGCTGATCGGCAGCTGAGGACCTCCACCCGGACGCTGCTCAGCCAGGCTCACCGCGCCGCTTACGGTGGATCACCCACCCCAGGTCCACCAGCGCTACCGCCGCGAGTACCGCCAAAACCACCCCGAGTGCCGTCATGCCTGCTCTGATCATCAAGACTGCGGTGACGGTGCAGAACAACAGCCCGAAACCGGCCAGCACAGCACGCAGGGTCAGTGCGCTGCGTGCCGGCGGCGCCCCGCCGAACCCGGCGGTCGGGTCGTGGTATCCGGGAAGGCCCCGCTGGTAGTCGGCTCTGGTGCGCCGGGGACGTGGCTTGTCCTGTTGTGACACGACGCTTCCTTTCGGATCGACGCCAGGACGTATGTGGCTTGGTTACCCGTCAGCCACACCACGGAAACGACTCCTTGCCTGCTGTGATCGGTCCGTGAGAATCTCGTAACCTTCCACGGCGGTGCTGCGATCGCGTTCTCGGGTATCAATACCCTGTGCACACTGCTATCGACGTCGTGTTGCCGTGCCTGAACGAGGCGGAGGCGCTGCCAGCGGTGCTCCGCGCGCTACCCGCGGGCTACACCGCCCTGGTCGTCGACAACGGCTCCACCGACGGCACCGCAGCGATCGCCCGCGGGTTGGGCGCCAGGGTGGTGTTCGAACCACGCCCCGGCTACGGCGCGGCCGTGCACACCGGGTTGGAGCAGGCGCGCACCGAGATCGTGGCTGTGCTCGACGCGGACGGCTCGCTCGATCCCGGTGCCCTGCCCGAGCTGGTCCAGGCCGTCGCGCAGGACCGGGCCGACCTCGCGGTCGGCAGGCGTGTCCCGGTCGGCCGGGGGGTGCAGCCCTGGCACGCTGGCGCCGCCAACGCGCTGCTCGCCGCGCTGCTGCGCCGCCGCGGCCTCCCGGTGCACGACATCGCCCCGATCCGCGTCGCGCGTCGGGCGGCGCTGCTCGGCCTCGGGATCACCGACCGCGGTTTCGGCTACCCGCTGGAGTTGCTGCTGCGGGCCGCCGACGCGGGCTGGCGGGTGCACGAGATCGATGTCGCCTACCGCCCCCGTGGTGGCGGCCGCTCCAAGGTGTCCGGCTCGCTGCGTGGGACCCTGCGGGCCGCCCGGGACATGGCGGCCGTGATGCGCGGATGAGCGGTGCCCGTCTCACCTGCCGGGCAGGCCCAACGTCGCAGGCGGTGGCAGCGCAAGCTCCGACCCTGCGCGGACGAACAGCGGGATCTGCTGCACGGGCGCGTCGGCGGTGATCCAGTGTCCACCGGTGGTCACGTCGCCGGTCCAGTAGTCGCGCCACTGCCCCGCCGGCAGGTACACCGACCGGCTCCGCGCCCCGGCGGTGACCACCGGCGCGACCAGCAGGTCCTCGCCGAGCAGGTAGGAGTCCTCCACCGTCCAGGCCACTGGATCGGCCGGGTCGGCCAGCCACAGCGGCCGGATCAGCGGCAGACCGGTCCGGCTGGCCTGCTCCGCGAGCCCGTGCAGGTACGGCACCAGCGCCTGGTGCAGCCGGGCGTACCCGGCGAACGTCGCAAGGGTGTCCCCGCTGCTGAACACCCCGATCGGGTCGGACTGGGCGCCGAGCATGTCGCGCATCACCGGGGACAGCGCACCGAGCTGCGTCCAGCGGGTCCACAGCTCGACGTCGTGCGAGCCGTCGCCGTCGAAGAATCCAGCGATGTCGGGACCCCAGTACGGCCAGCCGGAGATCGAGCCGGACAGCATCGCGGGGAGCACGCTGCCGATACCGGTGTGCCGGTCCCAGGAGCGGTGCTGGTCGCCGGTGAACCGCCCGGTGACGCTGGCCTGGGCGCCGCTGTAGCCCGCGCGGGCGAACAGTACCGTCGTGTCCGGCTTGACCGCCTGCGCCGCCTCCCTGGCGGCCCGGGCGTAGCGCACCGGGTAGGCGTTGCGCACCATCGTCCCCGGCTCGCCGCTGGCGTAGATCCCGTCGACCGGAGCGCCCTCTCCGTAGTCCTGCATCGCGCCGTCGAAACCCACCGTGCCCAGGGCGTGGCGCACCCGCTCCTGCCACCACGCAACGGCCCCGGGATGGGTGAAGTCCAGGTAGGCCCGCCGGTCGTCTTCCGCCCACGGTTCGGTGAACACCGGTTCGGCCGGGGTCCCCACCAGATAGCCCCGCTCGCGCGCCTCGTCGAACCCTGGCCGTCCAGGGACCAGGAAGGGGTTGAGGTAGCCGAGCACCGCCAGACCCTCGCCGTGCAGCTCCTCGATCAGGCCCGGCAGGTCGGGGTAGTCGCCTGGCGGCACCGTACCGTGGATCTGCCAGGGCCAGCCCCATCCCGACCTGTCGTCCATTGCGTCGTAGATCCACACCGCATCCAGCGGTACGTTCGCCTGGGCCAGCCGGCGCACATCGGCCAGCACCCGGTCGCGCCCGCCGATCAGGCATTTCCACACGCCCAGCCCCCACCGCGGAGGCAGCGGGGGCAATCCCACCAGCCTCGCGTGCGACTGCAGCACGGCGGCGGGGTCGGACCCGGTGAAGACGTGGACGGGCAGCTCGGCGGTGCTGGCGGTGATCTCCAGGCGGTCTGACCCGCGCAGGTCGTACCGGACCATCGCCGTCGTGTCCAGCAACAGCCCGTAGCCTCGGCTGGAAATCAGGAACGGGGTCGGTGAGTAGCTTGTCGCCGCGTCCGCGCGCCCGGCTCGGTCCTCACTCCAGTTCTGCAGCAGCTGCCCGTTCAGCGCGAGCGGCCCCATCCGCTCGCCTAGGCCGAAGAACCGCTCGCCCGGGGCCACGCTCAGGCGCAACCGCACCTCACCTGCTGCTGAGCGCAGGACGGTGGTGCTGACATCGTTGGACTGGTGCCACTGGTTCGGCTGGGCCGACGCGCCGACGCCGACGGCGGCGATCAGCCTGACCGGGTCGAGGTGCTGCCAGGTCAATGCGGCCGGGACGGTCCGAGCGCCGCTCAGCAGGCCTAGGAGCATTGGCAGGACAACGACTGCGGCGGTGACGCGCGCAGGGCGGCGCCGCCGTCGGGGACGATCCGACAAAGCTCAAATCTCCTCGCACCCCCCTTCCCGATGCGACGCTTGCTGCCGATGGTCGTCCCCGAAAACGCGACCATCCATTCGGCCTGCAGGCTAAGCCCACCGCCGCGGTTGATGAATCGGCCGTTCGGTGCGGTTGTGCTCCGGGCAGTACGTCTATGGCGGCACGGGAAGGCGGCCCAGGGGGCCGGATTTCTGCGCCGATGCGCGTCGTGGACGGGTAGCGTGCCGATCGAGATCGCACCCCCGACGCCACTTCCAGATGGGAGGGGTCAGATGCCGTCCACCTACCACATCGCCTGGTGGAATCTCGAGAACCTTTTCGATGAGGAGAACGCTCCCGCCGACCGCCGCCCGGACAAGGTACTGCGGGCGATCAAGGACGACATCGTGGGCTGGACCCCGCAGCGGCGAGACCGCAAGATCGCCCAGCTCGCGTCCGTGATCGTACAGATGAACGCGGGCAACGCTCCGGACCTGCTGGGTGTGTGCGAGGTGGAGAACCGGTTCGTGCTGGATCTGCTGGTTGACGCGGTCGCCACCCTGCTGCCCGAGCGCCGCTACCGCGTCACGCACGCCGACACCGATGATGCCCGCGGCATCGACGTGGCGTTCCTCTATGACCCCGGCAGCTTCGCTGTCCCCGACAACGAGACGTTCTTCCACGTTGTGATGCGCCGCACCGCGACCCGGGAGATCCTGCAGGTCAACTTCCGGACCCACACCGGGCGGACCTGGTCGGTCTTCGGCAACCATTGGCCCTCACGCAGCGGCGGCCAGTTCGAGTCGGCTGGCTATCGCCACATCGCCGGTGAGACGCTGTCCTACTTCCACCAGCGGGCGTTGGAGGTCCACGGACCGACCACACCGGCGTTGGTGACGGGTGACTTCAACGACGAACCGTTCGACACCTCGATGGTGATTCACGCTCTGAGCACCCGCCAGCGCCTGAAGGTCGTGCAAACCGACAGCCTGCCCCGTCTGTGGAATCTGATGTGGCCGCCGCTGGGCACACCAGAGGGGACCTTCTACTTCGACAACCAGCCCAACGTTCTCGACCAGTTCCTGGTCAACAAGAACATGGCCATCCAAGACTCGCCGATCAAGATCCACGCAGACACCGTCGAGATCATGCACTTCGAGGGAACCTCCACCGGGACCTACCGCCGACCCAAGCCCTTCGGCGGCATGGGCAAACCGGTGGACGAGAGCGGCTTCTCCGACCACTTCCCGATCGGCGTGCAGGTCACCGAAGCCGACTGACGCTCCGTCACCGGCCGGGGTCGTCGCTACAGAATGTCGCGCATCAGGGTGGGCGGATTGTCCGGTTCCTCCGGTTTTCTGCGCGGCGGCGACAGCCACGCGACCAAGTCGGCTACCCGCGCTTGGAACCGCTGGTCGCGTGGGTAGGCGGAATGTCCGCCGGCGGCTGGGTCGGGGTTGGGGTCGCCCTCCACGGGCCAGTAGGGCGGATCGATCAGCTTCACGTCGACCCCCGTGAGAACGTCGGGGTAACCCGCCAGTGGCGTGATAGGGCCGCCGAGGAAGTCGCTGTGGCGCCACAGGTTTAGCCACCGGATCTTCTCCGGACCCAAGGCGGTCGCGAGCTCGCCCAGCTCGGTGGGTCCGAAGTAGGCCGGGAAGTACCGCCCGTAAAGCCGATCCAGCATGGAGCCGTAGGACAGGAACGCAACCCGAGGCATGACCTTCGCGTCGGCTTGCGGCGCAGCGGCATCCGCGGCCTGCTGTTGCCGGATCACCGCTGCGGCGATCACGCTGCCTTGGCTGTGCCCGGCGAGCACGACGCCCGGAGTGCGCGACCCGTGGTACCGGATCCGGACAAGCAGGTCGGGGACGGTGCGCTCGGCGTAGCAGGGCGCGGCGAACGGATGGATGGACCGCGGCCAGAACGAGGCGACGTCCCACAGGACGCCCACTAGCCGCCGGGTAGACCGCGCCCGGAACATGGCCAGCCCAATCAGCACTCCTGCCACCGGGACCAGCACGACCAGGTAGACAGCAATGCCGAGCATGGACACATCAAGCCACCCCGGCCCCGGCCAGCTCAGCAAGCTGATGAGGCGGTCGTTGGCCCTCGGCCACCACAGCGCAGCTACCGACCAACCAGTCAGCGCCAGCGCGAGCCCGCCCATCGGGTACAGCGTCCACCTGACCCCCGCGCCGACTGAGTCAACGAGCCGTGCCCGCCGGAACATCCGTACGATTCGCTGAGCTCGGCGCTCGTCTTCCGGCACGCCCTTGTAGTCAGCCTTGAAATTCGCCCAGTCCTGCTCCCCACCCAACCGGGCCAACCAGAGCCAGCCGCGCCATCGCCCCAGCCAGACCAACAAGATGCGGATCACGGTCCACAGCCCCAAGATGGCCAGCAGCGCAAGCACCCAGCCCAGTGCGATGGCGAACCCGGCGGCGGCGACCAGCATCGACAGCGGCACCTCGAGTTCTCCGGCACCCTCGGTGAGTGAGGTCGTGAGCTTCCTGAAGTGGTTGGGGTTTGGCATGGCGCCGCTACCCCGCACCCACGCCCAGGCGTAGAGGTAGGCGCCGGCCGAGAGGGCCGCGGCGAGCAGCACGCTGAGCAGCGCGAGTGCGGGCGCGCCCGGGTCGCGGAACCGGCGCGGCGGGCCACCTGCAGGCGTCCGCGGCAGCGACATGGTCAGCACGAACAGCACCAGCACGAGAATGATCTGCACGCCGAACATGATGGTGACGATGCGCGCATAGCTCGGCCCCGGCGCGGTGTCGGGCGGCGGTGCGGGTGTGCTCACCGCGACTACCAGTGCCGCCCATACCAACGCCACGAACGTCCCGATGCACAGTCCCGCGGTGAGGCGCGCCGAGGGGTCCTTGCCCCGGCCAGTGATCGTCGGGTTGCACAGCAACGCACCCAGCACGACGAGCGCGACGATCGCAACCACGAACAGCAACCGACCTTCGGCGGCGTGCCAGAGGGTGAGACCGACCATCGCCACGACGCTGACCAGGCCGGCACTCACGTGGATGCTCCGCTGCCGCCGCACCATGTGCTCGCCGAACCACAGCCACCGGTTGTCGAGTCCGGGATCCCAGTCGTTCGCTCCGGGCTGGGTACCACCCGAACCCGGGAAGGGGTCGACGGTTTCATAACGGGCCGCGGTCCACCGGCTCAGCAGCCACAACACGACGACAAACGCGATCGCCGCGGCCGAGGCCAGTGCTAGCCGCCCACCCTGGCCCACCCTCTGCTGCCAATCCTGGAAGAACTGCGGGAGAGCCTGACACACCGACTTGTCCAGTCCGCATTGTCGAGCGAGCACCTCGATGGTCACCCCGGTCACGGCCAAAATGAAGGTCACCGTGAGGCTGAGGGCCAGCAGCCGGCTGGTCGCAATCAACGCCTTGACCCGCAGGCCGACCGGGCCGGCCGGTCGGAGCCGCGGCACTGCGTTGATCAACGTGAAGGGCAGCAGCAGCAACCAGAACGCCCGGCTCGGGGATCCGGACGTGAGCCCGCCCCACGCGTATCCCTCGAGGTAGGGCCCGGTTCCGGGACACGCGCCGACCGGGTCGTCGGTCCATTCCTCGGCCAGCCGCGGCCGGTAGAAGCCAGCGATCTTGTCGCCCGCCACCGGGCGTACCAGTGGCCGGTCGAGCAGATCCTCCGGCGGGGTGCCGGACACCCCGTGCACCCGCAGCTCTACGACACGCGGTTCGTCCGAGCCAGAGTTACCGTCGCAACTCCCCCCCATGACGGCCTACGCTACATCGACGTGGTGGGCGTTCCCATGCAACGAGTAACCGCGCCGACGGGTTGTTACACATTCCAGTCGCTGGGTATGCCCGAGCTGACCGAACTGAGCAAGCAAGCCGCCAGTTGCCCAGCGGGATCGCGCCGCCGAGCTCCCCGCAGTGGGCCCGTAGCTGCTGGTGACACTGGGTGCGACCGCTGGCACGTCGCTGCTCGGCGCGTCGCCTGCCACGCCCAACCCGGGTTTGATGACGTGCCGCAGCGGGTACTGCAGATCTGACTCTCCCAATAGGGGCCTTATTAGGGGGTTTGGCATGGACGTCAATGGATATGTGACGTTTCTCATTCTTGGTGTGGCGCTGGTTCTGGCCGACGGACAACTCATCCTGCGGAGCGGAAAAGGATACTTGCAGGGCGTGTACCAGCCTGAAGCAGGCCGCTCCATGCTGCAGCTGGTGGCGGCGCTGTTCCACTTCGTGGTACTGGGACTGCTGGCGCTGATCTCGTTGATCAATGTGGATACCGGTCTTCCCGTTCGCGATGTCGTGGTCAAACTCGGTGTGCTCCTGCTGGTGCTCGCCGCTGTCCACGGCGTGACGATCGCAATTCTGATGAGGATCCGGGACCGGCGCTTGCAGGAACAGCTCTCGGATGAGATCACTGAAAGTCACTACGGCACGGGCGTGCCGGGTGCCACCGTCAAACCGGTGAACGAGACCGAAAATGGGGGGCGTCAATCGTCCACCGAGCTGCGCTGGTGATGCTCTTGATCTTCTCAGCGGTGGCTCACGGGCATGGTGTCGCACGAGACGGTGTCCTGGAGGTCGCCCGCCAGTCGATCGATCGCCACCTGTCGGCCTGAACGGGCGCCCAGCCGGGCATGAGAGCCCGACACACCGGGCATGAGAGCCCGACACGCGCCTGGTTAGCCGCTACGGCCAGCCTCGGCGGAATTGTCGGGGTGTTGGCCCATACTGCGGACCGGTCGAGGTTGACCCAGCAAGGAATCGACTCAGCGACGGGAGAGCGCGGTGGCACAGCCGAATCGGGGACGGGAGCGACGGGCTGCTGCTGCGGCGGCGCGCCGGCGGGCGCGGCACCGAGCCTACGCCGGATCGGGGACCCGAGGCGGCGGGACCGCTTGGGCCCGACCATCGGCGCAGCGGTCCGGCGCGCCGCCCATCACTGCCGAGACAATCTCGACGGTGCTGCTCAGCGCCGCGCATGAGCACTGGGCAGGCGATCCGGACGTCGGAGCCCGCGTCGGCAGCGGGCTGGCTGATCGGTGTGCCGACCAGCCCGGCATGGTCGAGGCCGCGGTCCGGCAGGCCGTCGTGCCATCGGTCGCGGCGGCGTGGGCGCGCGGCTGGTCGCCGGAGGACCTCCACCAGATGGCCCGGCGGCAGCTCGACGCCGCCGCGGTCGGCTATCTCGTCGACGCGATCGCCGACGAGGCCCAGCAGTACGCCAAGGCTGCAGTGCCGCAGCGGTGGTGCGACGAGCTCCTGCAGATCGGCGCGGTGGTGTGGTGGAAACCCGGCCCGGGTGAGCCGGCCCAGGGTCATCTGCTGCGGTGGACCCGGCGGCACGGCTGCGGCGTGGCGGACGCCCTCGCGACGGTGATCGAGATCCTGGCGCTGCTGCTGTCGCTGCCGGTATTGCCCAGGATCGTGCCGCCGCCGGGGTCGGCCACCGCCACCGCCGCCTCGCCGCGCCGCGGCGTCGACCAGAAGGTGCTGGCCCGGGTGCGGGGGCTGCTGGCCAAGGCCGAGTCGACCACGTTCCCCGAAGAGGCCGAGGCACTGTCGGCCAAGGCGCAGGAACTGATGAGCCGGCACTGCCTGGAACGGATCGTCGTAGATAGTGCTGACGGGGCTCCGGGGTCGCATCCCGCGGCCGCCCGCAGGCTGTGGCTGGACAACCCCTACGTGGCCGCCAAGGCACTGCTGGTGGGCGCGGTGGCCGAGGCGAACCGGTGCCGGACCGTGCTCTCGGAGAAGCTCGGGTTCACCACCGTGCTCGGCGACGAGGTCGACCTGGAGGTCGTCGAGCTGCTCGCCACCTCGCTGCTGGTCCAGGCGACCAGGGCGATGGTGTCCGCGGGCAGCCAGACCACCCGCACCGGGCGGTCCCGGACCCGGTCGTACCGCCAGTCGTTCCTGATCGCCTACGCGACCCGGATCGGTGAACGGCTGATCACCGCCCGGGACGTCGGCGCTGCTGCGGTGCCCGATCCGGCGCGGCTGCTGCCGGTGCTGGCCGCGCGGGAGCGGGTGGTGGACGAACTGTTCGAGTCGATGTTCCCGGAATCGGTGTCCCGCTCGTTCAGCGTCGGCAACGCCGCCGGGTGGCACGCCGGCCGCGCGGCCGCGGACCTCGCCGTACTGGACACTCGACGTTCGGTGGCGTCGGGGAACAGCTGATCAACTGGCGTTCAGCGGCCGTGGGTCGGCGTGGCGACTTGCACCTGTGTGCAGCGCTACCCTTCTGCCCGTGGCCTACGGGTCATCGTCGCCGAGGACTCGCTCCTCGTGCGCGAGGGAGTGTGCTGGCTGCTCGACCAGCAGCCGGATATCGAAGTCGTCGGCGCGTGCGCCGACCTCCAGGAGCTGATGGCTGCCGTCGACGCCCGGTTGCCGGACGTCGTGATCACCGATGTTCGGATGCCGCCGACCTCGTCCGACGAGGGGATCCAGGCGGCAGCCCAGCTGCGTCGCGACCATCCGCGGATTGGAGTTGTGGTGCTCTCGCAGTACGCCGAGCCGAGCTACGCGACGTCGCTGCTAGCCGAGGGCAGCGCCGGGCGGGCGTACTTGCTCAAGGAGCGGGTCAGCGAGCCCGAGCAGCTGCTGCGCGCGGTTCGCGCGGTCGCGGCAGGTGACTCGGTGATCGACCCTGCGGTGGTCGACCTGCTGGTCTCGGCATCCGGCCGCAAGCGGTCCTCGCCGCTGGCGGCGCTCACCCTCCGCGAGCGCGATGTGCTCGCGGAGATCGCGCAGGGGAAGAGCAATGCGGGGGTGGCCGCGTCGTTGTTCCTCAGCGAGCGGGCTGTGGAGAAGCACATCAATGTGCTCTTCGCCAAGCTCGGGCTGACATCTGAGTTGGACGTCAACCGGAGGGTGAAGGCGGTTCTGCTGTACCTGTCGGACCGGGGAGGCTAGCACCCCCCGAGTCCGAGTGCCTGCGCCCTTGGCGACGTACCTTGCAGGCGGCAGGTTTGAGGTCATGGGGACCGAACGCTGGGGGCCGAACGCGTGGGGGGAGGGGATGGCGGTGGCGCGCGCCATGGTCGACGTGCTCATCGTGGACGACCAGTCGCTGTTCCGTTCGGTGGCACGGACCGTGGTGCGTCTCGTCGGCGGATGGCGCGTCGTGGGCGAGGCCGATTCGGGGGAGGACGCGGTCACAACCGCGGCGGCGGTGCGGCCGGGGGTGGTGCTGATGGACATCAACCTGCCCGGGATCAGCGGGATCGAGGCCACCCGGAAGATCCTCGACCGCGCTCCGGACACCACCGTCATCCTGCTGTCGACATACGCGGCCGACGACCTACCCGCCGACGCCGCGTCCTGCGGTGCCGTCGGCTACATCCGCAAGGACGACCTGACCCCGGCCACGCTCCGCGACCTGCTCCCCGCCTAACCGGACAGGTCTGCCGTTCTGGATGCAGAACGCGCTTACCGGGGGCCGAATCGCAGCGTTCTGCATCCAGAACGCGCCAGCGCGAGGCGGGCCGCTTGCCAGCCGCCCATGCCGTGCACGCCTGCGCCCGGTGGGGTGCTGGCCGAGCAGAGGTACACGCCGGGAAGTGGGGTCTGCCACGGCCGCAGTGAGAGCACCGGCCGGGCGATGAACTGGCGCAGGTCGGCCGCTCCACCGCCGATGTCGCCGCCGACCTTGTTCGCGTTGTGCGCCTCCAGCGCCGCCGGCCCCATCACATGCCGCGCCAGCACCCGGTCCCGGAAGCCCGGCGCGAACCGCTCGATCTGGGCTTCGATCGCCGCGGTCATGTCGACGTCCGAGCCGTTCGGCACGTGGCAGTACGCCCAGAGCGTGTGCGCGCCGGTCGGCGCCCTGGTCGGGTCCGCGACGCAGGCCTGCACGAGCAGCACGAACGGGCGGTCCGGATGCCGGCCGTGCGCCACGTCGTGCTCGCTGGCCGCGATCTCCTCGAGCGTGCCACCGAGGTGCACTGTCGCGGCGCCGGCCACCGCTGGATCACGCCACGGCACCGGCCCGTCCAGCGCCCAGTCGAGCTTGAACACGCCCGGCCCGTACCGGAATCGCTCCAGGCGGCGGCGGTAACGACCGGGCAGCCGATCGCCGGCGATATCGACGACCTGGCGTGGTGTGAGGTTGAGCAGGATCGACCGGGCGGCCGGCAGCTCGGCGAGATCCCGCACCACGGTGCCGGTCGCCACCTCGCCGCCCTGCCGGCGGAACCGGGCGACCAGCGCGTCGGCCAGGGCCTGTGATCCGCCGGTGACGACCGGCCAGCCGACGTGGTGCGCCAGCGCGGCAAGCAGCAACCCGTAGCCGGCCGTGATGGGGGCGTTCAGGTCGAGCATGGAGTGCGCGGCCATCCCGGCGAACACCGCGCGGGCAGGCGTGGTGCGGAATGCCGCGCGAGCCGCCCAGGTCGCCGGCCAGGCGCCCAGCGCGCCGTAGCGGGCCAGCGCCAGCGGAGCCCTCGGCGGCAGGTCCAGCGGCGCGAGCAACGAGTCGACCAGCGGGTCGCCGCCCCGGCCGGCCGCGCCGACCGTGGCCCGCCAGCGCCACCCGTCACCGCCCAGCCCGGCCACGGTGGCGTCGAGGTCGCGGTGCACCAGGACGGCGTCACGGTCGTCGAGCGGGTGGGCGGCGGCCACCGGCGGGTGGGCCCAGCGCACCCCGTCGTCCTCGAGTCCCCCGCCGTCCTCAAGTCGTAGCGCGCGAAACGCCGGCGAGGCGAGCGCCAGCGGAAGCACCGTCGCGCAGACGTCGTGACGGAATCCGGGGCGGGTCAGCTCTTCGGTCCGCAGCCCTCCACCGATCGTGTCGGCCGCCTCGACCAGCAGCGTCTGCCGCCCCGCCTCGGCCATCGTCACCGCGGCGACCAGGCCGTTCGGGCCGGAGCCGACGACCACCGCGTCGAAGCCGTCGGCGCGGCTCATTCGCCGGCTCTGATCAGGTTCACCGGGATCGGGGTCGCCGGGACGCTGCCTCGCACGGTCACGCCACTGCTCGGCGCCGCCTCGATGTCCAGCGAGCCGCCGATCGCCCCGAGCCGGTCGCGCATGTTGAGGAAGCCGTGCCCGTTGTCCGCTCCGCCCGGCCCGGCCGCGAACCCGGCGCCGTCGTCGGTGACGTCGAAGCGCAGCCAAGGGCCGTTGCTGTCGACCCGCACGGTGATCGACGCGCCGTCGCCGGCGTGCTTGCCGGCGTTCTGGATCGCCTCCAGGCAGCAGAAGTACACCGCCGTCTCCACCTCGACGGGGTAACGCCCCGGCAGGTCCACCTCGACCGCGCAGGGCAGCGGCGACCGGGTCGCGGCGGTGCGCAGCGCCTCGCCGAGACCCTGCTGACGAAGTAGCGGTGGGTAAATACCATGCGCCAGCTCGCGCACGGCGGCGATCGTGGTCTGCACGTCGGCGCGCAGCTCCTCGAGCTGGGCGGCGGCGATGCCCGGGTCGCTGCCCATCAGCTGGCGGGCCAGCCCGAGCTTGACCGCGAGCGCCACCAGGTGCTGCTGCGCGCCGTCGTGCAGGTTGCGCTCGATCATGCGGCGGGACTCGTCGGCGGCGGTCACGATGCGCAGCCGGGAGGCCTGCAGCTCGGCGTTGCGCTGCTGCAGCTCCTCCAGCGAGGCCTGCAATGCGGAGTCGAGCCGGACGTTGTGCAGCGCGAGGCCGACCTGGCGGGCCAGCTCGACCAGCGTGCTGTCCTCATCGTTGGAGAACGCCGCCGAGCCGGGCGGGCGGCGCACCACCAGCAGCCCGAGCAACTCACCGAGGTGAGCGGCCGGGGCGACCCGTAGCAGGCCGTCGGGAGCACCGCTGATCAGGTCGGAAAGCCACACCGATGACCAGCGTTTACCGCCGATCCGGGCCCGGCCGACCACGAGGCGCTCCTGCTCGCCGAGCACCAACCGCTGGCTGGGACGGTGCGGCACTGACATCGTCCGGGTCAGCACGCCGTCGGAGCCCACCCACACCTCCGCACCGGCCGGACCGAGGTCCGCGTGCAGCGACTCGGCGAGCTGCAGCAGCAACTCGTCCAGCGGCACCGCGCGGCTCATCCGGGCGCTGAACGAGCTGACGACGTTGGTGGCCGGCCGTCCCGCCCGCCCGACGATCGAGCGGCCGAGGGCGACCAGCCGGGCCCGGACCGGCAGGGCGAGCACGGCGATCACCAGCGCGGCGGCCACGCTGGCCACCAGGATGTCGCGTTCTGTCCCTACCGGCGGCCGGACCAGGCCGACCACGACGACCAGGTACACCGCGACGACGAATACCGCCAGCCCGGCCACCACGACCGCCTCGACGAACACCCGGGCGCCGGCCGCGGCGGTGCCGGGCAGGCCGCCGCCGAGCACGCCGAGCGGCACCAGAATCAGGCTGCCGAGCGCCCAGGGGGTCAGCTCGGCCGGGACCCCGAGCAGCACGTGCAACGCGAGCAGCACCGAGTTGGCCGCCGCGATGGTGACCGCCGCGGCGGTCAGCCACTGGATGAACTGGCGCTGCTCAGTGGTCGCGCGCCGGCAGCGGACCGCCAGGGTGCCCAGCCGCAAGTCGGGCAGGGCGAGGCCGAGTACCAGCCAGGCCACGATGGCGATCGGTGCGGCAGCGAACCAGGCCGACGCGCCGGCTTGAGCGAGCGCCACCAGCGCGGTCACAGCGGCGAACTCCGGCTTGCCAGCACGGCGATAGCCGGCCGCCGCCGCCATCCAGCCGAGCGCCAGCGCTGCGCAGGCAACGCGGATGGCATCCGGCCGCAGCACCGCATCCACCAGCGCGGCGACCGCGGCCGCCGCAGCAACCGCAACGAGCAGGGTGGCAACCACGCTGATGGCCCGCCCGGCGGTGACACCGCCCGCAGAGTTCCGGACGCGCATATCGAGGGTCGAACCCATGATCCTCACTCCGCCCGCAGTATCTCGCCGATTCGCAGCCGCGTGACCCGCCGCCCGAGCAGCGCGGCAAGCAGGTTCGCGATCAGCAGCGCCAGCGGGACGATCAGCGCCAGTGCCCAGAACGCCACCGGCGGCACGTAGTGCAGCGGCGTGCTGTCCGCAACGACCCGCCACAGCGTCCGGCCGAGCGCTACCCCGAGTGGGATGCCGAACAGCAGCCCGATTCCCGCCAGCACGCTCGCTTGCGTGAATACCACACCGCGGGCCTGCCACCTGGTCATTCCCACGGCGCGCAGCACCGCCACGTCGCGCCGGCGCAGGCGTACCGCCGTTGCCAGCGCGTGCCCGACCGCGCCGATCGCCAGCAGCGCCAGGAACCCGCCCAGCACCACCGGCAGCACGCGCACCCCCTGAATCTCGGCAAGCTGCTTGGGCACCTGCGCCACGTCCGGGAACAAGAACTGGCCGCCACCAACCAACTCTGCGACCTGCGCCAGCCGAGGAATGACGACCCGGGGATCGGCTCCGGGATGCAGAGTGAGAAAACCCCAGTGGTTGAGGAAGAAGTCGGCGAACAGACGCTGGTAGCCCGCGGCGGTGACCCAGGCGCCGTTGTCGTAGTCGGCGAACTCGGTTTGCGGCACGAAGCCGAGCCCGACCACCCGCAGGGTGGCTGCCCCGGCGTTACCGGTCAAGGGCACGGTCGCCCCGATCCCAACGCCGAGACGGCGCGCGGTTGTCGGGGCCAGCACCACATCCTCGGCGGCCGACGGCGGTCGGCCATCAGTCAGCACGATCGGCGCGGGGTCACCGGCGGGGTCGTAGCTGAAGGTCAGCACCGAGTTCTGGCCGGAGCTGGCCACCCCGAACGGGACATCCGCCGCCGCCGCGACGTCGGGATCGGCGGAGATTGCCGTGATCACCGGCTTCGCGGGCGCTAGATCCTGCCCGCAACAGCCGAACTTGACCGTCACCTGGTGGGTCTGGCCGAAGCGTTCCGGGTGCCCGACCGCGTCGGCCACCCCCGCCGAGAAGGTGAACGCCGCGAGCACGCCGAGGACTCCGGTGACCGCGCCAAGCAGCGCCGGGCGTACCGGCACGGCGCTGGTCCCGTGGCCGGTCTCCAACGCGAACCTGGTGCCGATGACCACTGGTACCGGCAACCCGGCCCGCGCGGCCGCGCGGGCCATCGTGGAGCGACGCGCAACGGCGCGACGGCCGGCGCCGGAGGAGATCGACGCCCAGGCCGCGGCCGCGCAGATGGCCAGCACGAGGGCCGGGGTGAGCACCCAGCCGATGCCGAGTACCAGCCAGTCCGCGTGCACCCCGGGAGCCGGCTCCACGGTCGCCGCCGCACCGAACGGCATCGACCGCGACGCGGCGATGGCCGCACCGATCCCCACGGTGGTCCCGGCAGTGGCGGCGAGGAACGGGCCGGCCGCTGCGCACAGCGTGCCCTGTCCCCGGGTCATGCCCGGGCCGCGCAGGACATTCACGTCGGCGACGGTGGCGGCCGTGTAGCGGGTGATGGACTGGCCGACCAGCACCACCGCAGCCAGCAGCGCGACCAGGCCGAACGCGAGCAGGCACGCTGCCTCGAACTCGGTGACCTGCCGCAGGTGCGCAGCGGCGTCCGCCCGATCTGCCACATCGGGGACCGGTTCGCCGGCGATCCGCGCCAGCTCGACCCGGAATGCCTCCAGGCCGGCCGGCCCGGCGTGCAGCCGGACCAGCGCGTTCAGGTCCCCGTCACCGGCGGCACCCAGCACGTTGGCGCGGTACTGGGTGATCAGCCCCGGGGACGGGAAGAACCGGCCGGGCTCACCCACCGCGTCGCTGTGCCAGGGCGAGCGGACCACCCCGACGATCCGCACCGGGAAGGTCGGCCCGGCGGGTCGTGGCGGCGTGGCGGTGGGGACGCCGCTCACCCCGGTGTCGACCTGCGCGGGCGTGAACAGCCGCAGCGTGACCGTGTCCCCGACGCCGTAGCCGTAGGTCTCGACGAAGTTCGCGGTGACCACGGCTTCGTCAGCTCGTGCAGGATCAGCCAGCCGGCCGTCCAGGATCACGGGACGCTCGATGCTGTGCATGGCCTCGGGGTCGGCCGGGAGGTAGCGCTGCACGGTCTCCCCCGGCGCCTCATCGATGCCGAACCCCGAGTATCCGGGGAAGGTGGCCAGCGCCTCGACCTGGGGCAGCGCCCGGACCAGGGCCCAGTCGAACGCAGGCTGCTGCGGGCGGACGGCGGCGGTGGCCGGCAGCGTCTGGTCCAGCAGCCGGTCGACGGCGGTCGCGCTGCGGCGCGCGCCGGCGACCGCGGCCAGCACTGTCCCGGTCGAGATCGCGATCAGCAACGCGAGGACGACGAGCGACCGCCAGCGGCGCCGCATCTCGATCCGCAGCCATGGCAGGATGACCCGCACGGTGTCTATTGCACTCTCTTGAGCGGCGTCGGCCCAGAGTGGTGGGGTCACTCTTCGCCGGGTGCTGGCATCCCGCAACGGGGAGTCTCGCAATGGCCGTCCCCCGGTGAGCGGGCCACGGTTGATGATCGCGGCCGTCACCGAGCAGGCCAGGCTGGTCGTACTGCACGTCGACAAGGACTTCGAGCTCATCGCCGACATCACTGGTCAGCCCATCGAACGGCTGCCTTGACTCCGGTCTGGGCGTGGATCAGGCGCTGCGCGGAGAGTGGCGGGTGACTTGGGAGACCCGACCGGGACTGATGCCCAGCAGGTCGGCGACGTCTCGCACCGAAACACCTTCGGCGACCAGCCCGCGTGCCGCCTCGTCGACCCTGGCCCGCACTTCGGCTAGCCGACGGGTCAGCTCCTCGCGGGCCTCTGCGAGATCACGCGCCTGCGCGGCGCCAGCGATCCGCACCTCATCACGGATATCGAGGTTGTCGAGCGATTCGACGCCGAGCTCATCGAGCCAGAGCTCGGCAGCATCGATGATCTCGCGACGCGCGGACGCGTAGGCACGTGCCCAAGTATGGCAGCGTGGCTCTTCCGCGATATGGACAAGCCATCGACCCTGGAGGTCGCGCTCGTAGACGGCTGTGACAGTCACCATGGTGCTCACCTCCGTAGCCACTCGCTGCCCAGGCAGTGGCGAAGCTGTTCCTCGATCTTGTTGAGTGTGCCGTCCGGGATATCGCCGGGATGCCATGAGACGGTTGTGGAGCAGTGGCCATCGACGAGGTACCGCCTGTGTGAGCCTTTGCCGACCCGCTCTTCCACGTGAAGCCGCTGGACGCGGGCCGCTTTGCGGATTCGCTTCACCACCTCTCGCGCGTTCACCAGGCTACCGTATACCGACTAAACGACAAGTGTGAATCGGGTGGACAGTTAGATGAGCATGCCTGCACGGAGTTACTGGATCACGCCAGGAGCAGAGAAACGCACCCTGGAGGTACTGGAGGTCCTGGCTGCACGGGGCCAGCACCGCGCCCCGTCAATCCCAGACCTCCTGATCGCGGCCGTCGCCGAGCAGGCCAGGCTGGTCGTACTGCACGTCGACAAGGACTTCGAGCTCATCGCCGACATCACTGGTCAGCCCATCGAACGGCTGCCTTGACTCGAGCCATCTCCTCCGGGTCCCAGTGGTCCCAGGGGCTGCGGTGTGCGGTCACTTCGATCTTTGCGATCTCCTCCACCGTCGGCACTTCGTCGATGCCGAAGCTCGCCAGAGCTGACGAGACTTGACAAACGGCCATCGTTACTGTCCGTGTCGCCCAGGGAAGCGGTGTCCCAGCGCGCTCACTCCGCCCGCAGGATCTGGTTGACCGGCAACCGCACCGCCCGCCGGCCGGGCACGGCCGCGAGCAGGCTCGCGACCAGCAGCGCCACCGGGACGATCACGGCCAGTGCCAGCACCGCGGTCGGCGGCACGTATTGCAGTGGTGTCGAGTCTGCAGTCAAGCGCCACACCGTCCGGCCGAGCGCCAGCCCGAGCGGGATGCCGAACGCCAGTCCAATCACCGCCAGCACCGTGGCCTGAGTGATCACGACGCCCAAGCACTGCCAGCGGGTCATCCCCAGCGCGCGTAACACGGCCAGGTCGCGCTGCCGCCGGCGCACCGCGGTGGCCAGCGCGTGCCCGATGGCGCCCACGGCGAGCAGCGCCAGGAACCCGCCCAGCAGCACCGGCAACACCCGGACGTTCTGGATCTGACCAAACCGCCGGGGCGGCGGAAGGGGGAGAACGACGGCGGCCTCTGCACCCGGTGTGGCGGTGAGGGTCTGTTGCAGCCGAGGGATCGCCGCCGCGCGACTCGACCCGGGACGCAGCGCGAACAGCGCCCCGCGGATCACGAAGGTCCGAAACAGCGCGTGGTACCCGCCGGCGGTGACCCAGGCACCGTCTTCGTAGTAGTCGTCTGCTCCCTGCCCTTCGACGGTAAAGCCGATCCCGGTGACCCGCAGCGTCCGGGTGCCGGCGTCGCCGCTCAAGGTCACCGACGAGCCGACGGTGGCTCCCAGCTGCCGTGCGCTGGTCGGGGCGAGCATGATCTCGTCGGCGCCTCGCGGCACCGAGCCCTCGGTGACCACCGGTGGCCCGGTCCTGGACATCACGCGCTACGGCGCGCCGGGTGCCGCACCGCTGGGCGCCACGCCGCGGTTCGACCGCGAGTTCACCCTGGTGCTCGATCGCACGCTGACGTTCCTGGCCGGCGTGCCGAGCTACGGCTACACGGTGAACGGGCAGGTCTACCCGAACATCCCGACCCAACTGGTGCGCACCGGCGACCTCGTCAAGTTCACGGTGGTCAATCGTGGTGTCGAGCCGCACCCGATGCACCCGCACGGCCATGCTGTGCTGGTGCTCGCCCGCAACGGCGTACCGGCAGCGGGTGCTCCACTATGGATGGACACTTTCGAGGTCGGCCCCGGCGAGGTGTGGCAGGTCGCGCTACGCGCGGACAACCCGGGCATCTGGATGAACCACTGCCACAACCTCGATCACGCCACCCACGGCATGTCCCTGCACCTGGCCTACGAGGACATCCACACCCCGTTCACGGTCGGCACCGCGACCGGCAACCACCCCGAATGACTGATCGCTGGTATCCGAATTCTGAACATCTGATCCTGCTATTCTGGCAGGCGTGAAGGAGATGTCCGCTTCGGAGGCTGCGCGGCGGTTCTCCGCGGTACTCGATGGGGCCGAGCATGGCGAAACGGTCGTGATCACACGTGGTGGACGGCGGATCGCACTGATAGTGCCGGCGCCCCGCGCCAACGGCACTGCTGTGGCGCAGGTGCTGGATCGTTGGCGGGATCGGCTGGGGGTCGACGAGGAGTTCGCGGCGAACGTGGCCGCCGCAGGCGACCTTCCGGTGGTCTTGGACGGCGATCCGTGGCGCGAGTGATCCTCGATACCGGGGTGTTGGTCGCCGCGGTTAGTGGTCGGCTCGACCTCGCGGCGTTCGCGGAGGAAGACGACGTGGCACTGCCTGCGGTGGCACTGGCTGAGTACCTGACGGGTGTCGAGCTTGATGACAACCCGGCCCGTCGTGCCGCGCAGCGCGCGTTCCTTGATGAGCTGTTGGCGGTCACGCCTGTGGCTGACTACACCCCGCAGGTTGCCGTGCACTACGCCGCGCTGTTGGCCCATGTTCGCCGCGCCGGGTACCCCCGCGGTGCTCACGATCTGATCATCGCGGCGACCGCGCGGGCGACGGACCGGGTCCTGGTCTCAACCGACGCCAAGGCCGGATTCGGCAGCCTTCCCGAAGTGCAGACCCGACTGCTGGCCCCGTGAGCGGCGAGGTTCCAGCGCAAGCGGTGCCCACCACCACCACCGGCGGCGGCGGCGACAAAACGGCCATTCTCACCTTCCGTGTCGTCCAGGGAAGCAGTGTCACAGCTTGAGGACGTGCCGCACACGGCAACTTCGGGCGCCCGCCATCGCGGTCAGCACCAGCAGCGAGAGCGGCGCGGTAGCTCTACGCAGCCAGGCCAGGGATCAGCGCCATCGGCGCTTACTCCGCGCGCAGTACGTGGCCGATACGCAGGCGGGCGGCGCGCTGCCCGGGCGGCGCGGCGAGCAGGTTCGCGACGAGCAGTGCCAGCGGCCCGATCAGCACCAGCGCGGCAACCGCGACGGGCGGCACGTACAGCAGCGGCGTGGCGTCCGCGACCACCTGCCACAGCGTGCGGCCCAGCGCCAATCCGAGCGGGACGCCGAACAGCAACCCGATCCCGGCCAGCACCGACGCCTGCGTCACCACCACGCCCCGCGCCTGCCGCCGCGTCATCCCCAGCGCGCGCAGCACCGCCACGTCGGGCGCCTGCGGCGCACCGCGGTGGCCAGCGCATGCCCGACCGCCAGCCGCGAGCAGCGCCAGAAACCCGCCGAGCATCCGCGGCAACACCTCGACGTCCCGGATCTGGGCGACCGCCGGTACCGGCTCGACCGGTCGGAGCGAGACCGCATCACTACCCGCAGCAGCCGCCGCCGACCGCATGAGCCGGGGGATCACCGACTCCGGATCAGCACCTGGGCGCACCACGATCTGGGCAACATGGAACTTGAAGCCGTCCAACAGGTGCTGGTAACCGCCCGGCGTCAGCCACCCACCCTGGTCGTAGCCGTTGTGCGGCCCGACCGGTACGAAGCCGATGCCGGTGACAGTCATCACCCGGGTCCCACTGGTGCCGGTGAGCGAGATGACCGAACCGACGCCGGCGCCGATCGCCCGGGCGCTGGTGGGCGCGAGGGCGACCTCGCCGGCGGTGTCCGGCAGCCGGCCGGCCGTCAACACGGCGGGCACCGGCGCCCCTACCGGGTCGTGGGTGTACAGGGTGACCGCAGTATCCCCGACCGTCGCCACCGCGACCCGTGCGTCGTTGACCCCGGCCACGTCGAGATCGGCGGCGACCGCCGCCAGCGCCGGCTGCGACGGGACGAAGTCCTCGCCGTTGAAGCCCAGGAACGCCTCAAGCTGGTGGGTCTGGCCGAAACGTTCGGGGTTTTCGGCCGCGTCCGCGACACCGGAGGAGAAGGTGAACGCAGCCAGCACCCCGAGCACCCCGAGCACCCCGGTCACCGCTCCGAGCAGTGCCGGCCGGACGGGCACCGCGCTGCGCCCGCGTCCAGGTTCCAGCGCAAAGCGGGTCCCGACGACCACCGAGACCGGCAGCCCGGCGCGCGCCACCCCCCGGGAAACCGCGGACCGGCGCGGTGACGCCCCGGTCCGCGCCCCCGACCGCCGTCACCGCGAGAATCGCCCAGCCAGGACCCAGCACCAGCCAGTCGGCGTCCAGGCCCGGCTCGGGTTCCAACAGCGCTGAGCGCCGAAGGGCATCCAGCGCGAGGCAAGCACGGCCGCCCCCACTCCCAGCCCGGTGCCCAGTAGGCCCACCAGCGCCGGAGCGGCGCAGGCAGCGAGGACAACTTGCCGGGGCGTCATGCCCGTTGGGCGCAGCACCTGCAGGTCGGCGACGGTAGCCGCGGTGTAGCGCGCGATCGCCTGCTCCACCAGCACGATCGCGGCGAGCAGCGCGGCCAGCCCGAAGGCCAGCAGGCAGGCACTCTCCAACGCGTTGACCTGCCGGTCCTTGCGGGCAAACGCGGTCTGCTCGAAGAATTCGATGTTGGTCCGCCCGGTCAGCCGGGCTAGGTCGGCCCGGAACGCCGGCAGGTCCGCCGCCCCGCCGTGCAGCCGGACCAGCGCGTTGATGTAGACGCTCTCGGTCGACCCGAGCAGGTTCGCTCGGTACTGATGGAACAGCGCGGTGGACGGGATGAACCGCCCCTGGTCACCGACCTTGTCGGAGAACCAGTAGGAGCGGACCACGCCCACGATCCGGGTGGGGATCACCGGGCCGTCCGGCTGCACGGCCAACGGGTCGTCTCGCCGGGCAAGGTCTGCGGTCTCCGGCGTGAGCAGGCGGACGGTGACGGTGTCGCCGACGCCCTTGCCGTAGCTGTCGACGAATGCCGGCGTCACGACCGCCTCGTCCGGCCTCGTCGGGTCCGCCAGCCTGCCCTCCAGGACCACCGGCCGCTCGACGCTGCTTCCCATCTCGGGATCGCCCGAGGGAAGATCCGATGCGAAGTTCTCGGGCGGTATGCCCTCGACGTCAAACCCGGTGACGGGGAACGTGGCCAGGGCCGCCACTTGCGGCAATTCCCGCACGGCGGCCCAGTCGAACCCGGGCTGGTTGGGCAGCACTGCGGCGGTGGCCGGCAGGGTTACGTCCAGCAGCCGGTCAAGGGCGCTGGCGCCGCGGCGGGCGCCGGCGACGGCGGTCAGCACGGTCCCGGCCGACACCGCGATGAGCAGTGCCAGCACGACCAGCGACCGCCACCGGCGGCGCAGCTCCAGCAGAAGCCAGGCGAGGACGATCCTCATTGCGCAGCCTCGATGACCCCATCCCGCATCCGCACCACCCGCCCGGCGCCGGCGGCGACATCGGGCGAGTGGGTGACCATGATGATCGTTTGGCCGTCGCTGTGCAGCCGGCGGAACAGCTCGAGGATCTCCAGCCCGCCCGCGCCATCCAGCGCCCCGGTCGGCTCGTCAGCGAGGACCAGGGTCGGCTCGTTCACCAGCGCGCGGGCGATCGCCAGCCGTTGGCGCTGGCCGCCGGACAGCACCGCCGGTACCTGCTCGGCGCGGTCCCCGAGGCCCAGCAAGTCCAGCAGATCACGAGCACGCGACTCAGCGGCGCGCCGGCGCAGCCCACCTAGGACCCCGGGTAGCACGAGGTTGTCCAGCGCCGACACCCCGTCGAGCAGGTTGAAGAACTGGAACACGATGCCGACGTGCTTGCGCCGGTACTTCGCCAGCCAGTCCTCGTCGCGGCCATCGACCTGCTCGCCGGCGACCTCGATGCTGCCCTCATCGGCGCGGTCCAGGCCGGCGATCACGTTCAGCAGCGTGGACTTGCCGCACCCGGACGGGCCCATCACGGCGACGAACTCCCCGGGGGCGACGTCGAAGTCGACTCCGCGCAGCGCCCGCACCGGGGCCAGCTCAGCGGCAAACGTGCGGCGCGCACCGCGTACCCGAACCGCGAGCTGCGGCGGCGCGTCCTCGCGATCGCTGGTGGCGCTGTCGGTATCAGTGCTCGTCATGGCGTGCCTTTCGCGAGCCCCGGCCTCGATTGCACCCCAGCCGGATTGGCTTTCCTAGACCCGAACGGACCCAGCCGGTAGGCGAGTACCGGGGCCTGGCGTCCCTTGATCGGGCAAGCGCCCAGTTGCTCCCATCGCCACTCGTCGCGAGCGGCGTGCATCGTCGCCTCGCTGGCGACGGTTGTCCCGGCCGGCCGGGCCAGGTCCTGCAGCCGCTGGGCGAGGTTCACCGTGTCGCCGACCAGCGTGCTGTCCGCTCCGGATCCCGAGACCGGTGCCACGAGGCTCCGCACGCTGATCACAGCGCTCGAGGCTGATCCGCTGTTGGTGGACGAGGCGGTGGCGGATGCCTGGGCTGCCCTGCGTGCCCAGCTGCGGCAGCCAGGACGTTGGATGCCGCTGAACGACTCGTGGATCGCGGCGACCGCGATCGCGCACGGGGTGCCGGTGGCCACCCATGACGATTGACTACGACGAGGTGCCCGGGCTGAACGTCGTCAAGCTGTAGCGTCCAGCTGGTGACCGGGTACCCACCGCAGCCCTGGGAGCTGCGGGGTCAGCTGCACCTCACAGCATGGCGGGTGCCGTCAGCGCACCTGCCCCGGCTGGGTGCGGGGCTGGAACCGGTACGAGCCGGGGGCACCGCGCTGGTCGGCACCGCGTGGGCGATCTACGAGCCGGGCGGGGTGCTGTCCTACCGTGAGCTGTTCGTGGCCGTCCTCGCGCACCGGGGCCGGCCGCTGGTGACGATCACGAACATCTGGGTGGACAGCGTCGCCTCGCTGCATGGCGGCCGTGAGCTGTGGGGTATCCCCAAGCAGTGGGCGTCCTTCCACGTCGACGGTGCCAGCTGCGCAGCGATAGACGCGGACGGCGGGCTGATCGCCAGTGCCGCCGTCCGACCGATCGGGGCGCTACCGGGGCGCTGGCGAAGCAGATACACGGTGGCACAGCAGCGCGCCGGCGAGCTCATCCTCAGCCCGGTTCGCTGCACGTCCAGCGTGCGGCTGATCCGGATCAGCTGGGAGTTCGCACCCGGCGGCCCGCTCGGCTGGCTTACCGACGCCCGCCCCGCCTGCTCGACCTCGCTGCGCGACTTCACCCTGCACTTCGGGCGCCGGCGACCGCGATTCGGCTCCGAATGGCGGCGCCGCGGGGGCTTTGCGTGATGAGTTTTGAGCAGCTTGTGGAGCGGGCTCGATTGCTTGTCGCGGACGGGTGTCGGGCACTGCTCGGCATTACCGGGGCGCCGGGAGCGGGTAAGACCACGTTGGTTGAGCAGCTCGTGCAGGCGCTGGCACCGGCGCCTCCGCCGAGGCTCATCCCTCACCAGTGGATCGCTCACGTGCCGATGGACGGCTTCCACCTCGCCGACGATGAACTCGCCCGGCTGCACCGCCGCGACCGCAAAGGCGCTCCCGACACCTTCGACCCGGCCGGCTACGCGGCCCTGCTGCACCGGCTGCACGAAGACAGCGACGACATCGTTTACGCGCCCCGCTTCCAACGCTGTTTCGAACAGCCCATCGCGGGCGCGATCCCAGTACCTCCGTGCGCTCGACTGATCATCACCGAAGGGAACTACCTGCTCTTTCGCGACCACGGCTGGGGCCGTGTCCGGCCCCAACTCGACGAGGTCTGGTACGTCGACCTCGACGCCGACGAGCGCATGCGCCGGCTGATCGCCCGCCATGTCCGGTTTGGAAAGGAGCCCGCTGCGGCGGCCGCCTGGGCCACCGGCACCGACGAACGCAACGCTGTCCTCATTAACGCGACCCGATCCCACGCCGACCTCATCGTCCCGGCCAGCCTGATGCGCTCTCTCGGCTCCGACCGTTCCTGCTAGGGAGACGACCGCGATTCGGCTCCGAATGGCGGTGCGGCGGGCTGCCCAAAGTGCGATTCGGCTCCGAATGGCGGCCCTGTTCGCGGGCTGCGTGCGCTGGCCGCCGGCTGGACGTTGCCGCGTGCGGGTGGCGCAGCCGCGGGGTCATGTAGGGATTGTCCTACCTACGGACCATGCCACAAGGACCCCCATGACGTCGGCCGGGCTCCCGCCGCCGTGGACGATGTGGCCATCCTGGGCTGTTCGGTGACCAGTGAGCATGGTGTCCCGTCCGTTCACGCCACGGTGAGGATCACTAACAACACAGACCGGACGCAGACGTACCTGGCGACGATCCGGGTCAACGACGCCAGTGGTGCGCGAATCGGCAGGATCAACGCAGTCGGCAACTCACTCACCGCGGGACAGTCCGTGACCATGTCCGGGACGGACGTGAGTGGCACTAGGGTAGGCGGCGCCCGGCTCGGGCCGCCCAGGTGCGTCGTCGCGAATGTGGACCGCCTTCCCGCTACGATAACCTGCCCGCCGGGTAAAGTTGACGCCAAGCTATGTTGATCTAGTTCGGTGAGATGATTTCAGTCTGACTATTCCCAATGCTTAATCTTGACTTAAGGTACTGAATGGACTAGCCACCGGTGCGGAGCATCGCTGCGACTGCGTCCGTCGCGTAATGCACGCCGGCGGTGTCCACGTCGTGGTGGGTCACCGCCCGGACCAGATCAGATCCCAGCGAACCCATCCGGACCTCGTGCTCGACTTCCAGTCGCGTGCAGAATCCGGGCGCGTCGGCCAGCCGGAACACCACGATGTTGGTCTCTACGGTGTCCGGGTCGAGCGTGATGCCGGGTAGCCCGGCCAGCCCCTCGGCGAGGATCCGGGCGTTGGCGTGGTCGTCGGCGAGCCGGTCCACGTGGTGATCCAGGGCCCACAGGCAGCCGGCCGCGACGATGCCGGCCTGGCGTAGCGCACCACCCGTCATCTGCTTGTAGCGCCAGGCCTGCTCGATCAGCTCGGCCGAGCCGGCCAGCACTGCGCCCACCGGTGCCCCCAGACCCTTGGTGAAGTCGATCCACGCGGTGTCGAACCCGCGTGCCCACTCCTCGGCCGGTACCCCCGAGGCGACCACGGCGTTCATCAGCCGTGCCCCGTCCAGGTGGGCACGCAGCCGGTGCCGCGCAGCGACCTCCAGCACCCCCCGCACCTGCTCCAGGGGCCACACCCGCCCGCCAGCCAGGTTGGTGGTCTGCTCAACGGACACCAGCCGGGAGCGCGGCTGATAGCGGTCCCCGGACGGGAACAGCGCCGCCTCCAGTGCATCGGCGGTAAACATGCCCTTCTCGCCGGAGACCGGGGCGAGCACCGCCCCGGACAGCGCCGACGGGCCGCCCGCCTCGGCGACGATCGGATGGGAGGTCGGGTGCAGGTGCACCGCATCACCACCGGGCCGCACGTGCAGCCGGAAACCGATCGCGTTACACATCGTGCCCGACGGCAGGAACACTGCGGCGGGCTTGCCGAGCAGCGCGGCAACCCGCTCGCACAGGGCGTTGACGGTGGGATCCTCACCCCGCTGCTCGTCACCCACCTCGGCGGCCGCCATCGCCGCCCGCATCGCCTCAACCGGCCGGGTCTGCGTATCCGACCCCAAGTTGATCAACATCCTCCCAACGTTAGTGGCCAACCAGGCGTTCTGGATGCAGAACGCTGCTATTCGGCCCCGGATAAGCGCGTTCTGCATCCAGAACGCGCCACTGGCGACGTGACAGTGGTACTGTCACGTCGAAAGGAGGGTGCTTGTGGGGGATGTGCTCACCATTGGGGAGCTGGGGGCGCGTACCGGGATCAGCGTGCGGACGATCCGGTTCTATGCCGGGATGGGTCTGATCCCGCCACCGGCGGTGCGCGGTCGGCTGGGCCTGTACGACGAGCGGCACGTGGCTCGTCTTGAGCTGGTCCGCGACCTGCAGGGGCTGGGTTTCACGCTGGCGGCGATCGAGGGCTATCTCGCCCGGATCCCGTTGGACCGCTCCCCCGAGGATCTCGCCCTGCACCGCGCCCTGCTTGCCCCGTGGCTGCCCGAGGAGCCTGAGACGGTGGATCGTGCCGAGCTTGACGTCCGGGCCGGGCGCACCCTGACCGATGACGAACTGGCCCGGCTGGTGACGCTGGGCGTGATCCGGTGCGACGAACCCGAGGCCTGGACCCTCACCAGCCCCGACATGCTGGGCTACGGGCTGAACCTGCTCGACACCGAGATGGACTTCGCGGTGCAGCTGACCTCCAAGCAGATCATCGAACGGCACACCAACGCGCTGGCCACCGAGTTGGTGGCGCTGTTCCACGACACCGTGTTACGTGAGTACCGCGAGCGTGGGCGCCCGCGCGAGTTGCGCGACCGGCTGATTGCCCTGCTGGAGCAGCTCAAACCGATCACCGTCGAGGGCGTCGTGACCAATTTCCAACTTGCCGTCAACCGTGCGATCCGCGAATCCGCGACGTCTGTCGAGACCAGCACCACCATCGGGAGCCAGTCATGACTGAAGCATTTCTCTACGAAGCCCTGCGCACCCCGCGGGGCAAGGGCAAGCCGACCGGCGCGCTGCACGGCGTCAAGCCGATCTCCCTGATCACCGGGCTGATCGCCGAACTGCGCAACCGCCACCAGACGCTGGACCCGGCGCGGATCGATGACATCGTGCTCGGGGTGGTCACCCCGGTGGGTGACCAGGGCGGGGACATCCCGCGCGCGGCGGCGCTGGCCGCCGGGCTGCCCGACACCGTCGCCGGGCTGCAGGTCAACCGGTTCTGCGCATCGGGCCTGGAGGCGGTCAACCTCGGCGCGATGAAGGTGCGTTCCGGTTGGGAGGACCTGGTGCTGACCGGCGGTGTGGAGTCGATGTCCCGGGTGCCGATGGGCTCCGACGGCGGCGCCTTGGCGATGGACCCCGAGACCGCCTACCAGGCCCGCTTCGTCCCGCAGGGCATCAGCGCCGACCTTATCGCCACCATTGAGGGCTTCACCCGCGACGACGTCGACTCCTACGCCCTGGAGTCGCAGCACCGCGCCGCCAAGGCATGGAGCAACGGGTACTTCGCGCGATCCGTCGTTCCGGTCCGGGACCGCAACGGCACAGTCGTGCTCGACCGCGACGAGCACCTGCGCCCGGACGCCACCTTCGAGGGCCTCAGCGCGCTCAAGCCGTCCTTCGCCGACGTCGGTGAGCAGGCCGGATTCGACGCCGTCGCGCTGCAGCGCTACCACTGGGTGGAGCGCATCGAGCATGTGCACACCGCCGGCAACTCCTCCGGGATCGTCGACGGCGCGGCGCTGGTGGTGGTCGGTTCCGAGCAGGTCGGGCGGGATCTCGGGCTGACCCCGCGGGCCCGGATCGTGGCCGGCGCGGTGACCGGCGAGGAGCCGACGATCATGCTCACCGGCCCGGCGCCGGCGACCCGCAAGGCGCTGGCCAAGGCTGGCATGACGATGGACCAGATCGACCTGATCGAGCTCAACGAGGCCTTCGCCGCGGTGGTGCTGCGCTTCATGCGCGAGATGGACGTGCCGCACGACAAGCTCAACGTCAACGGCGGCGCGATCGCTCTGGGCCACCCGCTGGGCGCTACCGGTGCGATGATCCTGGGCACCCTGGTCGACGAGCTGGAGCGCCGCGACCTGCGTTACGGCCTGGCCACCCTGTGCGTCGGCGGCGGCATGGGTATCGCCACCATCATCGAGCGGCTGTAGGGGGCACGGAATGATTCGTTGGGAGACCGACGCCGGCGGCATCGTCACGCTGACCATGGACGACCCGGGCAAGTCCGCGAACACGTTGAACGACCGCTATGTCGAGTCGATGACCGAGACCCTGGCCCGTCTGGAGGCTGAGCGCGACTCGATCGCCGGGGTCATTCTGACCTCGGCGAAGAAGACCTTCTTCGCCGGCGCTGACCTCAACGAGCTGCGCGCCGTCACGCCGGACAATGCCCGCGAGTTCGCCGCGCACATCGCGCTGCTCAAAAACCAGCTGCGCCGGCTGGAGAAGCTGGGCAAGCCGGTCGTCGCTGCGATCAACGGCACAGCGCTGGGCGGTGGCCTGGAGATCGCGCTGGCCTGCCACCACCGGGTCGCGCTGGACTCGCCGGCCAGCAAGATCGGCTTTCCCGAGGTGACCCTCGGGATACTGCCGGGCCTCGGCGGGGTGGTCCGCACGGTGCGGATGCTGGGCTTGGCCAACGCGCTGATGCAGCTGCTGGTGCAGGGCCAGCAGGTGCGCCCGGCGCAGGCCAAGGAGATCGGCATCGTCGACGAGGTCGTCGCAACGCCGGACGAGATGTTCGCCAAGGCCCGCGAGTGGATCGCGGCGAACCCCCGGGCGCGCCAACCATGGGACGCTCCGGGCTACCAGATTCCCGGCGGTATCCCCTCCAACCGAGCGTTGGCGCAGATCCTGCCTGCGTTCCCGGCCACCCTGCGCAAGCAGCTCAAGGGTGCGCCCCTGCCCGCACCGCACCACATCCTGTGCGCCGCCGTCGAGGGCTCGCAGGTGGACGTGGACATCGCGATGCAGATCGAGGGCCGCTACTTCCTGGACCTCGTCACCGGCCAGGTCGCCAAGAACATGATGCAGGCGTTCTTCTTCGACCTGCAGCACATTAACAAGGGCGGCAGCCGGCCCGACGGGTACCCCCGGCGCACCTTCGGCAAGGTCGGCGTGCTCGGGGCCGGGATGATGGGCGCCGGCATCGCCTACTCCTGCGCCCGTGCCGGCATGAGTGTCGTACTCAAGGATGTGGACCTCGCCGCGGCGACGCGCGGCAAGGACTATTCCGCCAGGTTGCTGGACAAGGCCGTTGCCCAGGGTAAATCCACGCCCGACCAGCGCGACGAGATGCTGGCCCGGATCACCCCCACCGCCGACACGGGGGATCTCAAGGGCTGCGACCTGGTGATCGAGGCGGTGTTCGAAGATCCGGCGCTGAAGATGAAGGTCTTCGCGGAGGTCGCCGGTGTCGTCGATCCCGATGCCTTGCTGTGCTCGAACACCTCGACGCTGCCGATCACCGGCCTCGCTTCCGGGGTAGATCGCCCAGCTGACTTCCTCGGCCTGCACTTCTTCTCGCCGGTGGACAAGATGCCGCTGGTGGAGATCGTCCGCGGGGGTCAGACATCGGATGCCGCGCTGGCCGCTGCGATCGACGTCGTGCAGCAGATCCGCAAGACCCCGATCGTCGTCAACGACAGCCGCGGGTTTTTCACCAGCCGGGTGATCGGCACCTTCCTCAACGAGGGTGTCGCGATGCTCGCCGAGGGTGCGTACCCGGCGTCCATCGAACAGGCCACCACACAGGCCGGCTACCCCTCCCCGGTGCTGCAGCTGACCGACGAGCTGTCCCTGACCTTGGCTCGCAAGATCCGCGCGGAGACTCAGCGCGGCGTCGAGGCAGCAGGTGGCACCTGGACCCCGCACCCGGCCGACGCGATCATCGACCGGATGGTGCTGGAGTTCTCCCGGCCCGGGCGTTCCGGCGGTGCCGGGTTCTACGACTACACCGACGGCCGGCGTACCCGGCTGTGGCCGGGCCTGGCCGAGCATTTCGGCCCGGTGCGCCCCGACGCGATCCCGTTCGAGGACATGAAGGATCGGTTGCTGTTCGTCGAGGCGCTGGAGACCGTGAAGTGCTTCGACGAGGGCGTCATCACGTCGGTGCCCGACGCCAACATCGGCTCGATCATGGGTATCGGCTTCCCGCCCTGGACCGGAGGCGTGATGCAGTTCATCACCGGCTACCCCGGCGGCGTGGCCGGCTTCGTAGCCCGGGCGCAGGAGCTGGCCGCCCGCTACGGCCCCCGCTTCACCCCACCCGCCTCCCTGGTCGCCAGGTAGTTCCCCGCCCCGGCGTGTCCGCATCTCATGCACGCCGTGTCGCTATCTGGTGTACGTCAACGCTGGACAGCCGCCGGCAGCCGGCAAGCTGGGAAGGAACCCGCAGGCGCCTCAGGTGAGCCAGCGGATGTCGCCGGGACCGGGCAGGTGGCCTTCGGAGACGGCGTTGTGCAGGGCATCCGCGAGCGTGCGCAGACCCGCCCTGGTCCGTGGCCATCGCCTGGCGTGAACGAACAGCACGCCGGCATGGCTGGTGTGGCGCACCAGCACTGCGAAGTCCCGTACGTTCTCGGTGACTAGACATCGACCACCGCCGGTCGCCGCATCCAGGACGGTGGCGTCATCACTGCCTGCGAGCTCGGCTGACGCGGCCACCGCGATCACGTCGTGCCCCTTGTCGCGAAGGGCGCAGGCGAGCGTGGGCGGGTACATCTCGTCCAGCAGGAGCCGCACCCTCACGAGGCGCGATCATTTCCGCGGAGCAGGTCCTGCTCGGTATGCCACGCGGCCTCGGCCTCCTGGGCGGCCTCCCGGTTCGCCATGATCCGATCGTCGATGTCCTGCCGGTACGCGGCGTAGTACCGCACCGCGATCCTGACCTTGCGCTCTGGTAATCCCATTGCTTCAGCCGTCGCTGCAACGAGTGCGTCGTCCGCCAGGCCCGGTTCGGCCTCCCGCACGATCAACAGTGTGTCGATGACCTCCCACACGTCCGGGCCACCGACCAGCCCGGCACGCCGACCGGTCGGTCCTGGCCGGAAGGTAATGCCAGGGTGCGCCTCGGTGCGCAGCGCCTCATCCACGAAGAGGTTGGTCACCGCGGAGATCGAGGTGCCGGGATGGCTTCGGACGTAGCCGTCGAGACGCCGAAGTACCTCGCCGTCGAATCGCACGGATCTCGGAGATGTCATGACTACAGTGTAGTCATGACATCTCGACAACCGCTAGGCGTGGTCTGACCTGGCGGTTCGCCACGGCGGGGATCCTAGCTCGGTGCACTCTCGGCAATCGTGAGGTTCCGCGTGCCGCGTCGTCGTGGTCCCCGCCGTTGGGGCGTTCCGGCCGGGGGAGGAACACCGCTCGGTCGTCGGCGCCGGTGGCGGACAGCTACACCTGGAAGATCCATGACGGCGCATGCCGTCTGCGGTCCGGCTCGCTCTGACCATTCTCCAGAAACACCGAGACCAGCCAGTTCCCGTTGTGCTTGCGGGCGCGACCGCGCACGACGACGTCCGGCTGATCGGGATCAGGGGGCTGCGGGTCAAGTAACCCTTCGACGAGTCGTAGCCGGACCGTTCCGCCCTGTTGTGCACGTCGCCACATCCGTTTGCCGAGCGTTTCCTCCCGCTCAGATGGGGTGAACTCGTAGCGCGCCCAGGTGGCGGTGGCGTGGAATTCGACTGCGTGCCCTTCGATGTGTGCGGTGAAGCCCAGCGCGGACGGGTTGAGGCTGGGCACGTTCGGGGCGCTGGGCTCCGGGTCGACCTCGCTGGCGTCGCCCGCATCGGCGGCGGCAAGGTCGTCGTGGGTGTCCGGCTCCAGCACCACTCCGCGGGGCGCGAGGCGGCCCAGCGGGTAGCGGTCGATTGGATTCTCGCCGGAGAACTCCTCGTCGTCTCGAGCACCGGCTGTTCGGTCACGCGCCGTACCGTATCGACCCCGCCCGCCCCTGCCGGCGTGTCTGCACCTCATGTCCGGTGTGTCCGCATCTTGTGCACGGATCACTGCGGCACCGTCTTGGTGTGCCAAGCGATGGCGCTATAAAGTGGCGCCATGTCGAAGCGTCTTGGGCTGAACCTGTCCGATGACACCCACGCGCAGATCAAGCAACGCGCCGACGCAGCCGGTGTCTCGGTGCACTCGTGGGTCATCGCCGCGATCGAACGCGAGAATTTCCGGCAGCTCTGCCAGGAGGCCAACGAGTGGTGGGCCCAGCATCCCGAGGCCTCCCAGCGGCAGCTCGCCGGCTACCACAAACGTGAGGAAGTCCGGGCGAGCGTGCAGGCGGACCGTGGCTCATCCGCCGCATAGAGGTCAAGTCTGGACGGTGACTGGCAACTCACCACGTCGGGTGCTGATCTACTCCGGCAACATGTTCAACGAGCTGCCTGACCTGCCGTATGTGATCACGATGGAGGTCACCGTCGAGCCCGATCCGATGGAGGTGGAGCTGCCGGATGGGTTACGAGTGGCCTACACCCGCCTCGACCACGTGCCCAAGTCTCTGCTCGGCGACATGATCGGGGAGGTGCCTGGCGAGCTGATGGAGCGGATCAACACCAGGTTGTCCATGGTGATTACCACGCAGTGACCAAGTGTTGACGTCAGTAGTGCGCGCGCAACGGACGCCGCCACCATAGGCACTATGGGACCAGCAGCACCTGACCGCCACTCCCCTCGTCACCTCGTTCCAAGTACCCGGCGCCGCGTGAGCCCTGCGCATCGAATGCTCGCTTGACTCCTAGGAACGCGCGGCGACTAGCGCGGGAATGTCGATGCACAGGTCGAACGGGACAGTGCTGACGAGCTGGCCGGCGATCGCCGGGCCCTCGACGTAACCGTCATCCGGTGCGCCCAGGTGGAAAACCGTGATCGAAGGGGCTGGCGGGTCGAGATCGACCAGCCAGTAATGCGGGATTCCCGCCTCCGCGTACTCGAACGGCTTGAGGTGCAGGTCGACATTGCGTGATCCCGGCGAGATGATCTCGACTGCCAGCAGCACATCCGACGCCGTCAATCGGTCCTCGGGTCCGTCGACCCGCGTGACCACTACATCGGGCACCCGCACGATCGGCGGATACTCTGCGCGAACTACCACCTCCAGGTCAAGGACGCTCTCCCAGTCCACCGGCAGCTGCCCATCAAGCTGCTGCGACAGGCGCTGGGCGGCGAGCTGATGACGGCGAGTAGCCCGGGGGGACACCAGGAGAACACCTTCCTGGAGCTCGTACCGATAGGTGTTGTCCTCGGGCAGCGCGACCCACTCATCCAGGGTCATCAGCGACCCCGGGTGGCGCAGCGGCATGGCCATGAGCACATCCTCGACGGTGTCAGCGGGCAACGGCTGGTCGAGCGCTCAGTATGCCAAGTCAGACCGACCCTCCGCGTCAGGAGGTTGAGGAGTCGTTCCTTCCGGTGTCAACCGACTGCTCTGCGCCTTTACCGAGCAACCCGACCAGGTGCACCGTCTCCGGGTGGGTCATCACCACGGTGGTCTTGATCGCCCCGTCGAAGGTCAGCCACACCCGCGCGGTGCGAAGGTGCCGGTCACGGCGGGATCCTAGCTCGCTGCACCGGGGTCAGGGGGCTTCGGCGAGGGCCAGGGCGTAGTCGGGCCACCATGCGCCGGCGGGGGGCTCGCCGGGACGGCAGCTGCCATCGGAATCGCCCGGCTCCTTGATCCAGAGGAAGGCGTCCACCCCCTGCCGGCCGGTCTGTGTGGTCGGTGGGTGTCCCAGCGCGCGCCCCGGGGGGTTGCACCAGCTGGGCGCTCCGTTGACCTGCGGATCCGGGTAGGGCCCCCGCCCGTTACGACTGGTGTCTATGACGAAGTGGGCCCCGCCCAGCCCGCTCGCCACCGCACGGCCGTAGGTCACCGTGGCGTCGGTGGTGTTGAAGTTGGCCACGTTCAGCGCGAAGCCCGCCGCCTCCTGGCCACCGGCCCGCCGTAGTGCCTCCACGACGGCGGCGGTGTCGGCGATCCAGCTGGAATTTCCGGCATCGAGGTAGACGGTGGTCTCGGGCTTGGCTGCCAGTGTCTCGACGGCGCCGGCCAGCAGCGCGAAACGCTCGTCAGCCTTTGCGCCCTGCAGGCAGCCGTCGATCACGTGGGACAGGGCGTCCGGCTCGAGGATGACGATGGCACGGCCGTCGCCGAGGGCGCGTGCCAGGTTGGTCACCCAGGTGCGGTACGTCGCAGCATCCGGTGCCCCGCCCGCGGAGTAGCTGCCGCAGTCCCGATCAGGGATGTTGTAGGCCACGATGACCGCGGCCGTCTGCTGCTCGGCCGCAGCCGCGATGCGGCCTCGGACCTCCTGCTCGACGGCCGCGGGGTCGCCGGTGACCCACAGCGCGCTCGGCGCCTCGGCAATCCGGCGCAAGGCGTTCGCGTCCGCTGCCCGCCCGGCCTGCTCCCATTGCCTGACCTGGTTGGCTGCCGAAGACTCCGGGTCCACATAAAACGACAGGCCGCTGAGTGGATTCGACGGATCGGTCGGTGCCTGATCGGCCCCGCAGCCCAGCGCTGGAAGGCACATCCCGCCCAGCGCGAACAGGGCCGCAACAGATCGCTTGGTCACCCGGCCGCTCCTACCGCACTTGTACCCAGTGGGCCACCGACGGTGTGCCCCGGCGGTCCGTCACGAACAGCATGTACCACCCGGGCAGTACCAGACCGGCTTGGGTGGGGACAGTCAGCGATATTCCCCGGTCCTTCCTGACGATATCCAGCGCGACAGAGCGCTGCCCGACGTCGGTCGCATGGGTAACCGCACTCGGGCGAATCAACCTCGCGGTGGCGATGGAATCCGGATCGGATGTGCGAAACTCGGCGGTCGCGCCCCGTTCCAGCACGGTGGGGCCATCGGTGAGTTCCGGTCGGGAGCCGTGGTAAAGATAGGGGGGCGAGTAGATCTCAATGCGCTGCTCGAACGTGCCGGGGGTGCTGTTGTCCTCGTCCCCGAACAGCGGGTCAGAGCCCAGGACCACGACGCGGCCGTCGGGTAACAGCAGTGCCTCGCTGTGATAATTGCGTCCGACCCGGGGAGACGCGGCCACCTGGAAGGTGCCCACGGTGGGATTATAAATCCGGGTGATGTAGTTGTCGGATGCGCCCTTGCCGCGATAGTCGCGGGAGCCGCCGGTGGTCAACACCGTGTCATCCGGGAGAATGACCGCATTGAGGTAACGGGTCGGTTCGGCGAGGTCTGCGCCCGGGGTGTAGTGCGGTTGGGGTGCCCGCAGATCGACGATGTCCGTGCGGGCGGTGGACGCCGAGGACTCGCCGATCCCGCCGCCACCCAGCAGCATGACGCGCTGGTCCTGCGCGGGCGGCAGGAGTATCGAGGTGCTGGTTTCCGTCAGGTGCGGTTCGCGGAGGCCACCGACCGGCCAGAAGGAGTTTTCCTGCAGGTTCCAGATGCCGGGCACCCGCCCGTCACCCTCGCTGGGCCCCCAACCGGTGGTGGAACCGGAGTAGAACAGCCGGCCGTCGGCCATCGGGAAGATCGCCGGGTAGGTGGGGAAGTACCGGTTCAGCGCGGGTACTTCGTCCCACTGCTGAGTGTCGCGCCGGTACAATTCGTTCTGTCCCTTCAGGATCCGCCCGAATTCGTCAAGGCCGGATACCGCGAGGGCGTTTCCATCGGCCAGTGGAACGAGTGTCGGGTACCAGCGTGCGTGGTTCATGTCAGCCACCCGCTGGTAACGTTCGGTCTGCGGGTCGAACTCGTACGAATGCGCGGCACCGCGGTACTCCTGCTTTTCCAGCGTGAGCTTCTCAGCGATGCCGTAGACGTTGTTCGAGACGCCGTCGATATGATACTGAGTGAACTCTGCGATCACCGATCCTGCGCCTTCGGTCGCGGCCTCGACCCAGATGTCGACGCTGGAGCTGTGCACCACGGTCCTGCCGTCAGGATCGGTCATCTTGTGCGCGGGCGGCACCGTCGCATCCTCGGTACTGGTGAAGGCGATGCCTTCGGGGGAGACGAACCTCGTGCCCTTCCGCAGGCTCACCGGGCCACCATCGGGCGACTCGTTCCGTACTGTCATCGGTCCGGCCGCGCGCGTGACGTCCGCTTCGAGCACCTCATATTTCCGGGTGCCGCCGGCTACCAGTAGCTTGCCGTCAGGCAGGAACGTGTGACCTCCGCAGAACATGTCATCGGGCGTTGGGATGAGGCTGAAATCGTCCGTTCGAGGGTTCCAGAGCAGCGTCGTGAAGCTGCGGGCCTCGAAGCTCTCGGTGCTGTTCCCGGAGCCCGCGATGATCAACACCTTTCCGGTGGGCAACAGCGCGGCGTGAACTGCATTGACCTTGAATTCGCCCGGGACGTCGAGGAAGCTCCAACGGCCGAAGGTCGCCAGGTAGTCTGGCCGGGATGTGCGGAACTCGTCCCATTCACGAATAGCGGCGGCGCCGGCCGGGCTCCATGGTCCCGCGTTGAGCACGAGCACGCCGACTGAGGCCACCAGGGTGACGATACGGTTGCGCCGTTGCAGGCGGCGCCGCGGCATCCGGATCATCGAGTCGCTCATGACGGTCGCGCGCCTGCACTGCTAAGTTTTTCGTCCAGCCACAGCGCGATCGGGATCAGTGTCACTGATAATGCCAGAATCGACCAGACGCGCATGGCTGATTGTGTGTTGCCGAGCAGTTCGGATACCAGCAGTGCGGTTGCGAAGAACATGGCCCACCACAGGTGCAGGCGGAACGTTCCCAACCTGTCTGGGCTGGTTGCGTCTCCCTTCGGGGTGACCACGAAGTTGGTTCTCCGGAATGTGACGGTGCTGATGAACGACGCCACATAGATCGGCGTGGAGAGCAGCGAGATGAACATTCCGGAAATCCCGGAGGAGCCCTGCTTTTCGTGCGGGCTGACATTGTGCCGCCGGTTCCAGAAGTAAAGAGCGAGCTGCAGGACGGCCGTGTTGGTGTAGAGGATCAGCCACGATCCGTAGTCGACTGCCAGACCGGAGATTCCGAAGCACAGGTAGGAAAAGGCGATGAGCGATCCCAGTATCCACGCGATCGCGGTCATGGGATAGTACGACGTCAGCAGCAGGTAGTGCAGCATCTGGCCGATCGTGAGGCGGTGGCCGCACCGCCAGAAGTTCTTCACCAGCACCTCGTTGGTCCCTCTCGACCAGCGGTACTGCTGCGTGAAATAGTCGGTCCACGAGGAAGGTCCCTCGCCGACAGCGAGCACGTCCGGGGTGTAGACGGATTTCCAGCGTCTGCCGGTTGCCGGGTTGCGCGTGGTGTGCAGCGCGAGACCGGTAGCCATGTCCTCGGTGATCGAGTCGCGGAGCCCGCCGATTCCGCGCAGCGCTGCGATGCGGACAGCGTTGTTGGTGCCGACGAGCATCGCGCAACCGTAGACATTGGCAGCGCGTTGCAGCAGGCTGTGGAACAGGTACTGTTGGCTCTCCGCAGCCCGGGTCACGAAGGACGAGTAGTTCCCGTACACCTGCGGTCCGACCACGTATGCGACATCAGGATCCCGGAAGTAACCGAGGAACCGTTCGCAGAAGTTTTCCTGTGGAATATGGTCGGGGTCCACTGAGACGAAGAAGTCATATTCCTCATGGTGCGCCTCGAGCCACGCATTGTAGTTGCCGTGCTTGGTTTTCGCTTTGTGCGGGCCGCTGACCTGGTTCCAGCGCTCCACGCCCCGCCGGCTGAAGTGGCGTGCCCCCAGCCGCCGGCACATCGCTTTTACTTCCTCGTCGTCACCCTCGTCGAGCAACCATACGTCTATTGCGCCGGTATGGCGGATGAGCCGGGCGGCAGTGAGCGTGCGCTCGACCATGTCCAGCGGTTCTTTCCCCGGCACGATGGTGGTGAGGAACGCGACGCGCGTGCCCGGTTGGGGCTCGACCGGTATGGGATCGCGGGCCAGCGCCGTCGATACGCACAAGGTGGCGATGTTGATCAGGCGGAAGAGTTCGATGATAATGATCGAGGCCACCGGCAGGAAGTAAAGCGTGGCCAGTACCCAATGATGTTGGCTGTCCGGATAATGGTCGGAACGGCCGGCCAGCCAAACGAAGTAGAAGACCCCGAAGCTCAGATCGGCGACAACGATGGAACCGGCGACCAGCCGGCATCGCTGGGAGCCGAACACGCTGCGATATTGGACGCGATATTCTGCCCATTTCGGGAGGTAAGCGAGGCTACCTGCGAGGCAGCTGAAAGCGGCATAGTCGGGGACGTCGACGGCCGAATTTCTGTCGGCTTGCTCCTGTGTATCAATTACCTGTGCGGACTCAAATCTGTAATCGACCCCCAGGTCATCAACAGTTTTATGCGACGCCAACGTCGCGGCATGCCCGGCCATGCCGATTATTCCTTTCGTTAGCGGTGGCCAACTCGGTAGATTTCTTTCGAGCTCCGACACTCAATCACCGAGCGAGTCCGACCGATCGCGGAGAGTCACCGTACCCCTGCGCCACCGCGGCGGTGCAGGGCCTGCCGGTCGCCAACCGGCACGCCCGGCACCGACGAGCAGGCCACTACCGGGTCGAGCGGATAACGTTGCGGCGTGAACCCCGGTCCGGGTCGCCGCGATGCGGAAGCCGCCGTGCCTTACCCGTTGCGGGTGGCAGCGGCGGTGTCGTGGCGGGCGCTGGCGGTGCTGGGGATGGTCGTGGTGCTGGGCTATGTGTTGGTCACCCTGCGGGTGGTGGTGATCCCGGTGGCGGTGGCGTTGTTGCTGACCGCGCTGCTGGGACCGGTGGTGGACTGGTTGACCAGGCACCGGTTGCCCAGGGGGCTTGCCACCACGGTGGTGCTGATCGCCGGGTTGTCGCTGATCGGCGGGCTGCTGGGGTTCATCATCCAGGCCTTCGTGGCCGGACTACCCGCGTTGCAGGTCCAGGTCACCAACAGCATCCAGCAGATCCGGGTGTGGCTGCAGGACCCTCCGTTCGGGTTGCCCCCAATCAACCTGCAGAGCGTGCTGGACTCGCTGAGCCAGTCGGTGTCTGCCAACCGCAGTGCGATTACGTCGGGTGCCTTGTCCACCGCGTTCACTGTGGGGCAGTACCTTGCTGGTACTGCATTGGCGTTGTTCACGTTGATCTACTTCTTGTACAGCGGCAGGTCGATGTGGCGTTTCCTGATCCGTGGGGTGCCGCGCTCGACCCGCGATCGGGTTGATCTTGCGGGCCAGCGTGGGTTCGAGTCGCTGGTGGGGTATATCCGGGCCACCGTGCTGGTGGCGGTGGTGGATGCGGTGGGGATCGGGCTCGGGTTGGTGGCGGTCGGTGCCCCGCTGGTGTTGCCGTTGGCCGCGTTGACGTTTCTGGCGGCGTTCGTCCCGGTGGTCGGCGCGGTGGTGTCCGGGGTGGTCGCGGTGCTGGTGGTGTTGGTGACCAACGGCCTGGTGCCGGCGCTGATCGTGCTCGGAGTGGTGATCGGTGTGCAGCAACTGGAGGGCAATGTGTTGCAACCGCTGCTACTGGGCCGTGCGGTCAAGCTCAACGGGGTAGCGGTGGTGCTGGCTGTCGCGGTGGGCTCGGTGGCCGCCGGTATCGCCGGTGCGGTGCTGGCGGTGCCGCTGCTGGCCATGCTCAACGCCGGCATCCGTGTGCTGGTCAGCGAGAACGTCGAGCCCGGTGGAGGTTCTCGCCGCGCCGCCAGGGTCGGTGCGGGCGCTGCCGCGGCCAGCGCGGGCGCTGCCAGGGCAGGCGCGGGCGCTGCCGGCACCGTGTTGCCTCCGGCTGATGTCGTCCTTGCCGATCCGGACCCCCCAGACCCGCTCATTGCGGAGTCCGCCGACAGGTCGGGCGCCCCACCGCTGTGAAGCCCGCCGATCTTGCCGCGGCGCGGGACCGCACGATCCCCGACGTGCTGCCCGGGCCGGACGATCCGCCGCTGCGAGTGCTGTTCTGCGGGATCAACCCGGGCCTGGTCTCCGCCGCTACCGGCCATCACTTCGCCCGGCCGGGCAACCGTTTCTGGCCGGTGCTACACGGTTCCGGGTTCACCCCACACCGGCTGCGGCCCGACGAGCAGCACCTGTTGGCCTCGCTCGGGCTGGGGATCACCAACATCGCGCCCCGCGCCACCGCCCGGGCCGACGAATTGACCACCGTGGAGTTGGTAGCCGGCGGCGCGCGGCTCCGCGATCTTGTGCGCGACCTACATCCAGTCGCCCTGGGCGTCGTCGGCATCACCGCCTACCGCGTCGCCTTCGCCACCCCCCACGCCACCATCGGCCCCCAGCCACCGGCTGATTACCGCAGTCTGGATGCAGACTGCGGTAATCCGACCCCGGATTACCGCAGTCTGCATCCAGAACGCACATCAGTCGACGGTGCGACGCTGGTGTGGGCGTTGCCGAATCCGAGTGGGCTGAACGCGCACTGGTCGCTGGAAGCGATGGTGGCCGAGTTCGCCCGCTTCAGGGTGGCCGCGGCGGCGCTGTCGCGGGATGCTTGAACGGTGACAGTGACGCCAGATGCAGTGCAGGAATTGACCCAGCAGCGGGATCGGATCCGCGCGGAGACGATGCTGCCCCGAGACCAGCGGCCGCCCAGCAGCGCGCGGGGCATCCATCACACCGCGCTGATCTCCTCCGACGTGCGGCGAACCGTCGAGTTCTACCAGGGCTTGCTCGGCTTCCCGCTCATCGACATGTTCGAGAACCGGGACCTGCCCGGCTCCACACACTTCTTCTTCGACGTCGGCAACGGCAACACCGTCGCGTTCTTCGACCTGCCCGGCGTGGACGTCGGCCCCTACGCCGAGGTGCTCGGCGGGCTACACCACCTGGCCATCTCGATGGAGCCGCAGCGCTGGCAGGAGATCCGGGACCGGATGGACGCTGAGGGGATCGACTACCTGCTGGAGAGCGGCACGTCGATCTACTTCCGGGACCCGGACGGAGCCAGGGTGGAACTGATCGCCGACCCCCTCGGCGAGATGTACGGCCACAGCGTCTTCTGACTCCCGCCTTCTGACCCCCGCCCTCCCGGCGTGTCGGGCTCCTGCGCCCGGTGTGTCGGGCTGACGTGCACGGTGTGTCCTGCTCCTGTGCCCGGTGTGTCCGATCCGTTCAAGACAGTGGCGCGCGGCGCACCTAGGGTCGCAGGTCATGGGCATTGATGCGCGACTGGATGTGATCGGACTGGTGGTGGCCGATATGGCCACCTCGCTGGCGTTCTACCGGCGGCTGGGCTTGGACATTCCGGCCGACGCCGACACGGCGCCGCACGTGGAGGTCGCATTGCCGGGCGGTCTGCGGCTGCTCTGGGACACCGAGGACACCATCCGATCCTTCGCCCCGGACTGGAAAGCGGGCGACGGTGGCAACCGCACCAGCCTGGCGTTCCGGCTGCCCGATCCGGCTGCGGTGGACGCCGCCTACACCGAGCTGACCGCAGCTGGCTACCACGGCGAGCGCGCCCCCTGGGACGCCTTCTGGGGACAGCGCTACGCAGTGGTGCACGACCCAGACGCCGTCACCATCGACCTGTTCGCCCCCCTCCCCGGCGTGTCCGGCTGACCTGCCCGGCGTGTCCGGCTGACCTGCCCGGTGTGTCCGGCTAGGGCGCACGGTGTAGCGGGCTGCGGTGCGCGTGTATCCGGGTCAGCCGAGCCGGATCAAGTGACGCAGCGGCACCCCAGCCAGCGCCCGCACCTCGCGGGCCAGGTGCGCCTGGTCGGCGTACCCGGCGCGGGCTGCGGTGGCGGCGAAGGGCACCCCGCGTCCCGCTAGCCGCAGCGCCATCCGGAACCGCAGGATCCGGCGCAGCACCGAGGGACCGTAGCCGAACGTGTCCCGGCACCGCCGGTGCAGCGTCCGATCGGTCCAGCCCAGCGCCTCCGCCGTCGCTGCCACGCTGGACCCGGCTCGCAGGCAGGCCAACACCGCGCCTAACGCGGGATCCGGCTCGGTGGTCCGGGAAGCAACCGCGGCGGCCAATGCGACGGCCGGGTCGCCCGCCTCGGCGACCCGATCAGCCAGCGTCGTGCCCGGCCAGAGATCTTCGAGTCGAACCCGTCGATCCCGCAATGCGCACGCGGGCACCCCGAGCACACCGGGAGCGGCGCCAGGTCGAAACCGCAGACCGGTGACCACCTGCCGGGGGCGCATGGTGGCCAGAAACGCCGGGTATCCGGACCGGCGACGTGCACCGCGCCGTCTATCCAGATCAGGTCCATGCACCCGTCGGGTAGCACCCGCTGCTCCCGGGCCGCGGTTATCTCGTTGCGCCACAGGCAGGCCACTACCCTGGCCAGCCCGGCAGGGGCAGGCTGCTCCCGGTAGCTGCTCGGCATCATCGGCTCCCCGGCGTGTCAGGCTGGCGTGCACGGTGTGTCCGGCGACCGTGCACGGTGGGCCCGAGCGGGCACCCGCCCCGACACCTGGCAGGATCCCCAGCCATGCCGGCCGCCACCGACATCATGACCCCGCTGTGGCGCGGCGTGGTGGTATTACGGATCGTCACGGCGGCTTTCGCGATCGCCGCAGTCATCGTGCATCACGACGGCTACGCTCGCCCGGGCCTGGGGTGGGCGGTGCTCGCCGGGATCGCGCTGTGGACCGTCCTGATCTGCCTGGCCTACAGCTACGACGGTACCCGCCAGATGCACGTCATCGTGCTTGACCTGCTGGTCACCCTGGCGTTGATGGGCTCCTCGACGCTGGTGCTGTCCCCTGGGCAGCTCACCGAGGTCACCACAGACACTCCGCTGCTCACCACTGTGTGGGCCTGCGGCCCGGTGGTCGCTGCCGCAGTGCACGCCGGCCGGAGTGCCGGCGCGTTGTTCGGCGTCGCCGTCGCCCTGGCCGACGTATGGGTGCGCGGGTACTTCAGCACCGATGTGGCCCGCGACGCCGTGCTGCTGGTCGGGACCGGTTTCGTGCTCGGGCTGGCCGCGACGGCCGCTCGCCGGGCCAGCGAGCAGCTGCGCAGGGCAGTCTGCGCCGAGGCGGCCACGGCCGAACGGGAACGGCTGGCCCGGTCCATCCACGACAGCGTCGTGCAGGTGCTGGCCCGAGTGCGCATCCGGGGCGGCCACCTCGGCGGGGAAGCCGGCGAGCTGGCCCGGCTGGCCGGGGAGCAGGAGATCGCGCTGCGTTCCCTGTTCGCGGCCACACCGCCAGGCGCCAGCGGTGAGCTGGACCTGGCCGCCGCGCTTGCACTGCTGGCCGGTCCCCGGGTCGAGGTGTCGGTGCCCGCCACCGCGGTGCCGCTGCCGGCCTGCGACGTCGAGGAGCTGGTCGCCGTCGCTCGTGAGGCGCTGGCCAACACCGTCCGGCACGGTGGTCCGGAGGCGAAGTCGTGGGTGCTGGTCGAGGATCTCGGCGAGGAGGTGGTGCTCACCGTCCGCGACGACGGCCCAGGTGTCTCCGACGGGCAGCTCGCCAACGCCGAGGTTGACGGCCGGATGGGGGTGTCGCGCTCGATCCGCGGCCGGGTGGCCGATCTGGGTGGCACCCTGACCTTGGACACCGGTCCGGGGCGGGGCACCGAATGGGAGATACGGCTGGCCCGCGTCCGGATCGGCCTGCTGCAGTGACAGTCCGGATCATGGTGGTCGATGATCATCCGATCTGGCGCGACGGGGTGGCCCGCGACCTCACCGAGCGAGGTTTCGACGTCGTTGCCACCGCGACTGACGGCGCGGCCGCGCTGCGCATCGTTGCGGCTGTCCGTCCGGACGTCGTGCTGATGGACCTGAACTTCGCCACCGGTGGACCGTCGGGGGCGGAGACCACCCGTCGCATTATCGATGCCTGGCCCGATATCCGGGTGCTGGTGCTGTCCGCGTCCGGCGAACCCACCGACGTCCTGGCCGCAGTGCAGGCGGGTGCGTCGGGGTATCTGATGAAGTCCGCGCCGGTGGAGGAACTGGTCGAGGCCGTGCGCCGGACCGCCGAGGGCGACGCGGTGTTCAGCGCCGGTCTCGCCGGCTTGGTGCTCGGCGAGTACCGCCGCATGGCGCTGGACCCGCAGACTGGCTCGCCACGGCTTACCGAGCGCGAGACCGAGGTGTTACGCCAGGTAGCAAAGGGGCGCACCGCCCGGCAGATTGCCGATCAGCTGGTGATCAGCCACCGCACTGTGGAGAACCACGTGCAGTCGACGTTGCGCAAGCTGCAGCTGCACAACCGCGTCGAGCTTGCCCGCTACGCGATCGAGCACGGTTTCGACACCCAGTAGGTAGCCCTTCAAGTACCGCCAACCTGGGTGGGGAGAGTCTTCAACCGCTGCCAACCCCACTGCTGCTCACCCTGCTTCGGCCTGCTGCTCACAACCTTGCTGACCAACACCGAACCATCCCGACCACCACCCCGGCCCGTGACAAAGCCCCCGGTACGCTGGCGCACCCCCGGCGCAAGCGGGGGTACTCGCAGGGACGGTGGGTTAACGTGGAGTTCGAGCTTGAGCGGGATGCCTTCGCCGAGGCGGTCGCGTGGACGGCGCGCGGTTTGCCGTCCCGTCCCGTCGTCCCGGTCACCGCAGGCATGGTGATCGAGGTGACTGATGGCGCGATGATTGTCTCCGGTTTTGACTTCGAGGTGCTCAACCGCATCGAGGTGCCTGTCACCGACAAGTCCGCAGGACGAGTGCTGGTGTCCGGCCGGTTACTCGCCGAGATCGCCCGCGCGTTGCCGCCCAAGGATGTACGGGTCGCCGTCGAGGGAAATCGGCTGGTGGTGCGATGCGGTTCGGCCCGGTTCAACCTGCCCCTGATGCACGTCGAGGACTACCCCGTGGTGCCGGAGCTCCCCGCTACTTCGGGCTCGGTGCGCGGTGATGTCTTTGCCACCGCCGTCGCCCAGGTCACCGCGGCGGCCAGCCGGGACGAGACCCTGCCGATGCTCACCGGGGTCCGCATGGAGATCGGTTCCGAGACGCTCACCTTCGCCGCGACCGACCGGTACCGCCTCGCCGAGCGGCACATTCCTTGGACGCCGACCGGTTCGGCCCCGTCCACCCCGGCTGCGGTCATCGTTCCGGCCAAGACGCTCGCCGATGCCGCCAAGTCTCTCGGCTCGGCCAGCGAGGTGCTGCTGTCGCTGGGCAACGCCGCCGACGCGGGTTTCCTGGGTTTCTCTGCCGGCGGCCGGCAGACGCTGACCCGGTTGCTGGACGGCGAGTTCGTCAAATTCTCGTCGCTGTGGCCCACCGAGGTCACCACCACCGTGGAGCTGGAGGTCGGCGCGTTCGTGGCGGCACTCAAGCGGGTGTCGCTGGTGGCTCAGCGGTTCGCGCCGGTCCGGCTGGCCTTCTCCGACGGCACTGTGCAGCTGTCTGCGGAGGCCGACGACGAGTCCAGTGCCGAAGAGGAACTTGAAGTCAGTATCACCGGCGAACCGATGACCATCGGGTTCAACGCCGGATACCTGCTCGACGGGCTGAGCGGGGTCACCACCCCGCGAGCGACGCTGTCGTTCACTACGCCGGCCCGCCCCACCGTGATCACTCCAGTCACCGGCCTTGAAGCGGATAAAGCGGATAAAGACGATAACAGGGACGGCTCCTACCGTTATCTCGTCATGTCGATGCGGTTGCGGGGCTAGCCGCCGCGTTGTGCAGGTCCAGCACGGCGCAGCCGGACAGCACCCGGGGCACCGGCAGCCGGGCTACCCGAACCGCGCTGAACGACTTCACCCCGAGGATCGCGGCGGCGAGCACCGTCGCGGCCATCGGTGACCCAGTGCCCAGCCACACCAGTACCACGGCGCTGGTGTTCGTGGCCTTTGCCGGTGGCGACCAGTTCAGCCAGTACACCGTCGCGTCGACGAGCCCGAAGTAGTTCGGGGACAGCAGCGACCAGCGGTTGAATGCCAATGTGAGGTAGGCGTCGAGCACTACGAACTGCACCAGGAACACCGCGGCAGGCGGCGCGGCAGGCGGATGCGCGGTCACGTAGCTGACCACCACCAGGCAGATGCTCAACCGGTCGGCGAGCACGTCGAGCACGGCTCCGGTACGGGTCTCGCGATGGGTCAGCCGGGCCAGCAACCCATCGGCGACATCCCCGATCCAGTAGCAGAGCAGGGCCGCGAGCAGCCAGCCGTCGCTGCCGGTGGTCACCGCGACGGCCCAGGCCACCACCGTCCCCACCGTGCGCACCGCCGTCACCAGGGTGGGTCCGGTTCCCCACTGGTCCCCGAACGCGGAGGTGCAGCCATGATGCTCGCAAGCGCCCGCGCCCACAGCGGTGCCAGCGATCAACGGGTGCGCCGCCGGAAAGGCCAGGATCGCCGGGCGACGTCGGGTACCTGCTGCCGGATCGGCTCGGTGCGGGTTCGCCATCCGGCGAATTGGACGATCGCGTCGCCCGGTGCCAGCACCGGAATGCCGAGCGTGGCCGCGGCGCGCACAGTGGGATGGTCTGCGGGCACCGAGGAATCGGCGATCACGACAGCGACCGCAGGCGTGAGCCTGCTGCGCGTCACCGCCCCGTGCGCCTCCATCAACCGCCGCAGTGCTCCAAGATCGGCGGAATTGCCGATGTAGAGGACATGCAGCGGGTCCTGGGCGGCCGCATGACGACCCACCACGTCTCCAGTCTCCCCGACTTGGGCAAAGCGTAGGTGCGATCGCGGACGCGCAGGAACACGACACGCCGAGTCCCACCCGTTAGGATGCCCTACCTATAAACTCAGCTCCGTTCGGTCACTGCCCTGCCGGTGAGCGGGGCGGCTCGGGAGCGTAGCGCGGCGTGCGCCTCCGCGGAATCCACCCGGGTCGGTGCGCCGCGCGCCAGAACCTGCTCCCCCGCTACCCACACGTCCCGCACCGCTCGGGCTCCGGCACCCCACACCAAGTTGGCCAGCAACTGACCGTCCGGGACGTCCAGCCCGGCCGCGAACGCCGGGTCGTCGGCGCCCAGGTGCACCAGATCGGCCCACCCGCCCGGGCGCAGGGTGCCGAGGTCGTCCCGCCCGATCGCGGCCGCGCCACCCCGAGTGGCCAGCAGCAGCGCCTGCGCAGCGGTGACCGCGGCGGCGTCTCCGCTGGACAGCCGAGCCAGCCGGGCGGCCAGCCTCGCATCGTCCCAGAGATCGAGGTCGTCGTTGGAGGCCGGACCATCGGTGCCGAGGCCGACCGCGATCCCGGCGGTGCGCAGGTCGAGCAGCCGCGCGAGGCCCGACGCGAGTTTGCTGTTGGAGCCGGGACAGTGCGCGATGCCGACCCGGTGGCGGGAGAGCACGGCGATGTCGGTGTCCGACAGGTGCACGGCATGCGCCGCCAACACCCGCGCGTGCCGACCGGACTCATCGCTGCCGAGCACCCCGAGACTTTCCAGCAGCAGCGGCACCGAGCCGTGCCGATCGCGGATCGCGGCATCCTCGCCGGTGGTCTCGGCAACGTGGATGTGCAGCAGCGCACCGCGTTCCCGGGCGGCTGCACCAGCCGCGATCAGAGCCTCAGGTGGCAGCGTGTAGGCAGCGTGCGGGCCGTATCCCAGTTCGATGCGCTCGCCAGGGCCGAACCGGATGCCGTCGGTGTCGATCCAGCGGCTGATGCCGTCGAGCATCTGCTCCCAGGTGCCCAGCCGGTCCCAGCCCGGGACCGCGATGATGCCGGGTGTCACCACCGCGCGGCTTCCGGCGGCCAGCACGGCGTCCACCACCGCGTCGTTGTGGAAGTACATCTCCACGCTGGTGGTGATTCCGGCGCCGAGCATCTCCAGAGTGCCGACCAGCATGCCGGCCCGCACATCGTCGGCGTCCAACCGCACCTCGGCGGGCCAGATCACCTCGGTCAGCCAGCGCATCAGTGGCAGGTCCCCGCCCAGCCCGCGCAGGGCGGTCATCGCGGTGTGCGCATGAGCATTGACCAGGCCGGGCATCAGGATGCCGGTGAGCGCGCGCACCGGCCCGGGTGCTGGCGGCGCGCCGGTCGAAGGTCCGATGTGCATGATCCGGCCGGTGCTGTCGACGTCCACCACGGCGTCGCGCAACACAGTGCACTGCTCGTCGCACTGCAGTACTACCGGCGCGGCCAGTCGCATCATGGAGTGGGCTCCATGGGGGTGTAGCGCAGCAGGGCTGACAGCGGCCGCAGCGGGGGAAGCCAGGCGCCCTCCGGGGGCAGCGTCTCGAGGGTGATCCGGGGCAGCGGCTGCAGGAACAGCTCCGGGATGTCCTCCAAGTCCTCGAAGTCCAGCACCACGGAGTTGACCGCGAACGAGGCGTGTTCCCGGAACCCGAGCACGGTGACCTGGACGCCCTGAGCCACCAGGTCCTCCAGTGGTTCCCGGAAGGCCCGGCTGTCCCCGGAGGCCACCAACAGCTGGCGCAGCACACCCTGCTCGTGACGGGACCGGATATGCGTCAGCATGTCCTCGTCGATGTCCGATTCGTCGATCTTGGGCTTGGCGAATACCGCGAACCCGGTATTGCGCAGCGCCTCCACCCAGGGCCGGACGAAGTCTGTGCTGCTCGCGGCGACGTTGGTGAACACGGTCGCCTCGGGCTCGGTGTCGGACCCGGCCCGCGAGATCAGCCAGCGACCCAAGGCGTCGAACCTCGGCCGTGACGCGGAGCTGGGGCGTCCACCGAGAATTGAGCCCAGGCTCATGTCGATGTTGGGCGCATCCCAGACGAGCAGGGTGGTCGGGGTGGTCGGGAGCGGCGCCGGATTCATGGTCCGATGCTAACCGCGGGCGAAGAGCAGATCGTGGACGGCGCGGCCGTCGTCCCGGGCGCGCTGCTCGAACTTGGTGACCGGTCGCCACGCCGGCCGCGCCGCGAAGCCGCTGCCGGGGGCGGTGTTGCGCAGCCCGGGCTCGGCGGCGCACACGTCGAGCATCTCCGCGGCGTAGGACTCCCAGTCGGTGGCGAGGTGCAGTGTGCCTCCTACCTCCAGCCGGGACGTCACCAGGGCGATGAACTCCGGACCGACCAGCCGGCGCTTGTGATGCCGCCGCTTTGGCCACGGGTCGGGGAAGTAGATCCGGACGGCGTGCAGGCAGCCCGGCGCGATGTGTTCGGTCAGCAGGGTGTGCGCGTCGCCGCGCAGCAGACGCAGGTTCGTGATCTCAGCCTGCTCGATGCGCAGGAGTAGCTGGGCCAGGCCAGGCTGGTAGACCTCCACGGCGAGATGATCGACGTCGGGTGCGGCGACGGCCATCGCCGCGGTCGACTCCCCCATCCCAGAGCCGATCTCGAGCACGACCGGGGCGGCGCGCCCGAACCACCCGGCGGTGTCCAGTGGGCCGTCGGGCAGGTCCACGACGTCTGCGCCCCACCGGTCCCAGGTCCGATCCCAGGCGCGCTGCTGCCCGGTGGTCATCCGGTTGCGCTGTGGGTAGTAGTGGTGTTGGGGGGAGTGGGTCGCCCTGGTCTGCTGCACACCGCCAGCCTTGCGCACCGGGCAACGGCGCAGATGAGAAGGTGGCCTGGTGAACACACTCGAGGAGTGGGTCGCCGCGGTGTGCCGGGAGTTGGACATCGCCGATGCCGTGCGACCGGACGCCATGCAGCCGCGGGTGCTGGACATGGCACGCGACGTCGCGCACGGAGTCGCGCGGCCGGCGGCTCCGCTCACCGCCTACCTGGTGGGTCTTGCGGCCGGGCTGACCGGCGACCCTGAGGCCACTGCCGATGAGCTCGCGCAGCGGGTATGTCTGCTGGCCCAGCGCTGGGCAGCCGATCAGGAGGGCTAGGGCGCGTCCTGTGGATCATGGGACGGTGCGACCGCAACGAGGCGCCGAGGCGCGCGGGCGCCGTGAACTGGACGAGACCGACCTGCGACGGGAGGAGAATGTCGCCGGCGTCGAGTTCACGGCCCCGGTCAGCACGACATCGGCCGGTGTCCGGGGCAGATCCTGGCTGCGCTCAGTTCCCCGAACTCGCGCTGCTGATAGGAAGCTCCACAGGACACGGCCTAATTCAGGATGGACGGCGGGGTTGGGGCCCGGACCGCCCCCGAATGGCGGTCCGGGCTCTTCCCCTCAGATACCCGTCGCGCGCCCCCCGAGTTCTGCGCGCCACGGGTGTCGGCCTGTGCCTGGGCGTCCCGGCGCTGCGCCCAGGCGGATCGAGGAAGTCTTGGTGAGATTCGACCCCGATCGTCACCGCTTCCGCTCCCTCTCTCTCGACCGACAATCACTACTGTGCTACACGGCTCTGCCCGGCACATGAGGGTTATCCCCTACCGGGACCCTGGTTAAACCCACGGCCCCCCTGGTTGGTGCCCTGGTTCCAGCCGTCCCATTCGCATCGTCTGTCCCACCGGAGCGGTATGTGGACCTTCTGCTGGCGTGCCGTGGACGCGGTGCGGCGGGTGCTGAGCGCGTTCGGTCTGGCGGTGACCTTCGGGGTTGAGCCGAGCACCGCTGCCCTCGACGAGCGGCTGGAACCGGGGTCGGACGCGATAGGCCTGGACGCGAGAGGCCTGGACCCCTGGCTGCTGGTGCTCCGCGTGATGTGGCCCGCGCTCGCCGCGGGGGTGCCGATGGTCGTCGGTGGGGAGTTCGCCGCGGGTCTGCAGGGCGTGCCGATCGCGGACCCCGAGATGGTGCTATCTGTGCGGTCGAGGAGAAGATCCCGATCGGCGTGCCGGTCGTCCCGCTGGTTGTGCTGCAGGAGTCCGGGATCCTCGGATCGGCTGCGGCGGCGCTGGCCGCCCGGTTGCTGCAGCGGGCGATAGGGTCGGCAAGGTGAGCATCGGTGTGATCGATCCAGATTTCCTTGACCTGCCGTTGCGGTCGGTGGCTGACGCCGCCGTCGGGCGAGCCCGCGAGCTGGGCGCCGAGCACGCCGACGTGCGGATCGAGCGGACCACCGGGCAGCTGCTGCGGCTGCGCGACGGGGCGGTCGCTACGGCGCAGGACTCGACCACCGTGGGGCTGGCCGTGCGGGTGATCGTCGAGGGCACCTGGGGGTTCGCTTCGCACCTCGAGCTGACCCCGCGCTCTGCCGTGGCTACCGCGCAGCGGGCCGTCGAGGTGGCCCGCACGCTGCGCCGGCTTAACGCCGAGCGGGTGGAGTTGGCGGCTGAGCCCGTGCACGCCGGGGCCGTCTGGGTCGGCGACTACGAGATCGACCCGTTCACGGTGCCCCTGCAGGAGAAGGTGGCGCTGCTGTCGGAGTGGTCCCGCCGGTTGCTTGCCACCGACGGCGTCGAGCACACCGACGTGGTCTTCCGCGCGGCGAAGGAGACCAAGTTCTACGCTGACTCCGCCGGCACGAGCACCACCCAGCAGCGGGTGCGGCTGTATCCCGTAGTTACCGCCACCGCGGTGGACCGGGCCGCCGGCTCGTTCGAGAGCATGCGAACCTGCGCGCCGCCGGCTGCTCGGGGCTGGGAGTACCTGGCCGGCAACACCGTGTGGGACTGGGACGATGAGCTCGCGCAGATCCCGGAGTGGCTGGCCGAGAAGGTCAAGGCGCCCAGCGTTGAGCCTGGCCGGTACGACTTGGTGATCGACCCCACCAATTTGTGGCTGACGATCCACGAGTCGGTGGGGCACGCCACCGAGTACGACCGTGCGATCGGCTACGAGGCAGCCTATGCCGGGTCCTCTTTCGCCACCCCGGACAAGCTCGGCACGCTGCGCTACGGCTCGCCGCTGATGCACGTCACCGGGGACCGCACCCAGCCGCACGGGCTGGCCACCATCGGCTACGACGACGACGGGGTCGCCACCTCGCAGTGGGACCTGGTAGCAGACGGGACGCTGGTCGGCTACCAGACCGATCGAGTCTTCGCCCGCCGGCTCGGCCTGGAACGCTCGGCCGGCTGCGCGTATGCCGACTCGCCGCACCACGTGCCCATCCAGCGAATGGCCAACGTATCGCTGCAACCGGACCCCAGCACCGACACCACGACCTCGGAGCTGATCTCCGGGGTGCAGCGTGGCATCTACATCGTCGGCGACCGCTCCTGGTCGATCGACATGCAGCGCTACAACTTCCAGTTCACCGGGCAGCGCTTCTACCGCATCGAGGGCGGTCAGTTGGCCGGGCAGCTCCGCGACGTCGCCTATCAGGCCACCACCACCGATTTCTGGGGTGCGATGGAGGCTGTCGGTGGCGCCTCGACGTGGTTGCTGGGCGGTGCGTTGAACTGTGGCAAGGCTCAGCCTGGTCAGGTCGCGGCAGTCAGCCACGGATGCCCGTCGGCGCTGTTCCGCGGTATCAACGTGCTCAACACCCGCGAGGAGGCCGGCCAGTGATACCTGCCGATGAACTGACCGCGGCCGCGCTGGCCGCGTCCAAGGCCGACGGATGCATCGTGCTGCTCACCGACACCAGCGAGGTCAACCTGCGCTGGGCCAACAACACGATGACCACCAACGGGCACACCACGACCCGCTCGTTCTCGGTGATCTCGATTGTGGAGGCAGCCGGTGGGTCCGTTGCGGGTCCCTCGATCGGCACGGTGAGTGGCAATGGCACCGACCTCGATGAGGTGCGCGCTGTGGTGGCAGCCAGCGAGGAGTCGGCCCACCAGTCCGGGCCGGCCCGGGACGCCGCACCGCTGGCCGACGGTACGGTCGACGGTGACTTCGACGCGCCAGCGACGGCCACCGAAATCGGCGTGTTCGCAAGGCTGGCGGATGAGCTGGCAGCGGCATTCGGTGCGGCGTCCGGCGACTCCCCTGCCCGGATTGGCGGTGGCGAGCTGCTCTACGGCTTCGCCGAGCACCGGCTGGAGACCACCTGGCTGGCGTCCTCGACGGGGCTACGCCGTCGCTGGGTGCAGCCCACCGGCACCGTGGAGATCAACGGCAAGGTCGCCGACGACCTCACCCGCAGCGCCTGGGCCGGGGCTTACACGGCTGATTTCACCGACGTGGACATCGCTGCCCTGATCGCTGAGGTGCGGCGACGGCTGGGCTGGTCGCAGCGGCGCCTGGAGCTGCCTGCGGGCCGGCACGAGACGATCCTGCCGCCGTCGGCGGTCTCCGATCTGATGACCGACCTGGTGTGGTCGATGGAAGGCCGCCCGACCCACGAAGGACGCTCGCCGTGGTCGGCCGTGGCCGGATCCAGCTCGCCGACCCGGCTGGGCGAGCGGCTCACCGACCTGCCGCTCACGCTGTCCAGCGATCCGGCTGCGGCGGGCCTGGCGACGGCGCCGTTCCTGGCTACCAGCTACTCGAGCGACTCGGTGAGCGTCTTCGACAACGGCGTCCCGGTGCGCCGGGTGGACTGGTTGCGAGACGGCACGGTGAACGCGCTGGCCTACCCCCGGGCGGCTGCAGCGGAGCTGGGTGGGGTGTTCACCCCACCACCGGAGAACCTGGTGTTGACCGGTGGGTCGGATGCTTCGACCGACGACCTGGTGGCCCGCACCGAGCGGGGGTTGCTGCTGACCTGCCTGTGGTACATCCGTGAGGTTGACCCAACCTCGTTGCTGCTCACCGGGCTGACCCGGGACGGGGTGTACCTCGTTGAGGATGGTGCGGTGGTCGGTCAGGTGAACAACTTCCGGTTCAACGAGAGCCCGATCGACCTGGTCCGCCGCGCCAGCGAGGTTGGTGCGACCGGGGCCACGCTATGCCGGGAGGGCAAGGATTGGTTCGCTCGCACCTCGATGCCCCCCATCCGGATACCTGACTTCAACATGTCCTCGGTGAGCCAGGCCAGCTAAAGCCGACGCTGTGACGGCGAATTTTGAGACCGATTCGCGACCGGACATGTGTGAGATATTTCTCAATCGCTGAGTAGTTTCGCCGGGTTAACCTTGAGGTCATCACTTTGACGTCCAACCGTCCGTGCTGAGCACGGGCGGTCCTTGGCGTTCCTCCAGGGAGGAGTGCAGCGGTGACCACCTCGACCATCCCGGGTCTCGACGATGCCCCGACCAGCCATGCCCGGTTGCGCAACTGGGTGCGCGAGACCGCCGAACTGACCAGGCCCGATCGGGTCGTGTGGTGCGACGGATCCGAGGAAGAGTGGGACCGGCTCACCGGCCAGCTCGTCGATGCCGGCACGTTCACCCGGCTGGACCGCAAACCGAACTCGTTCTGGGCCGTCTCGGACCCGTCCGATGTTGCCCGGGTGGAGGAGCGCACCTTCATCTGCTCGCGAGCCGAGCGCGACGCCGGGGCCACCAACAACTGGATGCAGCCCGACGAGATGAAAGCGATCATGACCGGGCTGTACCGGGGTTGCATGCGCGGCCGGACGATGTACGTGGTGCCCTTCTGCATGGGCCCGCTGGAGGACCCGAAACCCAAACTGGGCGTCGAGCTCACCGATTCCGAATACGTGGTGTGCTCGATGAAGATCATGACCCGGATGGGCGGGCGCGCCCTGCGCAAGTTCACCCGACCCGACGGCAGCGATGCGGACTTCGTGCCCTGCCTGCACTCGGTGGGTCGCCCGCTGGAACCCGGCGAGGCCGATGTGCCCTGGCCGTGCAACGACACCAAATACATCAGCCACTTCCCCGAGGAGCGGATGATCTGGAGCTTCGGCTCCGGCTACGGCGGCAACGCGCTGCTGGGCAAGAAGTGCTACTCGCTGCGGATCGCCTCGGCGATGGCTCGCGACGAGGGCTGGCTCGCCGAGCACATGCTGATCCTCAAGCTGACCAGCCCGCAGCGGCGGACCCACTACATCGCGGCCGCGTTCCCCTCGGGCTGCGGCAAGACCAACCTGGCGATGCTCGAACCCACCATCCCCGGCTGGAAGGTCGAAACGCTGGGTGACGACATCGCCTGGATGCGCTTCGGTGCCGACGGCCGGCTCTACGCGGTGAACCCCGAGAACGGGTTCTTCGGCGTGGCCCCGGGCACCAGCTGGAAGACCAACCCCAACGCCATGCGCACCCTGCGCTACGGCAACTCGATCTTCACCAACGTCGCGCTCACCGACGACGGCGACATCTGGTGGGAGGGCATGGAGAACAGGCCGGAGCACGCCACCTCGTGGACCAAGCAGGACTGGACGCCTGCCAATGGCGCGGCAGGGCAGCGCGGCGCGCACCCGAATTCGCGGTACTGCACCCCGATGGCGCAGTGCCCAGTGCTCGCGGATGAGTGGGACGATCCGGCTGGCGTGCCGATCTCGGCGATCCTCTTCGGTGGTCGCCGGGCCAGCACCGTCCCGCTGGTCAACGAGGCCTTCGACTGGCAGCACGGGGTGTTCCTGGGTGCCACGCTGTCCAGCGAGAAGACCGCAGCGGCCGCCGGGAGGGTCGGCGAACTGCGCCGCGACCCGATGGCGATGCTGCCGTTCATCGGCTACAACGCCGGCGACTACTTCCAGCACTGGATCAATGTCGGCAAGCAGGCCGACGCCAGCAAGCTGCCGAAGGTCTTCTACGTGAACTGGTTTCGCCGCGGCGCCGACCAGCGCTTGTTGTGGCCGGGTTTCAGGGAGAACAGCCGCGTACTGAAGTGGATCATCGAGCGGATCGAAGGTAGGGCCGAGGCGACCGACACCGCGATCGGCCGGGTGCCCAGCGCCGACCAGATCGACCTGTCCGGGCTGGACACCACGATCGAGGACGTCGGCGCCTCGCTGGTGGTGGACAAAGACGAGTGGCGGCAGGAGATCCCGTTGATCGAGCAGTGGTTCGAAACGATCGGCGACGCCCTCCCCAGCACGATGCGCGACGAGCTAGACGCCCTCACCCAACGCCTCAACCCCTGACCCCTCGCCGTCTCCCGCGTTCAGCGGGCTCAGCGGGGTTATAACGGGCTCGTTTACCCCGCTGAGCCCGCTGAATGCGTCAGGACTTCAGGGTGATGACGCTGAAGACGGCGCCGTGGGGGTCGTTGAGGACGGCGAACCGGCCGGGGGGGATCTCGGTGGGGGGGACCAGGATTGTCGCGCCTAGTTCGTGGGCCTGGGCGGCTACTGCGTCGGTGTCTTCGACCGCGAAGTACGCCATCCAGTGCGAAGGGACGTCCGCCGGCCAGCGGTCGTCCATCTGCAGCATTCCGGCGATCTTGCGATCCCCGAGCTGCCACTCGGTGTAGACCATCCCGCCCCCCGAGACATCGGCGGGTGACCAGCCGAACACCGCCGGGTAGAAGGCCTTCGCTATGGCGCGGTCGCGAGTGGCCAGCTCGTTCCAGCACAGCGCTCCGGGCTCGTTGACCAGCCCGGCGCCGATGTGGGTCCCCGGCTGCCAGATGGAGAACGGTGCCCCGGTGGCGTCGGCGCACACGGCCATCCGGCCGAACTCGAAAACGTCCATCGGCTCCATGAACACCTGCCCACCGGTGGCCTGGACGTTCTTGGTGACGGCGTCGGCGTCGGACACCGAGATGTAGGTCGTCCAGTACGGCGGGATGCCCGGCTGCTGTTGCGGGCCCAGCCCGGCGACCGGTCGGCCGCGCAAGAACGCCATCCGGTACCCGCCCGCATCGGGGCCCTGGTCGACGACCTCCCAGCCGAACAGGCCGGAGTAGAAGTCCGCGGCGGCGGCCGGATCCGGGCTGCCCAGATCCACCCAGCACGGGGTTCCCGGCTCATATGACTCGATCTCCATAGGGCTGGCTCCTCTCGATATGCGGCGCGGCCCCAGCGTGGCCCCTGACGGCGATCGGAGGTAGAGCCATTGTGGTGCCGGTCCAGTCACCGAGAGTGTTCTTCGCGTCCGGAACAGATAACAGAGCGGTTCACATCGTGCCAGCAGCTGTGATCCCTCGTTACTCTTTGCCGGTCACCCCGATCACGACCCAGCCAATCCGCATTGGTCGCGGCGAGGAGGACCAGATGAGCAGCGCGCTTGGCTTCACTCGACGGCGGTTCCTGCAGGCCTCGGGAGTGGCTGCGCTGGGTGGTGTGCTCGCCGCCTGCGCCGGCGGCCCCGACGGCGCATCCGGGCCGGTTCAGGGGGCACCGGCCGGCACGTTCAGCGAGCCCCGGTCAAAGCTCTCCGGCGCGCTGTCGATCCTGATGTGGAGCCACTTCGTGCCGGCGCACGACACGTGGTTCGACCCCTGGGCCAAGGACTGGGGCTCCAAGGTGGGCGTGGACGTCACGATCGACCACATCAACTACGCCGACCTGCCGGCCCGCACCCAGGCGGAGATCCAGGCCAACCAGGGCCACGACCTGATCCTGCACATCGCCCCCGTCCCGCAGTACGAGCCGAGCGTGCTGGACCTCACCGACGTGGTCACCGAGGCAAGTCGCCGGCACGGCACTCAGCTGGAGCTCTGCCGCAAGTCGAGCTTCAACCCGACGACCAAGAAGTTCTTCGCCTACTCGCCGGCCTGGGTGCCCGACCCCGGTGACTACCGCCGCAGCTTGTGGGAGCCGGTAGGTCTGGCTAACGGGCCGGCCAGCTGGGACGACCTGCTGCGGGGTGCGGCGGAGATCAAGAGCAGCAAGAACGTTCAGGTCGGTATCGGTATGTCGCAGGAAATCGACTCCAACATGGCCGGTCGGGCACTGCTGTGGTCGTTCGGAGCGTCTATCCAGGACGCCAGGGAACAGGTTGTGATCAACTCCCCGCAGGCTGTCGCGGCGGTGGAGTACATGACCCGGCTGTACCAGGCGGCCATGACGCCTGAGGTGTTCGCCTGGAACGCGGCGTCCAACAACCAGGGCCTGGCGGCCGGCCAGCTGTCCTACATCCTGAACTCCATATCGGCCTGGCGGACCTCGCAGGACACCGACCCCGACGTCGCCGACGACATCTTCTTCACCCCCGCACTACGCGGGCCCGCGGACGATCTGGTGGCCAGCCACGTGATGTACAACTGGATCGTTCCGAACTTCGCGGCGAACCCGGCCGCGGCCAAGGAGTTCCTGCTGCACTACACCGCCAATAGCGACGTGGTGAGCTGGCACTCCACGCTGTACGACTTCCCGGCCTACCGGGACGTGGCACCCAAGTTCAATGACTGGCTGCGCAACGACCCGTTCGGAGCCAGACCAGCTGACAAGCTCGCGCTGCTGGAGAAGGCCACCGACTGGAGTACCAACGTCGGTCACCCCGGCCCGGCCAACGGTGCCGAGGGCGAGGTGTTCGCCACGTTCGTCATCCCGAACATGTTCGCCAAGGCGGCCCGCGGGCAGGCCACCGCAGCGCAAGCGGTCGCCGAGGCCGAGGCGCAGATCACCCCCATCTTCGACAAGTGGCGCCAGCGCGGGCTCATCGGCACCGGCGGCAGCTGAGAGATGGCGGTAGTCGAGGTCCGCAATCTGCACAAGCGCTTCCACGCCGGTGGTAAGGGGGCTGGCGAGGTGCGCGCCATCGATGGGATCGACCTGGCCACCGAGGAGGGCGAGTACCTCGTGCTGCTCGGGCCGTCGGGCTGCGGCAAGACGACTCTGCTGCGCACCATCGCGGGGCTCGAGCAACCGACCGTGGGCGACGTGCTGATCGCCGGGCAGGTGGTCACCGGGCTGCCACCGCGGGCCCGGAAGATCGCGATGGTGTTCCAGAGCTACGCCCTCTACCCGCACAAGACGGTGCTGGCCAACATCGTCTTCCCGCTGCGGGCCGCTGGAATGCCGCGCGACCGGCGCGGCGAGCGGGCGCGCTGGGCCGCCGGGCTGCTCGGCATCGAGCAGCTGCTGGACCGCAAGCCGCGGGAACTCTCCGGTGGGGAGCGGCAGCGGGTGGCGCTAGCCCGCGCGCTGGTCCGCGAGCCGACGGTGTTCCTGCTCGACGAGCCGCTGTCGAACCTGGATGCCAAGCTGCGCACCTCGGCTCGCGACGAGCTCAAGCGGTTCCAGCAGGAGATCGGCACGACCACGATGTACGTCACCCACGACCAGACCGAAGCGATGGGGCTGGGCGACCGCATCGTGGTGCTGGCTGGTGGGCAGGTCCGCCAGATCGGCGCGCCGGTCGCGGTCTACGACGACCCGGCCGACACCTTCGTGGCCACCTTCATCGGCTCACCACCGATGAACCTGGTCAGCCGGGGCGCGACGGTCATCGGCTTCCGCCCGGAGCACCTGCTGCCCGTCCAGCACGTGCCGGGGCAGCGGTGCACCATGACGCTGTCGGTGCAGCGGCTGGAGTACCTGTCCGGCGATCGGCACGTCTACGGCACGGTGACGATCGGGGACGAGCCGGCGCGGGTGATCGCGCGGCTACCGGCGACGGTCGACACCCCGATCGCCTCAGGAGATCGGCACGACTTCGCGGTCCCCACCCGGAAGTTGCGGTTCTTCGACGTGACCACCGGCCGGCGCGGCGAGCCGGTCCGGCTGGGTAGCTGAACCCCGATGGGTAGCTGAACCACGGTGGGGAGCGCAACCGCAATGGCATCGAAACGACCCCGGTCGGAACGGCCCCGGTCGCAACGACCCAGGCTGGCCGACAACGACGACGCGCTGGCCTTGCTGTTGCTGGCACCGTCGGTGGTGTACATCATCGCGCTGGTCGGCTTCCCGTTCGTGCTGGCCATCGCGTTCAGCCTGTCCGATGTCACCGGCGGTGATCCGAGCTTCGACTGGGCCGGCCTGGCGAACTTCACCGCCATCTTCCATGACCCGGTGTTCTGGGTCTCGCTGCGCAACACCTTCGTGTTCACCGCGATCTCGATGCTTTTCATCGTGATCTTCGGGAAGATCCTGGCGAACATTCTCATCGCCGACTTCCGTGGCAAGTGGCTGGTCCGCTTCCTGGTGCTGTTGCCGTGGACCACGCCCGTGGCGCTGTCCACGATCACCTGGCTGTGGCTGCTGGACTCGGTGTTCTCCCCGATCGACTGGGTGCTGCGCCAGCTCGGGCTGATCGAGAACAACGTCTACTGGCTCGGCCAGCCGGTGCTGGCGATGGGTTCGATCATCGCGGTGCACGTGTGGCGTCTGGTCCCCCTCGCCGCGGTCATCATGTTGGCCGGCTTGCTGGCCATCCCCAAGGACGTCCAGGAGCAGGCCGCGGTGGACGGCGCCGGCTTCTGGCGCCGGATGTTCGAGATCACCATCCCGCTGACCGCACCCGTGATCGCCATCGCCGCACTCTTCGGTGCGATCTTCACCTTCACCGACATGACGGTGGTGCACGTGCTGACCCGGGGTGGGCCCAACAACGCGACTCAGGTCCTGACCAGCTGGGCGTTCTTCCGCGGCATCGAGGGCAGCGACATCGGGCAGGGGGCCGCGATCGCGCTGTTCCTGTTCCCGCTGCTGCTGGCCGCCGCGATCGCGATCCTGCGGGCGGTGCGCCGGATGGAGGTGAGCTGAGCCGTGCAGAAAATGGAGATCACCGACGGCCTGGAGATCACCAAGGCCCTCGAGATCACCGACGGGCAGCGCCGCCGGATCGCCCGGCGCCACCGGCTGGGCCGGGCGGGTCTGTACGTGATGGCGACGTTGGCCGCCGTGCTCGCCGCCGGCCCGTTCGTCTGGGCCGCTATCACCACCTTCAAGCAGGACCGCGACCTGTACCGGCGGCGGAACAACCCCTTCGCCTTCAATGAGACGCCCACTTTCGAGCACGTCAGGGTGCTGTTCGTGGAGACCGGGTTCGCGACCTTTGCGTGGAACACGCTGTGGGTCGGGATCCTGGTCGTGATCATCACGCTCGCGCTCAGCCTGCCCGCCGCCTACAGCCTGGCCCGGCTGGACCGCCCGTGGGCGGGTCCGATGGGTATCGCGATCTTCTTCGTCTACCTGGTGCCGCCCACCCTGCTGTTCTTGTCGCTGTCCCGGATCGTGGTTGCACTGGGGCTGCAGGACTCCACGTGGTCGTTGGTCCTGGTCTATCCGACGATCACGGTGCCGGTCTCGGTGTGGCTACTGATCGGCTTCCTCAAGACGATCCCGCGCGACCTCGAAGAGCAGGCGATGGTCGACGGCTACAGCCGGCTGAGCGCGCTGGTCCGGGTGGTCGTCCCGCTGGTGGCACCCGGCATCGTCGCGGTTGTCGTGTTCGCGTTCACCTTGACGGCGAGCGAGTTCATCTACGCGCTGGCGTTCATCTCACCCAGCGACGCGAAAGTGATCAGCACCGGGGTGCCGACCGAGCTGGTCCGCGGCGACGTCTTCTTCTGGCAATCCCTGCAGGCGGCGACCGTCCTGGTAGCAGTGCCCATCGCGGTGGTGTTCAACCTGTTCCTCAACCGCTTCATCAGTGGCTTCACCCAAGGCGCGGTCAAGGGCTGAGCCCGCCGTTCCCGCGTTCTGGATGCAGACTGCTGGTATTCGGTGCTGGTAACAGCAGTCTGCATCCAGAACGCGGTCCGGGGGTGGGGGTTCGGCGGCGGGTGATGGCGGCCAGCAGGGGCACCGCGCGCCCGTCGCCGGCGCGGGCGCCGCGCAGCGTCTTGCCGTCCACGATGAGCGCCTGCCCGGCAGGAGGCCGACTTTGCCGGGCTCTGGGTATGAGGTCGGATTCCACATACCCCAAGGAGTGACGCCCGCCACTTTCTCACCTCGTCGCACAAGTTCACACGATCGGGGTTGAGGATGGCGTACTTAACAGGCGTTGCTCCTTCTCTCTCATGTGATAACGCACGTAGTGGACGGGACTTAGATCCATCAGACAACACCAAGGAAATCGTCACAACAGGGGCCGGTCCGAAAGTCTACTCCGCCTCTCCTACTTGTCTCTAGCAAAGAGGTTCACGCATGCCTGCCATCCAACAGTCCCGAAAGATCGGGCCGGGCACAACCGACTGGGTGAAGTGTCCCGGATGCGGTCGGCTGCATTACGTGAAGCGGTTGGTTCGCAACCTTCACGTCTGTTCTGAGTGCGGGCACCACTTCCGGCTCACGGCGCGAGAACGGATCGCGCAGCTCGCCGATGCGGACAGTTTTGTTGAGTATGGAAACGACATTGGGACCGCGGACCCACTCGGCTTCACCGATCGGCGCCCGTACCGGCAGCGACTTGCCGAGGCGGTCGGCGCGACCGGGGAGCGGGAGGCCGTCGTGTTTGGTACCGCCGCGGTCGAAGGTCACCCGATCGTCCTGCTGGTCATGGACTTCCGGTTCATGGGCGGGAGCATGGGCCACGCTGTCGGTGAGGGGGTCGCCCGCGCCGCGGAGACGGCGTACGAGACCCGGTGCCCGCTTGTCCTCGTCTGCGCGTCCGGCGGTGCACGAATGCAGGAGGGCATCATCGCATTGCTGCAAATGGCGAAGACGAGCCAAGCACTTGCCCGTTTACACGAGACGGGAGTGCTCTCCGTGTGTGTCCTGACCGACCCCACGTTCGGGGGGGTCACCGCGTCGTTCGCGATGCTGGGCAGCATCGTGGTCGTGGAGTCCGGCGCGCTTGTTGGATTCGCCGGTCCACGGGTCATCGAGCAGACCATCCGGCAGACGCTGCCATCGGGCTTCCAGACCAGCGAGTTCCTTTTCCGGCACGGGCTCGTGGACCGGATCCAGAGCCGTGCCGGGCTGCGGTCGTTGCTCGCGCGGCTACTCGCGCTCCATGCACCGGCGAGCGGGGCCGCGCCGGTGGAGGTCGTGGGTATGAGATCAGCCAGCAAGGTGGCCGCGCCGAGCCCGCGGCTGGGCGACCCGTGGGACGTGGTCCAGGTCGCGCGTAACATCGAGCGCCCCACGGCACTTGATTATCTGCGCGACGCGTTTGACGAATTTGTCGAGCTTCATGGAGATCGCTGCTTCGCCGACGACCCGGCGATCGTTGGTGGTGTCGCGTGCATCGGTGGTCGGCCGGTCGTGGTCATTGGCCACCAGAAGGGGCACAATACCAAAGAGCTGATAGCCCGCAATTTCGGCATGCCGCACCCCGAGGGATACCGGAAAGCGCTGCGGTTATTAGAACACGCCGAGCGTTTCGGTATGCCTGTCGTGACGCTGGTCGACACGCCCGGCGCCTATCCCGGTGTGGAGGCAGAAGAACGCGGGCAGGCTGCGGCGATCGCCCAGGTCATCATGCGGTCGAGCCGGCTGCGGGTACCCATTGTCTCCGTCGTGACCGGAGAGGGCGGCAGCGGTGGCGCATTGGCGCTCGCCACCGGCGACCGGTTGCTCATGTTCGAGAACTCCTTCTACTCGGTCATCAGTCCGGAGGGCTGTGCGGCGATCCTCTGGCGCACCGCCGACGCCGCTCCCGCAGCGGCCCGTGCGCTCCGCGTCACAGCCGCGGATCTGCGGCAGCTGGGAATCGCCGACGCGGTCATCCCCGAGCCGCCCGGCGGTGCGCACACCGACACCGTCACCGCGGCCAGGAACCTGCACCGCAGCGTCCTGAAGGCGCTCGCCGAACTCGCAGCTCTCGATGTCGGGTCCTTGCTCGCCGGACGGTACGAGCGGTTCCGGCAAGTCGGCTCGGCGGTGCCGGCTGCTTCGCGGGCGGAGGCGCGCAGCGCATGAGCGACCACATCCGCGACACGAGTGGGGAAGAGTTGCGGGCTGTCTGCCAGGAGGCCATCACGCTGGCCCGGAGCCTGCCCGGTCCCATCCGGCGGGTTGCGGTGCGGAGCACCGATCACGCCGTCGAGGTGGAGTGGCCGGTCGGCGATGCTACGCCGGGGCCCGTGGTTGCTGCGCAACCGTCGGCGCCGGTGTCTCGACCACCCTCCTCGGCACCGGACGAGGCGCCGACCGCGGAGGACGACGCGGCGGCCTACGTCGTCCGCGCGCCGCTCGTCGGGACCTTCTACCGGGCGGCGCAGCCTGACACCGACCCGTTCGTCTCCGTCGGCGACGTCGTCGAGGTCGGTCAGACGGTCGCGATCGTAGAAACGATGAAGCTACTGAATCAGATCGTCACGGAGGCCGCTGGACGTGTCGTCGAGATCTGCGTGAGCGACGGTGAACCGGTCGAGTTCGAACAGCCGCTCATGTGCATCCTGCCGCTCGTAGACGACGACGTTGGGTGAGAGAGGCCACCGTGTTCACCAAGATGCTCATCGCCAACCGCGGCGAGATCGCGGTCCGCGTCGCACGTGCCTGCCGTGAGCTGGGGGTCGGCGTCGTCGCGGTGTACTCGACGGTAGACAAGGACTCGCCGGTGGTGCGGATGGCCGACAAGTCCGTACACATCGGGTCGGCGCCGCCGAAGGAGAGCTACCTGAACATCCCGAATATCATGGAAGCGGCGCTGTCTACCGGCGTCGAAGCGATCCACCCGGGGTACGGCTTTCTCTCCGAGGACCCCGATTTCGCGGAGATTTGCGCCAAAGAGGGCATCACCTTCGTGGGTCCGCGCCCGGAGGTGATGCACCAACTCGGCAATAAGGCGACCGCTCGTGCCCTCATGGCCGGTGCCGGGCTCCCCTTGCTGCCCGGCACCGTCGAGCCGATCCGTACCGCAGAGCAGGGTGAGGCGGTCGCCACCGAGATCGGGTATCCGGTCATCATCAAGGCAGCCGCAGGTGGCGGTGGGCGCGGAATGGCAGTCGTCCACGACCCGCAGGACTTTTGTGAAACGTACCGGAATACCTGCGCGGCGGCACACGCCGTGTTCGGTGACGACACGGTCTACGTTGAGCGATTCCTTACCGGTGCGTCGCACGTTGAGGTGCAGGTTCTCGGCGACCTGTACGGCAACGTCGTCCACTTCGGTGAGCGCGACTGCTCTGTGCAGCGGCGGCACCAAAAGCTCATCGAGGAGGCGCCTTGTGACCGGCTTTCTGCGAGGCAGCGGGAGGAGATCGGCGCGGCGGCGGTGCGTGGCGCGCTCGCCGTCGGGTACAGCGGGGCCGGCACTGTCGAATTCCTGCTCGACGCCGACCAGCGGTTCTTCTTCATGGAGATGAACGCCCGGATCCAGGTCGAGCACCCGGTCACCGAGATGATCACGGGAGTCGATCTCGTCCAGGAGCAGATCCGGGTCGCCGCCGGCGAGCCGCTATCGCTGAAGCAGCAGGACATCGGCCGCACCGGCGCTGCGATCGAGTGTCGCATCAACGCCGAGGATCCGGCCCGTGGCTTCGCCCCTGCCCCCGGCGTCCTCGACGTGTTCGACCTGCCAGCCGGGCCGTGGACCCGGGTCGACTCCGGGTACTTGCCCGGCACGCGGGTGACCCCGTATTACGACTCGCTCCTGGCGAAGCTCGTCGTGTGGGCGCCGGACCGGGAGCAGGCGCTCACCCGCATGGACCGCGCACTCGGTGAGTTCCGTGTTGAGGGTCGCGGGGTCGTGACAACCGTCGGCTTCCACCGCTCGATCCTGCGCCACCCGGTGTTCCGCGCTGGCAAGCATTCCATCCATTTCGTCGACCAGCTCATCACCGAGCCCGCCAGCCACGGAGACGCACAATGATCAACCAGCAGCTCTTGCTCGCCGGTCCTATGGATGATACCCACGACGTGGCGCTGGCCAGGATGCGGCTAGCACCCTCCGAGTTCGCCTTGAGCCAATCCTCCCCACCGCCTTCAGCACGAGCTACCAGGAGCTGGTCATGACCATTCCAGAGCCCATCGCGGGCGGATTCCCCGAGCTGGCTGAACTCACGTTCCCGCGTACTGTGAATAGGGCTCGGTGCCGAGCTGGTCGTAGTGACAGAGTTAACCAACTCCTTACTGTCGCCGCGCTAGAGACAGAGAGATCGGCGCGCTTGCATGTGGTGCTAGCGCTGCGGAATCAAGTCGAGAGATTAGGCATCGAACAGATGTTGCGGTCCTTGGATGCAGTAGAGTTATGCCGATCTCATGAAAACTTGCTCGGAGCTGTTACGGAAGCCGTCCTGCACGAGTCCGCAGTCCTGGTCGTCGCACTCCGGGACCTCGATCAGGTAGCCGGATCGCTGCTCCGCAGTGCGACCCGAAAAGGAGTAAAACTGCTGGTCTTGATCGACGACGATCTCACCCTTCTGAGTCGATTAGCCGGGGTACGCAGCAATGGCTTCGCGTCCATCAGCGACCTCAGTGCTGAGAGCCTGCACGTCGCGCTCCAACGTTTGCACAGCGGTGAGATGCCGATACCGCCGCACGTCGCGCAATTCTTGGTCTCCGTGGCGAGCGGACAGTACGACGCGGGCGTGTGCCGGACTCGCGTAAGGATGACGCCACGTGAGCGGGAGGTGCTCGTCCTGCTCGTTGACGGTCTGAGCAACAAGCAGATAGCTCGCCGTCTGGGAATCTCGGTGCACGGGGCCAAGCGCCACGTGGCCAACGTCCTGGCCAAGTTGGACTGCTCGAACCGTACGCTGGCGGTGGCCAAAGCACTGCGCGAAGGACTCTACGAGAAGTAGGTCAAGCAGACCTAGCGAAGCTAGTCGCCTTCTTCCTGCGCCGGACCACGACGCAGGACCAGGTGAATCCCGCGCCTGCAGACAACGACACCCCAATCTCGCCCGGGGCGAGCAGATTATCGCCGAGCATGGCTGCGAGGTTTGCCAGCAGGTCACCAGCGCCGAGATGTCCGGTGTGGCCGCCCAGGTCGACCGGCTCGGCGGTCAGCACGGCCGAGACCCCTGGCAGGTACGTCGCGTTCCGAGCGGCCGCGCCTACCCGAGGCAATGTGATCAGTCGCAGGCGACTGTCGTCGGGGTAGATGCCGGCGTCGGACAGGCCGCGGCGCACCACCTGCTCCACTGCGGCACCCACAAGCTTCGCGAACACCTCGCTGCCTCCCACCGCGGCCAAGAAAGCCTTTTTGGTGCGACGGATATCGACAACGTTACCGAGCATCCTGGGCGCTGGACTGAAAAGGTCCTCGCCGCGGTGCATCCGCTCCAGTTGTGCAGCCGCTACCGTCGCGATGGAAAGCAGCTCCAGTTCACCATCCATCTCATGTTCTGAGTCTGCCGAGCCGTCAACCAGTACTGCTGCCGTGGCCCCATCACCGTAGACCAGTCCGTAGTCACCGCGCCAACGGTCGAACCCTGGCGGGCAGAAGCGATCGGCGGTAGTAATGAGAACGCAGCGAACCGCAGGGTCGGCAAGCATCCTACAGACCGCAGCCTCAAGTGCTGCCGTACCCCCGTTGCACATCTGCTGTACGCCAACCGGCTGTGCAGCGAGCGCACCGAGTTCGCTGGCGATGTAGTGCGGAGGAGACCAGAAGTCATGGCCTTGGTAATATATCCAGGAATGCAGAATCAAGTCCAGCGCAGCGGCCGTGACCCCGGCCCGGTCCAGTGCCTGTGTGGCTGCGCGCACCGCCATGTCTGGCGCTGCGAGATCATGCGAGACGGACAGTTCCTCGTATCCGCTGTTGGCTGCGTCGCGTTCGGATAGCCGCCCGGAAATCACCGCTTCAGCGATGCGCTCCCGCGTCGACGGTAACCAGGTGCTCAACGCCGCTATTCGTACCCGGCCGTCGATACGCATAACAGCTCCTCTTTCGACCCTCTTCAGGGTCGGGCGGTCTCACCGGAGGCGGGCTTACCGATCGTGCCCGCCTCCGGACGCAAGTGCTCAGATCCTGATCGTGGTGCCATCAAAACGGGTGATGGTGAACGTGGCGTCCTCGATCGTGGTGGGCTTCTGGTCGCGGAGAATGCCGATCGCCACTTTCTCGCCGGCCGTGAACGCCTCCGCGTAGTCGGTGCGCCAGTGCACGCCTCCCATAACTCGGCCGTTCCCGATATTGGCGGCCAATTTGTTCAGCTCGCCGCCCACCGTGAGCTGATCTTTGTCTGACCCGGTGTACGACACGAGGGCGGTCCCTGCCTTGTTGGGGACCACGGGATTGGGGATGCGATAGGACTCGTTGAACCAGGCCTTGAGGATCGTCACGCAGGCGCCAGCTATGCACGCGTGACCGCTGTGGTACGCCGGACTCATCGGCGACCCCTCGGGGAAAGCCTGCGGCAATAAGTACGAACCGAACTGGTGCTTGACACGCTTGAGCACGTCTGAGTCCAGAATTTCCGAGTTGATAATCCCGTTGTATCGACCCGGGTCGCGGATCAGCTGAACCTCGATCCGGCCGCCGAACGCCTCAGGCCGCTGCCTGCGATGCACGGCGAACTGCTGGTACGCCGTCGTCCGGATCGCCCGGTTGGCGACCTCGGCCATGAGGCCGAGGATGTGCGGAGTGCCGAACGTGGTGAAACCGATCTGGTTCTGCGAGATCAGATAGGGTTGGCCGGAATCCAGGACATCGGTCGAGCCTGCGCTCATGCCGAGCAGGATCAAGCAGGCGTTGAGGTACGGCTGGTATGAGTAGTCGAAATGGGTATAGTGCGCCATGTCTCGCGGTGTCTGGATGTAACGAGTATTGACGAAGTCCCGCTCGGTGGTCCGCGCCGCGCCGCGTTGCACGGCGAGCCACTCATCGAAGTCCGTCATGTAGTCGACGCCAGCCTTGACAGTGTCATAGCGCTGTTGTATCCGCATCGTGCCGTGCTGGGCGTCCTGCAACAGGAACTGCGAGATGTACGGGCCGACCAAGTCGCCCGGAGTGGACCCACGGAACAGAGTGCGTGGCGTGACCTGGTCGTCGTCTTTCGGACCGCGGAAATCGGAGAAGGTGGAAAGATCTTCCGCGGCGTCGGCGGCGAGCGCCGAGCTGCCGAAGTCGGTGAACTTCACGTCACGCATCAGCGCCATCCAGTAGAGCTCGGCCATTTCAGCCGAGTTCTCCGGCTCGTCGACGCGAGGGGCCGGCCGGATGACTATCCCATGGGTGTCCGGCCCTTGGAGGTCAAACGCGTATCCACTCTGGGGGTTGAGCAGTCTGCGGTTGTTCTCGGTGAGGCCAAGCGGGATCTGCTCGAAATCCTCTGGCCGCTCGGAGCTCAACGCACGTAGCAACGTCTGATAGGCGCGTGGGTCGACCTCACCCAGCTCGTCGTGGGGCAAACCCTTGAAAGCGCTCGCTACGTAGGGGTAGGAGGTCTCCTCACCATTGGTCGGTTGGTCAGGGATGGGTTGTGAGTAAGCCCTGTTCGCAGCGGCCGTCCGGATCGAACGGCCCACCTCGTATCGGTCGATCATCGTGCTCCTCCTCGGAATTTGTGTTGTTGCGCGATAAGGTCGTTGTGTTGTGTTCTGCGAACATGTGCAGAAACCGCCCTCTTCGGTTGATCAACTGGTTGTCAAGCTCACCGACGCCCGGATCGGTGACGGGCGAGCGGACAGCACTGGCCAGCCGTTGCGCCGTGCCTGCTCCAGTAATACGGGGTCTTCGCCGACCACTCTGGGATGGCCTACTTTAGACAGCATTTGCAGATCGCTGGAATGATCACCATAGCAGAAGCAGTCCTCTGGGATCAGCTTGAGTGCCCTGACAGTCTCGGCGACTGCCACCGCCTTGTTCGTCCCAATCATGGGCCGCACTACCTCACCGGTCAGCCGGCCCTCGTCGTCTACGATCGGTTCGGTACACACCACCCGATCGGCGAAGACCTCCATGGCCAGCGGTTCAAGGCAGGCCCGAAAAGAACCCGAAATCAAGATAATCAGATCCCCGCGAGTTCGGTGCCCGGCAATAGCGGACAGCGTGGAGCCGACGAACGCGGTCGGCAACGTGCGGTATTCTCGGTACCAGTCCCGTCCGGCGGCGAGCAGGTCAACGTAGAGAACACCGGTGAAGAACCGATAGTACATGCGGTTGATCTCTGTCCGGTGTGCACCGCTCTCGACCTGGGCGCGAATGTCGGTGATCACCTTCTGGTATGCGCTGCTGTCGTCGCCTCGGCGCTCGATCCAGTAACTTAGGAACACGAACATGCTCTTAGTTGAGATCAACGTTTCATCGACATCGAAGAAAGCCGCTCTCTTGGTGACGCCCATGCCGTTTGACTTGTCACCCATATAGTTCCTCCGTGAAATAATGTCGTCGGCGACTTACACGGTCGACCACTGGATCGGGGAGTTTTGTGACAGCAACAATCCGTGCACCTGGATCTCTCGCCACACGCCTTGTGTCGCAAATGGGTCGTCGGCGAAGAAATCTGTGACCTCGTGCTGTGTGTCGGCCTCCACGATGATCAGGCTCCCGATCACGGTCTCACCGTCCTGTGCCACGAGCGGGCCGTAGAGCACCGGCTTGATATGGCCTGCCTTCAGGCGCGCCGAATGAGCTGGCCGGGCAGCGAGCCGACGCTGAGTTGCATCCGGTTCGTCGAGGCAGTGCACCACCCACAGCATGAATCCCGACCCTCTCAGCCCGTCCTACCCGACCTTGTCTGCGGCCTGCCGTAGGCCGTTGAGCTGGCACGTCACGGCTTGCCGGGCGGCCATCGACTCATGTTTCGTGCTGAACACCTCCGGGATCACCCGGTACTCGGCCTCTATCTGAGCCGCCAGCACGTCTGCCTGATACACGCCGACCCAACATGTGAACACCTGCCCGACGGCGTTCGCCTGACGGCGGGTCAGCCGGTACTCCACGGTGGCGGGCAGCGGGAACACGTAGCGGTGGAACGTCGACTGCACCGAGCTGATCACGAAACGCTGCTGCTGCACGGTGTCGGCGAGGAAAAACATCTCAGTCACCGCCGTCCAGGTTTGCCGTGCTGCTTCCATGAGGGTGATCGCCGGGATGTGCTGCCCGGTGAGATGGTCCTCCAGGACCTCAATCCGTTCGTCGATCAAGAGATCTGCCACGAATCGGTCCGCAGCGATCTGCACCGGCGTTCCGATCATGACGTTCTTCGGGTTGTGCTTGTGCGTGAGGCCCTGCTCAACGAACGCCGGGACGCCGCCTACCACGGTGGCGTGCGGATCGGATTCGATGAGTTGCTCCATTGTGCTGAGTTGTTCGGCCGTAAGACCCTGGCCCATGACGACCGACAGGGCTCGTGGCTCGCTGCGGTCAAGCAGCCGCCTCAGCAGGGCCGAGGCAGAAATCGTTCCACGGTTGGTGAGGAAATCCTTGAAGCGGTCTCCCACCACGATCAATGCATCATGCTGCATCTCTGCGCTCCGTAAATTCGTCTTTCAGACCGGTGCCCGTCAGCGCTTGCTGGTAGGCAGCCACCAGGGCACCCACCGACCGAGCGTCGGAGATCATCATGTCCTCGGCGAAGGGGTCGACTCCGAGCTCGGTCTCCAATTGAATGATCAACCGAGCCAGTAACAGGGAGTTAAGCCCGAGATCGTGCAACTGGTCGTTATCGTCCAGGTTGCCGATTTCGTCACCGGACTCGCTCAGTAGTACGTGGATTTCGTTGCGCACCACAGTGGGGATGGTAGACGGCGCTAGCATGTGATACCTCCATCAACGATGATCGTTTGTCCTGTCACAAAAGAGGAGCCAGGCGAGACTAGGAACATCACCACGTTGGCCACCTCATCGATATGTGCGAGTCGCCCCAGCGGCGTCCGCCGGGCGATCCGTTCCCGATTGCCCTTGGTGACCTCCGCTGTCATGTCGCTTTCGAAAAAGCCGGGGACCACGGAGTTCACCCGGATGTTGAACGCGCCGAGCTCACGGGCGAGGCTTCGGCTGAATCCGTCGAGGCCGGCCTTGGTCGCCGAGTAGACCGCCACACCCCGGTAACCCCGAATGGCGTTTATGGACGACACGTTGAGGATGTGTCCCCCTTCGCCGTGCCGGCTCATCGCCCGCGCACAGGCCTGAGTCATCGTGATCGGAGCGGTGAGGTTGACCATCACCATTTCGGAGATCTGCTTGGGCGGCATGGTGAGGAATAGCTGCTGGTGCAGCACGCCGGCGTTGTTGATCAACAGGTCGATGCGACCGAAGCGGCGCGTCACGTCGGTGACGAAATCCCGCAGCGTCTGCGGTTCAGTCAGGTCGGCAGCCGCCCAGAAGAAATCGTCCTCCTGCTCGGCGAGGGTGTCTTTGACGAAGGTATTGGTGGAGCGGCTGCAAGTAGCGACCTGCCAGCCGTCATGCAGCAGACGCTGCACCATGACCTGCCCGAGACCACGGCTGCCGCCGGTGACCACTGCGACCCTGCCGCCGTCAGAGGCTCCCACGGTCACCCTCCGTTCCTGATCTTTTTGAACCGGTCGGAGTGTTGCGGCGTGCTGGAGACCTCGACAACGGCCGGGACCTTGAAGGGCTCCATCCGCTGGCGGCAGTACTCCCGCACCCGGCGCTTCACAGCACGTTCGTCCTCGCTCTCGACAAGCCGCACCGTCGCCTTCACGACCATGCCGACGACGTGACTCTGCCGACCGGTGACGGAGACCTCTGCGATATTCGGAATCTCGAGCAGAACGTTCTCGACTTCGCTCGGGTAAACTTTTTCGCCGCCGACGTTGATGATCTCGGTTCGGCGTCCCAGGATGCGAACGTATTCGCCGTCGGTCTCCACCATGTCCTGGGTGTCGAAAAAGCCTTCATGATCGAACGGGGCCGGGGCGTTCAGATAGCCGAGCATCGCCATCTGGGAGCGCACCCAGAGCACCCCATCGACAATCTTGTGCTCAAACCCGGCGTTATTGCCCAGTTTGACCCAGAGCGTGTCGTCACTCTTGGACCGGGTGGGCAGGATGCCAAGCTCAGAGAGGCCGTAGGTCTGTTTGAACCGAACCGACGGTAACGCCGCCCGCAAGCGCTGCAGGGTCTGCAACGGCATCGGCTCAGTACCGTAGGTGATCAATTCTAGGGACCGGGTCGAGTGCCGCTCGTGCGCGCCCGAGATCAGCACCATGTTCAGGAATGTGGGCGTGGTGGGCAGCACGTGGACCTCGTGGGAGGCGATCGCGGCGAAGACCGCGTCCGGCGTGCGCTGCGCGACCGTGACGACCGCGCCGCCCTGGCTCAGGGTGTGCAGCAGCGTGTTGACCCCACCGATGTGGTCCAGGCTCAGGAACGAGAGGATCCGCCTCGGCCGCTTGGAGTCGCCATAACGATCGATCACCTTGTCGAAGTCGAGCACCGAGGCCTTGCTCCGCCCGGTCGTGCCTGAACTGAACAGCACCAGGCCCGGGGTGCTGCCGCCGCGCAGTGAGTTGTACAGCTTGTGCTCAGCGCGCCGGCCGGTGCGCTCAGAGTGGTGACGTCCCTGGTCGTCGACTTGGATGACGACCTCAACCTGGGCGACGTCGAGGAACTCGGCGCGCTTGGCGGCGGGTAGCGTGGTGAGCGGAACGATGATCGCGCCCCGTTCGATCAGTGCCAGCAGTCCGGCGCACACCTGCGGCGAGCAGCCCCCCTCCAACGTCACGACGTCGCCCGCCCGCACCCCGCGGATGTCGAGGTAATCCCGCCAGTCGTCGACCAACCCCACCAGGTACTCGTAGCTGTAGGTCCGGGCGCTGAAAACCACAGCGTCGGCGTTGCCGAATGTCGCCAATCGGCGCAACAACGGGTGCGTCGTCACTACTTCTCTCCTGAATCTTTCTGGTGTCTCACCATGATTTGTGACCTAGAGTCGAATCTAGGTGCGCCACGAAAGACCAACAAGGAGCTTTTAGAGGCCGCACGACTGCCACCCCGCTGGGGGCGCGCCGCAGGCCATTCCACACTAGTAATCCACTCGAGCAATCCACCTGGGGTGCCCAAGCGGCTACCCTGCCTGGACACTCCCTTCGCGCAGGTACGCCGGGCTCCTCAGGGTGTGGCGCCCGGCCCCCGGCACGGGCCACCTTCCGCGCCCAGGGCGGACACCGGTAGCCTTTGTGACGAGACTGGTTGCGCCAACCGGAAAGGACCCATCGATGCCATCCGGTTCGCCCCCGTCTCGACGGCCCTCGGTGCGCTGGAGTTATTGGAATCTGCTGTTACTGGTGCCGTTGTTGATCCTGGTCACACCGGTATACAACCGCATCGAACCGCGGTTGCTGGGTTTCCCGTTCTTCTACTGGTACCAGTTCCTGTGGGTGCCGGTCGGGGTGATCTGCACCGCTGTGGTGTACCTCAAGACGCGGGATGACCGGCGGTGAACCTGCAGTGGACCGAGATCATCGTCTTCACGCTGCTGTTCGGTCTGGTCACGGTGCTCGGCTTCGTCGCCGTGCGGTGGCGCAGGCCGGCCACGCTGGACCACCTGGACGAATGGGGGCTCGGCGGCCGGAAGTTCGGCTCGTGGATCACCTGGTTCCTCATCGGCGGTGACCTCTACACGGCCTACACCTTCGTCGCTGTCCCGGCGCTGGTTTTCGGGGCGGGCGCGCTGGGCCTGTTCGCGTTGCCTTACACGGTGATCGCCTACCCGCTGGTGTTCATGCCGCTGCTGCGGCTGTGGTCGGTGTCCCGGGTGCACGGATACGTCACGCCTGCCGACTTCGTGCAGGGCCGGTACGGCTCGTCGGGGCTCGCGCTGGTGGTGGCGATCACCGGCATCGTCGCGACCATGCCCTACATCGCGTTGCAGCTGGTCGGGCTGGAAGCGGTGCTGCGCACGATGGGGCTCAACAGCACGGGCATCGTCGGGCACCTGCCGCTGATCGTGGCGTTCGTCATCCTCGCCGTCTACACCTACAAGTCCGGCTTGCGCGCCCCGGCGCTGATCGCGTTCGTCAAAGACGGGCTGATCTACCTGGTGATCGCAGCCACGGTGGTGTACCTGCCGGCCAAGCTGGGCGGTTGGGGCACGATCTTCGATGCCGCGAACGCCAAGTTCACCACCTCCCCGGCGATCGCTGACGGGCTGCTGCTCAACGCCAACAACCAGCTGCAGTTCGCGACGCTGGCCCTCGGCTCGGCACTGGCGCTGTTCCTGTACCCGCACTCGGTGACCGGGGTGCTGGCCTCCGGGGGCCGCAACGTGATCAAGCGGAACATGTCGGCGCTGCCGGCGTATTCGTTGCTGCTCGGGATGATCGCGCTGCTCGGGTTCGCGGCGATCGCAGCGGGTTCCCAGCCGATCGTCAACGCGGCCACTGGCCGGCCGGACGCCAACACGATCATCCCGGTGCTCTTCGACACCCAGTTCCCGGCCTGGTTCGTCGGCGTTGCGTTTGCCGCCATCGGGATCGGCGCGCTGGTGCCCGCGGCGATCATGTCGATCGCCGCGGCGAACCTGTGGACCCGCAACATCTACAAGCCCTACCTGAACCGGAGCGCGGACTCCCGAGCCGAGGCGCGGCAGGCCAAACTCGCCTCGCTGGTGGTGAAGCTCGGTGCGGTCGCATTCATCGTCTTCATCGACCCGCAGTACGCGATCGACCTGCAGCTGATCGGCGGGGTGATCATCCTGCAGACCCTGCCGGTGGTGGCGATCGCGCTCTACACCCGGTGGTTTCACCGCTGGGGTCTGCTGGCGGGATGGGCGGCCGGGTTGGCGTGGGGTCTGTCGATGCTCTACAGCATCCCCAACCCCACCACCGGCGCGGCGCACTTCGGCGGCTCGGCGCTCAAGCTGGGCACGCTGTCGATTCTGGGCTGGGAGCCCTTCGCCGGTTCCTCGGTCCAGATCTACGCCGGCCTCGTCGCCCTGGCCGGCAACCTGGTCGTAGTCGTGCTGGTCACCGTAGTGCTGCGGCAACTTAGGATCTTCAACGGAACTGACCAGACCGACCCCGACGACTACCACGCCGATGCGGACTCCCCCCGCCTCAAACCAGTAGCCGGCGTCCTCACCCAAACCACCTCAACCTGACCTCCCACCGCCAGCTTCCGCGCCCGGCGCTTTCAAGAGTTCGGCTTAGTGGTCGTCGCCGGAAGTCCGTCGGGGGTGCACGTCGTGAACTCGACGTCACCGACGTTGCCGCGAGCGGCGATGTCGGTGCCGTCGAGTTCACGAGGCACCAGCTCATGCCTGCCACCTGTATCTGACACACCTCCGACCCCTGAGCCACTGAATATCCGACCTGCCGTCACGACCCCCCCCGACGGACTTCCGGCGCTCGGGTGTGTCGTCGCTCAGTGCTGCGAGCCGGTCGGAGACGGTGGCCAGCTCGGCCCGGAGTGTGGTGGCCGCGTCGGCGTTGCCGAGTTGCTCCTCGGTCCGGGCGAGATCAGCGAGTCCCTCCTGGAGGTCCTGCAGGACCGGCGCGGTGCTGAGCTGCTCGGCGAGGCGCCGGTCGATGTCGAGGGCCTCCTGGTGGTAGGCGCGGGCGGTGACCGGGTCGCCGAGGTCGCGGGCGATGTCACCGAGCCGGTTGAGGGTCCAGGCGAGGTCGCGCAGGGCCTGGGGGGTGTCGAGCTGTTGGGCGAGGTGCCGGCGGATGTCGAGGGCTTGCTGGTGGTGGGTGGCGGCGGCGGCCGGTTTGCCGAGGTCGCGGGTGGCTTCGCCGAGTTTGCTGAGGCTGTAGGAGAGGTCGCGCTGGGTTTGGGGGGTGTCGAGTTGTTGGGCGAGGCGGCGGGTGATGTCGAGGGCCTCCTGGTGGTAGGCGCGGGCGGTGACCGGGTCGCCGAGGTCGCGGGTGATGTCACCGAGCCGGTTGAGGCTGTAGGACAGGTCGCGTCGGGTTTGGGGGGTGTCGAGTTGTTGGGCGAGGCGGCGGGTGATGTCGAGGGCTTGCTGGTAGTGGGTGGCGGCGGTGGTGGGGTCGCCGAGGTCGCGGGTGATGTCACCGAGCCGGTTGAGGCTGTAGGAGAGGTCGCGTAGCGCCGAGGAGGTGTCAAGCTGGTCGGCGAGGCGCCGGCGGATGTCGAGGGCTTGCTGGTAATGGGCGGCGGCGGTGGTGGGATCGCCGAGGTCGCGGGTGACGTCGCCGAGCTCGTTGAGACTGTAGGACAGGACGCGCAGCCCCTGGGGGGTGTCGAGTTGGTCGGCGAGGCGCTGGGCAATGCCAATGGCTTGCTGGTAGTGGGCCGCGGCGGTGGCCGGGTCGCCGAGGTCACGGGTGAAGTCGCCCAGCTTGTTGAGGGTGACCGAGAGGTCGCGCAGCGCCTGGGGGGTGTCGAGCTGGTCGGCGAGGCGGCGGGCGATGTCGAGGGCTTGCAGGTAGTGCCTGGCCGCGGAGGGGTCGCCGAGGTCGTGTGTGAGGTCGCCCAGCTTGTTGAGGGTGACCGAGAGGTCGCGCAGCGCCTGGGGGGTGTCGAGTTGGTCGGCGAGGCGGCGGGTGATGTCGAGGGCTTGCCGGTACTGGGTGGCGGCGGTGGCCGGGTCGCCGAGGTCGCGGGCGATGTCACCGAGCCGGTTGAGGTTGATGGAGAGGTCGCGCTGGGCCTGGGGGGTGTCGAGTTGGTCGGCGAGGCGGCGGGTGATGTCGAGGGCTTGCCGGTACTGGGTGGCGGCGGTGGCCGGGTCGCCGAGGTCGCGGGTGACGTCACCCAGCCGTCGGAGGCTGAACGAGTAGTCACGCAGGGCGTCGGGGTCCTCTGGTGATACTCGCTGCTCGGTCACTGCCACCCACTCGGCCGCATAGCGCCGGGCCAGTTCCAGCTCGGAGAGGGTGCTGGCCAGCTCCGCGCCGGAGTTCAGCAACCGCTCCCGCGTTCGGGACTCGACGTGCTCCAGGGTGAGGCCCTCCTGCACGAGGTGCAGCGCGCCGGCGGGATCGCCCGCGGCGCGGTACCCGTCGGACTGGGCCAGCAGCAGCACGGCGGCCAGCTGGTCCTCGCCCCGTTCGGCGGCCCGGTGTACCGCGCGGGATACCCGTTCGCGGGCGGGCCCGGCCAGCTCCGCAACCGGCATGGCCAGCAGCACCTGAGCCTCCTCGGCCAGCCCCGCATCGCCCGATTCAAAGCTCAGACCCTGGGAACTGGAACCGCCCAGCTGGTGCGGTTCCACGTCGCTGCGCGGCGCTCCCGCGCGCCGTGTGACCACCGGCCGGGCGGCCAGTTCAACGAGTAGGTCCCGGACGGACCACAAATCCGGGCTCTCCCGCTGGGCCACCACCTTCACCGCTGGTGGAGCCACTATCACCAGCCCGCCCAGTCGGGCGCGCAAGACGTCACGCCGGTGGTTCATCGCGAGCAGCAACGTGCGCCACGCCGCGAGCCACTCGTCGTCGGCCAGCTGGGGTGCCGCCACCCAGGTGCACCCGGGCGGTGCGGCACCGCGCGCTTCCAGGTCGTCGAGCAGGTCCGCGAGCTCTGTGGGGGTGGCGGGCTCCAGGACGGCCAGCGGGAGCGCGTGCAGCCGGCGGTTGGCCCGTACCCGCTCCCGCAGCACGCGCTGGGCCGTCAGGTCGTCGGTGAGCACGAAGGCAAGCCAGAAGGCGTTCGCCCGGTCCAGGTGGCGGCGCAACCAGGTCCAGGCCCGCTCCCCCTCAGGGCTGAGGAACTCGGGGTCTGGGAACCCGGCGTCAGCCGGCGGCTGGCGCACTGTCGATCTCGTCGTGCAGCAGCGGGTGCACGTCGTACCAGGTCTCCCCGTTCTGGTAGCCGAGGACGAAGTGCTGGTCGAGCAGGGTAGCGACGACGTCCCAGTCGTCCTGGGACGCCAGCGGCAGCTCGTGTGACGCGGCGACCCGGCGCAGCATGGCGCGTTGATCGTCAGCCAGGGGCAGCATGCCGTTGCGTACCTGCTGGATCGCGGCTGTCACCGTGGCGCCGTCCACCGGGAGCGACTCGGCCTGGGTGACCACCTCCATCATCAGCCCGAGCAGGATCCGCAGGTGCCCGCCTGAGGCCAGCACCAGCTGATCGACGGCGTCGTCGTCGAGTAGGCGGTCGAGCTTGCGATTCGGAGCACGGCGCAGGAGCACCTCCCGGGCCGCGGCGACGCCGTCGGCGTTGGCCTTGCGGTCCCGGTCGGTGACCCGCAGGTTGGTGACCCGGCGCACCGCTTTGGCGGCGGAGATCGGCACGTACATCGGCAAGGTGAAAACGGTCCGGCAACCGGTCATCCGGAGGTTGTCGTAGTCCTTGTCGAACAGGTTCACCAATGCCCGGCGCACCTGCTGAAACTTCTCACTGTCCACCGCGCGGTTGTGATCCAGTGAATCGACGATAACGACCAGACCTTTCCACTCGCCGTTGCGCCAGCGCCGGCGCATGTCGTCCACCAGGTCACCGACGATCAGGTTGGCCTGCTCGACCAGTTCGCTGAGCCGGCCCCGCAGGAATTCCCGCAACTGGGCTACGAAGGCGGTATCGCGGCGCAGCTCTGCCTTCAACGTCGCCGTGGTCGTCAGCAGAGTGGTGCTCACGTCGGCGCCGGTCATGTCCACCCGGCTCGGCAGGTCCGACAACCACTGCCACAACCTCGACCACCCCGCCGACGTCGCGGAGTCGCCCTGCTCGATGAGGTCATATTCGACGGCTTGATCCGATATCGCGCCCACCAGGAAGAACAGCACATCGACCACATTGAGTGGCTCGTGCATGTTCAGGTAATCCTCGGCGCTGAACATGACCACCGCGAATCCGCGCCGCTGCAGCTCCTGCTTCAGCCGCAGCAGTTGCACCGTCTTGCCCGAACCGCGCAATCCGGTGAGGAAGAAAGCCTCCCCAGGGGTCGTCATCGTGATGGTGCGGCCCAGCAGCTTCACCGCGTCGGGACCCATCACCTGCCCTGGTAGCTCTTCAAGAGCCACATACAGTGGCGACGTCGGTGGCACGGCCTGCTTGGTGAGGTTGCGGTACAGCTCAGTGAGGAACTCCTCGTCCTCGGGCGTCATGGCGCAAGCCTACGGCCGGGTACGTTGCAGGTATGAGCCCCGTCATGACGTTGCACAACGGCGTTCAGATCCCCCAGCTCGGCTTCGGTGTGTTCCAGGTGCCGCCGGAGGAGACCGAACGTGTGGTGTCCCTCGCGCTGGAAACCGGCTACCGCAGCATCGACACCGCGGCGGCATACGGCAACGAGGAGGGCGTCGGCAGGGCGATCGCGGCCTGCGGGCTGGTCCGTGCCGAGGTGTTCGTGACCACGAAGCTGTGGAACGCCCACCACGGCTACGACCAGGCGCTGCGCGCCTTCGACGTCAGCGCCCGGCGGCTGGGTCTGGACATGGTTGACCTCTATCTCATCCACTGGCCGGTGCCCGCCGCGGACAAGTATGTCGAGACCTGGACGGCGCTGGAGAAGCTGGCATCCGAGGGTCGGGTGCGGGCGATCGGAGTGTCCAACTTCAACGCCGACCACCTGCGGCGGCTGTTGACCGAGACCGGCACGGTGCCGGCCGTCAACCAGGTCGAGTTGCACCCGGCCTTCCCGCAGACGGAGCTGCGCGCGATGCACGCCGCGCACGGGATCATCACCGAGGCGTGGAGCCCGCTGGCACAGGGCGCGGTGCTGTCCGACGCCACCATCACCCGGCTGGCCGACCGCCACGGCGTGACCCCGGCTCAGGTGGTGCTGCGCTGGCACCTGCAGCTCGGCAACATCGTGATCCCCAAGTCGGTCACCCCAGCCCGGATCCGCGAGAACTTCAACACCCCCAACTTCGCCCTCTCCCCAGACGACCTCGCCGCAATCGCGGATCTCAACACCGGCCGCCGCCTCGGCGCCGACCCCGCCACCTTCGCGCTCACCTAACCCCTCCTCCCGCATTCAGCGGGCTCAGCGGGGTTATCGGCACCTCGTTTACCCCGTTGAGCCCGCTGAATGCGTCGTCAGGCCAGAAGGGAGGTGAGGGCGGCGAGGAGGGTGATTACGGGGCGGTCTTGGGCGTTGTGGCCCATGAGGCCGATTCGCCAGCCCGAGCCGGCTAAGGGGCCTAGGCCGGGGCCGACCTCGATGCCTAGGTCTTCCCGCAAGGCGGTGCGGGTCTTGGCGTCGACCACGCCTTCGGGCAGCCGGGCTGCGGTGAGCTGCGGTAACCGGTGACCTTGCTCGGCGAATACCGTGAAACCGTGCTCGGGCAGCGCCGCCTGGAGCCGTTCACCCACCCGCGCGTGGCGTTCCCACACCGCCGGTAGGCCCTCCTCCAGCAGCCGCCCCAGGCCACCGTGCACGGCCGAGATCAGGGTGGAGCTCGCCGTGTGGTGATAGCGGGGAGGATCGCCCTGGTAGTAGGCGTCCAGCAGGGTCAGGTCGAGATAGAACGAAGAGACCGGCCGGTCCCGATCCCGGATCCGCTGCACTGCCCGGTCGGACAGGGTCACCGGCGCGATCCCCGACGGTGCGCCCAGGCACTTCTGGGTTGCCGAGTAGCAGGCGTCGACGCCCCAGGCGTCCACCTCCACCGGGATCCCGCCCAGCGAGGTGACAGTGTCGACGACCAGCAGCGTGTCGGTTTCCTGCAGCTCGCGCAGCGGGGCGATCTGATTGCGCACCCCGGTGGAGGTCTCAGCGTGCACCACCGCGACGAGCCGGGCCTGCGGCGCCCGACGCTGGGCGTCGAGGAGCTGTTCGGGGTCCAGCGCCCGTCCCCAGGGGGCGTGCACGGCCTGCACCTGCGCGCCGAGCCGGCGAGCCACCTCGCACAGCCGCTCGCCGAAGTAGCCGTTCACCCCGACGATGGCCAGCTCGCCCGGTTCCAGCAGGCTGGCCAGGCAGGCTTCCATTCCCGCCGACCCGGTACCGCTGACCGGCAGGGTGAGGCGGTTGCGGGTGCCGAAGACAGCGCGCAGTCGTTGTGCGGTGTCTGCCACCAGGGTAAGGAACTCCGGGTCCAGATGTCCGAGCACCGGCCGGGTCAACGCCTCGACGGCCTCGGGGTAGGGGTTGGACGGGCCTGGCCCGAGCAGCAGACGATCGGAGTGCACAGCCGGATCTTGCCACGCCTGTCGTAGCGTCGGTGTTCATGGACAGCCTGCGCAGCGTGCAACAGTGGCCGGTCGACACGGTGGCCGTCGCGGTAGTGGATGCCTCCGGTGCGGTGCTGGGCAGTCACGGTCCGCAGGACCGACCGTTCCGGCTCGCGTCGGTGACCAAGCTGCTTTCCGCCTACGCGGTGCTGCTGGCGGTGGAGGAGGGGGCGGTGGACTTCGACCAGCCAGCCGGACCGGACGGGTCCACGGTGCGCCACCTCCTCGCACACGTGTCCGGGTTGGCGTTCGACACTGCCCAGGTTGCGGCGGCTCCGGGAACCAAAAGGATCTACTCCAACACCGGATTCGACGTGCTGGCCGATGCCGTGTCGGCGTCGTCTGGCATTGAATTCGCGGATTATCTGGTCGAAGGGGTGCTTCAGCCGTTGGGGATGGCCGCGTCCCGGCTGGAGGGCTCCGCCGCGCACGGCGCGGTGTCTACCTGCGCCGACCTGACCCGGTTCGCCGCCGAGCTGCAGGCGCCCTCGCTGCTCGCCCCGCAGACCCTGGCCGAGGCGACCCAGGTGGCCTACCCCGGTTTGGACGGGCTGCTGCCCGGCTTCGGCATGCGACGTCCCAACGACTGGGGCCTGGGCTTCGAGCTACGCGACCACAAGAATCCACACTGGACGGGCAGCCGGAACTCGCCGGAGACCTTCGGGCACTTCGGCCAATCCGGCACCTTCCTGTGGGTCGACCCAGCAGCCGGCGCAGCCTGCATCGCCCTCACCGATCGCGACTTCGCCGACTGGTCCCGCACCACCTGGCCCACTTTCGCCGACCAGGTCCTCGCCGAGCTCCCCGCCCGCCCTTAGCCGCGTTCTGGATGCAGAACGCGCTGAATCGAGGCCCTTTTACCGCGTTCTGCATCCAGAACGCGGCTACAACGGCCGGCTGGGTTAGGGGCGGCGGACGCCGCGGGTGGCGATGGCGGCGGATGCGATGGTGAGGGCGGTGGCGACGAGGAGAGCACTCACGGTGGCGCCGAGGGTTGGATCGGCCAGGGCCCATCCTCGGGCGGCGTCGATGGCGTAGGTGAGAGGGTTGGCGGTAGCGATCACCTGCATCCACGGCGGCAGCTCAGAAATGGGCACAAACGCGCTGGACGCGAACATCAGCGGGAAGATCACCGCGAACCCGACCATCTGCATCAGCTCGACGTTGCGCACCCAACTGGCCAGCGCAATGAATACCCAGGACAACCCTGCGCCGACGGCCAACCCGATCAGCAACGCCAGCGTGGTTCCGCGGACCCCGCCGGCCGGCGCGTAACCGTAGAGCACAGCAGCGGCCACCACGAGCACGACCAGCTGGATGGCGTTGCGCACCAGGTCGAACAGGCTGCGCGCGACCAGCGCCGACGTGATCGAGATGGGCAAGGTGCGGAATCGCGCGAAGGCCCCGTTGCGCAGGTCGGTGACCAGCCCCGAACCGGACCACATCGCCGCCTGGCTGCCCGTGGTCACCAGGATTGCCGGCAGCAGGTAGTCGATGTAGGTCACTCCGGGCGGGAAGCCCGGCGAGTTCGCGATGCTGCGAAACACCTGGCTGAACAGCGTCAGCATGATCAACGGTTGGAGCAGGCTCAGCACGATCATCCGCGGGTCCCGCAGCCGGCGCAGCGCCCGGCCGGTGAGCACCTGCACCTGAGTGAGCACCCCGCTGCCCGCCGGGCGGGACCGCACGGTGCTGGGCGGCGTGGCGACCATGGTCATGGGCGGGCTCCGGTCAGCGTGAGGTAGACGTCGTCCAGCGTCGGCTCGTGCAGGCCGAGCTCGTCGGCCTCGATGCCGGCGTCGTCCAACGCGCGCACCACGACGGCCAGCTCGCGGGACGACTCGACCGGGGCAGTCAGCGTCCGGCCGGACTGCAGCGGGTCCAGCCCGGCCCGCCGCAGGGTGTCCAGGGCAGGGCCGATGTCGGCGGCGACGGCCAGCGTCGCGCTGACGGTTCGCCGGCCAACGCGGCCCTTGAGCTCGGCCGCGGTGCCCGCCGCGACCACCTGCCCCTGGGACAGCACGGTGATGGCGTCGGCCAGCCGGTCGGCCTCGTCGAGGTATTGGGTGGTGAGCAGCACCGTGGTGCCGCCGGCGACCAGGGTTCGCACGACGTCCCACATGCCCAGCCGGCTCTCCGGGTCCAGCCCGGTGGTGGGCTCGTCGAGAAACACCACATCGGGCCGCCCGACCAGGCTGCTCGCCAGATCGAGTTTGCGCCGCATCCCCCCGGAGTAACCCTGGGCGGGCCGGTCGGCAGCGTCGGCGAGCCCGAACAGTTCGAGTAGCTCGGCCGCCCGCCGGCCCGCCTCGCGCCGGCCAGCACCCAGCAGCCGGCCCAGCAGCACCAGGTTCTGGGTGCCGGTGAGGTCCTCATCCACCGAGGCGAACTGGCCGGTGACGCCGATCCGGCGGCGCACCTCGGCGGCGTCGCGCACCACGTCGAAGCCAGCCACCGCCGCGCTGCCACCAGTCGGGGCGAGCAGTGTGGTGAGGACGTTGACCAGGGTCGTCTTGCCCGCGCCGTTGTGCCCGAGCAGGCCGTGCACGGTGCCGGCCGGGACGGCCACGCTCACCCCGTCCAAGGCGGTGACGTCACCGAAAGTCTTGCGCACCTCGGCGGCGTCGATCATCAGCTCGCTCACCGGTGTTCCCCTCGTAGCGCGCCGTGCAGGAAGACCTCCACCAGTTCCTCGGTGTCCAGGGCGGGTGCGCCGAGGCCGCCCATCCGCAGTCGCAGCATCCGGTCGCTGGTCACCGCGAGCAGGAACAGCTGCGCGGTGCGCTCCGGACCCAACCGCAGCGCCGTGGCGTCCGGGCCCAAGAGCTCGGCGAGTGCACTGATCAGCTCGCGCATCGCGTTGCCGGGGGCGCTGGACGATCCGGGCTTGGGTGGCCCGGAGCAGGCGGTGCGTACGGCATGCCCGACGGAGATCGCCCGATCCCAATACTCCGCGACGGTGGCGGTGGCTCGCAGCAGCCGGTCCCGCACCGGCAGCTCCCGCGGGATCTGCCGCAGTGTCGCCACCGGGTCGGCCGGGTCGAACGCCGCGTCGAGGCATGCTGCCAGCAGCTCGTGCTTGTCGGCGAAGGCGCGGAACACCGTGCCCTCGGCGACGCCGGACGCGGCCGCGATCTGCCCCGAGGTCACGGTCGCACCGTGCTCGATGATCATCGGCAGGGTGGCGGCCACGATCGCCGCGCGCCGATCGTCCGGCGTCATCGCCGGCGCCCTCTTCCGCTGCGCCCCAATCATGCCCTCGAGGATACGGAGTGAGCGCTCACTCCGTCAATGAGTGAGCGCTCACTCGGCCGCCATCCCTAGCCGCGTTCTGGATGCAGACGCGGCTAGGCACGGGCTAGGGCTGGAGGAGTTGGAAGGGAATGCCTTGGTTGTCGGTGCAGGCGGCGATTCGGCCGTAGGGTCGGTGCTGCGGCTCGCCGGTCTGGCCGCCGTGGTGGCGGACGGCGGCCAGCGCGGCCGACAGGTCGTCGACTTGGTAGACCGGCTCGATCCCGGCCCGGTCCGCGCTGCCGTGCATCCCGGCCGGTGGGTAGGTGCCCTCGATCTGCCAGCCGTCCTCGACCCTGCCGGGGCTGAAGGTCCAGCCCAGCACAGCGCCGTAGAACGCCCGGGCCCGCTCGGTGTCCGGGACAGCGTGCGTGAGGTAGGCGAGGTCGCCGTGTCTGGGAGTGGGCATCGCGGCCGGTGCCGACGAGATCATCCAGCGGTGCCCGGAGGGGTCGACGACGACGGCGTTGCGGCCGTAGTCATAGTCGGCGGCAGCCCGCTCCAGCCGGGCGCCCGCCTCGACGGCGTCGCGCGCGGTGGCATCCACCGCGTCTGGCTCGGACACCCGCAGGTACAGCGACTGGCTGGCGCCACCGCGGGTTTGCGGGGAGAGCATGTCGATCTCGGGGAACTCGTCGGCCAGCATGAGCACCGAATCACCGATGGCCAGCTCGGCGTGCCCGATCCGGCCGTCCTCCATCACGATCGGCTCACTGCGGCGCCGGGCGCCGAAGGCCAGCTCGTAGAAGTCCAGCGCGCTGCGGGCGTCATTCACGGCGAGGTAACAACCGAGGGTGTGCTGGGGAGCTTCGACGGTGGTGGTCATGGGTGCTCCTTCCGGGGCGATAAGGGCGCGCTCCAAGCGGGAGCGCAGCTCGGCAGCGAACGCCGGGTCGGGATCGACCGGCGTGATCGGCTCGCGGAGGGCGTTCAGCGGATCGGTCATCAAACTCCCTCCGGGTCCTCATAGGCCGCGCGGAACGCGGCGCGGGCACGGACCAGCAGAGCCTCGGTGGCATGCACGGTGCGTCCGAGGTGCTCGGCGACCTGCGCGACCGGTAGACCGTCGAGGTAGCGCAGGGTGAGCGCGGCCCGGTGGTGCGGGCCCAGGGCGTCGAGCACCTGGTGAGCCACCACGGTGTCGATCTCGACGTCCCACGGGTCGTTGGTCTGGTAGGCGGTAGTCCGTACCAACCGCAGACCGCGTTGCTCGCGCTCGGCCCATCGCCAGTGGTCGGCGAGCTTGTGCCGGGCTATCCCGATCAGCCAGCCGGTGGTGATCGATGGCTGCTCGGGTTGGCCTGGCTGCTTCCTCGCGGCGGTAACCGCCGCGAGGAACGTCTCCGCGGTGAGATCCTGGGCCAGCGTGCGGTCCCGGCAGCGGGACAGCAGGTAACCGTGAACCTGGGGCAGCGCGACGTCGTAGATCTCCAGCAGTCCCAGCGCTGGGTCCGGCCGCACCCGTGGTTGCCCGCTCACACCCTCATCGTCGTCCTGGGAGCCGGTTCTCCGACGGGCACCCATCCGATAAAACGGATCCTGCGGCCGCAGCTGCGTCCCGTAAGCGAACTTTGCGACGGTTGGTCCTGAACTCTGGTGTTGACGGGCGCCCTGGCCGCATACTCGGCGATGTGGCGGAGTTCCGGATGAGGTACGGCGCGCTGTTCACGTCGCGCCGGGTCCGTGCCTCGGCGACGGTCAGCATTTCGGTGGTCATCGAACGCCCGAAACAGGCATCGGCAGGACGGTGCAGTGACATCGAACACCGCGGCATCGAACACCGCGGCATCGAACACCGCCGCGCTCCGGAAGCCGAGGATCGCCCCGAGCTTCGTGCCCAGTGGCGTGCTCTGCCGAAGTCAATCCGGCCGGAAGACTGGGTCACCGAGACGGCCGTCAAGCATGTTCCCGGTTCCCTGCTGATCGCCGAAGCGCAGCGCCCCCCGGAGGGCTATTACCCAGCCTATGGCTGATGAGATCGCGCGGCGCTCCTGCTAGCCCAGCCGCCGGGCCAGCGAGATCGCGTCGGCCGGGGCGTGCACCTTCGCATCGTTGTCGAAGTAGACAAACACCTCCCGCGGCCGCACCGGCGCGGGCGGGGCAATGGTGTGTTCCGTGCCGGCGGTGTCCCCGGCCTGCCACCTACGGATCCGCTCGGCCCAGGCGTCCAGCGCTTCGCCGGTGTAGCCGCTGACATAGAGCTCTGAATCCCCGTGCAGCCGGACGTAGACGAAGTCGGCGGTGACGTCTTCCAGGTACGGCCAGTTGCCTGCGGTGTCAGCTACCACCAGCGCGACGCTGTGCGCGCGGAGCAGCTCGACCAGCGCCGGGTCGCAGTAGCTGGGGTGGCGCACCTCCAGTGCGTGACGCAGTGGGCGGTCGGCGCCGGTGCTGGTCCAGGCCCGGTCTTCGAGCCGCTGGTCGTGGTGCTGCGCCAGCGTGGCGGCCTCGGCGGTGCTGGGTGGCAGCAGGGCGAGAAACGTGGCCAGCCGGTCGGCGTCGAACGGCAGGTTGGGTGGTAGCTGCCACAGCAGCGGCCCCAGCTTGGCGCCCAGCGCGAGCACCCCGGAGGCGAAGAAGTTCGCCAGCGGCGTCTCGACGTCACGCAACTTCTTCATGTGTGTGATGAACCGGCTGCCCTTGACGGCGAACACGAAGTCCTGGGGGGTGGCCGCGGCCCAGGCCTGGTAGCTGGACGGCCGCTGCAGCGAGTAGAACGAGCCGTTGATTTCGACGGTGTTGACCTGCCGGGACAGGTACTCGAGCTCCCGGCGGTGCGGCAGCCCAGGTGGGTAGAAAACCCCCCGCCAGGGTGGGTACGTCCATCCGGACGTACCCACCCGTGAGTGGCGATGCGTGTTATCGCTCGCACCGCCACTCACGGGTTATCCACAGACGGCGCCTTCTGCGGCGGAGCCGACTAGCCGGGCGTATTTGGCCAGCACGCCGCGCAGCGGGCGCTCAGGGGCCTTCCACTCCTGCCGGCGGCGCTGCAGCTCCTCGGCGTCGACCTGCAGGTTCAGCTCGCGGCGGTCCATGTCGAGCACGATCGGGTCGCCGTCGCGGACCAGCGCGATCGGCCCGCCGTGCGTGGCCTCGGGCGCCACGTGCCCGACGCACAGGCCGGTGGTGCCCCCGGAGAAGCGTCCGTCGGTGAGCAGCAGGACGTCCTTGCCCAACCCGGCGCCCTTGATCGCGCCGGTAACAGCGAGCATCTCGCGCATCCCGGGCCCGCCCTGCGGGCCCTCGTACCGGATCACCACCACGTCGCCGGGCTGCAGGTCCCCGATGGCGTCCATCGCGGCCCGCTCGCCGTCAAACACCCGAGCTCGCCCCTCGAAGCGGCTCGAATCGAAGCCGGCGCTTTTCACCACCGCGCCCTCGGGAGCCAGCGAACCGCGCAGGATGGTGATCCCCCCAGTGGGATGCATCGGGTCGGTGAGGCGGTGCAGGATCTTCCCATCCAGGTCAGGCGGGGCCAGTTCGGTGAGGTTCTCGGCGACCGTGCGCCCGGTGACGGTGAGGCAGTCGCCGTGCAGCAGTCCTGCGTCCAGCAGTGCCTTCATCACCACTGGCACGCCGCCGACCTGATCGACCGCCGCCATCACATGCGTGCCGAAGGGCTTCACGTCGGCCAGGTGCGGCACCTTGTCGCCGATCCGGTTGAAGTCCTCCAGCTGCAGCGCTACCCCGGCCTCGTTGGCGATGGCGAGCAGGTGCAGCACCGCGTTGGTCGAGCCGCCGAAGGCCATCACCACCGCGATCGCGTTCTCGAATGCCGGACGGGTGAGGATCTGCCGTGCGGTGATCCCGTGGGCGATGAGGTTCACCACAGCGGATCCGCTGGCCCGGGCGAACCCGTCACGGCGCCGGTCCACAGCGGGCGGACTAGCCGAGCCGGGCAGCGACATGCCCAGCGCCTCGGCCGCGCAAGCCATCGTGTTGGCGGTGTACATCCCGGCGCAAGCGCCTTCACCTGGGCAGATCGCGCGCTCGATCGCGTCGACGTCGGCCCGGCTGATCAGGCCGCGGGCGCAGGCCCCCACCGCCTCGAAGGCGTCGATAATGGTGACCTCGCGGTCGCCGACCCGGCCGGGCAGGATCGTGCCCCCGTAGAGGAACACCGCGGCCAGGTCGAGCCGGGCGGCGGCCATCAGCATCCCGGGCAGGCTCTTGTCGCAGCCGGCCAGCAGCACCGTGCCGTCGAGCCGTTCGGCCTCCACCACGGTCTCCACCGAGTCGGCGATCAGCTCGCGGGAGACCAGCGAGTAGTGCATCCCGACGTGTCCCATGGAGATGCCGTCGGACACCGAGATCGTGCCGAACTCCATCGGGAAACCCCCGGCGGCGTGCACGCCTTCCTTGCTGGCCTTGGCGAGCCGGTCCAGGGACAGGTTGCACGGGGTGATCTCGTTCCAGGAGGACGCAACCCCGATCTGCGGCTTGGCGAAGTCGTCGTCACCCATGCCGACGGCGCGCAGCATGCCACGGGCAGCGGCACGTTCCAGACCATCGGTGACGTCCCGGCTGCGCGGCTTCAGGTCTGGCTGGTTCATGCCGTGCCCTCCCAAGGTCAGGTATGAGCAATGGTGTCCTACCGGCCGCTCTCAGTTTCCGGTAGGGGCGTGTTCGCGCAGCAACCGCGTTGACAGCCGTGCTGGCCCGTCCTGAACCAGCCTCACCGTGCGACCGCCCTGTTGTCGCCGAGTTCGACAGGAGGGCTCCCAACTTGCCGAACCTCGGACGGCTACCAAGCTACGGCGGTAAACCGCAGCATCAGCTCTTGGCGGTGTCGGCCAGCGGCACTGCAGGGTCGCCGAGCCGGTGGCGGTCGACGGGCACGCCGCTGCGGATGAGGTCCTGCACGGGTGCGATGCCCTCGTCCCACTGGTTGACGTGCATCCCGGCCACCACCCGGTCGTCGGCGAGCCAGAACGCATAAAAGGCCCGCGCGCCGAGATCGCCGCGGGTAATGAGCGCGTCGTACCCGCCGGGACGGAACCACCCGGTGAACTCCATGCCGACGTCGTACTGGTCGGTGAAGAAGTACGGCGCACGGTCGTAGCTGACCTGGTGGCCGAGCATCGAGCGGGCCGCGGCTGGTCCCCCGTGCAGCGCGTTGGCCCAGTGCTCGACGCGGATCCGCGCGCGATACGACGGGTTGACCGCGTTGGCGACGTCGCCGGTGGCGTAGACATCGGGATCTTCGGTGCGCAGCGCGGCGTCGACGAGGACACCATTTTCGACGGCCAGACCGGCCTGCTCGGCCAGTTCGGTGTTGGGCTGGGCTCCCACGCCGACGATGACGACGTCGGTGGGGATCTCGATGCCGTCGTCGGTGAGGACCGCCGTGACCCGCCCCGTTCCGCGGAACTCGGTCACCGCCGTGCCGAGCCGGACATCGACGCCGTGCTGGCGGTGCACCTGGGCGAAGAACCCACCGATCACGGAACCGCCTGCCCCGGGGCCAAGGGCGGCCTGCAGCGGTGTGGGTTGCGGCTCGATGACGGTGACCTCGCAGCCGTACTCCCTGGCTGCGGCCGCGGTCTCCAGCCCGATCCAGCCGGCACCCACCACGACGACGTGGCCCCCGCTGTGGATGGCCTCGCGCAGCCGCTCCGAGTCCTCGATCTGGCGCAGGTAGTGCACGCCGTCCAGGTCGGCGCCGGGGAGATCCAGCTGGCGCGGGGACGCGCCGGTAGCCAGCAACAGCTTGCTGTACCCGAGCCGGTCGCCACCTTCCAGCCCTACCTGATGCTCGGCCCGGTCCAGGCTGGTTACCCGGCGGCCCAGCTGCAAATCGACGGAGTTCTCGGTGTACCAGCCCCCGTCGTGGACGTAGAGCCTGGCCTTGTCCTGCTTGCCCAGCAGGTATCCCTTCGACAGCGGGGGCCGCTCGTATGGCCGTTCGGCCTCGTCGCCGATGAGCACGATCCGGCCGGTGAAGCCCTCCTCACGCAGGGTCTGAGCTGCCTTGGCGCCGGCCAGGCTGGCGCCGACGATCACGAAAGTCTGCTGGGGTTCAGCCATGGTGAGCTCCTGTGTTGACGTCGTTGGTCTGCAGGGTGATCGATAGTTGTTCGCTGAGCTGGTCGGTGCTGCGGCCGAGCGCCCGAACCTGCCTCGTCGTCGACGATCGCGAGCACGGTGGCTTTGGGGTCCTGGGCTAGGCCTCGGATGAAGCCGTGGTGATAGGCCTGGCAGGCATTGCGGGCTGCCCATCGCCGCAAGGCAGGCAGACTCAGGAGACGGGGTACCTCGAAGACGCCTGGCCCCAGGCAATCCAGCCGCCGGGAGACCTCCGCCCCGAGACGCAGCGTCTCTTCGACCGCCATGCCCACGGTTGTGCCTGTGGTGCCGACGATGGGAGAACTCCACAAGGCCTCGACGTCGGTCGCCCGCCAGTTCTGCGGAGGGCTGTCGGCCGCCGGGGTCGGGATCCGGGTCTCGGGCCCGAATGTGTCGTCGGGGGCACCGGTAGCGGACCGGACCGCTCGGTAGAGCGCCGCACCGCGCAGCCGGCTGCCCGACACTCCAAGCCGGTAGGCGACCTCGACGTCGTCGATGCCCGAACGGACCGCGGCGACGGCCAGGTCCTTGCCGACGCCCTGTTCGAAGAGGCCGTCGCCGAAGAGGACTCCACCTCCCTCGAGAGTGAGGCCGTGGTTGTTGTCCCAGTCGTGGAACACCCGGGCCAACAGGTCGCCGAGGGTGATGGGCGGATACCCCCTCGTGCGGGCCCTGACCGCCGCGAGGGCGCGGTCATAAAGGATGCCATCAGGAAGGATCCTCGCCGGCCAGGCGAGTTCCCGTAGCGCCGAGGCCGTGTCGGCGGCGCATTTGCGTTGCAGGCTCTGCCAGAACCGCGGGTACCTGTGATGCCAGAACTGGCGGATGGCCGTGACCGGAGTCCGCAGGTGTCCCGACGCGAAGGCATCCGTGAGGTAGTGCTGGGCGGCCGCCTCCCTCGCCATCGCCCGGGACTCATCCCCCCGGCAACGCCCCAGCCGGCAGGCCTCGTCGAGGGCCGCCTCGTGCAGCCGGCGATAGGCGATGACCGCTGAGTCGAAGCGGCCCGACTGCGGGCCCTGGTGGTCGTGAGCGGTGCCGGGTCGGCCGGGAGCGACGAAGTGGTCGCCGTTGGCGGTGGCCAAGGCCAGGAAACGGTCCCGGACCCGCCTTTCGACCTCGGTAGCCGCCGCAGCCGCGGTGAACCGGAAGTGGCTGAACTCCCCTCCGGGCTCGAAGCGGGTGTCAACGAACGCCCCGTCCACCGCCATCACCTTGAGCGCGCAGATGATCTCGTCCCGGGTACCGAGCTTGGTCCCCTGGTCGCCGGGGATGGCGGCCAACCGGAACAAGTCGTCGGAGATGAGGAAATCACCGCTCAAAGCCACCACGTCGCCGTAGCTGAGGACACAACGTTCCTCGGCCGAGTCGCCGCCAATCTGGACGAGCGCGCCTGCGGTGGCGGCCTCGCCCACGGCGCGATGCTCATGGGACTTCATCGGGGACCTGCCCGGGTCACTGGCTGGACGAGCGAAGCAGGTCCGGCGCGAGCATCAGCGACGACCTGACCGAGCGCTGTCAGGTAGCGGTCGGCGAAGCCGGCGATGTCAGCCGGGCCGAAGAGCGGGTGCCGGTAGCGGAACACCAGATGTAGCCGGCCTCCTGCGGTGACTGCCCCGATGGCCAGGCCCATGGGCATCCTGGTCGGTGGGGAGAACCACACCTCGCTGGCGTGGAGCTCTGGTCCGAAGTCCAGGTCCTCATCGAGGCGGCCGAGGTTGGACAGGATGGCCGTCGGGATCACCCGCTCGGAAGCGGCGAGGCGGGCAATGCTCCGCTTGGCCGGCAGCGGCAGGTGCTGGAGGACGTTGAGGAACTTTGCGGCGGCGGCGGGAGTGTGTTCGTCCTTGATGCACCGGGTCCGACGGCGGATCGTTTCGACTGTGGCGGTGGGGTCGTTGCGGTCGTCGGGACGGGTGACGACGGGCACCATGAAGGTGACGTTGCCGAACACCTCGTACCAGGATGACGTGGGCCGCAGGTTGACCGGCATGAGCACGCTGAGTCGGCCGCCAGGGCCGTCGTGCTCAGAGTTCCAGCTGTCCAGGGCCAGATGCAGGCCCGCCAGCAGGAGGTCGTTGACGGTGGTTCCCGGATCCGCGTTGGTGGCCAGCGCTGCGGTCTGCGCGGTGTCGAGGACGAGGTGATGGAGCTGGTAGCCGGGGCGGTCCTGGCCTCCGCTGGGGACCAGGTGTGCTGAACGGGGGGCGGCGTGGCGGAGTTCGCCGACCAATGCCCGGAGCTGGGCCCACCGGCCGCTCGGCGCCGGGATCTCCGCCTCCTCGGGCTGCGTGTGGGGCACCGGGTCGGCGCGTCCGGCGTAGGCCCGGGCGATGGAGCGGAGCAGGCGCAGCGCGGCGATGCCGTCACCGGCGGCGTGGTGGAGGTTGAGCATCACCACGTCGCCGTTGCGATGGCGGGCCAGACGAATGCGCAGCGGCGGCGACGTCACCAGCGGCACTGCGAGGCTCTGCAGATCGGCCCTGGCGGCCAGCAGTGCCTCGTCGTCAGGACACACGACGACGTCGAGGGGGTCGACATCAGGTGCGGGGGTGATCTCCCACTCATAGCCAGCCCGCCGCTGGCCGGCGATGGTGGCCCGGGCGCGTGCTCGGGGGTGTCTGGCGAGCGCCACCCCCACGGCCTGCCGCAGGCGATCTTCGACGACGGTGCCGCTGAGGCGGACTTCCAGGTGGACGCTCCACGGTTCGGTGACCGAGTCAAGGTGATAGCTGGCCTCGTCGAGGGCGCCGAAGGGTCGCCGCACTGCCTCGGGGGCCGAGCTTTCCGCCGGCTCATCGGCCCCCAGGATGCCGGCCCGGGACGTGCGGAACGGCTTGCTCTCGGATGGCACAGTGGCTAGGCGGTCTGTCATGATGGTGCTCCTCTTTGCGACCGTGCAGGGCGACGCCGGTCAGTGCGCCGCGCTAGCTGGGCTGGAGGGTTTGGGGCGGTGACGCGGCCCCAAACCCTCCAGGGCCTGCGTTTCGCGGTGGGGGCAAGGAACGCAGACCGGTCACGGCGCGATCACGCCGTTGACGACGTACGCCGTCCGGGTGGGTAGCGGGTGGCCAGCCGGGCCAGCGCGACTGCGCCGACGAGCAGCCCGAAGTCACGCAGTGCGATGTCGAAGTAGCCGGAGAGGGTCAGCAGGTTGACGATGATCCCGGCTAGCCAGGCGGCTACCAGCCAGGCGCCGAACCGCGGCGCCATCGCGACCGCGATCCCGGCCACGATCTCGATGACGCCCACGGCGTACATCGCCTGCTGCGCGGTGCCGGGCACGATGTCATTGATCCACGGGGCCAGGTAGGTCGGCCAGTCCACGAGCAGGTTCGCGAACTTGTCGAGCCCGAAGAGGATTGGCGCCACGGTGAACACCGTGCGTAGCAGCAGGAAGGCCTGGTACGCGGGGTCGGACCGGGCCGCCGGCCGGGTGGTGCTCGACGAGGACACGTCAGCGGTGGTCATGAGAATCTCCTTCTAACGACAAAAATCTCTCTTGTTAGAGACACTAGCCGACCGGACCCTTTTCGTCAACAGAAGTAGATTTTAGAAAGGCCTTGGCGGAGTGCGACGGGTCGGCCGGTCGGCCGGTCGGCCGGTCGCCACGGGCCCGGTCAGCGGCCTTGCTGGTCGCACCGCAACCTGCGTAGACCCATTGGGTACGCGGGCAAGTGCGGCCGCCACGGCCTCAGCGAGTTCCCGCTCAGCCTCCTCGCCACCGAGGACCTTCTATAACTATGATGTGCGAACGTTAGAGTGGTCGCCACCGCGCGCAGCACCGCCGGCGACCGCGATACCCGGAGACCGCACTACGGGTCCTGCAGGAATACGGCTTCGAACCCCGCAGCGACGGCGACGAAGTCGTCCTCGCCAACTGCCCCTTCCACAACCTGGCCAAGAGCACACCCAACTCCCCGGCGGTCCGCGTTGACGGAGAGGAGTCCGAGATGACTAGTAACCAGACATTCGCGATCGTGGGAGCGAGCTTGGCGGGAGCGAAGGCCGCTGAGACGCTGCGCCAGGTGGGCTTTGACGGGCGCATGTTGCTGCTCGGCGCCGAGCGTGAGCGACCTTATGAACGTCCCCCGCTGTCGAACGACTACGTGCGAGCCGGTCGATGGCGCGCGCCTGCGCGACCCGGAGGTGGATCAACACGATGCCGGAGCGGACGCTACGGGCGTCGCCGACCACGGTACCGTCCGAGCGTGCCCTCGACGCCGACATCACCACCGTCGAGCGCACCCTCGCCGACGCCGCGGACGCCGGGCTGGACCTGACCGTGATCGCGGCCCAGCTCGAGCGTGCCGGCGTCAGCGCCTTCTGCGACTCCTACCGCCAACTTCTCGACTGCATCGAGTCCAAGCTCGCGGTGCTGCCCCGCGCCGCGGCGGCCGGGTAGGGCCGACACGATGGATAAGCGCCGCTTCACCACCGCACTCGGCAAATACCTGGCCAACCCGATCGTCACGGCAGCCGTCGCCCTGCGGCTCGCGCCGCCGAGCTACGCGATCCTCGAGACAATCGGACGCAAGTCCGGCCAACCCCGACAGACCCCGGTCGGACATAGGCTTGACGGCAACACCTTCTGGCTGGTCGCCGAGCACGGTAACCGCGCGAACTACGTGCGCAACATCCAAGCCAACCCGCGCGTACGTGTGAAGGTCCGGGGCACGTGGCGCTCCGGCACGGCGCACACCCTTCCCCACGACGACTCCCGGGAACGCCTGCGGAAGATCGGCCTGCGCTTCAACGGCGCTGTCGTGCAGACCATGGGCACTGACCTGCTCACAGTCCGGATCGACCTTGATCCCTAGCGGCTCGTCGCCGGTTTGTCGTGTTCCGCGGCCAGTGGGATTGCAGACTCGGGCGCTCAGCTTAGGTTGTTAACTCGGTTGTTAACTCAGTTGTTAACTCGGTTGTTAACTCGCCGGCTTTCACGCCGTTGATCCGATCGGCCCGGGACACGACCGGATTCCGTGGGTGCGTGTCGAGTGCGGAGGTGAGGTCAGCGGCCCGGCAACGACGCGCTGCCCCGTAACAGCCGCGTCTAGTGACGTCGGCCCCCGCTCACCTTTGCGGGAACACGCCATCGAATGTAGGCGAGCGTCCAAATCATCAGCGGACTGTAAGGCGGACCTCCACCTTTCCATTTTGACTCCGCACCTCGTATGAAGGGGCGGGCACGGTGGCGGGTCCTCTTACCACTCCACCGTCTGAAAGCCGAAAGATGCTTCCATGACAAGAGCATTCCACCATCAAGTCATTGACCTGCCCTAGGTGAAGCGGGCATCCGCGGTGGGAGCACCGGTCCGATAGGGAATAGAGTTCTTTGCCTTTTTTGTAAAGCATGATGCGCGCGCCATCCGCTCTGGCGGGGGTAAGGGTGTCCTCGGCCAGGCCCTCCTCTGCGATCACTGGCGTCCACTCCTGCGGCCACTCCTCGAACGCTGTCTGATTTACGCCCACTCCCTTGACGAAGGAGAGATGGCCACCTAGGTAGGCGGATGCTCCAGCGATGGTCATGGAGGTGAGTGACAAAAGGCGCGCTCTCTTTCGCTTGCCGCTGCGACGGGCCTTGAAGGAAAGGGTTTGAAAGGAGAGAGCGGTGGCGTTCCCCAAAGCATGGATGGACCCCACGCGTTGCTGCCCACCCCACAGCTCCGCCCAGTCAGACAGCCCAGCGGCGATGGTAGGAAGCGCGGCCACATTGCCGATGGAGACCAGTTGGTCGGCTGCCCTTTCCGCCCTCTTGCCACCCAGGATGTCAAGCAATGAGGCGCTCGTCCATGCTCCAATCACGACATCAGTAAGTACGGGATGCAGCGGGCGACCTAGCCAGGTGCCGCTAAGCAGATCCTTCAGAGCCGATTCCTGCGGAACGATCCGTGAAACGACTTTTTGCACGAGGTTCGCGAATCGGTCAAGAGCCTCCATCTCCTCGACTCTCTTGGTCAACTGCTGGAGGGTCTTCATTTATTCGCTCCTTAACATCGTCGGCGTCCGGTGATCCAAGGCCCTTCAATCAAGCTGTTCGCGCTCTCCAACTTCCTCGAGCAGAGCGACAAGCTCTTCGGCAGCGGTCCCAGCTGCCTCGGGGGGCCCCAAAGCAATAGCCCGCTCGTAGGCTGCCTTGGCGCTGTCCTTTCCTCCCCGATCTCTTTGAAGTCGGGCGAGGTTGAGCGCGCCCAAGGAGGCGAATTCTGGATGGCGTAGCGAGATCACTAGCTCATAGATTTCCTGAGCCTTCTTGTCCTCTCCTTGGCGGGCCAAGATGTCGCCGAGTTTCAACGCCGCCCAGGAGGTGATCTCCGGATGCCCGAAAGCGATGGATTGTTCATAGGCCTCCTTCGAGCGGTCCAGGTCTTCAAGTCTCTCCAAGAGAATCCCGAGGTTATATGCGGCGAGCGGGGCAAACTCTGGGTGACCTGAAGCGATCGTTTGCTCGTAGGCTTCTTGTGCTCGAGACGTTTCCTCTAACTCTTCGAGCAGGATGCCCATACCAAAGGCAGCAGCCGGTGCAAAATTCTCGTGTCCCGAGTCAATCGCTTGCTGATAAAGCTTCTGGGCTCGTTTCCGCGAGTTCTCTCGCTGTGCTGCAAGAAGGCCAGCTAGCCTTACTCCTGCTTCCAATGACTCTTCTTTACGCCCGGCTTGCACCGCCTCGCACCACGCTCGCTGTGCATCATAAAGGTCAAGACGAGCCCGGCGGAGGCTTTTGTTCTCCGGCGAGCCGGGGTGGTGAGAGCGCATGACCAGAGGAAACACCTCTCGGCGCATATGCGATAAAGCTCGCATGCGATCGTAGCGGCATGCGCCCTCGGCGGTAGCCCCGGCTGCGGGGGACACGCTGTCGATGTGGACATATATGCGGTTGTTGTCTGCAAGCGAAAGGTGAAGACCGGATCCGTTCGTGATCTCCCGCACGGAGATCTGCCCGCGATGCAATAATCCGCCTCCTGGTGTATCCTGACAGAAGCGACCTGTGGCCAGCAAGTCCTGCAGAAAAGCTCGATTGTCTCTGGTTGTGAAGTGGGCGCCGCCAGCCCCTGTTGTCAGAGCGCCTCCCACGGATCTAATGTGCCGCCATAGACCGATCTCTAGCAAACGCCTGTAGAGGAGCGCCATCGTCCTGCGTGCCCTGGCGTCCAACTTAGAGGTTTCTCGCACCTTCGAAGCACCCTTTCCCCTCCCAAATGTTCAAACCAAGCGTAGACCTTGGCGCGCCCGAAGGCCCCTCCGTTGCCCCTTACCGCCGGCATCCCCTGACTCAGCCCGCTGAATGCGTTCGGGACACCGCGACGTCGACCGAGAACAGGCCTGGCCCGTCGGCGGTGACGAGGCCTCGCCGGTGCCAGATTGGTGTAGGGCGCGGATGGTCCACTGGCCGGGAGCGGCGAAGAACCAGAACTGTGCATAGGCTGAGGGGACCACCTCGGCGGTGAACTCCCCGGTGCCGTCGAGCAGCCGCATGAAGGCACTGCTCCGATTCGTCAACACCAAGCAATCAGCACCGGCCGCGTCCAACGTCCGAATCAACGTTCTCAGATTACCGGGGATCTCCATGCCGTCAGCAATCATAATCAGTGCCGACTCGCCAAGCCGTACATCTTGCGGCTCCCACATGAGCAACTGCGCTATCGAGAACAAACCGTCCGGCTTGTCACGCTAGGAAATCCGGGCCAACGTCTTCTCGGACATATGGTAGGCCAAGTGCGTACGTGCCGCCAACGCGCCCGCCCGCTTGCGTGCCTCGTCGCCGTATGCGGCTTCCGGGCACCATAGAACGTGCCGATGAAGACGTCGTTCTCCAGCAAGAGGTTGTGCGCCCACAGCACCTCAGCAGTGATCATCCTGCGGGGATTCGGTACGGTGTTTCGCTGGATCGCCAGCACCTGCTTGATCTTGGGATAGCTGTCGGCCGGTATCGGCGGGCCTGCCGATGCCGCGACGCTGCCCGCGAGCGGTCAAGGAAGCCGATGAGTGTGCGGCGCTGCACGCGGCGCGGCCGGGCACGGCTGCGGCCAGCCGCCTTCAGGTCCACCCGAACACGGTCCGGTACCAGCTGCGGCGGACGGGGGAGGCCAATCTTCAGCTGGACCGGCCCGACAAGCGTCTGGCGATGATCACCACTCTCGCGGCCATCGACGAGGCGTACTAATCCCAGACCCTCTTGTGGGCCGAACAGATCCCGGCCACCTGTTTGTCCGTTCTGTGCGGATCATTCCCGACCGGCCGTGGTCATCCTGAGCACAGGCCACCGGAGTCGTGGTCGGTGCCGACGGGGACCGCCCATCATCAATATATATCGTGTTACGATAGAGTCGATCGCAGTCTGACGCTGAGATGTGTCAGGCCGAGTGGCCACCCCGAGGAGGTGTGTCGTGCTCAGTGATCACGAGCGGAAGACACTGCGTGAGGTCGAACGCCAGTTCATGCTCGAGGACCCGGGCTTTGCGCAGTCCTTCGACACCGACGCGCAGCACCTGCACCGCGATTCGCCAGGCCTGCCCCGATGGGCCTACACGATCTTGCTCGTCATCAGCTCGACGCTCGGCCTGATCCTGCTGGTCGCCGGGTCGCTGAGCGGCGCGCTGACGTTCGCTGTCGTCACCGGGCTGATCTGGGCGGCGTGGCGGTACCTGGATGGCACCAGTCGGCGGGCGACGTGATGGCCCGCGCAGCTGGAGACGAGAACGGTCATTGAGATGACGCGCCGGTCGATCGTCGAGAGGTTCGGATTCGCCGGCCCGTAGAGGGAAAGCGGGAGGACGAGATGATCACAATCTATGTACTGATCGCGGGCGTGGTCCTGCTGTTGCTCGGGGCCAGCGTACGTGTCATCACCCAGTTCGAGCGGGGCGTTGTCTTGCGCTTCGGTCGAGTACGTGCCGCAATTCGCGGTCCCGGTCTTGCCGTGATCGTGCCGATCGCCGACCGCCTGCACAAGGTCAACATGCAGATCGTCACCATGCCGGTCCCTGCCCAGGAAGGCATCACCCGTGACAACGTCACCGTCCGCGTCGACGCCGTCGTCTACTACAAGGTCGTCGACCCGGTGAAGGTGATCGTCGATGTGCAGAACTACGACGCCGCCATCGGCCAGGTCGCGCAGGCGTCATTGCGCTCCATCATCGGCAAGAGCGATCTGGACGACCTGCTGTCCAACCGGGAACGACTCAACCAGGGCCTGGAACTCATGATCGACAGCCCCGCCCTGGACTGGGGCGTGCACATCGACCGCGTCGAGATCAAGGACGTCGCATTACCGGAGTCGATGAAGCGGTCGATGTCGCGCCAGGCCGAAGCCGAGCGCGAGCGCCGGGCCCGCGTCATCACCGCGGACGGCGAGTTGCAGGCCTCGGAGAAGCTGGCCCAAGCCGCCGAAGCGATGGCCGTGCACCCCGCCGCGCTGCAACTGCGCCTGCTGCAGACCGTCGTCGAAGTCGCCGCCGAGAAGAACTCCACCCTCGTGCTGCCCTTCCCCGTCGAGCTGCTCCGCTTCCTGGAACGAGCAACACCCCCCGAGACCACCGCCGCGGCGACCCCACCCGAGGCCGCGCCGCCCGCGGACCCTGCTCGGACAAGCCGCCCTGTCCCCGACAGCCGGCAGCACAACGGTGCGCACGGGCAGATCGCTTCGCCAGGCCACCGAACCGATGTGCTTCCCGCCGCTCCAACGCCAGCAGCGGTAGCGCGCGCGGTCGTCGACAAATGAGCCGGGGCATACCGGTGTTGGCCGCGGTGTGGTGCCGCTCGGTAGGGGCCACATGGACAATCGAGCTCCACGAACTCGACCGCGGCGCGGCGCTTGGGACGATCGTGGACTGGATCAGCTCGGGCGTGCCTATCTCCGAACCAGCGCCGAAGGCGGGAACGGCCCGCAAGTTACTCACCGAACGCGGGTTCCAGCTGTTCCCGGATTCGTTCGGCCCCTCTTGTCCTCACCGGCACGGCATTGGTTATACGTGCCGCGACGCCGATCTGATCGAAGCGGGCACCCGTGGTGCGCCGCCCGGTCGCGGCCACAAGTATGTCGTATCACGACATGCTTGTGGCGAAATGAGAGACCGAGCAGACGTGGTGTCATAGGGTGGTGGTGGTGGAAGGCGACGGGGCGGGATCGGAACCCCTGACGAAACAGGACTTCGAGGCGTTGGCTCGGTTCCGCTTCGGGATCCGCCGCTATCTGCGCTTCAGCGAGGAGACGGTGCGCGGCAACGGCCTCACCCCGCAGCAGTATCAGCTGCTGCTGGCGCTGAAGGGGTTTCCCGGCCGGGACTGGGCGACCGTGCGGGAGCTCGCTGACCGGCTCCAGCTGCGCCACCACAGCGTGGTCGAACTGGTCAATCGGGCGCAGGGGCAGGGGCTCGTGGAGCGAGGCGCACATCCCAGCGACGGCCGGGCGGTGCGGGTGTTGCTGACACCACAGGGGGAGCAGGTCCTGGCGCACCTGAGCGCCCTGCACCGCGACGAGCTGCGGCGTATGGACGCGGCACTCACCCCGCCGACCTGGGACAGCACACCGCAACAAAGGCACATCTCCCCTCCGTGACCAGCCGACACATCAACACGTGAAGCGCACAGTCCGGTCACTGTCTACCGACAGATGTCGCCGCACCGGGCGGAGGCGCCGATTCAGGGTCAACTGGGCGGATAGATCAGATGCCAGCCATTGCGCCGAGCACCAGAGAGCGGTTCGTGCGAGGTCAGGCGTCCGTCGTGGAAGACGTGGTCGACTGGGATCCGCTCGATGACGACCAGGTGGTCGGCGAGCAAGCGACGATGACACCTCCACCACACCGACTCGGAACACATCACAGCGACCGAGCAGCCAGCGGCCAGCTCCTTCAGTTCGCTGACACCGGCTGCGAACTCGTCGCTGGCCATGTAGTCGGCGTAGGCACGGAACTGTGGGTTCCGCCACCCCGCGTTGGCCGAGTCGGGCGATGACTTGCGGCGACCGCCGAGAGCAGCCAGCCACCGATACGCCATCCCGTTCGCCGGGAGCCACGCCGCTATCGCTTCGCGTGCGAAATGCGGCTGGCGGCGGCTTCCCGGGTAACGCCGTACATCGACCACAGTCTCCACGCCAGCACCGCGGGCCAGCTCCGTGAACTGTTCCGCACCAAGCGTCCCGTGTCCGATCGTGCGAATCGCTGCCACCGCTCGCCGATGCTCTGGACCCTGGTAGCGCGTCTCACGCACTGAATACCCGCATCGTCATCGAGCAAGCGAAAGCGGGGTCGCCCTGGAGGAACTGGCCAGATACCGGCTGAACTGCCGGTCGACGCCGACACCGGCTTGGCGCCGATCGAGGAGGGACGGAATCACATCCATCAACTGTTCGATCGCTGTGGTCGTTCCTGGAGCAGTTCGGCGAGGTCTGCAGCCTGGCTGATGGCCGGGTCTTTGCTCGCGGTCAGCAGCGTCAGCGTTGGGTCTGTCGCCAACTCGCGCAGGTGCGCCAGGGCCGTCGTGTGCTCCCCTGCGGCGAGTTCGGCCCGGTAGCGGCGCCGGAACTCAGCGAACCGCTGCGGATCGTGGCTGTACCACTTGCGTAGCGCCGTCGAGGGGGCGACCTGCTTGCACCACTCGTCGATTTCGGCCCTGGACTTGGTCAACCCGCGTGGCCACAGGCGGTCCACAAGCACTCGTTTTCCATCGTGCTCCGTTGCCCGGTCATGGATTCGAGCCACCTTCACCGTCACTGTGCTCACCACCCGAACGGGAGTTGTTTACCGCTCTCCGGGAGACGCCTGCCCTCGTTCTCCCAGACTTGCTCAGAACCAGAGGCCACGATCGGGTAGGAGGGTAGCCCGGAGACGGCCGCCGCCCGCTGGGCCTCGTTGTCGCTGGCATTGTCGTCGGTCATGGTATTCAATCCAATCCCGATATTGCCACTGCTCGTCCCGGCCAGTAAACGCCGAAAAGCGTTGTCCAGAAGGTGTGCAGTGAACTGCCAACCGGTGTGTGTCGTCATCCCATGCGACCCAGCTTGATCGAACTGGTGTGTGGCACGGAGCTGCCGCGGGTGGTCCGAGGGCCGCTTCGTCGATGCGGAGCGCTCGGTCGGTCGGATGGCCCAATGTGGTCATCGTCAGCAGCCACGCCACCGGAGGACGATACTGACCGCGAGCGTTGAAGCTGATCAGCAACCCGCAACGCCGCCCGTCGCACTGTTAGTGGCACTGAGCGGCCATCCGCCGCTAGCGCGTGGCTCACCGCGTTGAGGATTTGGCCCAAGGCGACCTTCGTGCGCCCGGCGGTCAAGGCCGTCAGTCGCTGCCCACGGAGCACAATGGCCGCCTCCCTGCACGTGGCGGCATCGGTTCGATCCTGGGCCAGGTCCGACGAGTCGGGCGACGTCATCAGGCTTGCTCCTTGCGTACTCGGCGAGGGTCCGCTCACCGGGAAGGTGGTGGCATTGCGCCGGGTTCGCGGCTTTGGCGGCCTCTTCCGGGCGGCGATCTCGGCCTCTTTCAGGGTGCTCGGACCGGGGACGGTGAGCACTACCGCGAGGACCACCCCGACGGGGAAGGCCCACCGGTGGTGATCGCGCGGTAGGTGCGGCTCGACGGCCTCGCGGGCGAGGTCCGGATCCTCGATCTGGAAGGAGCGCTCGGCCTCCGGCAGTGTCTTCCGCCCGTGGTCACTGAGCACGACACACCTCCTCGGTGCCTCCGGCTTGGCGTTGGACGCCGAGCCATCCATTCACTTAATATCGTAACACGATATAGTGGTTGCGGCAGTGTGATCGCCAAGTCCTTCGCCCGCATCCACCGGCTGACTGCGGACCCGCAGAGTATGAGCACCCCCGCCGCCGCACACCGGCCGCTGGGAATCCAGGTGGCTGAGGACGGGTTTCGTGCATACGGTGGGAGGCATAATGTTCCGCCTGCCCGGCAAGCAGCTGGCGGCCCTCACCGCGGTGGTCCTGGGCCTGGTCGTCATGCTCGGCGGCCCGATGCGGCTCGCTGCGGGCAGTGGCATCGGCGGCCATGTGTCGCCGGGTGTCATGGCCGATCATGGGCAGGTCGTCAGCGGGCCGGCCGCCCAGCAGTCCCTCGTCCGGACGATCGGTCAGGCGCCGGTCCCGGTCGGAGCCGTCCCGGCGGTCCTGTTGGTTGCCGTCCTGTTCTTCTGGTGTCTCGCTCGCTGCGGGGGCAGGCGGCTGCCCGCCGCCAGCCTGGTGCGCCGGCAGCGGGGGCGGTCGCCCCCAGAGGTTCCGATCTCCTGACCCTGACCCCTGCCCGGAAGCGATGACGCTGACCGACGCATGGCCGCATCCAACTTCCCCACCCCACCATGGAGATCACCATGCCGCGAAGCCACGCGGCCCAGACACCGACCCAGCCCACTGTTCGACACCGGCATCCCCAGGATCGGCTCGCGCCGCACCTTCCCACCCTTCGACGGATGCTGCTCGAGCAGCGCGCGTTCCGGCTCGACCAGCTCGTCGAGCTGCGCGCAACCGACGGCAGTGCGGTGGACACCGATGTCGCGGACACCGACGCCAGCCGAGCCCGGCGCGAGGTGGCCGCCCTGATGGCTGACGGGGCCCGGCGGGCGATGGCCGACATCGAGCTGGCGCTGGCAAGCATGGTCGCCGGGCACTACGGGTGCTGCCACGCCTGCCACGCGGACATACCCCTCGCCGTGCTGGAGGTCATTCCCCAGGCGAGGTTGTGCCTGTCCTGTCAGCGCAGCGAGTCCGACCTCTGGTAGCTCACGAGCAGAGTGAGGTCCGACGCGAGCGGCCAGCGCGGTGGTCATGCGGCTACCTCCGCGGTCGCCGGGGTCAGCGTCCGGCGGGTAGCCATCGCGGGCGGAATGACCAGCACTGGGCACATCGCGTGTCGCACGCAGTACCAGCTGACCGACCGATGCAGCAGTTCAGCGACCCGCGGGCCGTGGCCGAGGACCAGCAGGGCGGCACCGTCGGCCTCGGCGACGAGCGCCGAGCCAGCCGGACCGCGGACCACCCGCAGCCGCACGGCCACATGCGTCGACCCTTCGGGGATCCGGGCCAGCGCGGCCGTGACGACAGCTACGAGTTCCCGCTCGGCTCGCGCTTGCTGCTCGGCGGGTGGTGGCACCGGCTCGGCGGTGACCGCCGCTTCCCACCCTCTCGCCACTACTGGCAGCCAGCAGCGGACGGCGTGCACCCGGGCGCCGGTGCGGCCGGCGTACCCCAGAGCCCACCGCAGCGCCGTGTAGCTGGCCGGGGAGCCGTCGACGCCAACTACCACCAGCTCGCTCATCTCAGCCTCCTCGCAGCCGAGGCACCCTTCTAGCGCCATGATCTGCTAACGTTAGAACGGTGGTAGCAGTTTCGTCAATAGGAGTTGATTATAGAATGGAGTCCTGGGAGGCGCAGATCTCCGCGATTGCCGCGCTCGACGAGCCGACCCGTCGCGCGCTGTACGACTACGTGGTGCGCCAGCCCGCACCGGTGAGTCGCGACGACGTCGCCGCGGCCTTCGAGCTGCCGCGCACGACCGCGGCGTTTCATCTCGACCGGCTCGCAGACGAAGGCCTGCTCGACGTGGTCTACCAGCGCCGCACCGGCCGCACCGGCCCCGGCGCCGGACGCCCCGCCAAGCTGTACCAGCGGTCGGGGCATCAGGTGGCCGTGTCCCTGCCCCAGCGCCGCTACGACCTGGCCGGGCGGCTGCTGTCCAGCGCTCTCGAGCACGCCGAACGCTCCGGGGACTCCCCGCGGGCGATCCTCGACCAGCGCGCCTACCAGTTGGGCAAGGAGCTCGGCGACACCGCGCGCAACACCGCCGGCGACAGTGACAACCGGAAGACCGCCCTGCGGGTGCTCGACGAGTACGGCTTCGAACCGCGCATCGAGGGCGATCACGTCGCCCTCGCCAACTGTCCCTTCCACACCCTGGCGCAGGAATACACCCAACTTGTATGCGGAATGAACCTGCGCCTGCTCACCGGCCTCCTCGACGCCCTATCCCCCACCGGACTCACCCCCCACCTGGACCCCACCCCACCCCGCTGCTGCGTCCGCCTCTCCCCCTAGCCCACCCCTAGCCCCAAAGCCGTGTAGTTAGGCAGCGGGTCGTGTTGTCAAGGGTCGTTGGGCGCGAGTATGTCGATGCTGATGGTGGCCTTGTAGCTGGGTGCTCGGATGCGGCCTTGGGTGGTCTTGGC